>JBEKPF010000185.1:0-11285 GCA_049521035.1 Occallatibacter sp. | reverse complement strand
AATCTCCTCTTCCGTGTGTCCCTTCCTCGCCATATCCCGGCTCTCCTCTCCCTCTTCAGAGAACCACGGAGGCCACGAACTCTCAACTTCAAAACGGCTTAGTTTTCGGGTTTTGGGTCATCGCAGCAGCTTGATTCCAGCAAACACTCTGAGAAGCAGGCAGAGCTTGCTTGCGCTCGGGTGACTCCTACCTCGCGCCTTCGTACAACGTCGCACTCCAGACAATGCAGCCCGTGGTCCGACTCATCGAAGACATTGGCAAAATGGAGTTGACGGTCATGCGATGGGGATTAGTGCCGTTTTGGATACCGGTGGCGAATTGTGTTATATCGCCCATTGTCCCAGTCGGGCGAAAGCAGAGGTTCGGGTCTGTGCGGCCTGAACCCCGTTCCAGTGATCGGTTAATCGCTGAAGGTTGATGGCGCAGGCAATGGCCACATTCTGAAGATGTGTCTTTGCGTGACCTCGATATCGAGATCGTCGAAGTCCCACTGCACGCACGCCCTGAGAGATGGTACCTTCGATGCCAGCCCGCATGTTGTATTTCTTCTTCCATTGTGGAGTTCGCTGCTCGACTCGCATGGCAGAGAGTAATTCGTGCTCTGCGCGTGGTAACATGGTCAGCTTCCTTGAGTTCTTATCGCCGTTTTTTGTGCAGAGCCGGTTCACGGGACAGTTCTTACAATCTGTGCGAGAGAACTTCGTCGCTATGGTCACGCGTCCCGTCTTGCTCGTGTTCTGCCACCATCCGGTACTTTCCCTTCCCTGTGGACAAGTCGCGGATTGCCGCTCCCAGTCGATCTGGAATGCAGCGATGTCATAGCCTTCCGCCTCCTGCGAGTGATGGCTGTTCGGCTTCACGGGGCCGATCACTTCTATGCCATGCTTCTTGCGGCTTTCGACAATCAACTGGGTCCCAATATAGGCACCGTCCACAAACTGACGAGCGGGAAGCAGGTCGTGCTTAGCCAGCACATCCTGCCCCCGCGCAAGATGTTCGGCATCCGCTGAATACGCGGCCACGGTATCGACATTTGTGATCAAATGCGGCACGCCCGGCAAGCAGACTTCTGTGAAATGGACTTTGTAACCGATCCACTCCATTGTGCGCTTGATGCCGTAACGGGCTTCAGGGTCATATGGTGAATCAACTCGGCTGGGGGATGGCGGAATGTTGCCCGCATGTCGCATCCGCACAACCCCGTTATCCATCCGGAATTGCTCGACCCAACGCCGGCGAAGAATCTCGACGGCTCGCAGGGTGCGAATATACTGCGACGCTGAGTCCTGCCAGATTCTATCAAGCAACGTCATGCCATCCATGCCTATATCTTCAGTCGCAGCAACTACAGCCTCTTTGGTTAGCGGCGAACGGTTTGTTTCAAACCGTCTGGCATACTTCAAATACCACGAGCTATCGACGTTTGGCGCCAACCACTTCGGATCGACCGTCGCAAGAACATTCAAGGCTGCACGCAGAGTCTCTCCGACCAGTTCGTTCCGGTTCATGTTGCGGACGGACGCTATGACGTGCGTGGCATCCGTCCGCATGTCGCTACGCTTACCTATCAAGCCGAGTGTCCGGCTCTTGTCCAATATCTGACTAAGGATCAACATCTCTGCATTGCCGTCAATCAGCCGGTCCAGGAACCTGAACAAGATCGAATAGTCGAACCCCGGATCGGTCAGTTCCAGGCCAAGTAAATACTTCCAATCAATACGCGCACGTACTGCCTCTGCAGCTTCTCTGTCGGACAGGCTCTCGGCAAATTGCAGGACTGTTACGAGCGCCAGGCGCCAAGGAGTCGCGGCAGGTTGGCCGCGCAAAGGGAATAGCGGCTCGAACGATTCATCATTGAATACGGTGCCGAAATGCTCTCGGAGCTTTCGGTAGCGATTGTTTTCATCCAACGCGGCGCACGCAACGCGCACGGGGGAATTGCCTCGTGCTGGGTTGGTCGAAGCATACTGAAATAGCGGAAGAGCGCCCGAGCAATTTCAGTATGCCTCTAAAACTGTTCGCCGTCTCACATCATCCACAAGGTGAATACGGCTTGCAATAGGGTTCTCCTTGGACCGTAAATGGGATCTCAACAACCACTCAGACGTCAAGGTACTCCAACACAGGCGTCCCCCTACCAAACAGCCTATCAAGTGGGCCTCATCGCTGCCGGCGATTCTGTCCACGAATGCTCGAAAGAAGCTGCAATGCGCGAGCGACGGAATATCACGCTCCTGATCACCGCAACCTTCGACTAGAAAGACAATCGTCCACGTCTTTGCCGACACCTCTTCGCGGCTAGCTTTATTCCGCCGACGTATCTCCTCATAACTTCTCGAAAGTCGATCGTTTTTTACGAGCTATTATTATCAAAAGAATAAACAAGAGAAGTTACTTTTTAACCGCGATCACATTGCTTCGTGGTCCCGATCACATCGAAGTGGGTTTTTCCTTGACTCGCCAATGTCGAACACGCAGAATTCAGGTCAGAAAAGGGACAACCTCCAAGACGTCCTGGACTCGCAACATCCTCTTGCCTCGTTAAATGTTATTGGAAAGTAGGCATGCATTGCTTTCTACCCATCATTTGTTGCAACGCGATCATTGCTGCGACGCAACGTCACATTCGGAAAAACCAACTCTTCAATCATCTAAGCAACAATCAAGTCAACTCTTAAGTTGATGAACTTTAGTTACTTGACAGGTTTCGGATACATGAAAAACTTACGGTGCAATTCCTGATGCTCGATTTGCGTTTGCTGTAGTGAGTCGCCGAGTGAGGCCATCTCACTCATAACCATCTATCTGTCGAAAGGCTCGACGCGTGAAGCTGAATTGTCCATTTCTTCCGTTGCTGTTCAACGTCGACCTAAAATCGAACGTCACGCCAATGACAGAGCAGAAATGGTGCTTCGATATGAACACAGGCCTTCCGTCACCGGTAAACTTCCAGTTCCCGAACCCGACGAATGCATCGCTCCACGGTAATGCAACGATTCTCTTCACGAGCTGGCAAAAAAACACCGACCATCCTGCTACCGCAAACGCTCCAGATCCTGAGCAATGGAACCGCGGTGAACACCATCAACCTCGGCGCCCCTAAATTCAATCAGGGCTTGTCTGCCAGTATCCTTCAGCTCCCTTGACCTCTCGACTTCAGCTTAGATCAGCTCTTTATTACCGTTGAACGGAGACTTGACTATGTTCCATTTTCGTATTTGTCAGAGCGCGCGGCTCTGCCTTGCGGTGTTTGCAGGCGCGCTGGGCACAATAATTCATTTGTGCAAGTCTGAGGCGCAGTCGATTCCTCAGACCCCGCAGATGAATAGCGTGAACGACCAGACTCAGACTCCGATTGCCGGCGTAGGTCACAATTACCAACATCTGCTTGGGGAGACGGTTAATTTTTCGAACGGCTCAATCAGCTTCAAGATCTCATTTCCGGTGGCGAAGAGCCGCGGAATCACCCTTCCGTATGCTTGGACCTACAATTCCGCGACGGTCAATCCGCTGAATTTCACTACCAGCAATGTACCGGTTTGGGATGCCTATTGGACGCAACCGGGGTCGGTAGTTGATGGGTGGTCTGCAGAAGGGATGCCGTATGCGACAGTCCAGGTGTGGAGCTACACCGCTCCTCCGAATCAGTACCAAACGTTCGCATCGTGCAATGTCCAGTCCGGTATGACATTCACCGACTCATCAGGCGTTACGCACAACCTCTACACGAGTGCGCAGGCAACCTCCAGCACGGCTTCGAACGTAACTCAGGTTTGCGGAACTCAGGGTTATGTACCCATGAACGGGGACGGGCAAGTAGTAGCGAAACCGGATCCGAATACCGCCGCGACCTACCTCACAGGTACAAGTCCGGTGAGCGGAGGCTTCATGGTAATGGATAAGAACGGCACAACGTACTCATTCCCAGGGGGCATCCCATCGACAATGACTAACGCGGTGGTGTCTCCGGTAATTGAGGATCGGAATGGAAACATACTGAATTCTGTCACCGACACTGCTGGCCGTCCGGGACCGACGATAACCGCCACCACCCAAATCAACATACCCACATCCGCTACCACAACGGAGACCTTTTATGAACCTACAGCCTTCACGGTTAATAACATCAAATACACCGCGGTGTGGGGTACAACACCCGTAAACTACACCATTGCTCTAGGTTCGACGGGCAGTCCAACAACTCCATCCACGATTGGATGCACGGGTACCATCCCTACGACGGTAAGCGGCTCACGGTTGGCTCTGCAGTCGCTGACGCTTCCGAATGGGGAATCGTACAAATTCCAATATGACCCTGTTTACGGTCAGCTAAGTCAAATCACCTATCCCGATGGTGGCTGGGTAAGTTACAAATGGCAATTAAGCTCCGTGCAAAACGAGCTGGCCCAGTGGGGCGGAGCGATGGTAGAAAGCATCGAGAATAATTCCTATACTTACGAGCTTGTTCCCTATGGTTGCTCTTCGCTCTACCAAGCCCCTGTTTTGTATTCCAGAACTGTCAGTTTTGATGGTACGACCATTGCGCAAACACAATACTTCGCATTTAACACATCATGGAATGTCGTCGACGGCGTTATCAGCACCTGGAATCAAAAAACCGCAACGGTAACCACAACGGACAACATTACGGGAACAACGAACGCAACGCTCTACACCTATCTTCCGTACTTTGTTCCGCCACAGCCGTTCGCAACGAGCGCTCTGGCCGCTCAGATTCCCCTGGAAAGCTCAATCGCATACTACGACTGGGGACAAACTCCAAAAGAGACAGTGCCAACGGGGACGCCTCTGAAGACGGTATCGAAGACCTGGCTTGATCAGTTTGATATGGAAAGCGAAACAACGACCATCAATGCCACTGGTCAGACTTCCGGAACGGTATACACCTATGTAACGGGCCTGGGCGGAGCGGGATCAACCCCCTCGTTGGTGTACCTCCAGGAGCAAGATGAATACGATTTTGGTACAGGGCCTCTGCCGATTCCGGCTACGACCAATCCCCCGTCTCCGGGAACGCGTTCCTCAAGAACGCCTTTGAAGAAGACAATTTACAACTACGCGCCTCCACAGAAGTTTCCCGCAAATTTTGCTTCGTACCCCGCTTATACCAGTGCATCAGATCAGTATCCGCTAGCCCTACCGCCACAAATCTCAAGCGTAGTCGTAGAAAACGGGTCCGGAGCGATCCAAGCGGAGACGAAACTGGGGTATGACGCATCCATCCCGTCTAGTCCGCCGGTAACCTTCACGAATCATGATTCCAACTATGGAACCTCTTCAACCGGGCAACCGCCACGCGCAAATCTTACTTCGGTTACGAGATGCAATCCGGTCCCGGCTACGGCGTCGGCATCGTGCAGTGGGCCGACGGTCACATACACCTACGACATCACTGGTCAACCGCTCACAAAGGCCGCTCCATGTGGCAACACTGCGTGCTCCGACTTGCTTCCTGCGGGCACAACACAACAAACAACGACATATTCGTTTTTGGATAATTATTCCTCCTTGGGTGGAAGCCCCCCAAACAGCCAAAACTCAAACACTTACCTGACAAGCATTACGTATCCAACTCCTCCAAGCAACGTCTCTCTCAGCAAGACATTTACCTACAACTGGATGATGGGTCAACTCGCGACTTCGACGGACGAGAATTCGCAAGTGACAACTTACTCTTACCTCCTGCCCTCCGGAACGCCCGACCCGTTTGGAAGACTTACAAGCATAGTTGGCCCGTCTGCTGCGGGAAGTCCGACTACCTCGTTCACTTACAACGACGGAAAGTACACCCCAGGTGCGTGGGGCACTCCGAACGTACAAACCACAACCTTGATGAACTCGGGCGGAACGCAGAAAGTCACAGCAGCTTATTCGGACGGAATGGGACACTCGATTGGAACTGAGCTGCAGTCTGACCCCTACGGTACGGACTACACAACAACGAGTTACGACGGCATGGGAAATGTCTTTCAGCAATCGAATCCGTATCGCTTAACCGATACCTACGGACTGACGACTCTCAGGTACGATGCACTTGGAAGAAAGATTCAGCAGACCGATGCGGACGGAGTTTCGACTCAGCAGTGGTGCTACGACAATACGAAATCAACGCCTACGCAATCTAATTGCAATCCCCAGATCGGCACTCCTGGTGGTACCTGGGTCGATTTTGCAGACGAAAATATGAACGATTGGCAACGCTCTTCGGATGGGCTTGGCCGACTAATTCATGTCATCGAACCCAACGGGACTAGCCAGGTTCCCTCTCTAGAAACAGACTATAGCTACAACGTCCTTGATGACCTTTTGTGTGCAGTTCAGAAGGGAACATCGACGACTCTGCTGACAAGCTGTGCTTCGGCACCCGCCGCGTGGAGGCCGAGAAGTTTCAGCTACGACGGCCTGTCTCAACTTCTCTCCGCAACCAATCCAGAAACGGGAACCATCGGATACACATATGATCTGGATGGAAATGTACAGAGCAAGACAAATGCCCGAGGGATTACAACAGCTTATTTCTACGACGTTGACAACAGGCTAACCGCTAAGACCTACACAAACGACCCGACGAATACCCCAGTTTCCTGCTATGCATACGACACGAATAGTGTCGCAGGTTCCGGCGGATACCCGAAAGGGAGGCTTGCCAATCAATGGTCGCAACGGCAGTCGTCATCCGCATGCACTGGCATTTTTAACACCAGCGGCAGCTACCTTACATTGCAATCAATTCTCAACTACGATGCATTGGGGCGTGCGACCCTTGAGCAGCAATGCACACCCTCAAATTGCGCAACATCAAATCGCTACCAACTTAATTACAGCTTCGATCTCGCGAGTAATTTGACTTCGATGACGAATGGTAGCGCCAGCAACCCGATCACGTTAACCAATTGTTTTGACGCGGCAGGTAGATTGCAGACGGTGACGAGTAGCCTGAGTGGCGCGACATATCCTCAGTCACTATTTGCTGCGCAGATATCGGGCATTGCAACTTGCCAGGGACTGTCAACCGCCGATGTGCCATCGTCATCGACTCCGCCCTATACAGCCTTCGGAACGTTGCAGGCCTTCATTTACGGCAACAGCGGCGTGACACTGAAGCGTGGGTTTGATAAACGACTCAGGCTCATCAATGAGATGGATGTTTCAGTAGCACCCCCAACTCCCGGATCGGCGACTGTGCTCATAACAGGTTCAGAACAAAGCCAATGACAGGCGGCGTTCGAAGTTGTCCAGCGGCGCGGTAATGCTTGGAGCGAATTGAAAGAGGAATCGTTATGGTGCGCATGATCGGGAAGTCGGTTCGGGCGTCTCTCTTCATCATTCTCACGGGATGTGGGGCTTGGAATGCACTCGCGCAGACGACGAACTACAGCATTCCCGCCGGTTCCGGCACGCTCACATACACAGAGACCGTTTCTACTAACAATACATGCCCAGTCAGCCAGCCTCCCGCGGCCTCCCAGCAAATAACGCAATACACATTTAGCAATTTTGCGTACAACGGCCAGTCGCTGTCTGGAAGCATTGATTACTTATCTGTTCCCAGCCCGAACAGTTGGTGTCCGCAAAATTTAGGTTGGCAAGGACCTATTCCTTACATATTGACCGAGACAGGGTTTTACATCTTCGTCACTCCTGCCCTAAGCGGTGGAGGATCAGCCACAACGAATGCCATCACGGTTAGCGCCAACCCGAACCCAAGCGTATACGGAAGTAGCGTGCAGTTCACGGCGACGGAGCAGTTCCCAAATGCGGCCGGCACAGTTACTTTTAGCGACGGGTCGACGACGTTGGGATCGGCGACGATGAGTAATAAAGTTGCGAGCTACTCCATAGCGTCACTTGCGGTTGGTTCTCATTCGATTACTGCAGCGTACAGCAGCTCCAATGGTCTTCCTTCGGCAACATCCCCCGCTCTTAGCTTCACAGTCAACAAGGCGACACCCGGCCTGTCCGTATCCTGCTCGCCCTCTACGGCAACGTATGGTTCTGTGAACGTAAATTGTACGCCGTACCTTTCAGGCGGATCGAGCCCAACAGGGTCATTAAGTTGGGGTTACACGGGAGGAGGCGGCTGCACACCAGGTACATGGGTCTCCGGTTGGGGCTTATCGACAAGCGTGGGGAATTGGGCGGGATTTTCGCCCACAATCATCACCGTTTGCGCTCAGTACAGCGGCGATTCAAACAACAACTCTGTTTCCGCGAGTACTACGTTCACGATCAACAAAGCGACGCCGAGTGGAGGTATTACGTGCTCACCGAACCCGGTAACATATCAAAACGGTGCGACGCAGACCGCGACATGTACGGCCTCGTTGAGTGCGGTCGGCCAAGGCACGACTCCCACTGGAAGTGCGTCGATTTACTGGAGCGGGAATTTCTGGGCTTCGCCTGCGTTGTCAGGCGGAAGCGCATCCCTCACTGGATTTAATGGCTTAGGGGTCGGAAGTTACAGCATCACAGGTACTTACTCAGGCGACGGCAACTACAATGGGATTTCTCTCTCTTCGACCACTGAAACGATCGGCGCGGCGTCGCAAACGATATCGTTTACCGCGCCCTCGTCGCCGGTGACATATGGTGTTTCTCCCATCGTTCTTTCCGCTTCGGCCAGCTCGGGATTGGGCGTGAGTTTTAGTTGGTCCTCCGGTCCATGCTCTGTCTCGGGCAACACATTGACGTTTACCGGTGCCGGAACGTGCGTGGTTGCCGCAAACCAGGCAGGCAACTCCAACTACAACGCCGCGCCGCAGGTTACCCAGACCGTTGTTGTCAATGCAGCTGCGACCGTATCACAGGTGAGCTCGAATACGAATCCAACGACATTTGGGCAGTCTGTTACCTTTTCAAGCTTGGTGAACACAGGCGGGGGAACTCCTACCGGGACGGTCACGTTCGAAGACGGCGGCGTGAGTATCGGCACCGGAAGCGTCAGTACGGTCAGCACCACGAATCTAATTCCGTATTCAGAACAAATTGGAGGCACTTCGTGGTATGGATACTGCGGTGGCGGCAATATAACCACCAACACGTCTGCAGTGACTGCACCGGACGGGACTTCGACGGCAACGGCAATCTTGTTGCCTAGCTCATTCTCCTGCGGAGGGTCTGGTGCCTGGGGTGCTTTGGTTAACAGCACTTCTGGACTGACGGCGGGCCAAACGTATACCGCGAGCCTATGGCTGCGCGGCGCCACTGGTGGAGAAAGTGTAGGTATCGCACTCAATGACTGCAGTGGATGGCCTGGAGTGACGTTGACGACTTCGTGGCAGAGATATTCCGTCACATTCTCTTCGATAAGCTCAAGCGTTGTTAATTGTAGCGACGGGTCACGAGGGTTCCAATTTGTAGACACCAGCAACCCAAATGACACAGTTTATGCGTGGGGTGCGCAGCTCGAGGCATTGTCGTCGGAAGGGCCGTACGTAGAAACTCAGGCATCGGCTCAGAGCGGGTACGGCGGAATTGCATCTTTTAGCACAAGTTCACTTGCACCGGTTTCCAATTCCATCACAGCAGTTTATGGCGGAGACTCCAACGATTCAGCTTCAACCTCCCCTGCACTGAATCAGACGGTTAACTATGCAACTCCCACGGTGACTGTAAACTCGGCGTCAGTAGCGTATGGGGCATCGACCTGTTTCACAATTACGGTGTCGAGCTCGGTGGGCACTCCGACGGGTACGGTAACGGTGTCATCGCCCAATGCCGGTACCTGGGGCACAATTACGCTGAGCAATGGCAGCCAGAGCGCCTGTTACGGCGGCGGATTTGCAGCTGGCAGTTACACGGTCACTGGCACCTACAACGGGAACGCTGATTTTGCATTAGCCTCCGGAACCGGCACGCTGACTGTCACCCAGGCATCGCAAGCCATCGCCTTCACAGCCCCTTCGTCTCCGGTGAGGGATGGCGTTTCGCCGATCGCTCTGTCCGCTTCCACCAGCTCGGGGCTGGCGGTGAGTTTTAGCTGGTCTTCCGGTCCATGTTCGGTCTCAGGCAGTACGTTGACGATTACCGGCACCGGAACCTGCGTGATTGCCGCGAACCAGGCAGGCAATTCCAACTATGCCGCCGCGCCACAAGTTACCCAAAGCGTGGTTGTTAATGATGCCGTGACTGTCTCACAAGTGAGCTCGAATACCAATCCAACGACATCTGGGCAATCTGTTACGTTTTCAAGCTTGGTGAACACAGGCGGGGTAACGCCGACCGGGACGGTCAGGTTCGAGGACGGCGGCGGAAGCGTCGGCACCGGAACAGTCTCGACGGTCAGCACGACGAATTTAATGCCCAATTCCTCTAATTTGGGAGTGGCATGGGGACCGAACGCTGGATCGTTTACACCAAGCGGATATGCCGATCCCTTCGGTGGAACAACTGCGGGAATCCTCACGAATACAGCAGCCAATGACTCTTACATATCCGTTGTGCAAGGAGGATTGACCGCCTCTACTACTTATACATTTTCTGTTTGGCTAAAGGTGCCCTCGGGCACTCTGAATACCTACCTTTTCATATGGGACCCATCCTGGGCATGGGGCACGAACACTAATTGTGCTGTGACCGCGAGTTGGTCAAGATGCATCCTGACGACTTCGTCGCAAGCGGATACATCCCTGCGCTTTGTGATCGGGGGTGGTAACACAATTGAGAATGGGGTATCGCTCGAAATGGCAGATGTTCAGGTGGAAGCAAGCGCCAGCGCGGGCCCGTATATCGCGACCGGCGCGTCTCCACAGGCGGGTGAGGGTGGTGTGGCCACGTTTAGTACATCCTCGCTGGCAGCGGGCGCTCATTCCATTACAGCGGTCTACGGCGGCGACTCGAACGATTCTGGCTCAACATCCTCGGTGTTGAATCAGATGGTTAGCTCGACAGCAGGTGGCTCCTTGCCGACCACCGGACTCGGGACGGTTTCGTACCAGAAGACAACGACCCCATACATTTGTGGCCAGTATTCGGTCGCCGGCACTCAATACGAGTTTTCGAATTTCACCTTTACCCCCACAGCGGGTGGTGCACCGGTGCCGTTGTCTGGAAATCCAATCTACTACATGACAGCCAGTGGAGCGGGATGCCCACCTTTGGGATGGCAGGCACCGAGCCCTGTGATCTTTCAAGGGCCGAATCTGCAGGTATATGTCACAGAATCAGGCAGCGGCAACAGTCCCTCTATTTCAACGAGCATCAATACCTTAACGCTTGCGCCCCCGTACAGCGGGACGATGGTCTACGGCACGTCGTTGACATT
>JBEKPF010000184.1:0-3101 GCA_049521035.1 Occallatibacter sp. | reverse complement strand
TCGTTGCCAATCACGCCGGTGCCGATAGGCTACTGCGGACGGAACCGCAGGTTCACTTCATGATGTATCCATGTTTGAACAATCGTTGAAACAGCTTCATGTCGCACGCCGCGCCGCATGTCTGTTACGCCGGCAGCAAGCCATATCTTCGTGCCGGTGCGCAGTTCCATCACGGCCGCAAACTCTCCAGCACGGCTCGCAGCAGCGCCGCATTTACACCGTTTTCGACCCGGATCGTTGCTCGGCCTGGTAACTCGATGTGGATCGAGCTGGTCGCGATCTGTGCGTGCGCTGAGGATGCAGCAGTCCGCTGCGCCCGGCCAGCATCGATTGCGCCGATGCTCTCCTCAGCAGTAACTCCCGCGTCGTTCCCGGCGTCCGAAGCGGACATGATCACCGGCAACAGCTTGCAGGGCTCCTGCTCACCTGCCGCCAGCTTGCCGTTGCGATAAGCTCGCCGCCAATCGAAAACCTGATGGGAGTTCACACCCTCGGCTTGCGCCACCAGCGAAACACTCGCTCCAGGCGAGAAGGTCAACTCCACAATCCGCCGCTTCTCCGCCACCGACCGGTAAACCCGCGGCCGCCGCGCCGCCCGCTTTCCACCTGCATAGTTCATGTACTTATCGTTCAGGCATACGCCGCGTCCCGTCCAGATGGGAACTTCGGACGCTTACGATGCAGGCGCACCCTTGTAGCCCGCGGCGGCGCAGAGATTGTACTGCCCCGCGCGGCCCGGCATCCCCGGCGCAGAGATTGTACTGCCCCGCGCGGCCCGGCATCCCGATCACGATCCGGTCCAGCGTGACCTCAAGCAGTTTTACGTCATGCGTGTTGGCGCCGCTGGCGACGAGCGAGAGCGGGACGCCAATCCCGTCGACCAACAAACTTCGTTTGCGCCCATTTTTTTCCCCGATCCGTGGGGTTGGAGCCCACGCATTCAGTCGCAAGCGGCGCTTTGTGCATCGCACCGTCGATACTCTGCCAATTCCATGCAATGGCTTCCATCTCGTCGTATTCGGCCAGTCCGGCTTGCCACAGACGAAGAAAGAACCCTGCTCGCTGCCACTTCTGAAAGTGCAAATGGACAGCACTGGCGCTGCCAAACTCACACGGAAGAGCCTTCCACTGGCAGCCGGTCCGCAACACATAAACGATGGCGGAGAAGATCCGGCGCGGCGGCATCGGCTTGCGGCCGCCACAAGGCTTGCGAAGATAAGCTTGCGAAGATAAACGCGATTCGTTGACCGCTGTGGGACAGGAATCAATGGCTCAACCTTCGCCCAAAACGCATCTGAGATAGTCCATGACTTGATCTGAGGCATCCTGGAATGTATCTTCGCCCAACTTGCACCTCTCAATACGCGCCGTTTGTCAGCAAGAACCAAGGTTGACACTATTTAAGGATAATCTCTAAGTAGCCCTATGGAAGTGAAATCGCTCTTGCCGTTGCGCCTCGGTCTCCTGGCGGAGAATGAACGTTCTACTGACGTTTCGGGCATGAGTCCTCGAACCTGATTGGGAACCCCGTGACGTCTCTCTTGGGAACACCCGTCATGGGTTCCATTTGCTCGTTAGCTTTCTAAAAGTGCCCATGTGCGGGCTAGACTGGATCCCGGAAGAGACCTGTTTCAGAGAAATGAACCGTATGACGTACCCACCTTTGCGGTTTTCATTCGGTGATTGCATAATTCGTCACTCACTGAAATCAGGCGCAACGATTGCATACGGGGATTTGAACCTTTGCGCTAATTACGGCACATGGTTCTCCACTGCCTCGCAAGCCTTTATCAATTGCAGTGCAATGCGACGATGTAAACTCCGCCCCAGAGGGGGCGACTATTGTTTGTAGGAGGAGCGTTCCATTGCCTTGTCACGGGCAGAGGGTCACAGCGGCCAGAAATGAGTTCGCTCATCTAAATTGGCCCACTTCGCTCATCTAATTTGGCCCACCTGTACAAGCCCGGATGTAAGGATTCGGGGATGGACAGGAGGCACAAGGTGGAACTTTTCGAAGTGATCCGGCGGGGGTATGCGGCCGGAGAGACGATCCAGGGATTATCCAGGAAGCATGGCGTGCACCGGCGGATGGTGCGGCAAGCGATCGGCAACGCGATCCCTCCCGAGCGAAAAGCGGTTGTAAAGGAAGCTCCCCGCCTCGGTCCGGTCAAGGACCTGATCGACGGCATGCTGGCCGTGGACCTTCAGGCGCCACGCAAGCAGCGTCACACGGCTCATCGGATCTGGGTGCGGCTATGCCGCGAGCACCCGGATCATCCCGTCGGAGAAGCGACAGTACGGCGTTATGTGCGGCAGCGGAAGCGAGAGCTGGGGCTGAGCGGTCGGGAAGTGTTCGTGCCGCAGAGCTACACGTTGGGCCAGGAAGCTCAGGTGGACTGGTTTGAGGGCACGGCCATACTGGGCGGCGAAGTGCGCAAGCTGCAGTTCTTCGCCATGCGCAGCATGGGCAGTGGCGACGCTTTCCATCGAGCCTATCCTCACGCTACGCAGCAAGCGTTGCTTGAGGCCCACGAGCATGCGTTCAGCTACTTTGGAGGTGTCTTCAAGACCTTGCGGTACGACAACATGACCTCGGTGGTAAGGAAGATTCTGCGCGGATACCAGCGTGTAGAGACGGAACGGATCATAGCGTTCCGGTCGCACTGGGGCTATCAGAGCGGGTACTGCAACCCGTCCAGCGGCAACGAAAAGGGCGGCGTGGAAGGCGAGTTGGGCTGGTTCCGGCGCAACTGGCTTGTGCCCGTGCCGGAGGCCAGTGCGTTAGACACGTTGAACGAACATATTCTGGATGCCTGCCTGGAGAGCCGAAGCCGCACCATCATTGGCCGAGGCATGACGGTGGGTCAGGCCAGTGAACTGGAACGCGAGCATTTGTCGCCGCTGGCCGAAGAAGGTTTTCCATTCATGAGTCGCTGTATCCGCTGCTTGTGGACGGCAAGGGGCGCGTGAAGGTGAAGACCAACTGGTACTCGACTCCGCTCTGGCCAGGGCTTCGGGCATCAGCGGTGGTTGGTCCGTTAACCGTAGAGATCATGCATGACAACAAGGTGACTGCACGGCACCCGCGATGCTATGGGCGC
>JBEKPF010000183.1:0-3174 GCA_049521035.1 Occallatibacter sp. | reverse complement strand
GGGCCGCGCGGGGCATATCCAGTTCTTCCTCGAATGGTTGAAGGAACGCGGCATCACCGAACCTGTCGAAGTCACGCGGCCCGTGCTTGAACGCTATCAGCGGCACTTGTTCTACTCGCGCAAGAAGAACGGGGAGCCGCTGAGCTTCAGCTCGCAACACGCGCGGCTTGTGCCCTTGCGCGTGTGGTTCCGGTGGATGACGCGACAGAATCACATCCTGCACAACCCGGCCTCAGAGATCGACCTTCCGCGACTCGGCCGCTCGCTGCCCAAGGTCATCCTCTCGGCCCAGGAGGTCGAGCAGATCATGACACTGTGCGACGTAGAGGAACCTATCGGGCTGCGCGACCGGGCGCTGATGGAGGTTCTGTACTCGACCGGAATGCGGCGTCTCGAAATCGTGCGGCTGAAGCTCTACGACCTTCAACTCGACCGTGGGCTGATCCTGGTCAACCAGGGCAAGGGCAGCAAGGATCGTTATGTGCCCATCGGCGCGCGGGCCGCAGCTTGGCTGGAGAAATACATGCGGGAGGGCCGTCCGCAGCTCGTCTCCGAGCCGGACGACTTCACGGTGTTCCTGACGGCGCAGGGCGAGCCGTTCAGCCGCGATCATCTTACCTTCGTGGTCAGGGGCCGCATCGAGGATGCGAAGCTGGGCAAGGGCGGAGCCTGCCATCTGTTCCGCCACACGATGGCCACGCTGATGCACGAGAACGGCGCGGACATCCGCCACATCCAGGCGCTTCTAGGCCACGAGGACATCAGGACCACGCAGATTTACACGCAGGTGGCGATCCGCGCCTTGCAGCAAATCCACGCAGCCACGCATCCGGCAGAGGCCCGCAGCACGATCCAGGCGGCGCGCACGGCAGCCGAGCGGGAAGGCTTGCTGGCGGCGCTGGCAGCCGACGCCGAAGACGACGAAGAACCGGGCAGCTAAAGGAAAAAACAGAAATGAGGGTATCATGATGAGTATGGCAACGGTGTACATCCCGGAAACCGAAGCGGCCCGCGACCTGCCAGGTCTGCTGGCCCGCGTGCGCGCTGGCGAAGAGATCGTGATCGAGAAAGACTTCTCGCCCGCCGTGGTGCTGCGCATGGCCGTCGAGCCGCGCGGACGCCTGCTGTCGGAGTCCATCGCACTGGCCGAGGCCCATGCCAAGGAACTGGGCTACGAGCCGGTGATGGACCCGGAGTTCGCCGCCGATCTGGAAGAGATCATCCGCAACCGTAAGCCCCGCGATACGTCGGCATGGGACTGACGCCTTGGGACTGATCCTCGACTCCAGCATCCTGATCGCAGGCGAACGCCGCCGGGAGACCGTCAAGCAGGTCATCCAGCGCGTTCGCGCCGCCCACGGCGACACGGAAAGCGCCCTCTCCGCCATCAGCATCATCGAGCTGACGCACGGCATCTACCGGGCCAAAGCGGACGCCGACAAGGTGCGCCGCAAAGCCTTCTCCGACGAGCTGGCCCGCGACATGATCGTGCATCCGGTCTCGCTGGCAATCGCCCAGCTTGCCGGCCGCATCGAGGGCGAGCAGGCGGCCAGGGGCGTCTCCATCGCTGTCGAAGACCTGATTATCGGTGCTACGGCCCTGCATCTGGGCTTCGATGTCGCCACGCTCAACGTGAAACACTTCCAGGCCATCCCCGGCCTCAATGTGGTCACGCTCTGAGCTGCAAAGCCTTTTTTTAGCTGCCGTTTTTAGCTGCCAATCGGGGCCGCAATCCGGCCCCGATCCAGACGACGATCCGCCGCGCTTCCGGCCCGGTATCGCCTGCCCAATCGTTCGTCAAATCGTCATCGTTCCCGCCGCCTGAAGGCTTTACAATCTAGCCACACATGGAACAGACTTCCAGCGCGTTCTCTACGGGCGTTCCCGCCTCAGCTGCGATCCCGCAGTTAGCCGGAAACTCGCGTCAGGGCTTCGGACCTGTTGACGGGACAATGTTCGGACCTGTTGACGGGACAATGCGCTGGGCTTCGGGCTGGGTTATCTCCAGCACTGCGCTAGGGATAAAGGGATCGTTGTACGACGGCGATGCCGGGTCACGTAGTCCCGGCAAAGAACGTGACACCGAATCGGGAAACGACTACTTCGAAGCAAGGTACTACAGCAGTGCCATGGGTAGGTTTATGTCGCCGGATTGGACGGCGAAAGAGGAGGGCGACGACCCTGTACCATACGCCAACCTCGATGATCCGCAGAGCCTGAATCTTTACTCGTACGTGCGCAACAACCCGCTTACACGTGTAGACGCAGATGGGCATTGCGCGGAAGACCTCTGTATCGGTGAAGGCGGGGCCGCAGTTGTAGCAGTAGCCGTGATCGGAACCATCGCCCTGGAGGCGGGAGCGCAAGCGTACAACAATTCCCCTGATGGGCAGCGTTCACTTAACACATTCACATCGGCGGTTAGTGACAGTTTCAGCTCGAACGTGACATCACTCAAGAACACGGTCACAGGTTGGTTCAGCAAAGGCTCCAAAGATGCCCCAGCACCTGCCGCAGGTGACAAAACAAATACTGGTCCGAAGGCTGCTACAGCCCCAGGTGTCACTGCGGGAGGACAAGCAACAGATCAATATGGCAACAAGATCGGTCCTAGCAACAAGCCACAAGTTGACCAGGTAGACCATTCGAGTAAGAAGGGTGCGAAAGATGCCGCCAGGAACGAAGGTAAGGGAGAGCCTGAAAAGCATCCCAGCCCAACGAAGGGCGATCCCCACTACCATCCGACCGATGCGAACGGAGAGAAGCAGCCCACGAGCACTCACCACAACTATCCGAACTGAGGATGAATATGGAAAAGAGCATAGAGAAGGTAATCTGGATCGGGATGGTGCAAGTGCTCTCGCTGCCGGGGTCGAAAGTCCTGGAAGGGGTAAGCGGTGCCTACGTGAACATCTTGACATGGGCTTCCAACCCGTCCGAGTTCCGAGAGAAAGCGAAAGAGTTGATGGACTACCTCGGTCTAAAGCTGGTGGGAGTGGAAGACGAAGAACCTTTGAGCGAGCGCGAAAACAAGGGCGCTGTTGACGATGACATCGCACAGGTGGCTCTGGAGGTAAGAGACAATCCGCAGTCGATCAGGTACATGACCTTCCACACTTGGACGGAAGTGAATGCCTGAGTCGCTGCAAAAGTGGCCATGTTGATCCGCCGAAG
>JBEKPF010000182.1:0-4827 GCA_049521035.1 Occallatibacter sp. | reverse complement strand
CGCGGCGGTCACAATGTTCATGGCTGATTCGCGCGCGCGAGGATAAAAGCCACCTGGCTCAAGAACCGCGGCCGAAGGAGTTGCGATGGAAGATCCACCTGCCATGATTTCCATAATACTCGTGATATTCGTGATTTGCAAGCTCTCTCAATTCAGAGAGAGAAAGGTGATCGTTACCTCACGGCATGGACCTTCGCCGCCATGGTGTTCGGCGTCGTGTTCCCGCCGGTATCCGCTCCGTCTCAACTGGAATGGGCGGATCAAAGCGGCGCAGAACCTGAGCCAGGTCCTGAAGAGTCTTATCCGCGATTGTTTGGCCGACAACCGAACCATCCGGTCTAACCCCGACCAGCACTTGTCCGCCGCGACCATTCATGAAGGCGCAAAGGGTCTCGCCGTCCCGGGGAAACTGAGCCGAGCTCTGCTTGAATTCAAGCTGTTCGGATTCGCCTCGTCGAACGAGGTTCTGCAACTCCTGGCTTGTCACTTGAGAGAATTCTACTAGCCGTGGACAGAGCGCCGAGTTCAGAGGCAGGCCCAGGTGTGCGCCGTTGGCGGCCGTCTGCTGCCTCGACTTGGTGCATTGCTGGACCGAAAAGTGTGACACGAACCGCTAGGAAACTGGAATTTATGAGTTGCGCGATAGAATGAATCGAGCAACAGCACAGCTTCTTTTGACTGAAGCCAGGAATGGATTCATGATTCGCTGGTCAGCTGGCCTTGAGTTCGGATCCAGCGACGGTAGCCACAGGAGGAGAGATGCAGCACACGTCGGCAGTGAAATTGGCCGAGCTGGAGGCCGGAATCCTAGCTGCCGTTTAGCTGCCAATAAGCGAAAAATGGGTGCTTAAAAAGCCGTTTTTGGGAACTTCGCCCAGCGGAAGTACCCTGTTTTCACAACGACTTAGGCGTGGTCCGGAAAACTGCAAAACCTTTATGCGCCGGTTCGATCCCGGCCCGCGCCTCCAATACTTCTCAACAACTTACGACGATTGAGACCAGAGGCTGCATCCTCTGGTTGCCAATATGGTTGCCAATTGGCGTTTCAAACGTCCTCAGTCCCCTGCCTGGGCGGCTGCGGCGGCCGAAAATTCGCCGCTCAGCTGTCCACTCAGGGTCTCTGCCGCCATGTCCGCCGATTCGTCCAGGACATGGGCGTAGAACTTGAGAAGAATGTCGGGGCGCGAGTGTCCAAGGCGTTCTTGCGCCGCCTTGACTGGCACATGTCCTTCCACCATCGCTGTCGCTCCCCAGTGGCGGAGAAGACGCCAGGTGATGTGCGGAAGGCCGAGTTCCTTCGCGACCGGTTGAATGCACCGGGCGAGAAGATCTTCATGCCAGATCGGACCAGTCTTGCGGTGATTTGGAAACACCCAGTCGTCGTCCTTCGCCTTCGTCCGCGCCTTCAAGGCCAGCAGCCTTCCGACATCGGCCTCGGTCAGCCGGATGGGGCGATTGGAGCGGTGGTACTTCGGCGTGTGGAGCTTGCCGTGGTTGACGGCACGCACCACCCAAAGTTCGCGCCTTTCGGCAATCAAGTCTTTCCACTTGAATGCCAGTTCTTCCGGACGGACGCAAGTGACGGCCGTCAGCCAGACGGCCGTGCTGACGGGCTCCTTCAGCCGTTCGATCAGCCGGTTGAGCTGGTCGGGGTTTTGAGCGTTTGCACAGCTTTGCCTTCGATCGCCTTCTGGTTGAGGAATGCCTGCACCGCTTCGATGGTGATGTCTGACAATTCCATGTCGCCGAACTCAGGAAGGTAGTGAGCGCGGATATTGGTTTCATATCCATGCTTCGTCGTCCCCTTCTGGTTGGCCAGCTTCAGAGCGCGATACTTAGCGATGAAGCTGCGGAATGTCATCATCTTCTTCGGATGGTGTTTGGCCTACCGCAATCCCGATGTCCTGGCCTATGTGGAAGCAGTCCGCGCGCGCTACCGCCGCGAAGTATCCGAGGAATCTGGCCGCGAAAGCGCTTCGGCGGCAGGAGGAAACTGACGTGAACCACTTTCGACTGATCGCTGCGATCCTTATTCCCATTGCACTGGGAGCAGGCAACGTCTTCGCCCAGCAATCGAACATCCACGACGTTTCCAGCCAGCAAGTGGACCCAACAGTTCTTGATCTTCCAATCACGGGTAGCACAGTCAGCGACATTCACCTCCGGCCCCTGTTTACCACGACCATTCGACTGCCCGAACCCGTGACATCGGTTGCGGTGGGTGCGCCGACTTTGTTCAAGGTGGAGCACTCGACCGAAGATGCGCGGCCTCCGGTGGATTTCGTGGTCAATTACAAACCGAGGCAGAGCTTTCTAATCGGCTCAACCGATGCGCTCGCCGGGAATGCGGCCGCACCGTCGGATCCACACGCACAGGCGAAGCGCATCGACGTGGCATTGCGGGAACAGGAAGACCTTGCGAGTCCAGCGTGGATGAAGGGAGTCGACAAGCAAGGAAACAACAGCAGCGGGGCAAGATCGACGGAGCCGATCCTTGGCGCTCTCGGCGCAGTGAGCGATCACGGACAGAGAATGCTCGTCACTTACTCCGTCGTAAACACCAGCGGTCACTGGATCGAGGTGCTGCCTCCGCAGGTGGAGTTGCGAAGCCCCGATCACGATACGGGCAAGAAGAAAAAGCAGAAGCAGACCCTGGCCGACCAAGTGCCTATTCAAGAGTTCCGGCTCAGTGCGCGGCGGCTAGCTCCGGGGCAGCGGACGGATGGCGCAGTCGAATTCTCCCGGCCGGGCTTCAAACAGAGTGCCGACCGGCTCGTATTGGAAATCGCAACAGCAAGCGCAGTGGATCATCCGCTGTTACTGCAATTGCCGTTCGTTGCTCCCGGAGAGTGAGATCACTAGGACTTCAACAAGGGTGAGGTGAAGTATGGCTTCAACAGAAGCAGTTCAGAGTACAGATCAGCCGGAGAAGATCGGGGCTATCGACGCTGTAGGGGAAGAGACTGAAGGAATCTCGCCGGGACGCGTCTCAAAACGCCCTTTCGTGCTCAAAAAGAGTCGCGGTCCAAGCGGCGGGCACCTGGCGATGATGCTGATTGTCGCCGGGACACTGGCAGTGCTCGCGATCGTGATGGTTGCGCTGCTCTCGACCACGGGCAAAAACCGAAAGAGAACAATGGAAGAGGCTGGGAAGCCAAACCTCGGCCAGGCGCATACAGGAACAACTTCTGGGGATCTTGTCCCGAACAACAAAGTCAAACCCACGCCCAACGGTGCATCTGAATCCGGCGCTGTGAACGCGTCCGATATTGAACGGACGAAATCGCCGCAGCTCGCACAATCCCAAGCTTTGGGAAAATCGGCGCAGTTGCCAAAGACTCTCGGCGGGATTGTCAAGTTTGAGGAACCCGACACCAGTCCGAATCGGCAGGGGAAGTGGACACCTCCGCCCAACGGAAGTGAAAGCGCACAGAACCAGCAGGCGGAGAAAAAAGCTGAAGACGCGCTCAGCCAGCCTTCCCTTGTCTTCACAGCGCATGAGCAATCCGTTCCTCATTCCGGGTCGGAAAGCCAGACGGCGGGACCGAACAATCTCGGACTTGTGCCTGGCTACCGTGTGGCGGCTCGGCTCGAATCTATGGCCTCAACCGCCGTGCACGCTCCGGTCGTTGCTGTCGTCGAGTACAACTATGAGCGTGACGGCGAAGTCATCATTCCTGCTGGAGCGCGCGTAGTCGGGAAGATCACCCAGGCTGACCCATCGGGTTTGATGAACATCACCTTCTCGTCGATCGAGTTTCCGGATGGGTCTAGCGTTCCCATTGACGCTGTGGGAGCCGACATGAATCTACAGGCGATTAAGGGACAAGTCACGGGAAGGCAGAGGGGCAAAAGCATGCTCGTCCGGTCGCTCTCTGGAATCGGCGAGACAGCGGCGATGATGGTTGGGGCGCCAAACGCCAACAGCTCGTTTAGCGAAGACGATCTCTTGAGGATGCAGGTCGCGAACAACATCGGAAACGCCGGCGACGAACAGATCATGCAGATGCTGACCATGGAGCATATCGTCGTCAGCGTTCCCGCCGGAACGGAAGTCTACGTCGTGTTTGAGAAGTCTGCGACAGCGAACTCCCAGGGCTCGGACAAGACGATTCAAATTCCGCACGCAGGTATAGGTCTGAGCCAATCAGCGAATGCAGAGCAACCATAATGAGGTTTTTCGAAAGAAGAAAAGCTGCATACCATGCTTTTGTTGAAAAACATCGTGGGGGAGAGGAGACTCTTCAAAGGTCAGCCGGTCATCCACCCGCAACAAATGAAATGCACGCTAAAGAGACACGTAAGCCGCGGAGCCAATATTCATTGCAAGCTGAGGCCCCCGAAAAGCATATTCGAGACTTCTCTTCGGCAGTTGCGCGAGAGTTAAGCCCGATTCGTCTCGTGCCTGAAGTATCTCTGGGTTTTTCGGAGACATGAGGTGTCTGGAACATAGCTGGCCCTCCCGCAGATAAACAACCTCCTCAACTCTCACCGCGAATCCCTTGCCCATCGCTCCGAAGCCCTCCCATACATGTTCGAGTACGAAGTTACGCAAGTGCACAAGCGGGAAGTCCGTATAGTAGTTCAGCCACACGTCGCCCGAACTGTTCACATTCATGGCGTAGCAATCGGATATGAAGGGTAAACCTTGCTGCTCTGCATATCCGCCGTAATTGAATCGAAGTTTCCCATGGCTATCAAAGCAAACGGTTCCATACTTTCCAATCCCGCCGCCAAAAACGCCTTCGTCGAAGTAGCTAACCCAAATATGCCCATCTGGCGTTGCCTGTATATCTTCGATCCCGTCCCCGAGATCGATCGAGCGAA
>JBEKPF010000181.1:0-2578 GCA_049521035.1 Occallatibacter sp. | reverse complement strand
GCTTCGGGGTGCCGGAACAGTTGCGAGAGATCTCGGCTGAGATTTGGGACCAAGAGCGGGAAAAGACGGCGAACATCATGACGGAGGCGGTGAGCGAGGTTCAGGTAGTGATGCGGAGCGCCATGGCCGATCTGGTTCACCACATGAGCGACCGGCTGAAGGATGGTCCCGACGGAAAGCCCGCGCGGTTTCACCAGACGACGGTTTCAAAGCTGGTGGAATTCCTCGATAGCTTCAATTTTCGGAACGTCACGGACGACGCCGAACTCAAGGCCCTCGTGGAACGAGCCAAGGGCCTGTTGTCCGGAGTCAGCGCGAAGGATTTGAAGACGGCTGCTGAACTGCGGAGCCACGTCCGCGTCGGCATGGACGGCATCGCCGCCCAGCTCGACACCATGATCGTCCAGAAAGGCGCCCGTAAGTTCCGACTGGAGGATTGATGCAGTCACGGGAGACACGACCAAGCACGATGCTCCATCCACTCTTTATTGCCGGCGTCTTAGAGGGTCTTGAAGGCACGCTCGACGAAATCGTCGGGCGTGTCGAGGAGCCAGAGCTTAACACGCGTCTGGATACGCTGCGCAGACAGGTAGCGGCAGTTCGCATTTACATCGAGGCGCCACTCAGATAGGCGTGGGCCAACCAGATCCAGTCAGCGAGATGAGCCTCCGGGAGCTCAGCCAAGCGGTGGGGCGACTGACCAATTCCCATTTCCGCGACTGGCGTTTTTCAGATGTGCTCCGGTGGCGACCATTGCCGAGCCGACCCAACCGGAGACCGGCATTCTCCGAGTAGAGCGATCCAGGCGAAGCTACGTCGAAGCCGACTCCTGGCGCCCGCCCATCCGGTTCGGCTATGGGCTCCAACGCGCCGAAGTTGTCGGGTCGAGGATCAAGGACTCCCAGATTCGGGAGGACTACTTGGTCGTGGCCGAACTGATAGCAAAGGGAACACACTCGCAAACATTCGCACTGTTCCCGTACCGGCGTGGACGAGCCTTCGCATGGTTCGTTTCACGCGGTGTTTTACGCGCCGTTCCTACTCTTCCGGGATGGAACAAGCCCAGGATTACGATCATCGAACACCACCTATTCACCGCAAGAGCGTTTCCGGCTCGCACATCTCGTCAGGAAGGGTAAAGTAAGTGGCGGGGATGGCTGCTTGCTGAGCAGATCAAGACGCCGGAACAGCGGTATCTTCGTCCGCGGCAAGGGGATTGGAAACAGGAATCAATTGAAAGTTGCGTGCCACGGCGCGTTAGTCCCTGCCCCAGACTTGCCGGGCGGGGACTCAAGAGCTTTTGCGCTTGTCGTGCAACCTCGATCCTTCCCGCAATTGCTTTTGCGGTGGCTTTCTCTTGATCGCCTCGACACTAGGCTTCACCTCGGCAATCCATTCCAGGAGCCGCAAGACCTTTGGCGCAATTCCGCCGGCGACTGTGTGAGAATTGCCCTTTCCCATCTGCTCTGAGAAAAACAGAACTGAAGACAATGGCACAGAGAATACTTCTGCGTACCGCGACAGCAGCGCAAGAGTTGGCTCCTTCTTGCCGGCTTCCACTTCGGACAAGTACGATTTGGAGATTTCCAGCTTCCCCGCCGCCTCAGTTTGCGTCAGGTCGTGGAAAACCCTCAGAGATCTCAGTGCCGCTCCCAATTCGTTCATGGATGAACTCCGCTGACCAAATCGTAACACGATTGGTCTACCCACGTCGCCCGCAGGAAATTAAGTTCGCTGGCAGCGATTTTTGTCTTGACCTGGCGAACGAAGTGCCATATCATCGATTTAGGTCAAAGGGATACGCCGCATGCATTGGTGGGCACCTCGGGTGCCCGTGGAGGGCGACAACGCTCTCTCTCAAGCGGGGGGGACAGGTAAGCAGCGTGAAGAATGCGCAGCTCACACGTCTACGTCCGTAGCGATTGGCTCTTGGCACATCGAGCCAATCGAATAGTTCAGGGGGTAAACCGTTGCTTCTATCCCGATTTCTCCTTTCGCGGCACCCGCCAACATGGCGGCTAAGGAGAAGTAATGAAACGCAAAGACTTGAAGCAGCGACCGAAGTTGAGAAGAATACGTAAGTTGCTCGTGCGACCTGAGATCTGGAAGTTACTAGTCTTGATAGCTAAGGCGATCTCGGAGGTGATTAACATCTTCGGGCGGTTTTTTTGAGCGGCGGCCCCCTGGATTTTTCATAACTCTCAGGGTACTAATATGATTTCTGAAGCTCTTAGACTTCTTCGCGTGTACCACAACATCACCCAGAAACAACTGGCTGACGATCTTCGTATTTCAAAATCCTACGTCTGTGAAATTGAGAGCGGGAAGAAGAAGGCCGGGATCGACATCCTGGAAAGCTATGCCGCTCATTTCAAGGTTCCGCTCTCCTCGCTGTTTTTCTTCTCGGAGGAACTGGATCAACGAAAGTTAACCGACAGAGTGCAGGGCAAGGTCGCGATGGCTGCCCTACGTCTTCTCGATACTATCGCGGGACGAGAGGAGACATCCATCGGTGGTGAAGACCTATCCAATTGAGCAAAGCCGTTTGTACCGTTGCTCCAGCAAGAAGAAGCTTGCG
>JBEKPF010000180.1:0-2872 GCA_049521035.1 Occallatibacter sp. | reverse complement strand
GTTCAAGGGGCCGCGTCTGCCATGCCTTCACTTTTTCGATCACTGCGTCGGTCACTTCAGAGATCAGCGACGGCGATACTTCCACACCATAGATTTCCTGCAAATGGCCCTGGATCTCACGCGTGGTCATCCCCCGCGCGTACATCGACAGAATCTTGAGAATCTTGTCATCAAAGCCCGTGAAGCGACGCTCGTGGCGGGGCACGATCTGCGGCTCGAAGCTGCCGTTGCGGTCCCGCGGTACTTCTATCTTCACTTCACCGAAGTCTTTGGGCTGTATCTGGAGCGCCCGCGAGTAGTCGTCAGCAGAGTGGGCTGATTGGGCGCTTCAGATACAGCGACTTGAAGGAAGCCGCCCTGGCCGATAGCCACTATGTATTTTGAATAGGGCGATGGCTACGGACAGTTGAGCAGATGACGTTTCCGAGGCTATTGTTCCAGCTGTCGCAGCGTGAAGTTGGAGGCACCGAATTGCGGCGAGGAATCAGATAGCGTTTCTGGGCTGTGTCGGCATTGACTCGTTTCGCGCATGAGGCAGCGGTTCCCTGTGCGTGCCGAAGTACGCTGAGGCAGCTAGCTTTGGAATGGGGATTCATGCTGCACACCTGACAGCTTGCGGTGGAGAGCGAAGCAGAAGTTCAGCGGCGGAAAGCCGTTCGACCATATGCATGGTTCCGCCGCACGTCGGGCAACGCCACAAGGATCGAGGTTGCTCGATGGCAGGCTGCACATCTGAGTTCTTATCTTCTGTTGAACGGTGCAACAGTGCAAAGCAGATCGGCAGCAGGCTGGCACGCCGACGGTTGGCGAGGAAGCCGAAGTTACGAATACGCACGAAGCCGCGCGGCAGCACATGAAGGAGAAAGCGGCGCAGGAACTCATCGACGGGCAGGGTCATCAGCTTCTTCTTATTGCCATGAGCGGAGTCGCGCCAGCGGAATGTGACGTTGCCGTCTTCGAGAGCCACGAGTCTGTGGTTGGAAATGGCGACGCGGTGGGTGTAGGCGCCGAGATAACGCAAAGCGTGTTCGGGGCCGCCGAAGGGTCGTTTGGCGTAGACAACCCAGTCATGGCTGAACAGAGTGCGCAGCCACCTGGCGAAGGTACGCGGTTCAGCCAGGTGCAGAAGTGTTCCGTGAAAATGGAGATCGCCGGCATGAAAGGCGGTCTTCAGGCTGGCGACGAACTTGCCGCGGAAGACGCGGCTGAGTACCTTGATGGGAAGAAAGAAGCGGCGCGATGAGCCGATCCACCAGGTGTGGTCTGGCGACATCCCGCCGGCCGCCAATATGCAGTGAGCATGCGGGTGGAACTGCAATCGTTGATTCCAGGTATGCAGCACGCTGAAGAAGCCGGGCTCGGCTCCGAGATGACGTGGATCGCGAGCCACCTCGAGAAGCGTTTCTGCGCTGGCGCGGAACAACAGGTTGAAGATGACCTTCTTGTTCTGCAGCGCGAGTGGAGCCAACTCGCGCGGCAGCGTGAAGACAGCATGTACGTAGCGTGTAGGCAACAGCTCCGCTTCCCGCGCCTGGAGCCAGCGCAGGCGGGCGTTGCCCTGACAGCGTGGGCAATGCCGATTGCCACACGAGTTGTAAGAGATGGCGACGTGGCCGCAGTTTGCACAGCGGTCGCGGTGACCGCCGAGCACAGCCGTGCGGCAGCGCAGGATCGCATCGATCACCTTGCGGTGCTGCCAGGTGATCCAGCACTTACTCTTTTCCAGGAAGAACTGTCCTGCGCTACGGATGATGTCGGCCACCTCAAGGGGCGGCCGGTTCATTCGTGCTTTGCTCGTTCCCCCTGTTCGCGGATGGTGAGCGCATCGAGGGGACTGGCCGTCACACTGAGATGCTTGCTGGATAAGTGAAGGTAGATGGTGGTCTCTTCAAGGTCGCGATGGCCGAGCAGCATCTGGATAGTGCGCAGATCTGCACCGGCTTCCAGAAGATGGGTCGCGAAGCAATGTCGAAGCAGGTGCGGGTAGATACGCTTCTTATCCAGACCGGCGCGTTCGGCGGCGCTCTGACAGGCCGTCCACATGACCTTGGTGGTTACCGGGCGGCTGGACGTGTGCCAGGCATTGCCGGGAAACAGCCACTCGCTCTGCCTGCGGCGGAGTCCTCGCCAATAATCGCGCAGCGCGTCGAGCAGCTTCGGGCTCAGCATCACGTCGCGATCGCGGTTGCCCTTGCCGCCATGGATGTGGACAACCATCCTCCGGCTGTCGATGTCATGGACTTTCAAATGCGCCGCCTCGGCGCGGCGCGTCACCTCCTCCGGACTGAGAATCTCCGGTAGCCGGATCACCTTCCGTGGATATGGCGTCTCGGCAATGCTCCAGTTCTTCTTCAGCACCTTGATGTAGAAGAACCGCAAGGCGCCCAGGCGCTGGATAACTGTGTTGGGGCTGTACTTCAGCTTGGAGAACAACATGGCTTGATACTGGCGAATATGTTGCGGACCAAGCCGGTCGGGACGGCGATGAAAGTACCTGCTGAAGTGCTCCACGCCATGGACGTAGGAGCGAATGGTTGACTCGGCGAAGTTGCGACGCCGCAACTCCTCAATCATGAGCTGACGCAGATGGGTCACAGAAAATCCTCCTTCTCTGCGACCTAAGCTATGCCGGCAGCCTCCAAGGCCGGCTCAACCACACGCGAAGCGTCCGCCGCCGCGCGGCTTCGTTCAAGTCGGCAAGGGTCCACGGATTCCGCCAGCTAGCGCGCAACGCGCGCTATGCAGTACTTTCGCGGGAAAGGATCCGAGCGCTAATGACGGTACCAGTTCGTGAGTACACGGGGAGACGCGCCCCCTCTCCCCGCTACCCCACCATCCCCGCTTCGAGGTTTTCCGTTCAAAGAACATCCCT
>JBEKPF010000179.1:0-3117 GCA_049521035.1 Occallatibacter sp. | reverse complement strand
CGGCGATCAACTCACGTTTGTCTCGGATGGTGTCATCGAAGCTGCCAACCCACGAGGTGAACTCTATGGCTTTGAGCGCACGCGGGGCATCAGCAAGCTGCCCGCAAATGTCATTGCGGAATTAGCCAAAGAGTTTGGCCAGGAGGATGACATCACTGTTCTTACCCTTTCCAGGCTGAAGGTTGAAACAAACTGAGAGGCACGACTCTCCACTGACTCTCTAAGTGGCTGTCGATGACACCCAGAACGCGGGAACCGCTGTCAGTCGGCCATCATCTCGCTGGCAGGTGGGCGCCACCAACGCCGGCCGTGGCGGCTTGCACCGCATGCGCTTCATGCTCAGGCCCAGCACTCGATAACACGCGTCGCACCTTGTTGTGGTTAACCGTCGTTTCCTCGTGTAAGGTAACAACTGCAGCCGGCAGTAGCCAAAGAGCGGATTCTCTCCTGCCAGCTCGCGCAGTCGTCCCTGAAAACGACTGTCGTCTCTAGCGCTCGGATAGCGGCCGGGAGCACGGGATATCCATAATTCGCATCACCCTTCCCAAGAGGTGTTCAGCCCGATTACAGTTCAAAACGGATTTATAGGTAGGGCAAGTGGCAGTTGAATCGTGATACATAGTCCTCCCGTTTCCGCATTTCTGGCGCAAACACTTCCGCCGTGCGCGATCACAGCCTGCCTGGCGATGGCCAGACCGAGCCCCGTTCCCTGGCCATTTCCTCTCGACGGAAGGCGGACGAACGGCTCAAAGATTGCGCGATATTGGTCCGGAGAGATTCCCTGCCCAAAGTCGCGGACTGTGATCTGCGCCTCCTGAGCGTCAAGAACGGAGCAGCTGATTTCGACTGAGCTGCGCGCGGACGTGAAGCGGATCGCGTTGCGAAGGATATTGTCCAGTGCCCTCTTGATGAGGTCATCGTAACCCAAGACTTCTACCGCGCGCCATTTCTCCGCGTTGTGGAGTACTACTCGAACTCCTTTCTCATTTTGATTGGCTTCAAATTTGGCGTCGGCGGCAACCTCTTCAACTATTCCCGCGAGGGAGAACCGCTGCCGGGCATGATTCAGTTCAGAGGCATTCTCCAAGCGCGCGAGAAGAAGAAGCTGCTGGATCATTGAATTCAATTCTGACGATTCATACTCGAGCCGCTTAAACTCGGAATCGAGCGCCGGCCCTGCTTTCCGCCTAGCCAGGGCCAATGCCAGGTTCAATCGCGTGAGCGGAGACCCGAGTTCATGGGAAACCTGCACCAGAAAGGCCTTTTGCGAGCTCATAAGCTGCCCGATCTTTTGAACCATCAAGTCAATGGAGACACTTAGTTCTCCTAACTCATCTTTTCGCTTGAGCAGAGCCTTGCTGGGCCGATGGTTCAGGTTCCCTTGAGCCACGCTCTCGGCGATTGTCTGCAGAGTGCGAATCGGTTGTGTAAGCTGCCGGGCAAGCACCCAGAAGACGCCGCAGGAGATTAGGATTGCGCAAAGTGAGTGCAGCCAGAAGATGACCGGCGGTTCGGGAGCGGCCTGCGGCAGGATCGCGACCGCGTAATATGTGGCAAACCTTCCCGTCACTTTAAAGGCCACGATTGTTCTCTCGGGGCGAACCGCGACTAGTTGCGTGTCGCTCCGAACGGAGAGCTCCGAAATCAAATTGGAAATGTCTGGCGGCAGGCTGTGGCCCAGCAGTTCCTGCCCCGCCGGAGTTTCCAGGAACTGAACAGCGCAATCTCCATGCTCCTTGGAGATCTTGCGAGGATCCGCTCCCGTGCGCTGCTCTATATCCGCGACAAGGCGTTGCGCGCAGGCCTGGAGACGTTCCACTGGAATCTCGCGTACCTCGACATCGGCGATTGAGTGTTTGGAGACGAAGAGTAACCCCGCCAATGCAAGCGTCAGCGCGGTCGCCACCCAGAAGCAGAGAAGCGTGCGAGCAAAGATATTCACTCCTGCCCCCTATCGTTGGAACGTACATACACGTAGCCTATTCCGCGGATGCTTCGTATCCGATCTTTCCCCGTGGTCGACGGACCCATTTTCTTGCGAAGCTTGCTCGCCAGATTATCGATGCCGCGGTCATTTACGGAGAGCCCCCGGTCCAGAACCTGACCGACGAGTTCTTCCCTGGGCAAGACCTTTCCAGCTCTTGAGAGCAGGATATGCAGGAGGGCGAATTCCGATCCGGTCAGTTCCAATTCGCGACCTTTGCAGCGGACAACCCGTCTTTTTTCGTCCAATTCCACATCATCCACGTGCAAATGACTCAGCCTGTGATTTCGGGGCTGAACGCGCCTCAGGATACTGCGCATGCGCTCCAGGAGCTCTCGCGGTTCAAAGGGTTTGGGCAAGTAATCATCGGCCCCTTCGCTTAGTCCTTGGATACGATCGGCAATTGAGCCTCGAGACGTGAGCATAAGCACCGGCACACTCGAGATTCGTCGCAAGCGCCTCAGCACCTCAAATCCGTCCATGCCGGGCAACATCACATCTAGCACAACCAGCGAGAATGCTGCTTCAACCAGCGCTTGCAATCCGGATTCGCCGCTTGCGGCGCCAGTTACCTCAAAGCCATCGGGCGCAGCGTACTCCTTGACCAGCTCGGCCAGGGACAAATCGTCGTCAATCATCAGGATATTCACGTGCGATTTTCACCCGGCATGCCATTTTGACGGCTTGTGGGATTAGGAAGGCTCGATCCGTTTGTCGAGAATTGTCTCCGTCCCCAGCGCCCGAGCGACCGTTGCGTCTCTATTTGCAGACGCAGCGCTGGTTGAAACGTTTGTCGGGATCGTTTCGACCTTCCGCGTCTAGCTAGCTTTGCGAACTGCCGCCTATGCGATTCGGGGACAAAAGGACCGCAACTTGTTCCCGCAAGAAAGCCTAAGGCAGTCGCTCTTTTCAGTTACCAGTTTTTCATAGATTGAGGAGAGAAGAAATGATGAAGCCAGTTTTATTCCCCTCCAGTGCGCAAGGATTTCATCGCTCGATTATCCGGATGCTGGCTCTCTCATTGCTGCCAGTCTCAGCATTTGCCCAGCAACCCGCTGAAAGGATATCGAGAGACATCGTCAACTCAGATCGTGTCGTAATCAGCCGGTCCCGGTCTCCGAGAGCCACACTGA
>JBEKPF010000178.1:0-3278 GCA_049521035.1 Occallatibacter sp. | reverse complement strand
CACCGGCGATGAAAACTCCGACGAGAACATCTCCATCGAGAAGTTGACCAGTGAAGAAGACATCAGCCCCATCATTCGACTGGTTGATACCACTATCTTCACCGCTCTCGAACGCCGCGCATCCGATATTCACATCGAGACCAATGACGATTCCGTGGTCGTCAAGTACCGCATCGACGGCGTATTGCAGCCAGCCATGGCGCCCATCGCCCGCGAGCATCACTCCACAATTCTTTCGCGCATCAAGATCATGAGCGAACTCGATATCGCCGAACGCCGCGTGCCTCAGGACGGCCGCTTCCGTGTTCGTTACAAAGGCCGCCTGATCGATTTCCGTGTCTCCATCATGCCTACCGTTCATGGTGAAAATGCCGTGCTCCGCGTGCTCGACAAAGAATCGATGAGCGAAAAATTTCGCAATCTGACCCTCGACGTGGTGGGCTTTGCCGAAGAGGATCTGCGCCGCTTCCGTCGCTACATCCGCGAGCCCTACGGCATGGTGCTTGTCACCGGCCCTACCGGCTCAGGCAAAACCACCACGCTCTACGCCGCGTTGAACGAGATCAAGAGCGACGAGGACAAGATCATCACCATCGAAGATCCTGTCGAGTATCAGATTCGCGGTATCACCCAGATTCCGGTCAACGAGAAAAAGGGCCTCACCTTCGCGCGCGGTCTCCGCTCCATCCTTCGCCACGATCCCGACAAGATTCTCGTCGGAGAAATTCGCGACCAGGAAACGGCGCAGATCGCCATCAACTCCGCGCTCACTGGCCATCTTGTCTTCACCACCGTCCACGCCAACAACGTCGTAGACGTCCTCGGCCGCTTCTTGAACATGGGCGTCGAGGCGTACAACTTCGTTTCGGCGCTTAATTGCATTCTTGCCCAGCGCCTGGTGCGCACCATCTGTGAGCACTGCGCACAAACCGTCACCTACGACGACAACGTTTTGCGGGCGAGCGCAATGGACCCTGCCGAGTGGCACGGCTTCCCCTTCCGCGAGGGTGCGGGGTGTATTGAATGCGGCGGCACTGGCTACCGAGGCCGAACCGCCATTCATGAGTTGCTCGACTTAACCGATCCTATTCGTGAAATCATCCTGGAAAAGAAACCCACTTCCGAAGTCCGCAAACTCGCCCGCAAAGAGGGCATGACGTTCCTGCGTGAGTCGGCTCTGGAGCGTGTGCGCCGCGGCTTGACCACGCTGAAAGAGATCAACAAGGTTACCTTCATCGAGGCATCCCGCTGATGGCTTCCATGCTGAGCAAGGCCAAAATCGCTGCCGCTGCTGGCGGACGTCCGCCGGTAGCGGTAGAGCTTTCCCCCGAAGGGGTTCTGGCTGCCGCCATTCCGTCGCCGGGACAAACTCCCGTCTATGCCTTTCAGCCTCTGCCAGTTGGCGCGCTGATCCCCGGTATCGTCGAGCCAAATCTGCGTGCTCCAGAGGCAGTTGCAGCCGCGATTCATACGGCACTCGGTCAGGTTTCGCCGCGGACTCGTTCCGTCTCTCTCATCCTGCCTGACACCGTGGTGCGTGTCTTTGTACTCGACTTCGATTCCCTGCCCACAAAGGCGGCTGAGGCCTTCCCAGTGCTCCGATTCCGGCTTCGCAAGATGGTCCCTTTCGATGTGGAACATGCGGGCTTGAGCTACCAGGTGCTGGCTGAGAGCAAAACCGAGTGCAAGGTACTCGCCGCTATCACTCCCGGCCCAATCCTGGCCGAGTATGAAGCCGCGGTGCGCGCCGCCGCTTATGAACCTGGCGCTGTGTTGTCCACCAGTCTTGCCGCTTTGGAGGCGGGTAGCGCCAATAGCACGCTGGAAGCTGTGCTGGGAGCCAACCTGAGCCACATTGCACTCACCACATTCATCATGAACGGCCAGGATCTTCTGCTCTATCGCACCCTAGATCTGCCAGAAGACCCTGGATTGAGCCTCGATGAGGTACGGCGCGGCATTGCCGTAGCAACTGCATATTTTGAAGACAAGCTCCTCGCGCGACCCAGCCGTTTACATTACGCAGGCCTCGGTGGCGCGCATGAGTTTGCCCGCTTGATTGGCGACTCTGAGTTGGAAGTCATCGATCTTGCACCGACGCCCGATACCGGAGCGGTTACATCGCTTGGGTCTACGAGCATTGCCGGCGTTGCCGGCGCGCTGGCGGGGGCACGGTAGACCCATGCGCATCACGCTCAATCTCGCCACACGCCCGTTCACTGATGTTGGACCGGCCGTCAAGCGTCTTCGCATCGGGATGGCCATCCTGGTCGTCATTGCTATCGGTCTGGGATTCGGGTTGCGCGCTATCCACCACAAAGCCGATGAAGCACGCGCTCGCGACCACTCACTCGATGGCCAGATTGCCGGCATCACCAGGGAACGGCAAAGCTATCAGGACCTGATGCGCCAGCCTGCCAACGCCCAGCTTCTGAAACAGTCCGCTGCTCTCAACAAGTTATTCGATTTGAAGTCCTTTTCATGGACGCTAGCCATGGAGGACCTCGAAACGGTGCTGCCTGGGGGCGTGCAAGTCTCCACCCTCGAGCCAATCCGTGACGAAAAGACTGCAGTGATCACTCTCCACCTGCACGTCATCGGCCCTCGCGACCGTGACATTGACCTGGTTCGCAACCTTGAACACTCAAGGCGCTTCCTTTTGCCCCGCATAGTTGGCGAAAACGCCGTGGAGACCACCGGCAAACCTGGCGAGCCTTTGGAACCTGTGAGTGTTTCCAACCGTGTGAACTTCGATGTGCTGGCCGACTACAACCCCGCTGCACCCGGAGAACGGAAGACTGTCAGAAAGCGATCTGCGGCCGATGAGTATCAACCAGCATCTGAACCCCACCCCATTCCAACCGAGATAACCCCTGGCCGCCGACCAGTCCGTCCGCCCTATACCGGCCAGTTCACAATTCCAGGTCGCCCGAAAGGCTCGCCGGGTTCCGTATTCCCAGTTCACGGGCCCAACCAGCCTGTTGTTCCCCCTCCGGGATCAAGGACTGGAGTAACGCAATGACCACGCAATCAACATCAACCACATGGCGCGAGCGTCTCGCTTCTCCGCTCACCTGGCACTATGCCGGCTTCACTGTGCTACTGCTTCTGGTAATTGGATTGGCGGTGCGGCTAGGTCTCGACTGGACAGCCACCAACGGGCATTCTAACGACGTGCTGGCCGGCAAACAGATTCAGTTGAAGGCGATGGATATGCAAACCGCACCCCTTCGCGGGCTCGACAAGCGTGTGGATGAGTCCCGTTCCGAGATCAAGAA
>JBEKPF010000177.1:0-6364 GCA_049521035.1 Occallatibacter sp. | reverse complement strand
AAAGATCTTGCTACGCGCGCAGCCGACGTCACCGAGGTTACGCTCAACAAAAATATGCTGGCGTTCGCAACGCAGTTCATGCACAACAGAGGCCCGGACGAGGCCGCCACGCGCCAGCTCATCGAGGGTCTGGACGGTATCTACGTTCGCGAATACGAGTTCGACAAAGAAGGGCAATACTCGCCCGACGAAATCGACCAGCTTCGCAAAGCCATTGTCACGCCCGAGTGGTCGCCGATCATCCACGAGCACGAGCGCAGGTCCGGGGAAACCTCCGACGTGATGGTCAAGATGGTCAATGGCGAGAACAAGGGCTTATTCATTCTTGCCGCCGAGCCCAAAGAACTAACCATCGTGCTTATCCTCGGCCCAATTCAAATGCAGGATCTCGGCAAACTGCGAGGCATCACCGGCCTCGGCGGCACATTTGGTCCCCTCGGCCCCATGGGCGCTCTAGGGCCGATGGGTCCCCTGGGGCCGATGGGTCCGCTTGGCCCAGGGCGTCGCTTCTACAAGAGCAAGGACAAAGACAGAGATAAAGATGTGGATAAAGATAAGGACAAAAGTAAGGACAAGGATAAAGACAAAACAGGCGGTGACCAATGAAACTCTTCTTTGGCTTCCTGATTTGCGCCTTCACGCTGCTGGTTCCCGTGGTAGTGCTTGCGGGCGGAGGGGAGAGCGGCTTTAATGGCGTAGTAAATATCATCGAACAGCGCTATCACGCGCACGCCACGCGTATCCCGTTTGTGGGGCTCATCGGTTTGATATCGGGCAAAGCAACGCATGAGGGATAGACAAATCTCTAGTGCCGTATCGACAGCGCTCCGCACACAGAGGCATCTTGTCGGCCTGGAGGCTGAGGCGGAGCGGTGTTGGTACGGCGATTTGCGCTAACCCGCTGGTGCGGTGGATGTATGGGGATTGAATGGACTTTGCAGGGAGCCGATGTGGTGGGTCGCGCCGGGAACGCAGCGCCGTCGATCACGGTTGGGTGGTCGTTGAGACCGGTACGGCCTCTGGTCGTGGCGCTGAGTCGGTTGACTGACGTCGATGAGCATGTTCGAAGCACACATCTGCAAACGGCCAGCGAAGACGCCGTGGACAGAACAGGTCGAGTTGAGGCATGGGATGATCATGTCTTCCTCAAGAGGAGTCGATCCTGGCGGCGCAAGTCAGAGGCGTTGTACCCTCTCGTTGAGAGGCAAAAGAATGTGCGATGACGTGCAAGGTTCCGGCTCGACACTGTGGGCAGGTCCGGTTCAATGCGGACCGTTGCTGTTCGTCTAACATCGCATCGAGGCTGGTCGTCGCGGAACGGAGATGTATCCGGCAAAGTTCTAACGCCTGGCAGCGGTTTCGGTTTGCAAGAAGGCCAAAGTGCCGGATCTTTACGAAACCGACAGGCAGTACGTGGAGTAGGAAGCGGCGGATGAACTCCGTGGCCTCAAGTCTCATCGTGCTGCTTCGGCTGTTGTGCCGCGAATCGCGCCAGCGAAAGCGCACCTGCCCCTGCTCGAGGCTTATGAGCCTTCCGTTGGAGATGGCGACCCGATGGGTGTAGCGAGCCAGATACTTCAGAACGTGCTCAGGGCCACCGAAAGGCGGCTTGGAGTAGACTATCCACTCTTTTCGACGGAGACTTCCGAGCAGAGAGTGGAAGGCGTGTGGTGTCGAGAGTGCAGTCAGCTTGCCGGGCAAGCATAGCTCGCCACGCCGATAGCTCTGCTTGAGAAAGCTAAGCAGCTTGCCGCGGAACATGCGGCTGAGCACACGCACCGGCAGGAAGAACCCGTGGCGTTTGGTCGCGATCCAGCGCGAGTTATCGGGAGCCAGCCCGCCGGCGGGAATGAGACAGTGCAGATGAGGATGGAAATGGAGGTTCTGGCTCCAGGTATGGAGAACGGCAAGTATGCCGATACGCGCACCAAGATGACGCGGGTCGGCAGCGATCTCCAGTAGCGTCTCAGAAGCTGCACGAAACAGCATCGAATAGAAAAGCTTCTGATTGCGCAGTCCGAGTGGCGCGAGTTGTTCAGGCACAGTAAAGACCGCATGGACGTAGGGCACCGGCAGCAGGCTTGAAGCCTGCTTGAGTAGCCAGCGATCGCGTGCTGAAGACTGGCACTTGGGACAGTGCCGGTTCCGGCACGAGTCGTATGCCACCGTCTCATAGCTGCATCGATCGCAGCGTTCCAGATGAGTGCCCAGCGCGGCGGTGCGGCACAGGCCGATATCGCGCAGCACCTTCCGCTGCTGGTCCGACAATGCGCGGCCCCAACGTTGAAGGAACTGACCTTGATGCGCATGAAAGACATCGGCCACTTCAAGCCGATGTCCGGTCATGCCGTTCTGTTACCTCCCTGCGCAGTTCGAGGAACCTGGATGGGAAGATCATCGAGCGGGCTCGGTGTGGCGCGCAGCCTGGCTTCGGAAACATGAAGATACCGGGACGTGGTCTCGAGATCGCGATGGCCGAGCAGCAACTGGATGCTGCGCAGATCAGTCCCGGCGTCCAGCAGGTGTGTCGCGAAAGAGTGACGCAGAACGTGCGGGCTCAGCGGCTTCTTGGTACCAAGTTGCTTGCGTAGCTTCTGACACACCACCCGAACCGCGTTCGCCTTCAGCGGCTCCCCCGGCCGTTTCCCCTGAAACAACCAGTCCTTGGGCTTGCGCCACCGCCAGTACACGCGCAGGATCTCCAGCAGCTTCGGAGACAGCATGACCTGACGCGGAAACTTGCCCTTGCCTTCGCGGACGTGGATGACCATCCGCTTGCTGTCGATATCGGTCACCTTCAGATCCAGCGCTTCCTGGCAGCGCAGACCTGCGCTGTAGTACAGGGCAAGCAGCGCACGATGCTTGGTGTTCATCTCCGCATCGAGCAAAGCACACACTTCCTCGCGGCTCCAGACCGTGGGCAGCTTGCGCCGTATCTTGGGCTTGATGACCTCCTGATCAAACCAGGTCTTTAGCGTCCGCATATAGAGAAACTTCAGCGCCGATCGAGCACCCTGAATCGTTCCCCACGCGAGCTTGCGCTCGTTGAGCAAAAACAGCAGGTACGTACGAACATGCTCTGGACCCAGTTGATCGGGCGACTTGCGGAAGTGCTTAGCGAAGTCGGCAACGGTGTGGGTGTAGTGACGGATGGTGCGTTCGGAGAAGTTGCGCAGCCGGAGATCTTCCTGCATGCGTTGGCGTAGATGAGTCATGGACACCTCCTCGGGTGTCCAACACTCTATCCAATGGCCACAGATGCATCCCCTCCCGCGCTAGCGGGTTAGTGCAAATCGCCGAGTCACTTGCCGAACTCGGATAGGTCCTCGAATGTCTTAGTGCTGTATCTGGAGCGCCCCGTCACGTGGCAGTGCGCGGCCGCGTATCTTAGCGGGGGCGCTTCGGATACAGCGACTTGAAGGAAGCCGCCCTCATGGAAGCCTATGTACTTTGAATCGGCATGAACGGGTGCAGAGGGATCAGGCACAGAATGAGTGGGCCATTGTCCGGTGACTGGATGGCCGGAAGGAGCCGCATGTTAGTTCGGCGAGGCCTTATGTAGAAGCTGTAGAGGCTGCCATTCAGGGTATCCTGGCCGGACGAGACAAGGGATCCCCGTGCGTGCCGGAACACGTTCAGGGGCTGAGGATGTAGATCGGGGTTCATGCGGCGCACCGGTCCGGTTGAGGCGGGGAGCGAAGCAGGAGTTGCGCGGCAGAGAGCCGTTCGACGACGCGCATGGTTCCGCCGCACACCGGACAGTTCCAGAGTGAGTGGTTCTGATCGGCGGACGGTGATGCCACCGAAGCAGTCATCTGCTCTAAGCTGCCGAGCAGCTGGAAGCATAGCGGCAACAGCGATGCGCGGTTGCGGTTGGCGAGGAAGCCGAAGTTGCGGATGCGCACGAACCCCGGTGGCAGCAGATGGAGCAGGAAGCGGCGCAGGAACTCATCGATGGCCAGAGTCATGAGCCGTTTCTTGTTGCCGTGTGCGGAATCGCGCCATCGGAAGGTGGCGTTGCCATCGGAGAGAGCGACCAGCCTGCTGTTGGAAATGGCGACGCGATGGGTGTAGACGCCGAGATAGCGCAGCACGTGTTCAGGTCCGCCGAAGGGCGGCTTGGAGTAGACGACCCAGTCGTGGCGGAATAACACCCGGAGCCAGGCGCTGAAGGCGCGTGGCTGCGCAAGGTGCACCAGGCTGCCGTGGAACTGAAGTTCGCCACGATGGAATGCGTTGCGGAGTCCAGCGACGAACTTGCCGCGGAAGACACGGCTGAGCACGCCGATGGGAAGGAAGAAGGATCGCCGAGCGGAGATCCAGCTTGAGTGATCCGGAGCCAGGCCGCCGGCGGCAATGACGCAGTGCACGTGTGGATGAAACTGCAGGCGCTGATTCCAGCTATGGAGCACGCTGAAGAAACCGATCTCGGCGCCGAGATGCTTTGGATCGCGAGCGACCTCAAGCAAGGTCTCAGCGCTGGCGTGAAAGAGCAGGTTGTAAATGAGCCGCTTGTTCTGTAAGGCGAGCGGGGCCAGTTCCCGCGGTAGAGTGAACACGGCATGGACATAGCGGGTGGGCAGCAGTTCCCGCTCGCGCGCCTGGAGCCAGCGCCGGCGCGCGTTGCCCTGGCAGCGAGGGCAATGTCTGTTTCTGCACGAGTTGTAGGAGATCCTGGCCGTGTGTCCACAGCCGGTGCAGCGATCGCGATGCCCGCCCAGCGCGGCGGTGCGGCAGCGCACGATGGCCAGCAGCACCTTCCGGTGTTGCCAGTTGATCCACCTGCGGCTGTGATCCACAAATGCCTGCCCGGCACAGCGAACAATGTCGGCCATCTCCACGAGAGGCCGGTTGTTCAACTGTGCTTGTGTCCTCCCTGGGAAGAAAACGTGAGCGCATCAAGCGGGCTGGCGGTCGCGCTCAGATGGCGCTGGGACAGATGCAGATAGATGGTCGTTACTTCGAGGTCGCGATGCCCGAGCAGGATCTGGATGGTACGCAGGTCGGCGCCAGCCTCAAGAAGATGGGTCGCGAAGCAATGGCGCAGAGTGTGGGGATGAATGCGCCTGTTGTCGAGGCCGGCGCGTTCTGCGGCGATCTGGCAGGCAGACCAAAGGACCTTGGTTGTGACAGGGTAACTTGCCGTGTGCCAGCGGTTGCCCGGAAACAGCCACTCCTTGGGCTTGCGCCGGAGGCCGCGCCAGTAGATGCGCAGCTCTTCGAGCAGCTTGGGGCTGAGCATGACGTCGCGGTCCTTGCCGCCCTTGCCCTCGTGGATGTGAACCACCATCCGCTGGCTGTCGATGTCGCTGACCTTCAGCCGGGCCGCTTCTGCGCGTCGCGCGCCGGTGGCATAAAGCGTCATGAGAAGGATGCGATGAAAGGGGGAATCCGCGGCGTCAATCAGTCGCGCGACTTCTTCCTGACTGAGTACCCCGGGAAGGTGTCGCACCTTCTTCGGATAGGGCGTCTCGGCGATGCTCCAGTTGCGCTTCAACACGTGAATGTAGAAGAAGCGCAGCGACGCTAACCGCAGGATGACGGTGTTCGGGCTGAACTTGAACTGGGTGAACAGGGCCGCTTGATACTTGCGTATGTCCTCCGGACCAAGCTGATCGGGCCGGCGATGAAAGTATCGGCTGAAGTGCTCAACGCCGTGCAGGTATGTGCGGATGGTGGTATCGGCGAAGTTGCGGCGCCGCAACTCCTCAAGCATGAGCTGACGTAGTTCGTTCACAGAGAATCCTCCTTCTCTGCGAACCAAACTATCCCGATAGCCGCAAAAGCCGGTTCAGCCGCACGCGGATGCGTCCGCCGCCGCAGCGGCTTCGTTCAAGTCGGCTTGTCGGATGGAATTTTGACCGCGGTTGCGGGAGGTGGGTTCGGTTTTGGGGCGTGGCGTGTTGTTGCCGTGTTATGCGGCGGCGTCTTTTAACTTTCATCGGCCCAGCGAGGTTGGCTCGCTGGGCCGTGCTTTGTTTCCGGGATTTTGTGGGCTATGCGGGGGTTGGAAATCCCCGCCTCCTTCCGTTTGGCAGACGGTTAAAACCCATCCCTAGCGGCCCGGACTCTTCGGCGAGGTTCTATCGCCCCTACGGGGCTGAGGGTATTTGGTGGCCTTTCCCAGGATTCCGCACGCCACGGTGCGCTCCATCCTGGGCTAACATCTGTCGCTCCCTCCGGGAGCTCAAAAAGCGTGGGGCGGGGTTGGTTTCGGCGCGCGATGCTCAAGGACGCGGAAGATCCCGAGGGGCAGGGGCTAAAGCCCGGACTTATTTTTTCCGCGTTTTCGGCAGTCGGGGATGAATCCCCGACCTACCAGTCAAGCCCTGATACAAGGCCAATGGGATTGGGTTCGTGGTAT
>JBEKPF010000176.1:0-3848 GCA_049521035.1 Occallatibacter sp. | reverse complement strand
TTGTTAAACTTTATGCGCAAAGTTCCTTGGTCAGCGAAGATTTCGCTACTATTTGCTATGTAAACTTCGCAGGTTCTTGAGCAGCGAACAACAAGAGATACATTGGAATACTTCCCGGCCATGGCTATTTCTGTGGTTTTTCCATCGATAGCCGTTTTTGTACTATAGTCCCATGCAGCCCACGGGTCGTTCTGAGCAGGTAGAACCGTAGCGGTAACCAGCAGCATCACGATTAAACCAAGTTTCAATTTTCTCATTGCAATTCCTCCACCTCGCGGGTTGAGAGCATTAAGGCGCAAAACCGTTCGCCCGGAACCACTCAATCGCCGCCCGCATCGCCGGATACACCGGCAGCAACCTGAATCCTAACTCCTGCTCCGCGTGTGCACTGGAAGCAAACATCTTCTTCCGCCCCATTCGCACTTCTTCGAGCGTAGCCCGCGGCTCCTTGCCACGAATCCGTCCCGTAATCCACTCCTCGAAGAACGCGTACATTGCCGCCACGGCGAAAGGAATCTTAACCGTAGGCGACGGAATGCCCGTAATCGCCGACATCTTGTCCAGAATCTGCTTCAGTGTCAGGTTTTCCCCGCCCAGAATATACCGCTTCCCCGGCGTTCCCACGGTCAGCGCCGACACATGCGTCCGCGCCACCTCTCTCACATCCACCAGGTTCAGCCCGGTGTCCATGTAAGCCGGAAACTTGCCCTGGAGAAAGTCGACGAAAATCCTCCCCGTCGGCGTAGGCTTCGCGTCATTCGGTCCAATCGGCGTAGTCGGATTCAGAATGATCACCTTCTGCCCGCCTTGCGCAGCCTTGATCGCCTCCAATTCCGCCAGAAACTTCGATCGCTTGTAGTGCCCCACCATGTCCTTCAGCGAGACAGGCGTGTCCTCGTTGATCACCAAACCATCCGTCCTGAAGTGCATAGTGGCCACGCTGGATGTATACACCACCCGCGGTACGTTTGCCTCGCGCGCCATCCGCAAGAGCTCACGTGTCCCACCCACATTGGCCTTGTACATTGCTGCAGGGTCGCGAATCCACAGTCGGTAGTCGGCCGCTACATGCATCACCGCATCGCAACTGGCCAGGCCGTCACGCAGTGTCTCCGGCTCAAGCAAGTCGCCAACATGCGTCTCGCCCGCGATACCTTCCAGGTTCTTCAGATTGCTGCTCTTCCGCACCAGCAAGCGCAGTTCCGCACCCTCAGCAGCCAGCGCCCGCGCCACATGATGACCTACAAACCCGGTAGCGCCTGTAAAAAAGATCTTCATGGCATTGCTATGGTTTCATATTACTTTGGGTTGGCTGGCGCAAGAGGGGCCACCAATACTGGCTCGCGAATGAAATTCACTTAGAATGTTTGTAGGGGGCTGAAATGTACTTTTCGATCCATATCGTGCCAAGCCATTCGCCTGTGGGGCCGAGCTTCATGTTCTCTGTGGCCAATATGCCGGGTCCAGGCGGCTCTGTTCCCTACGTCACGTTCGATAGCCTGGACAGTTTGACGGCCTGCATGCGCTCGATCAATATTGACGACGGGCACATCGGTGAGATGCGAAACGAGCTTGCAGCTGGAAAGGCCTTCAGTCTTCCAGATGTACATCTTACCGATCAGGACTTAGAGAAGCTCGGATTCTATGTACTTGGGAACGCACCCGAGAGATCCTCGGCCATTTCCGCGGTCGAGGGACTGAAGCTCGACGCCGAAGGCGCAGAACGTATAGGGCGTACTCGGGGCCTTCCTTCCGAAGAGCGACGGGCGGAGACGATTCAGGCGTTTGCACAATCACGGAACCGCGAATGACAGAGGGCTACGACGCCTTCGACGATCCCTACGCCTATCCCGGCACGTCCGTCCTGCGAAACCGGCTGGACATTCGAGACGCCGGTATTCTGGAGGCGTTCGAGCTCGAAATCTTTACGCTTCGCGCCGAAGAGCCCCTGCCGCATGGCACATTCGATCCCGTCCACTACTGCAGCATTCATCACCATCTTTTTCAAGATGTTTATGAGTGGTCGGGACAATACCGGACTGTGCGGACCTCGAAGGGCGGCAACGCATTCTGCTTTCCCGAATACATACCTGCACAGATGGATGCTCTCTTCCGATCAATTCGCGGCGGGGATACATTTGCCGAGAAGAGCCGGAGCGAATTCCTGAGAAAGGCTGCCCGATTCCTCGGAGAACTGAATGCAATTCACCCGTTTCGCGAGGGAAATGGGCGCGCGCAACTTGCATTTTTGGGATTGATAGGAGCAACAACCAGCCATCCATTCGCGTTTGAACGGATCGACGGGAACGCGTTCCTGCAAGCAATGGTCGAAAGCTTCTTCGGCAGATTCGAAGGATTGAAAGCCGAACTCGGGAAACTTCTGACCTGAATTGGGAACACTACGAAGAGGGATTCAGAGGAGTGCGTTCAAAGCCAATTTCTCGATCTCTAATCCAGCTTATCCGGCACCAACGCGATGTTCTTCTCCCCAGCAGCCTTCTTCTCGTTATAAGCCTTCACCCAGTCTTCCCAGTGCTTTCCGGCCGCCCGGTCCTTGCCGCTGAATTCAACCCGCGCAATCTCCGCGTAACTCACCTTGCGCTTCTCCGTAGCCTTCGGCGTAAAGTATTGCACATAGGAATCAGCCAGCGTCGCTCCGCTCAACCGGTTGAAGATATAAGCCTCGATCTGTTCCCCGCTCTTCAGCGTCAACGTCACATCGCCGCGATAGTCAAACGCCTTCTCCAGTGCCTTTCGCAAATCCTCATCGCTCACGAGTTCCGGAACCCAACCTTCCAGGTTTTCGTGCTCAAAACCCGGAGCTACTTCCAGCGCCTCAACCTGTTCCCGTGTGTATTTCAGCACCTCTGCGCTCATGCGTTGGTTTCCTCCATCACGCGCTCAGAGCCTGCAATCTGAACCAGCCGTGCATGGCTCTCCGTCTGGAAATCGTTCAGCACCTTCATCGCGTGCGGATCTCTGTACGAACTGAAGTTGCCCTTGACCATCCCCCAGAAACCCTTCAGGCTCAGGAACCCATCCACCACCGCCGTCGGCTCATAACCGCAGCTCACCATGCAGTTGGCGCATTTCGGATTCCCGCTTGCCACGCCGTACTCTTCCCACTTTGTCGTCTCGATCAGTTCCTTGTACGTCTCCGTATAGCCGTCCTGCAGCAGATAGCACGGCTTCTGCCAGCCGAAGATGCTGTAAGCCGGCGAACCCCAGGGTGTGCACTCGTAATCGCGGTCGCCCATCAGAAACTCAAGGAACAGCGGCGACATATTGAACTTCCACGACTTCTTCCGGTTCGACAAAATGCCGCGGAACAACCGCCGCACCTTCGCCCGCCCCATGAAATGGTGCTGATCGGGCGCCTTGTCGTAGCTGTACCCCGGCGACAGAACAATCCCCTCCACACCCATGGCCAATACTTCGTCAAAGTAAGCGCGCACACTGTTCGGATCAACACCATCAAAGAATGTAGAGTTCGGCGTAACCCTGAATCCACGCTTCACCGCTTCCTTGATGCCCTCCACCGCGATATCCCAACCGCCCTCGCGGCAAACGCTGAAGTCGTGATGCTCGCGCTGCCCATCCAGGTGAACGGAGAACGTCAAATACTTCGAAGGCGTGAACTCCGGCAGCCGCCGCTTCAACTCCAGCGCATTCGTGCACAGGTAAATGTATTTCTTCCGAGCGACCAGCCCGTTGACGATCTCCACAATCTGCGGATGCAGTAACGGTTCGCCGCCAGGGATCGACACCATGGGCACGCCGCTCTCTTCCACAGCCGTGAAACACTCTTCCGGCGTGAGCTGCTTCTTCAAAATGTGTGGCGGATACTG
>JBEKPF010000175.1:0-3872 GCA_049521035.1 Occallatibacter sp. | reverse complement strand
TTTCGAGATAGGGAGCCGCGGACCAAATCCTGACAACACCGCATCATTGCCTTGAATGACACGTTCGAGATCGGCGCTATTCAAAAGATTTCCTTTTTTGATTGTGATGCGATCCTGAAGCTGGTTGAGACGCTGAGATGAGCGTACGAACGCAGTCACATTATTGCCCTGTTCAACCGCTTTCTGAACAATTTCCAGCCCCGTACCCCCTGTGGCACCAAGCACAACTAGTTTCATCTTCCCGCTCCCTCCAGCCTCACTCACAACTCCGAATACAGGAGCGGCACAGCACCAAAGGCCGGCTGCGAGCGATCCTTACATTAAGACCGGAAGAGAGCAGGGTTTGTGACAACTCTTGCAAGATCCACACATCTATCGCGCACGGGTCTCTGGCGCAATGCCTGTTATCTCATTCAGCCGATACAGGCGAAAGGAGAGGCAGGTGGGAAAGCTTCTCAGGATTCGTCAGAATGTAGATCGCTTGAATACGCCCTTCCAAGACATCCAGGGTAAAGACAGAGAACGGTTTTCGATTGAGATATGCGACTACGCCGGGTTCACCGTTTATCTGAGCCAAACGTCGCACTAAATCCTTTGGCACAAGTTTATTGAGCGCGCCCAATATCGCACGGGATACGTTATCGGCGCCATAGATAGGATTTGGCACAGCAATCGCCTTGCCTCCGCCATCGGAGTGAAGAACGATATCGCTGGCAAGCAAATCAACCAGGCCCTTCATATCTCCATTACTTGTAGCCTGAAGAAAGCGTGAAGCAGGTCGTTTTGTTTTCGGGTCGATAATTTGAACCGCGGACGCGATGCGCTCACATGTTGCCGGGCACGTCGAAGAACTTGGCGGCAATTGACCTCGCTCTGCCCGAGGGCCTCGGCGATCTCCGCATATTCGTATTCGAAGACCTCGCGCAAAAGAAATACTGCACGCTCGATCGGTGTGAGGCGCTCCAGCAATACGAGAAACGCCATAGAGATAGATTCATCTGCCCGAATCATCCCAAGCGGATCACTCGCCAGCGCCGTCACGATCGGTTCCGGAAGCCACTCGCCAACATACTCCTCACGTTGAATGCGCGCCGACTGCAAATAATTGATACACAGCCTGCTGATGATGGTGACTAGGTAAGCTCTCGGCGATCGGACTTCTTGCTCGGACGATTGTTGCCAGCGAATGAAGGCTTCCTGCAGCATGTCCTCAGCATCAGCTACGCTGCCCAACATACGATACGCAATAGAGAAGAGCAGACTTCGATATTGATCAAACGTCGCGAGCGTGACGGAGTCCACTACGAGTTGGGACTGATCGTCCCTTGGAACCTCCGTATTACGGTTCTTGGACATTCATCGCTCTCCACAGGCGATTAGCAATTCGCATCGCAAGGTTGCTGACATTCGATTAGCAGAATCGTCGATAACTCTTAGACCGGCGATCCTTCGTGTTTGTGACAGCATAATCAATCACCTTTTGAAACACCCCGTCGGATGATGGTAGCGAGGGTCTGCAACGCTCCGAATTTGCGGCGACGTTATGTTATCCGAAACGCCTGTTGCAATTACAGGCGCTCCACCCAGGCTGCGGAGTTCACGATCCTGTGGGTATAAGTGAGCTCGACCTGAGATGGCGTTCCCACCGTCTCCGGCATAGTCCATTCGATAACGGAGTCTACGCTCTTCTCCACGTAGCAGTCGTTAGGTCAGTTCCCGGTCTCATGTTCATCAATTCTTGAAAATGGGGAATGACATCGTAACTTGTAGGCCGGGGTTTGCATTCTCGGCACTGATAGTGCCGTAGTGCAACTGGATCGCTCGCTTTGCGATCAACAGGCCAAGCCCCGTCTCTGGCCACCACTCTATTCCCCGCAAAATAAAACACTTACAGGCGGTATGGGTCAACTGTACCAACTTTGTACCGCCACCAGAGTTAACCTCTTTATACGGAGGTTGATTCCGATGCTCCATATCTACACCCGTCACGCCGCCGATTGCGGTCACGCTGATAACACGCAGTGGAGACGCTGCCGCTGTCCCAAATGGCTCCGCGGCGTTTTGCCCAACGGAGAGACCGTCCGTGAGTCCGCCGGCACGCGAAGCTGGGAGCAGGCCGAGCGAAACGCTCGGAAGAAGGAAGCCGAGGCCGACCCCACTCGCGTCGATCAGGTTCAGCCTCGACGGACGACCGTCAAAGACGCCATCCGCACATGCCTGGAGGATGAGGAGGCGCGTGGCCTGGAGCACTCGTCGCGCAAGAAGTCGCGCACGCTGCTGGAGCGCCAGTTCCTTCCCTTCTGCGAGGCGCGGAAGTTCGTTCACCTCGATCAGATTCTTCCCATCGACCTGACCGAGTTCCGATCCACCTGGAATAACGGCGAGGCAACCACACATCGCAAGCACGAGCGGATGCACTCCTTCTTCGCCTTCTGCGTAGCCAATGACATGCTCCGCAAGAATCCGATGGATGCGCTCAAGAAGCCGAAGACGCCCGATGTCGTGCCAACCGATTATTTCCTGCCCGAAGAGTTTGAGCAGATCGTCGCAGCTACAGAGAAGTACGAGTACGGCGGGGGCAATGACAGTGAGCATCGCGGTCAACGCCTCCGCGCCTTGTCGCTGCTGATGCGCTGGTCGGGACTCGCCATCCTCGACGCCACCTCGCTTGAACGAGAGCGGCTCTCGACGAACGAGAATGGCGACGACCAGATCTTCCTCTATCGCGCCAAGACCGGCGTAGCGGTGAATGTCGTCATCCCGAACGAAGTCGGCGACGAGCTGCGGGCTCTGCCCAACTCGAATCAGCGGTATTTCTTCTGGTCTGGCAACGGCGATGCGCGCAGCGCCGCAAAAGCGTTCCAGCGGTCGTACTGGAAGCTCTTCAAGTTGGCAGACATTCAGAAGCCCGATGGAACACCGAAACGGTGCCATCCGCACATGTTCCGCGACACCTTCGCCGTCGAGCTGCTGCTCGCCGGCGTGCCTATCGATCAAGTCTCCCTGCTGTTGGGACACTCCAGCGTGAAGATCACAGAACGCCACTACGCGCCGTTCTGCAAGGCGCGGCAGGATCAGCTTGCAGCTTCCGTAAAGCTGGCCTGGAAGAAGCCGACTCAATCGCTTCAGAAGAAGAGAGCTTCATCCTCGAAAAAACATGCGAGACGGCAGGATTCGGAAAGAGTTAAGAAAACGGCTTGAGTCCACCCCCCAGGTAAATTCGTGTGGTTGCAGAAGAGAGGTGTCACAAACTGGTTCCTTCACCGGTCTTATCAGGTAGGAATTGTCGCTCCCGAGGCATGCATCTCGAAACGTAAACACGAATTGCCCTTCTAACAGTTAAGGAACTACGATGACCGACATTCCACTGGACGGCTTGTCTTCTGATGCAGCAACCTCAATTCGATTTGCGACCTTTGATCAATATCGCGGGTTGCTATTTTCCGTCGCCTATCGGATGTTGGGAAGCGTATCAGACGCCGAAGACATGCTGCAGGAAACGTTCATCCGCTGGCAGCAATCGCCTAAAGAGGAAGTTCGGTCTCCTAGAGCCTATTTGGTCACGATCATCAGCAGGCTCTGCATCAATCATCTGCAATCTGCCCGAGTTCAACGGGAAGAGTACGTGGGAGAGTGGCTTCCCGAACCAATTGTCACAGGACCAGAGGGAGACCCGCTGGGAATGATTCGGGTCGATGAGTCGATCTCGATGGCATTCCTGGTGCTCCTGGAACGCCTCACTCCGATAGAGCGAGCAGTGTTTCTCCTCCGAGAAGTTTTCGAGTATGAGTATTCCGAGATTGCATCGGTGCTCGACCAAACCGACGTGAACTGTCGCCAAATCTTGCGGCGCGCCCGGCAGCATGTAACTG
>JBEKPF010000174.1:0-4223 GCA_049521035.1 Occallatibacter sp. | reverse complement strand
TATCATCAATGCGCGTCTCTCGGGAGCACCTGGAACTCTGCCGTGCGAGGTGGTAGTTCACTTCGAGCTCTGAGCCAACAATCCCTCCAGCCGATCTCGGTACGCTGCTATTCACGAGACATTTCCTTCCTAAGTGGCAGGCGAGAGAGCGATCGGACCTTCTCAGCTAGGCCGGATCACGTCCTTAGGTGATGCTTGCAAGAATGAATTGAGCGCAAAGATATTATCGTTGCAAATGCTGGATTTGAACCAGCGACTTTTGGGTTATGAGTGATGCAACTGTATTTTCAACGAGTTGGAGACCGTGGTTGGTTACTTCAAAGAGTGATAAAGAGCGGTGAAGAGTATTGGCGAGTTGGTATTTGGGGTTGGTTTGGGGTTGGGAAATTAATGGCTTGTCACCGGAGCGCGCATTGTCTTCCATCTGATAGGCCCTTGATGTCCGCGAATACAGTTAGCCGTTCGCGCTGGTCTGTGTCCCTCCATAGGTTTATCAATGTTCCGGGAAAGAGGCGCCGCTGTACGTCTCTACAAGTCGAGCCACGTTCAACCTGCGAAGAGACAAAACGACCGCGCCGTCGAATTCCCGCCCTAGATGGGCTTTGCATTGGACAATTGCTTCCATGCCATGGAATGTCTCAAACCGCAAAATATAGACGGCACAGTACTTATTAACCGGCACAACCGGCAGGAACGGCCCAGTGGGCACTATTTGCGGGCAAAATGCGGGCAAAACTCAAACCAAGTGGCCAAAGGGCTGATCGTGTGGAATCAGCCCAGCACTTCTTGATTATTCATTCCCGGCCAACCTTCGGCGATAGACAGGCAGATATGCCCGTCGTTCTCACAACTAGCCAAGAGGATCATCCTCAAGGGCCGACTGCCCCTGCACTCCAGGAGGCGCTGCCAGAGGCCTACAAGAATCGAGTCAAACGCACAGGCATTGTCAATGCCTGGGCCGATCCGAATTTCAGCGCTGCGGTAAGGGCTACCGGGCGTAAGAAGCTCATTATGGCTGCGGTCACGACAGACATTTGCTTGATATTCCTCGCTATCAGCGCCGTACAAGAGGGGTTCGAGGTGTTGGCTGTGCTGGATGCTTCCGGATCCTCTTTTGACGTACAGGAAGAACTAGCCCGCCGCAGGATGGCAACTGCCGGAGTAATGTTGACCACAACCAACACCGCCATCGCAGAACTCGTTCAGGATTGGAGCACTCCTCAGGGCTCCCAGCTCATTCAATTGCTGATGGCGAGCGTACCGAAGACACCCGGCCATGCTGGCTGACAATCGCCCAGGCAAATGACGGGTTCAACCCGGCCTCTAACACCTCTGCGATTTGATGGAGTAAGGAAATGCGAGCTTCTGTAAAGGCAATCGAAAACTTTGAAAGCGCAACCGCACTGGTGGACGGCGTAACGCACGCGTCGACTCTGTATCGAATCGATCTGCGAGGTTGGAAGCCTGGCCAGGAGATACATCCAGAGCTTGTCCTTACCTTTCCTTCTCAGGTTCGCGCTCTCAATGGGAGTTGCCTAATAGGCCCTTTGACCATCCTTATCGCCGACTGTTTCGCAAGTATGATTTGGCGAGTTGATCTCTCTGAGGATGGGCGGAGTGCGGCCGCATCCATTTGGCTCAAGCATTACAGCATGCTCTATCATCCAGGCGAGCTGAAGCCAGAGCAGCCGGGTGTGAACGGCCTGCGTTTCTCGAAAAGAAGTTCTTATCTTTATTACACTTCCACAGTGCTCAAGCTCTTCATGCGGGTGCGAGTGGACCGCGAGACTCTCGCACCGCTCGGCGTTCCGGAGTATCTGGGAGGAGACAAGATGATGGACGATTTTCTTCTCGACGAGGACGCAGGAGTCGCGTATGTGACGACTCACCGTGAGAACACCATCGATCGGATGTCTTTGGAACCAGACCGCAACGAAGAGAGAGAAAGCGTAGCCGGCATTCCCTTCGATGAAGAACTCGTTGGACCCTCGAGTGGCGCCTGGGGACGCGCACCGGGAGAAGCTGGTCGCGTGGCGTTCTTTACAACCGATGGCGGAACGACAGCGTTGCCGCCTGACGGCATTCTCAGGGCTGCGAAGATTTTGCGCGTTGAGTTCCAAGATCTAGTTCGACCTTGAAAAACGAGCGATCAAACGCGGCCGTAAGCACACCATCGAATAAATGGGTTCGCTGGGTTTTTTTCTACCCCGGCAATCGCTAAGTCAGTCGAACCTGACAGAATCCAAGGAGATAATGATGTCCACCGCAACTGTCAATCAAACAGGAAATGCCGCCCCTTCTACTGACATAGAGAAGACTGCACCTCACAATCAAACAGGAAACGTTGTTCCGCGAGAAAACTCCAGCAATGGGATCGGCGCCTCCATTAATAGCGAGCCGCAGGCCTCGAAAAACGTGACCTGCCCCGTTTTTCTCAGCCAGCGATAGCTGGAGTTTCTCAATCGTGTGTGTAGGGTTTGCCGTTCCAGGATTGTGTAGTCTGCAACAGGATTTCGCGGTGACCGCTGGCAACGTTTTGAGAGCCGCTCTGGGCTAGGACGGCCGTCAAGAGTGTTCCAGCGATGATCACAGCTATTCCTCCGATATGATATTTAGCAATCATGTCGATTTTCTCGATTGTCGTCAGGGCGTTTTGCTGTTGTTTGGCGACCTTGATCTCTCAATCGCTATTGGATGAGATTCAAGATCGCTTTTTCAGTTGCTGGAATAAACGGAACGGGGTTATGTGCGTCTATTTGCGTTTTTTCCGCCTCTAATGAAGAGAGGAGAATGACGATGGAAAAACGGAAGCTTGGATTTGCCGGCCCTGAGGTGCCAGCAATTTGTATTGGAGGAAATGTCTATGGGTGGACGCTGCCGGAGGCGGAGGCATTTCGGCAGTTAGACGCCGCGCTCGATGCCGGCCTGAACTTTGTGGATACTGCAGATGTGTATTCGCGTTGGGTTCCGGGGAACAAGGGAGGCGAGTCAGAGACGATTCTCGGCAAGTGGTTTGCCAAGACCGGGAAGCGCAAGGATGTGATTCTGGCCACCAAGGTCGGCAACGAGATGGGCGCGGATAAGAAGGGCCTGAGTGCAGCCTATATTCGGCAGGCGGTTGAAGATTCGCTGCAACGCTTACAGACCGACTATATCGACATTTATCAGGCTCACAAGGACGATTCGGAGACCCCACTGGAAGAGACGCTATGCGCCTTCAACGGACTGGTGAAGGAGGGGAAGGTCCGGTATATTGGCGCGTCAAACTACAGTGGGGCGCGCTTGACGGAAGCTCTGGAGACAAGCCATAAAAACGGGATCGCAAGCTATATCTCGCTGCAGCCGCATTACAACCTGGTGGAGCGGCAGGAGTTCGAATCGGATCTTTTGCCGGTGGTGGAGAAGTACCAGTTGGGCGTGATTCCATATTTTGCGCTGGCATCGGGCTTTTTAACCGGCAAATATCGCAGCCCGCAGGACGGGGCGAAGACCGCGCGGGGATCGATGGTGCAAAAGTACCTGAACGACTGGGGGTTCACGGTGGTTGCGGCGCTGGATGAAGTGGCGAGTGCACACGGATCGACACCCGCGCGCGTGGCCTTGGCGTGGCTGCTTGCGCAACCCGGAATTACGGCTCCGATTGCCAGCGCCACGAATGAGAAGCAACTAGCCGATCTGGCTGAAGCGACGCGGCTAAAGCTGGATGCGGGGTCGATTGAGAAGCTGGACGAAGTAAGTACCCGAAAGGTCGGGGCAGAGGCTCTGGCGGGATAAAGGCAGGAGATTCACTGCAGATGGGGGCAGATTCGTTGCGAATTTTACGGCAGAATCGGCCCCTTGGAGTTGCCAGGCACGACCAGTCAGCGGACGTGCAAATCAGCTTCATGCCCTGGCTTGACACACCAACTCGACGAGCAACACCCTAGGGTCCTTTGGAGTGGCGACAGGGCAATACACGCCTCGTCTCCGCCTTCAATGCAAAGCTCGCGCCTATCCCAAGTGTTTGATTTTTTCCCGTAGATTCTTCGCAGCGAGTTCCGGATCCTTTGCTCCATAGATTGCCGCGCCCGCAACCGCAACCGTCGCGCCTGCGGATTCAACACCTTCGATCCGCTCTGCATTGATGCCGCCTGCAACCGAAAACGGGATCTGAGCATTTCGGCCCACTTCCAGCAGCTTCTCAATCGAATACCCCGCCTGTGCCTGCTCATCCAGACCCGAAT
>JBEKPF010000173.1:0-4415 GCA_049521035.1 Occallatibacter sp. | reverse complement strand
CTTATCGTCGTCGCACATCCAGACGATGAGTATTACTTCGCCGCAACGGTGTACAGGATGGCAGTCGAATTGGGTGGAAGGGTAGACGAGTTCATCATCACCAACGGAGAGGGCGGCTTCCGATATTCCACGCTGGGTGAACCTTACTATAGGAAGTCGCTGACCGTTGAAGCGATTGGCCGCAAAGAGCTTCCTGCGATCCGCAGGAAGGAGGCCATCAATGCCGGCAAGGTCCTCGGAATCCAGAAGCACTTCTTTCTCGGTCAAAAAGATGAGCGATTTACAACGGACGAAGAAGAGGGCCCGAACCACGGATGGAATTCAGCACTTATAACCGCCAGAATCGCAACGTTGTTGAAGCGAGGACACTACAAGTACGTTTTTTCGGTGCTTCCTCGCTCGACGACACACGGGCATCATCAGGCTGCAACGGCGCTAGCGGCTCATGCAATTCAAACACTGCCAGACAACCTTCGGCCTGTCTTGCTCGGATTCGATACGGATGCAGACGATTACGTTCCTTCCCCTCAGGCCGAAAAGGACGAGAGATGGACCTCATCGTATGCATACACATTCGATAGAACCACCGCCTTCGGATTTCACAACTCCCTGACGTATCAAATTGTGGTCGATTGGATGATCGCAGAACATAAATCCCAGGGGCTGCTGCAAACCATGGTGAACAAAGATCCAAAAGAATACATGTGGGTGGATCTTGAGAGCGCGCTTGAGGCTCAGGCTGGGGCAAGCCTGTTGTTTCATCTTTTAAGAACGGATGGGGTGCATGATGGAAAACCGCAATGATGCCCGGTTCATCGCAACGATTCAGATGCTTCCTATTCCAGTAACGCCGGTGCAGGCCGTGCTTTCTGTGAATGGCTCTCTGCGCAAGATCGTCAAGGAGATGCGGGTCCTGGAAACGTCCTATCAGGATGCCATTCGTGAGTTTCAAGTGCGTTACGTTGTTGCGGTCCTGGTCAAGCATGCCTGTCACCTCGGCAGGGCCGCCGAAGATCTGGGGATGCATCGCAATACGCTCACACGCATCATCCGCAAGCTCGAAATTGACCCAAAGCACATTCGAAGGGTCATCCGCGACCGGTCCAGCGATCAAGCACTGCCCGGTGCTTACGCCCATTCTGTCTGGCCACTTTCCAGCGGTGGCGTGAAATGGGATTACGAACCATCACATCCGCTATCTGAAAGCCGAAAGAGCGGTGTTCGCTGAGTCAGCGTCTCGCAGCGGCTTGTTCGAGCGTCGCTGATTTCTATTGTTAGCAAAGGCGCCCGAAATAGTCTGAGCGCCTCTGCATTTAAGAATGGAAATCTCGCAGCCACCAACTCAGAAGATAAGCTTGACCGAGAACTGCGCATTCAGCGGCTCGCCCGGCCCGATTCCGGGGTTGCCGATAGCCACGCCTACCGTTGAGCCGATGGTTCCGTTCTCGGAGGCGTCCGATAAAACTCCGAGCGGGGAAAGGTTGGTGTGATTGAACAGGTTGAAGACGTCCGCGCGAATCTGAAGGTTTACCACTTCCGTGATCGGCGTATTCTTTTGGACCGCCAGATCGAAGTTGTAATAGCCGGGGTTGTAGAACTGGTTGCGGCGAGTTGTGGCATAGGTGCCCGGAGTAGCGTCCGCGAACGCTGAGGGGTTGAACCATTGGATGTACTTCGAACCGCCGGAGTTGACGATCGTGTGGCTGACCCCCGCAAAGGGATTGGCAACCTGTAATTGAGCGCGGTCATTGCCCTCGCCGTTGCCGCTCGGATTACTGCTGGAGGCGACCGTGAAGGGCACGCCGCCGTGGAAATTGAAGCCAGTGTTAACCTCCCAGCCCTTGGTCAGCCGCTTGTACTCGCTCCAATAAGGCAGGTCATAGCTCAGGTAGCCGGAGAAGGCATTGCGCACGTCATAGTCGGAGTTGCCGTATTCGGCGCGTTCGTTGGTGGAGTCCTGCGGCAGATAGGGCAACAGGCCGGTCTCATAGTCCAGGGCATGGGACCAGGTGTAGCCGAGTTGCGAACTCAGCCCATGGAATTTGACCAGATTCAACGTGGCTTGCAGCGAGCTGTAATTCGAACCGAGGTTGCTGCGCAGCTCGTTGATCACGCCGAAGTTCGAGAATTGAGAGTAATAGGGGCGCGACTGCTGTAGCGTCTTTCCATCGATTGCCCGCTGCGCCGATGTCTCCGCCTGGTTGATGTCGAAGATGCCCGTCAGGTGCGTTCCCTTGGTTCCCACATAGCCGATCTGCGCAAGAATGTTTTGCGCGAAACTGTGCTGCACATTGAGGTTGTAGCTCTGTGTATAGGAGGGGCGGAAGTTGCGATCGAAAGTGGACAGCGCTACTGTACCCTCTCCGGCCAGAGCCTGCTGGTAGCTGTAAAAGACCGATGAGTTGGCCGTGATTGTTCCACCGACTGCCGAAGCGGTAGCCACCTGGTTCGAGCCCGCGGGGTTATACTGCGGTCCAAACTTGCCGCCATTGGTCAGCCAAGTGTTATACAGCAGTTCACGCAGGTAGATTGAATCGTCGTAGAGGCCGTAGCCGCCGCGAAGAACCGTCTGACCGGACTTGTCGAGCCGGTAGGCGAATCCCACGCGGGGGCTGATGGCGCCCTTAAAGTTGTTGTAGAGGCTGCTCACGTCTTTACCCACTACCGCCAGGCCAGCGGGCAGCGACGGGTCGAAGATCGAAAGGTCTTGTTTGCCGGTGTAAGGCACCCCCTCGAAGTCATAGCGAACTCCGTAGTCCACGCTCAAGCGACGGCGCACCTTCCAAGAATCCTGCGCGTAAAGGGCGAACGTGTTGATTTTGATTGTTCGGGTGGGATCTCCCCAAGTGATATTCGAGTAGGTCGGGTCGGGCTGGCCGGCGAGGAAGTCGGCGAGGTAGGCAACATTGGCATCGGTGATGCTCGCATCCGTGCTCCAAGGGCCCTGCGAGCCATCAAAGTAGAGACTGCCGCGCGAATTGCTGCGGTAGAAATCGTAAACCTGTTCGCGGCGGTACTCGCCGCCAAAGTGCAACTGGTGTGCCCCGACCGTCCAGTTCAGGTCGTCGTTAAGATGACCGGTGCCGTCCGTGCGTCCCGATGGATTGGTCACGCCGATTGGATCGAAGCCGCTGCCGCCGCTGGCGAATAGGCCGCCGCTGGATCCCGATGTTGGGCCGATTTTGATGTAGGGCGCGCCCGGCACGGTAGAACCGGTATCCAGTCCCAGCGCACCCGGATCAAAGCTGGTGTTTGCGTCCGAGAAGACCTGGTGGAAATAACTTACGCCCGCCGCCAACTGATTGGCGATAGAGGGTGTGAACACTCGGTTATAAACCACCGAGTAATTCTCCACATGGATTGGCGCGGTTTCGAAGTACCAGGGAAGCGAAGAGCTGGTCGGCGCGGTCTGAGTGCCTTCGCCCGCAAACCAGTTGATTGACAAATGATCTTTGCTCGAAAGGTTCTCATCCAGCTTGACGATGCTGTTATAGCTGTATCCAATCACATTGCCGGACGACTGATAATTGCCGGATGCGGTGGCCGGACCGGTCAGCGCATTCGTCGGCCACAAGGTAGAGAGCAGTTTTTCTGAAATTGTATTGGGCGCCACGTTATACGTGCTCAGAATTGCAAGGGCCTCTTTCTGGTAGGCGGTCGAAGGCTCCAACCCCGTCAGGGCAGCTGCGCCCAGAAGGAACCATTGCTTTTCACCTGACACGAAGAAGAACGACTTGTTCTGCCTGATGGCGCCACCCAGCGAAAAACCAATGTGCTGATTGCGTGTCTCCGGCGTGACGTCGGCGAAAGGGTTGCGCGCCTGCAAGGCCTCGTTATGGTTGAAGTAGTATGCCGATCCATGCCATCGGTTGCTTCCACTGCGGATCGTCAGGTTCGCCGTGCCACCCGGATTGCGCCCCAGTTCCGTGGAGCCGGAGGACACAAAGGAGTAATTCTCAATCGCATCTACTGGCAGCAATACGCCGGCGATGCCGTTCACGCCCGTCTGATTCACTGCCGGGATGTTCCACCACAGGTCGTTATTGTCCGTTCCCTCGATCTGGTAGTTCACATCGTTCGAGCGGGTACCGTTGATGCTGAAAAGGAATCCACCGCCGCCGGTGGTGAGGCCGCCAAAGCCTGTCGCCTGTCCGATCAACTGGGTGTAATCACGGCCGTTGTTAGGCAGGTTCTCGACAGCCGTCTCTGGCAACACGGTTGCCTGGTCGTCGGTGACTGTGTCCAGCGCCAAAGCGTCGGCTGTCACCTGGACAGTTTGCGCCGCGGTTGCCACCCCGAGCTTAATGGCAAGGGCGTAAGTGACACCCGCGGAAACGGTCACCCGATTCACCTTCTCCGTGGAGAAGCCGGTCGCGGAAATGGTGACTGAGTAGTTTCCCAGCGGCAGATCCGCG
>JBEKPF010000172.1:0-4641 GCA_049521035.1 Occallatibacter sp. | reverse complement strand
TCCGCGCCACCGCGAGTCGCCGGAATTCCTCCGTGTAACTCCTATTCCTTCGCATTTGCAGCCCCCCATTCGCTGCAAACTGTGACTTCCTAAAATGTCTCACTTTGGGGGTTCACTGCAGTCGCCCGTCGCCAATCCCGCAATCCCAGCACAGCCAGCATTACCAGTCCGACCGAGAGCACAGCCGTGAGCCATAGATCCTTGTACGCATACTCACCCACATACACGCTATCAATGGCAATCCACAACCACCAGTTGGCCGTATGCTTGCGTGCTTGCCACCAGCTTGCCACCAGACTATAGCTGGTCAAAGCCGCATCCAGATGGGGCAAGGCCGCGCCAATCCTTACCATTAACCATCCCAGCGCGATTGCACCAAAGGCGCCCGCAACCAGCCCAGCGACCCATCCTAGTGAACTGAGCGGAACTACACGTACCTCACCTTCTTCACGCACGCCGCGCCACCAGTGCCACCACCCGTAGAGAGTGAATGCCACAAAAAACACCTGCAACAGCGCATCGCTGTAGAGCCGTGCCTGATAGAAAACGACCAGGTAGAAGATGTCGGCCGCCAGCACCACCGGCCAACAAATCAGCAGGCGCTTGGTCGTGAGCCAGATGCCCACCCATGTCGTCAGAAACCCCGCCAGTTCCACCCAGTGCGTGGCTCCGTAGTCCGCAATCGCAGCCCAACTCATCTCTGCAGCGCTCCCTCATCGCGGGGAACGCGCTTCTCAGCCCATTGCCGAATCCTGTCCAATAGCTTCCTGCCGCCCGCGCTGCGAAACCAGCGCGCATGACCAACCAGCCAGCCGTCGCAGGCCATCGGCGCTTTCTCCTCCGAGTGCAACACGCCAAGAAAGTAGTCGGTCTCACTCAGAGCAAATTCCGCGTGGCATAGCGCTGTCATTGGCTCCAGCGCAGCCACCTCCTCATCGCTCAACGGTCGCACTGACTCATAGCCAGCAAGCAACGCTTCCAGGTGGTCGAAGTGCACCGGCACACTTTCAGGATGTGCCGGGTCCTCCACCAACGCAAGCCATTCCACAATGTTTCGTTCAATCGTATGGGCCAGATCGTGAACAGCATCGGTCCGATCGGCAAGGCCAAAGTCGATGATCGCTGTTGCCTGCGCGTTTTTCGTTGCATCGCTCCAAAGCAAATTTGAAGCGTGCAAGTCATTGTGTGTCCACACCGGCCGGAGCGCCGGCAACAGCGGCCGCAACTCCTCGTGGAACGGCGCGAGCAACTCCAGCGCTTCATCGCAGCACTTGCGTACCATCGTATTTCCAACCAGCGTCGGGTGCGCAGTTAAATAGCTTTCCATTGCCGTGCTTGCATTCTTATTGGTAAAGATGGTGAAGCTCGCCACCAATGGGCGTGGTTTGCGTCGCGCCGAATCAAACCCCTCCGCCGCGCGATGCAATCGCGCTAGCGCTCGACCCGCTGAACGCGCGTGAACCGTTGTGCGAAACGGAGTCCACGAAATCGCCTCACAATAAAGGTCCACGCCTTCGGGCGTCTCATGCACTTCATACGTCCACTCACCTAGTTCGATTGCCGTCTCGCCCGACGAGTTCGCAAACACACGTGGCACCTTTGCGTCGTGCGCCAACAGGTGCTTCATAAAACGATGCTCCTCGAGCAGTCCTTCCGCATCGCGAACAGTCCGATGATGCCGCTTGACGAACACCCGCCCGCTGCGCGTCCTCACAACGCTCGCTGCGGAAAATGGTCGCGGGCTCACCGATAGAATTTCGACGGGATCCTCGCACTCGGGAAACTTGCTCAGCAACTCGCGAACCTCGGCGAGCGTCAGCGGTGCCCAATCGGATTTCACCAGCCGTCCGTCCATTCCGTGTGCCATTGCCGTTGCACTCATTTCGAATATGTCCTCAGATCAAACTGGAGGGTCTAGAAAGTGTAATGCGCCGAAAGCCGCACCGTCGTCGGCGCTCCCAGCCAAAGAAACGAGTCGCCGGTGTTGGTGCCGGTATCGCTCCAGTATTTCTTGTCGGCAATGTTATTGGCGTAAATCCGAAAGGTCACGCGGCCCTCTTCGCCGCCCGGTGTGTAGCGCGCTCCCAGGTTGAAAATGTTCACGCTGGGCACGCTCACCGTATCGTCGCGCGTGGCTTCCTTGCGTCCGGAGTAGCTCCATCCCGGCATCAGGTGCAGCCCTTGCACATGCGGCACCGTCAAGTCCGCAAACACAGTCGTGTGCAGGTGCGGCACGTTGATCACCTGCTTGCCGTCGAACGCCGGGGTCCCGGTTTCGTCCGAGGTCGCGTTGATCGCTGCGGCTGAAGCTGTTAGCCGCAGCCAGTTTGCCGCTTTGCCTTGCACATTCGCTTCGATGCCATCGTGCGTCTCTCGGCCCTGCGAAACGAACTCGAACCCACCTGCTCCATCGCTTTCCGGATAGAAGAATGGCGCCCTCGTTCGGAAGAACGCCGTCGTGAGCAGGATGCGCTGGCTTGGCTCGTACTTTGCGCCGATCTCCGCCTGCCGCGTATGATACGGCGCTAGAAACTGGTTGGCGTTATCCACCCACCAGGCGGCTTGAGGCCCCAGCGAGAGCAACTCGCTGTAATTCCCATAGAGAGTCACGCTGCTAACTGGCGCATAAGTCGCTGCATAGAAAGGCAGCCATACATCCTGATCCGTGTTATTCGGCGGAGTGACAACGGAGTAGTTGGGCTGATTCGGTGCGGGGTAGGTTGTCGGGCACGGATCGCCGACCGGTCCAGGCACAGGCGATGCGGTGCAGGGACTTGTGGCCCAGCCCGAATAGTTATGGTCGCGCAGAGCGTCGTAGCGTCCACCTCCGATGAGTTGGATGCGGCCAGGCAAGTGTATTCGGTCCTGCAGAATCGCTGCGGCCTGGTGGCTGTCTTCCCAAAGTCTGCGTGGTCCAGCGGATTGGAGCGGGCTCTCGATGGCAACCGGCGCAGTCGGCTGATAGATGTTCTCCGAGCCCACATAGGCGTACACCGCGCCATCCTGCACAATCCCATCGGAGGAATACGGATTGTCCATCGTGTAGAAGCCGGGCTGCTGCACGCTGCGCAGAAATACTTCTCCTCCTGCAGCAACGTCATGAATAACCGGCCCGGTCTTCACGTGCCCGGTCAGGATGGCCTCCGCCACTTCGTCCTTGCGCAGTTCGCCCGGATCGCGGTAGTCGTAGATACCATAGCTACCGTCGGGGCAGAAGAAGTACGCGGGCGCATCGGGTGCATTGGGGCAACTGACGTTCCCGTTGGCATCGAACGGTGTGCCATAAGCGTAAATCACATTGTCTTCAATGAGCGAGTGACTGTAACTCGCCGCGCCGAAGATCGCCCAGTTATGCGGCAGAGTGTAGTCAAGACGCATGCTCGTGTTGAAGGTGTTGTAAGTGTCCGGCGGACCCCAGGGCTGATCGCCCAGCATCGTCGAAGGGTAGATCTGGTTTATGTCCGGAACCGTCGCGCCTCCCAGCAATTGGTATCCACTGCCATCGCGTTCCACCTTGTGCTGATACTCAAAATCGCCCTTCAAAATCGCCATGGGGCTCAGTTTCCAATCCGCCGCTCCTGCGCCCAAGGCTCGCCAGCCGTTGGTGTCGTTCATATAGCTGGCGATACGTTCGCCGCCCAGGTTGAAACGTGCCCCCACCTGTTTACGGCTGCCCAGCAGCCAACCCACGTCAGCCGCACCGTACGTACTCCCACGATGATCGGTCGCCAGATCAATCGCCTTGATCGCCGCAGGCCGCTTGGTCACGTAGTTAATCAGCCCACCCGCATTGGCCACGCCACTTTCCAGGCCCGCAATCCCCTTGAGAATCTCCACCCGCTCCTTGTTCTCGAGCGGCACGTCCTGCTCCCCGGCAATCGTCATCCCGTTGATTTCGAGCCCCGTTGCCAGGTCAATCGCGAAACCACGAATCTCATACCATCCGTAGTAACCCACCGGCACGTAATCGTCGTCGACGGAGGCATCGTTCTTCACCACGTCGGAGAGCAGCCGCGAAACCTGGTCGTTCAGCAGGTCGCGAGTTATCACTGTTGCCGAAAGCGGCGTCTCTTTCAGCGTCGATCCATTCAGGGTCCCCACTGCTACCGCATCGGGAAGATAATCGTCCTTCGCCTCGCCATGCACCTCAACTGTCGTGGTCAGGCGCGGAACCTGCTGTGCCGCCGCGGAGGGTCTTACTGCTGCTGCAGATAGAGCAGGGTTCGCATTTTGCGTCGGCGGATTGGTGGGCGAGTGATCCGCAGTCTGGCAATAAGCTCCGAGCGGAGCGCCGAGGCACGCCACTGCAACTAACCATGTGGCCAATGAGCTGCTTCTCAGATTGCGCAGTGACGACGCGGCGTTTGAGCGGCTTTGGAAACTCCGCCAGCAGTCGATCTGATTGGACTGGAATGGAATGCGTGCGGTGACGGTAACTGCGATTTCGAGCATAGTATCCCCTCGGTTCAACCGAATGAAACAAGGGAACTGACGCCACGATTCAAAAAGGAAGGCCGCTTCGCTTCGGAAACTTCCCACGCCGGTATTATCCGGATCGGGTTCTAGGGTATTATCTCAGCCCCACCGCGTGGAGCACCCCTGTTTCAATATTCAAATTGAAACACTTTTTGCCCTGAAAAT
>JBEKPF010000171.1:0-4719 GCA_049521035.1 Occallatibacter sp. | reverse complement strand
CAGACGATCAAAGCGTACGATGGGGCTGATGGAGGAGGCAGCGCCATGGTTGATTCAGATCGGCAAGAGATACTGTGCCGGCTACAGTCAGGCGTCGATGCGCTGAAGGATGCGTTGAAGGGCATGGATGAATCGCTGACGAGACGCAGGCCGACAGCGGAGAGTTGGTCGGTCGTGGAGTGCGTTGAGCATATGATTGCGTCGGAAGCTGCACTTCTCTCCAGGCTCAGGGAGGCAACACCACAGAATGAATCGCACGAGGATCGGGCAAGGGAGGCGAAGTTTCAGGATCTTGCCTTGAACCGCCTGCGCCGGATTGAGGCACCCGAGATTGTGTTGCCAAAAGGGGATTTCGAGAGCCTGGGGAAGGCAATGGAAGAGTTCGATTCGGTGCGACGCGAGACGGTGCGGTTTGTAGAAGAATTCAGCGGCGATTTGCGAAGCTGGCTCGTGATGCATCCTCTCATCACGCGCCCGTTGAATTGTTATGAGATGCTGCTCTTAATGGCTCTGCACCCTGTGCGCCACTCCATGCAGATCGCAGAGATCAGAGCCCGCCTCGCTGGCGGCATTGACGTGCGTGTGGCCGCGCCGTAGGCTCAAAGTATGGAATTCAAGGTAAGCGAACTGGAGCGGGAACCGATCGATTTTGACCTGGAACTGGGTCCGGGAGCGGTCGATCTTGGCGAAGAAGCCGAGCAGGTTGGGCTACTTGCTACGGCGGGACGAGCCGAGGTGCTGCACGAGCATCGCGGACCGAAAGATATTGTGGCGGATATCCGGCTACGGGGTAATTTCCAAGGCAAATTTGAGATTCCGTGCGCACGTTGCGTGGAGCTGGTGGAGGTCCCGCTGGGTGCGGAGTTTGATCTGGTCTTCAGACCGGCGGAGGCGGATTCCGAAGCGCCAGAACGGTCAATTACTGCGCCGGAAACAGAAATCGGGTATTATCAAGGAGACAGTCTGTTGCTTGAAGATGTGCTGCGGGAGCAAGTGCTTTTGTCTCTGCCGGTCAGGACGCTGTGCAAGCCGGATTGCAAGGGACTTTGCCCGCGCTGCGGCCAGAACCGCAACAGCCAACCGTGCCACTGCGATGAGGGTCCGAGCGACCCCCGCTGGGAAGCGCTGGCTGGACTCCGTGGCCGGATCAAGTCCCGAACATAACCCCAAGAGATTGAGGGTGTTCCGCCTTTGTGAGAAAGCGGTCAGGCCGGTTGGTCTGAACAGTGGGCGGAGACACGAAAGGAATTGCATCATGCCTAATCCGAAAAGGCGCCACTCGACGCGCCGTACCGCGAATCGTCGCGCCCATGACTTCCTGACGGCCGAGGGCCTGTCTGAGTGCCCCAACTGTCACGAGAAGAAACTGCCCCACCGCGCTTGCCCCAAGTGCGGGATCTACAAGAAGCGGCTGGTCCTGGACATCAAGGAAGCAGCCAAGTAACAAAGCTCTTGAGGGTTGCGGTAGACTGAGCACGCATGCTCATCGACATTGCACTTGACGCCGTAGGTTCCGACAAGGCTCCTGAGCCGGAGATTCGGGGGGCGATTCTTGCCTGCCGGACATTGCCTGTGCGGGTCCACCTGATTGGACCGGAGGCGGAGCTGCGCGATCTTCTGGACGAACAACTGGAAAACGAAGACCTGCCCATCGTGATTCACCATGCCTCGGAACGGATCGGCATGGAGGAGAAAGCGGCGCAGGCAGTGCGCAAGAAGCATGACAGTTCTATGCGCGTCGGACTGAAGCTGGTGCACGCGGGCAAGGCGGCTGGATTTGTGACTGCCGGCAACACCGGCGCGGCCATGGCTACAGCGAAGATGGTACTGGGAACGATGCCCGGCGTAGACCGTCCGGCGCTGGCAACTCCGATGCCGAGTTCTTCAGGAAATCCTTGTGTGCTCCTCGATGTGGGCGCCAACGTGGACTGCAAGCCGTCTAACCTGGAGCAGTTCGCCGTAATGGGCGAGATTTATGCCCGGACCGTGCTCAAGATCAGCACGCCGCGCGTGGGCCTGCTTTCGATTGGTGAGGAAGAAACCAAGGGCAACGGGCTTACACATGAGGCGTTCCCGCTGCTGAAGGCGCTGCCTATCAAGTTCATTGGCAACGTTGAGGGGCGCGACATTTTCAGCGGCCTGGCGGACGTGATTGTTTGCGACGGTTTTGTAGGCAATGTGGCGCTGAAAACCAGCGAGGGCGTGGGAAGGTTTGTACGCGATGTGCTGCGCGAGTCGCTTACCCGGACGGTGACGGCGCAAGTTGGAGCGTTGCTGTCGCGGAAGGCGTTCAACGAATTTCGCCATCGGCTGGATTACAGGGAGTATGGAGGCGCGCCGCTGCTGGGAGTGCGAGGAATCTGCATCATTGGCCACGGCTCGTCGAATGACCGGGCCATCTTCAACGGGATTCGCGTCGCCTACGAATTTGCCATGGCCGGAACGAATGCGCGCATTGAGCAGGAGTTCGCCGGAGTAGCGAAGCGCGCGCGTGCGGGACGGCCTCCCAGTTCGGATCTTGTCGCCGACTCAAGCGCAAACCCCGATGCCACCGTGCAGTAGTGATGGCCGTCGAACCTAAACAGCCTTTTCGATTTGACGCAACTGTACTGGATCAATTGGCCTGCCCGGTCTGCCTGGGCGGACTCTCCGTTCGAGAAGAGCGACTCATGTGCTGGACCTGCGGACGTGGCTATCCGATTGTGGAGGGGATACCCGTGTTGATCGCAGAGCGGGCGGAAATTCCTCTGGGTTAATTTGCAGAAATCTGCAACAGCTCACTTCTTCGGCCCGCCGAAGAGATCGACCAATTCGGACATGTAGAGAGTGTTCTCATTGAAGGTGAAGGTTCCCTGATCGATCACTTCGCGGGCGGCGTGCAGGAAGGCCGTGAGAGCCGCGCGACTAAAGCCTGAACCGATGCTGATGCGGCGAACCCCAAGAGCTCCAAGCTCTTTTACGGTGAGCGGAGGCACGCCCTTGATTCCCATCAGCACATTCACGGGTTTGCTCACTGAGGCGCACACTGTGCGAATATCCTCCGCGCGCTTGATTCCCGGAGCGTAGAGAACTTCGGCGCCGGCGGCTTCATAGGCTTGCAGGCGACGAATGGTGTCGTCCAGGTCGGGGCGGCCGTGCAGATAATTCTCTGCGCGAGCAACCAGCATGAAAGGGAAAGGCAATGCGCGAGCTGCAGCAGAGGCCGCGGCAATCCGTTCCACGGCGTGATGAAAGTCGTAGATTGGATGGCTGGAGTCGCCGGAGGCGTCTTCAATGGATCCGCCGACCAGACCGGCCGTTTCGGCTGCCAATCGAATGGTTTCAGCGGCCGCTTCCGGCGTGTGGCCATAGCCATTCTCCAAGTCGGCAGCTACGGGAAGCGGAGTAGCATCGACGATGGATCGGGCATTGGCCAAGGCTTCCTCGCGGCTTACGCTGGCGGTGGCGTCGCGGCGGCCAAGAGTAAAAGCCAGCCCGGCGCTGGTCGTCGAGAGCGCAGAAAATCCGAGGCCGGTGAGAATGCGCGCTGTCCCCGCGTCCCATGGATTGGCGATGACAAATGGCTCGGGACGTTGATGGAGAGCCTGGAACTGGGCAGCCTTTTCAACTTGAGTCGGCATGGGGAATCCTCTGTTCGGGGTGACTGAATATTTTAATGCCGATGATAGAACGGGAGCACGATCATGACGGCCAGCCCTATAGCGACGATAAGTGCTAACGCGATGAGGGAATAGAGAAGCGTCAGGTTCGGTCCCGCGGAGGAACTCTCTTCGGCATGCGAGGCGGCTCCAGGTCGAACGGGCAGGCGGACGGGATCATTCATACTTGAGCGATTCGACGGGGTCCAACTGTGCTGCGCGTGTGGCGGGAACAGTGCCGAAAATGACGCCCACCACTGTAGCCGCGACCAGCGCAATGAAGACAGACAATCCTGAGACAGGAAAGTCGTAGTCGGTGAAGAGTCGGATTGCCAGCGGTGGACCCAACCCCACAATCACGCCGGCAACGCCTCCAGTGAGCGAGATGATGACTGCTTCGGCAAGAAACTGGAGTTTGATCTCGCGTCGCGTTGCGCCGAGCGCCTTGCGAATGCCGATCTCGCGAACACGCGCGCGGACGTTGGCCAGCATGATGTTCATGATGCCTACACCGCCGACTGCCAGGGTGACGCAGGCAACGGCAATCAACAGCCAAGTGACAGCGTTGGCAATCTTGGCGGCGACATCAAGGTATTCGGTAAGGGTCTGCGTGTTGTAAATCGAATCAGTTCGATGGCGCGATTGCACGATGCGCTTAATTTCCTTAGCAGCATCGGGCACCTCTTCCATGGTGCGCATGGAAAAGTAGATTTGCTTGACGTTTTCGGTTCCGGCAATCAGGCGGCCCACGGAATATGGAATCAGGATGGTCTGGTCAGCGATCTCAGAGTTACCGAAGTCGGGCACAGCTTCCTTGAAGACACCAATGATGGTGAAAGGAATTCGGCTGATCTCAAACGTCTGGCCGACCGCTGCGTCGGCGCTGCCGAAGCGGGCCCTGGCGAAGGGTTCGGTGACGACGGCGCATTCGATGTGGGCCGTGTCGTCCTGGTCGTCAAGGAATCGGCCCACGGGGACCAGCAGATTGCGGATTTGCTGGTATTCAGGGCTCACTCCCAGAACCAGCGTATCCTTGACGACGCCCCCGCCAAAGTTGATGCGGTCGTGCATTTCAAGAATT
>JBEKPF010000170.1:0-5073 GCA_049521035.1 Occallatibacter sp. | reverse complement strand
AAGGATTGACCCCTTGAGAATCAGCGTTTCTCGGCGGAGCGTTTGTTGTCTGTTGTTCTCCGCGATCTCCGGCCTCGTATACGCCGATCCAGCGCCGTTCGATCTACCTGGGCCCGCGTTGGAAGTGAAGGTAACTCATGCCGGCAAAACACTGCCAATTTCCGAGATACCGAATCTCTCCGTTAGCGACCAGATTTCGATCAAGGCCATTCTTCCTTCTGGTCAGTCAGTGCACTATCTCCTAGTAGCCGCGTTTTTGCGCGGTGCAACCAACCCTCCTCCGGAGAATTGGTTTTTTGCATCGGAGACCTGGAATCGCAAGGACAGTAACGGTCTGAAGATCACGGTTCCGAAGGGTGCCCAGCAAGTCCTTGTCTTCCTGGCTCCGGAGACTGGGGGAGATTTCAAAACGCTTGTTGGCGCGGTTCGCGGAAGGCCTGGTGCCTTCGTCCGCGCATCTCAGGATCTAAACCAGGCGACGCTCGACCGTTCGCGGCTGAAGGTCTACCTGACCGCCATCCAAAGAGTCAGCCAAACTGATTTCGATCATTTGAAGACGGCCTCACCGTTGCTGGCGCGTAGCCTCTCCATCAAATTTGATTCCGACTGCCTTCAGAAAATGCCGGCATTGCAGGCTCCCTGCCTGATGCAGGGTCAGGATTCTCTGGTCTTGAACGACGGGCACAGCACGTCGATTGTCCAGGCGCTCACTGCGGGCGCTCCGGTCGATCTGGTCCAGCAGTTGAGTAGCTCTCCCGCTGTAAGCCTTGGCTATTACAGCCCATATGTCGCCTCGGTGGTGGACATCGCGCGGATCATGGATTCGTTTCACACAGCGCAATATCAGTACATTCCCGCGCTGGCCAGTGAGCAGGATGATCAGCTTGCACTCGAACTCAATACGCCTCCCTCTTTTCACAATCCGAAGTCGGTGCTGGTGATCGCGCTGCCGGCGGTCGAGCCGCCTCAAATGCCGCCTCTCCATCCCGTCGATCCCAAAGAGGTCTATTGCGCTGAAAAGACAGAATTGATTTTGCCCGCCGAGGGCGCGCCACTGGTCTTTGCAACGGCCTTTGCCCATGATATGGTTCTTCGCCTAAAGGGGAAGAATGGAAAATCTGTCAATTTGCCGGTTGAAGCCGATGCTGAAAAGGGCGGGTTTGTCGCGAATACAGCTGAAGTCAGTCCCACCAGCTTTGGCGATGTTCTGGACGGCTCTCTTCACGGCTACTGGGGTTTTGAGCCATACAACGGTCCTGAGTTCCAACTGGAAAACACTCATCCACAGCACTGGAAGCTGACCGATGAGGATCAGCAGTCCTTGATAGCGGGCCACGATGATCTCATACATATCGAAACTGAAAATGCTGCCTGCGTTGACAGCATTCAACTGGAAAAGCCAACTGGCGAAATGGTCAAAGCAGATTGGAAATCGACCGGGCCAAACCAGGTCGCGGTCACCCTGCCACTGAGAAAGATCAAGCCTGGCGCGTTGAAGTTACTGGTCAAACAATATGGAAGCAAAGATCCCGATATCATCCCGCTTCAAGCATTTGCTCAAGCTGGCCATCTTGAAAGCTTTACCCTTCACGCCGGGGATTTATCCGGCGTTCTCAAAGGCAATCATTTGGAAGAAGTGAAAGAACTCACATTGAACGGGATCAGCTTCAAACCGAGTCCGCACTTCGCTACTGAGGACATAGATGAACTATCCCTGGCGACCGTCGATGTGAAAGCTGCCGAGGAACTGAAAGAAGGGGAAGATGCCACTGCCAGGGTCGCTCTCAACGACGGCCGAGTTCTCAGCCTCGAAACGACTATAGCCTCTCAACGCCCCAAAGTTGTTCTGATTGGAAAGAGCGTTCAGCCTTCTGCATCAGCCATCGCCAGCAAAATCCAACTCGCCAATGAGGATGAGGTTCCGCAAAACGCCAAACTGACATTCTCGATTCATGCTCAAGTTCCAGCGTCGTTCTCTGGTGACGAGAAGGTCGAAGTGGCCACGCTCGAAGGAGCGTACTTAGCAACTCTCACGCCTGCCAATGGCTTGACCCTGGAAGACTCTCATGTCGCTTTGGCGACACTCGATACAGGCAAGGCATTCGCATCTTCAGCGTCTGGTCCCTTGCGCTTTCGCTTGATCGAGAAAGGGGTTGCGAGCGATTGGCAACCTCTTGCTACGCTGGTCCGCTTACCGGTCTTTGGCGATCTCCAGTGTCCGAGCTCATCCGATCAGCCTTGCAAACTGACAGGGGACAAGCTGTTCCTCGTGGATTCGGTCTCGAACGATCTGCAGTTCGATCACCCGAGTCAGGTGCCCGAGGGCTTTCCCGGTTACGTTGTAACGGTTCCGCATCCGACAGCCGGGCATCTCTATGTAAAGTTGCACGACGATCCTTTGGTTGTGAACTCAGCTATCTTTCCAGCAGAAGCGCTGCCAATTCCCTTCTCTGCAACTTCCGCAGTTTCCTTAGAACCCGCCGGGCCAATTCCGAATCCATCCTCTTTGGGCGCACAGTCGAGTCCTGCTTCGACATCACCGACATTGCCCTCAACTGCTGGAGAAGCTGCTTCCACCTCGGCGGCCAAATCTCCGACTGTCTTACCCACTCCCCCGCCTGTCTCCAACCAGCCGCTGCAGTCCAGCACTCGAGCCACTACCCCAACGGATTCGTCTCCAAAGAATTCGCGGCAGGGGAGACAGCCCGTTCCTCCACAGCCTGCACCAAAGGGAGCCGCTGCGACCAGCAGCACACCCGCCGTCTCTGATTCGACCGCAAGTCCACCTTCAAAGGAATCTAAGTAACACGGCACGCTCAATCGCGCAGAAACACATTCAACAATGATTTATGAACCCGGATTCGTCCGTCGTATTCAATAAATCCCAGCTTGCGGAAGCGGCTCAAGAAAGCGTTAACACGTGGTCGCGTACTACCAATCATGCTCGCAAGCGCTTCCTGGGAGATCGGTTGAATCAGCGCATCGTCATCCCCGGCCTGGCTATACTCGGCCAGCAGCAGAAGCACTCGCGCTAGTCGCTTCTCCGCGCGGTTGAAGAGTTGATCGACCAGATCCGCTTGTGTTCTCAAGTTGCAATCGAGCAGGAAAGAAGAAAACAAATTGGAAAAATCCTGTTCTTCGCGCATAACCCTGAGAAACTCCGGTCGCGCAATTCTGAGCGCAGTGCATGCGGTAACGGCTGTTGCTGTTGTGACGCGGAGTCCCGGTTCCGCGGCCATCGCTTTCTCGCCGAAAAAGTTGCTGGCTGCGACCAGGCGAATTGTGGCCTCTTTTCCGGCCGAAGAAAGCACCGAGATCTTGGCGCGCCCCTTCTGCAGATAGAAAACGCAATCAGCGGGATCTCCCTGAGAAAAAAAGACTTGCGAGCTGTTCAACTGGACGACCCTGCGTCCAGCCCCGGCATTCCTTAGATATGCGTCAACGTCAAATCCAGGTTTGCTCAGTTTCGCCATTGGCGGAGTCCATTCTCACAGGTGTCCGGTCGAGCAAAATCATAAAGACAAGCGAATCAATTCATTATAGGGAACCCGAGTTCAGTCGCCACGAGAATGGCGAAGCTAAATCCACTGTCCCAAAAGGAACACCCTTTGTCAGATTTCTTGACCCACAATCAGATCTACACTTCCGGCCTTATCTCATCACTTGTATGCAAGATACGGAAAAGTGGCGCGCCGACAAGGTCTTTGTCTAAGGGGAGAAAGGGGCGTCGGCCTCAACCATAGCTATTACATGAACGATCAGGGCTAGTACCGATGTGCCTGCTGAAGTGCGCCAGGATGGTGGGCAGCGGTAGCAGGATACAGCGGAAATTGTCAGATTGCCATGAAAGTGCTCATGCAGCTTCTGAAGGAGTAATCCATTGGATCGACGTAATCGGATTCTGGTTTATGTTGTACTGCTTGTCGCCTTGATTGCAGTCGCGGGTTGTAAGAAAAAGGTTACTCCGCCGCCTGCACCAACCGCACCTCCTGTGGCCGTCCCTGCTCCCACTGCGAAGATTGCAGCCTCACCCACTATGGTTACTGCGGGCGATCAGGTCGTGCTGACTTGGAGCACGACGAATGCCACTACTGCCTCTATCGATGGTCTGGGCGATGTACCAACCTCCGGAGTGAAAACCGTGACGCCAACCAGTTCGACCAATTATCACTTAGTTGCGAAAGGGGCCGGAGGTACTGCAGATGCCTATGCTCGCATTGCCGTCAATGCACCACCGCCAGTGGCAGCACCCGTCAACAACATGAGTGCTGAAGAAGAGTTCAAGGCCAACGTTCAGGATATCTTCTTCGATTACGACAAGTACGATGTTCGCAGCGACGCGCAGACCACGCTTGAGCACGACTCGGCATATCTTACCAGTCACCCAAGCGTGAAGGTGCTCATTGGCGGTTACTGCGACGAGCGCGGCTCCAATGAATACAACCTCGCGCTGGGCCAAAACCGAGCCGAGTCCGCCAAGAAGGCGTTCGTAAACGCCGGAGTGGCAGCCAGTCGCATTCGCCTTATCAGCTATGGCAAGGAGAGGCCCTTCTGCACGGAGTCAACTGAGGCTTGCTGGCAGAAGAACCGTCGCGCCGGATTTTCGTTGGACCGGTAAGACAGGATCCTGGACACACACCGATGACGATGAAGGGGGCTGACGCGATTCGCTGCAACTTCGGACTCTGTTGTGGGGTTGCAGCGACTTCACGTTTGGGCGTTGGAGATGGTCGATCAGATGCGAGATTCGAGAGGACTCCTCACGGTATTCATGCATATCGAACAGAGGGGCTTCACGCCTCGGCGCATGCACTCTCGGCTTGAAAGGGATCTGAACGAATCTGCGGGCTACGTTTGGTGTGACAATTTCGAGCACTGGAGGAACTTATGATGAGACGATTTTCAAGAATATCTCTTTTCGTGGGATGTCTTTTGCTGGCCTCGGTCGTAGCAACTGCTCAAGAGGTGGTTCATGCCGTGACCGGAACGGTAAACAATATCAACTTGACTGCAAAGACGATTACCGTTGTCACCGACGACGGATCCGGAAGCACTTTCAAAGCGATGACGAAT
>JBEKPF010000169.1:0-5125 GCA_049521035.1 Occallatibacter sp. | reverse complement strand
CTATCAGGCGGCAGAAACGACCGTGCATGGATATCTTTCTGCCGTGCAATGTTTGCATCGCCCTGTCCAATGTCACTTTGTTCAATCCTTGTCCCGCAAGCCGGCAAACGTGGGACTTTGAATCAGACCTTCTCAATTGAATCCCCTGCCAGCCGTTGCGATACTCTCGCAATCATCGGCATCCTCAGCAGCTTCCGCATTCATGATCAGTAGACTGGCCAGATGACGCGCGTGCCTTGGCGACAAAACGATTTGGGCTTGACCGTCGCTGTCTTGTCTTAAGTCAAGCTGCCTGATTACGATTGCCTGAGCGTCATCGGTGAGCGATACTTCGAGACGTCCCGCCACCCTTTCCAATGTTTTTCTCCCACCTTCTGAACACGGAGGCGATGGATTTCGCATGCCAGCGTCGTCAGGCAGTCCTCCATCCCAGCGAGTAAACGCCTGTCCAGTGTTGATTTCTGTCTATCGCTTTTCTCTTCTCAGAGATCAGAAGATCAGTTTGAGCGAAAGCTGCGCGATGCGCTCCAGGTTTGCGGCCGCAGCCGTGTTCTGTGGAGTCGAACCTGTGATTTTGCCAAATGAGCCGCCCAATGTTGTGCCGGGGTCGCCAAGGTTCGCATGATTCAGCAAGTTGAAATACTCGGCACGGAACTGCAGGTAATTACCCTCTCTGATGGGGAACCTTCGCGCCACACTCGCGTCCCATTCGGCAAAGCCCGGACCGACAAAGGACCCCTTTTTAACATTTCCGAATGAGGCAAGGCCGGCGTTGGCGGGAGGGTTCGCGAAGCTTGCCGGATTGAGAAACGACTTGCAATTGACCGCGGTGGTACAGGCTGACCCGTGATAGGCAGTTCCCGTCTGCACGGCGCGATCGCGAGATTCGCCGGAGCCGTCGATGTTGCTGTTGCTCGACCAAATGGTGAGCGGATCGCCGCTGCGGTATTGGAACAGACCACTGGTTGCCCACTCGTTCACAACGTAGCGCAACATGGCCGGAGCATCATTCAAGAACTTCGGAGCCGTGTACACATACGACAGAGCACTGACACTGCGATGATCGAAATCCGCCGGTCCGTAGTCTAGACTCTTGAAGTTCGGAACGGTGATCGGGTAAACGAAGGCGTTGCCGGCGCCAATCGACGTAGCCGCTTGGTTCCACGGCAGGTTGTTGAGCGCTTTCGACCATGTGTAGTTGAAGAGCAAGGTCAATCCGTAGCGCACCCGCTGCTCGGCGGAAACCTGCAACGAGTTGTAGTTCGTGTTGCCGCCGGTGTTTGCCGCAGTGATTGTATTTGGGTAGCAACTGCCGGTTGCCGCGCAGCCCGGCTGATTGTAGACGCGCGTTCCATTGACGATAGGATTCAATTCGAGGTCAGTCCACTCGTGGCTGCTGTGCTCGGCCACATAAGCAATACGCGTCGAGAGGCTGCTGGAGATCCGCTGTTCCACTGCAAGATTCCAATCATAGGTGACTGGATCCTGGAAGCCGTGAGTTGGGTCGTAAGTCAGCCACGCTTGCGAGTTAGAAATGGGAGCACTGGGGCCCGGAGGTGTCGTCGCCGACGGGAATGTCGGATACGGGAAGGGATTTGGAATCCCATAGCTGCCGTACGGATCGCCGAAGCTAATATTTGTTCCAGCAGCATTATTGTTGAAACTCACGCTGGTTATGAACGGGGCGAGGTTCGAGTAGATGTTGAATAGTGTGCTGTTGATGCGGCTGTCGTAGAACATGCCGCCGCCGCCGCGAACACTCGTCTTGCCCTCGCCGAAGACATCCCAGGCGAAGCCCAGCCTCGGCATGAAGTGATTATAAGCGGAGGCGACGCCGTTTGGATTGAACCCCTGATCCCCCGCAAACTGCATCCCCGCAGGGGCATTCGGATACTTCGTTGAGTGCGTGCCAGCGGCCCATAGCGCCGGAAAGAAGCTTCCCATGCGACCCTGCATCTCGTGCCACGGAATGAACGGCTCGTAACGCACGCCATAGTCCAGCGTCAGATTGCGAGTCATCTTCCAACTGTCCTGGACGTATGCGCCTTGAAACTTGCCCCGTGCGTTGAAGAATTGTCCAGAAGCCTGCGTAAATGTATTGAGATACCCAAACAGGAAGTTGGCAATAGCGTCGCCGCCGGTGTTGTTGCCATTGAAAGTAAACTGGCCTGGCTGCTCGAAGAGGTTATTCACGTCGATCTTTGATACCTCGCCGTGATAACCAAAGTCGATATTGTGCCGGCCCAGTAGCCAGTGCATATCGTCGGTGAGGGTGTAGTTGGCTCGATCGAAGAATGCCTGCGGGTTACCGCCGATGGTGAAAAAACCACTTACCGAGATTTGATTGATCTGTTTGAACCCGGGCTGTGAAATCTTGACACCGAGATCGGCCACGTCAACGCTGTTTGAAATCGGCCCGCGAGAGTCGCGATCCAGCTGGTAGCTGATGATGAAGTTGTTGACGATGTGGCCGCTGAACGTGTGCGTCTCAGCGATCAGCGAGTTGTAATAGTTATTCTGTGCGTAGTCTTGATACGTCAGCAGATTCGCGGGGTTCAGCACGCCTTGCAGTGTGTATGCGTCGGAGAAATACCGCTCCGTCAGCTTGTCCTTCGGCGTCAACTCCTGATCGCCTCTGGCAGTTATCTCTGCCTCGACGTAGTCGTTCGGCTGCTGGAAGAGAACAGCTCCCCCGGTGGTCAACGGCTGAACGTCTTTCAGGAGATTGACCGTTACTGGGCTGAGGGCTGCAGCGCTCCACGTATTCGAAGAGCCCGCCGGACACGTGATCGTAGCAGCAAGAATCGCGGATGGTATCAGCGGATCCTTGACGCAATCAGTAAACACCAGATTGTTTGTGCCTGCCCCTGTGCCCGACGAGCCTGCACCGGCCTGAGCAATGGTGGGCAAAATGTCCGAGGCGGTCGCAGAGGCCGCATGAATGATGGACCTTTGGTATCCGAAGAAGAAGAACGATTTATCGGCCCTGTAAAGATGAGGGATGCTGAGCGGTCCCCCGACCGTACCGCCAAATTGGTTCCTCTTCAGCGGGTTGACGGTCTTGGAGTTGGTCTTGGCGTTATAGCTGTACCAGGGGGCGGCATCCAGGTCGCCATTGCGGACGAACTCGAACAGATCTCCGTGATACCTGCTGGTCCCGCTCTTGGTGATGATGTTGACTACGCCGCCGGCATTCTGGCCGTACTGCGCGTTGTAGTTGTTGGTCTCCACGCTGAACTCCTGCAGCGCATCGGGCATGGGGAAGGGCATATTGACGTTGGTATACTCGTCCACGTTGTTGCCGCCGTCCAGCATATAATTCGTCTGCCCCACAAAGGTGCCGTTGGCCGAAATGGTATAGGCCACGGGGAATGTCTTGGTGTTTCCCTGGTCGGCCTGGGCAGTGGGCGCAATCGTTATCCCCGCAACCTCTGCTGTTAGAGCGGCTGCGTTGCGGCCTTCCAACGGCAACTCGTTCACCTGAGACGCGCCGATCACTTGAGAGAGCGTTCCGGTGGTAGTGTCTACCTGAGCAGTCTCTGCGTTTACCGTAACCGTTTCGCTCGTGCTGCCCGGTTTGAGGGTGAGGTTGACCGTGAGGGAGGCGTCCGCTCGAACCTGCAGGGCCTTTTCTGTATAGGCCTCGAACCCCGCATGCGTGGCTGAGATGCTGTATGTCGATGGCGCGAGAGAAGAAAACGCGTAAACGCCCGCCGCCGTCGATGTCGTCTTGAGTTCCAGGCCGGTGCCCGCTTGCGTTGCTATGATGGCCGCTCCTGGAACCACTGCTCCGGTTGGGTCCGTGACTGTGCCCGTGATGCTTCCATATCCTTGACCAAACATCGCACTGGGAAAGCAGACCAAAGCCGCGCAAGCGACCATCGGAATTCTGTTCAACTTAAGAAAACCTCTCATGCCAGCCTCCTAACGAAGATTCCTTGCCGTTCAGACTGACTCAACCGGATGGGTCTGTCCGTATCTCTGGGGACGGCGGGTCGAGCGGTTGCGAATCGATAAGTTTGTAGAGAAGCAGTTGTGCGGTCGGATAGACAGATACCGTCCCTGACCGTCAGAGACGCTGGTATCTTATGCATTTTTATCTATTTATAGAACCCCGATGCCGACAGCCGCTGTAGCACGCGGAGACCGTTAATCCGAGGTGCCCCAGTCGCTAACACGCTCCGCATGTCGCGCTTGGATTTGGTAGAGGCGAGGAACGAACCGGTTCCGTCCCTCGCGGTCACCGCAGAATCATCACCTATTGCCGATCGGTATAATCGGTCCCGCTAGTGGTGACCTTCCCGCATCACCACATCCTCCTCGAACTTTGGGAGTTTATCGTTGTACTGATCGAAGTAGACCTGAACACTGCTCCGGTTCGTATCCGTCGTCGATACCGTGGTGATGTCCGGATCCATCACGGTGAATAACAGGTAAAGAAGTGGCCCGTTCCACATCGCTTGAATCGTGCCTGAAACCGCACAGTTCGCCAGTTGCGCGGTCAATGTCGGATTCATGCAAATACTTAGTTTGCTGCGCCGGCGCATTTCGCCAGGCGGCTTCGGCTGCAAAGCGAAAGCACCGCTTGAGGGTTGTGCCAGATCACTCTATCGGTAGCTGCGACGCGCACAACCCGCCTCCTCAGATCGACTGACCTTGTAGAGGGCGTCGAAGACGAGCGGACAGACAGATACGGTTCCTGACCGTCAGGGCGAGTTAATGCTCTTGCTTTTAAGAGAGTTAGATGAAGCAATAGAGGTTAATAGGTCATTACTCCGGCGATTGACTAATCCTGCGACACAGCCAGGATCCTCGGAGGGCCCGGAGTTCCGTCAGTTACCGTGGTTTCAAGAACAATCTGTAAATTCTGAGAGCTCGCATTCAGGCGCGTGGTTTTTGCAAACAATCCCATCAATTGCGGGTCAGTCAAAAACTCTCCGGCTGATTGAGTTCCGTAAGTGTAAAGTCCTCCAATCACAATCAGGACATTGCCGGTCTCGGAGTTCCGTATGCGGGAAATCAAAGCATAGTCGTGCAATAATGGACCGCCCGCCTCCCCTATATGTTCGCGGGATTGATTGGTCCCCCAACTCCAGGCTCGGGAAGAAGGATTCTTCGCATCCTT
>JBEKPF010000168.1:0-7606 GCA_049521035.1 Occallatibacter sp. | reverse complement strand
CCACTCTGGCGATGGTCACCGCGTCGGCAAATGGAACGGAACCTGAAGCCCCGGACTGGGGGATTGCCGCGGGAGCACTCTGCTCTTCATCGGCCGCTACCGGTGTAGGCGGCCCGTTGGGAACATCACCCACCGCCAGCAACACCGGCCCTGGCGTGTCGAGAACGGGCTTCCAGAAAAGGTGCTCTGGAGTCTGCTTGTTAAGCCAATACCAAGTTACGGAGCCCATGGCGGAGATTGCTGCGACCAGCAAGAATGCGAGCCGCGATGCGTTGCGGCGGCCCAGGATTCGATCCTGAACCACGACCGTTTCCTGACCTGATTCTCGACCCGGTTGGTAGTTTGCATCGATGGCCGGCTCCGCTTCAGCCTGTTGGGTCCGGTCGGCGGCTCCAAAGTGAGTGCCGGGTGTCACCCCGTCGAAAGTTGCATTACCTGCGTGCAGGGCAGCTGTGAACTTGGGTATGTAGGAACCGGGCACAAGACTGATGCGCAACTCGGAACGGTGCTTCTCGTCCCCGTAATAGATCGCCAATCTTTTGCGAAGTTCCGTCGCTGCGGTCCGAACAATGTGGTCAAGGTTCGTGTCGTACGACGATGATCTTCCAAATACCTCGATGCCGATCGTCCGTTCCTTGATTTGATCGCCCGAGCCTCTCAGGGTCTCCTCGACGACATATTTAAGGAAAGCGGTCGATCTCCGGCTTGCACGGAAGATCTCATCTCGCGTCAGCACTTCAAGTTGCGCAAGAATCAGCTCGGCGGTCAAATCCGCAGGAACTCCGCCAATGAAGTCAACTTGCGTCATAGCCCGCCAATGCGACCGATTCTAGCATTCTGAATGTCTCGTGAGCGAACCCGTCGCATCGCACGCTCACGTCAGAAGAACTGTGGGAGATCACAGCCGCAGTCGCTCATGCAAACAATGCTAACCCGATCAAAAGCAGCCACGATCACTGCGCAAACAAGCTCAGCGGAATCGCATCACCCATTGCCTTGTAGCCGGCGGGAGACGGGTGCAGATGGTCACCGCTATCATAACCAGACAACAGTTGATCGGGATGAGCCGGGTCGCGCAACACAGCGTCGAAATCGATGACTGCATCGAAGTGCCCAGCAGCGCGAATCCATTGATTCGTAGCCTGACGGTCGGCCTCGCTCGACGGACCCGGATGGTAATAAAAGGAGCCAACGTAAGGGGTGATCGTCGCTCCGTAGACGCGTAGCCCATGGGCATGGGCACGCGCAATCATCTGCTCGTAAGCCGCAATCACTCGGCCTACCAGGGCCGCATGTTCTGCCTGTGTCACCTCGCCTTCCCGAGCCAGCCCGCCCAGATCGTTCACGCCCTCATACACAATCACCCATCGCACACTCGCGGGCGCCAGTACATCGCGATCGAATCGTGCCAGTGCACTTGGTCCAAGGCCATCTGTCAGCAGGTGATTCCCGCCGATCCCCTGGTTGGACACTCCTACATTGCGTGTCTTGGGCGCCCCCTGCAGTCTTGCGGCCAGCACATCCGTCCACCGGCCGTTCCCATTCGTCGTGGCCCCATGCCCGTCCGTGGTGGAATCTCCCAGCGCTACCACTCCACGCGCTCCCGGCGCGGCCCGCACGTCAATCTCTGTCACCTGATACCAATGGTCCACATGTTTCGCTTGCGTAAGGTTTGCAGCGCCAACAAGGTCTCCATGTACGTAATACGATGTTGCCCGCGATCCCGGATGTCCTGTCTCTCTCGTTGGCGGTGCGTCCAGATGAAACGTCACCGCCAAATCCGACGATCGCGCCACGGCAAATTCCACCGGGTCAGAAACGAACTCCGCCCCTGCGGGCACAGTCACATCAACGTTCCCCGCAAATGTCACTGGCCGATCGGTCGCGGCGTCAATCGTCGAGGACGACGGCGACAGCGGTCGAGCAATGTGTACTGATACAAAGTGCAACGGCTCAGTCCCGAACGCATTCGACAGATGCACCCGCACGGCAGGTCCTCCCACTGACAGGTGAAAGATCTGCCGCACGGTTGCATTCCGCAGGTCGTCCGCTGGCAACGTATTGAGCGGTTCCGGAATCTGCTGCGAGGCTCCCTAACTTACTACCCAGCTCTGTGCCTTCGCAGCCGGAGACTTTCCACCTTGAGCGCACAGGCAGCCTGCGAGGATCGAAAATCCGACAGTCGCTAAGAATCTTCGTGCATGTCTCATAACAACCGGTTTACCATTAGGCCCTAAGTAAATCGCTTTTTTGAAGCCAGAAAAGCATACCACCGTAATGCCGCGCATCCATCGGTCGCCTTCACGGCCGATCAGGATCACCAGAACATGATGGATCAGCTGGGCATCAAAGCCTTGCGCCCTGGTCCGAGCGGCAATGAAAAAGCGCCCAACCACGCCAACTTCGATGAGTCTCAGGCAAATCCCTTTCCCAACATACCTGACCCGCTCAAGATGAACGACGGCCACAACGTGACAACCGCCGCGATGTGGTGGGGTCAGCGTCGTCCCGAGATCGTCGAAATGTATTCGAAGTACATCTACGGCCGCGTCCCCACCAACGTGCCAAAAGTCACCTGGACCGTCACCACGGTCGACCACGAGTTCCTCGGCTTCACCCCCATCGTTGCCAAGGACCTCATCGGTGAAGTCGACAACTCCCTATACCCCGCCATCAAAGTCCGCATCCACATGACGCTGGTCACGCCCGCCAACGCCAAGGGACCAGTGCCAGTACTGATGATGTTTGGCCGCGCCGGCTTCCCCAATCCGAACGAGCCTCGCGGCGAAGATCTCAGCCGCATCAACAATGCATGGAAGACGCTGCTCCTTCAACAGGATCCCTCTCTCAAGGAAATATTTGCTCAACATCCCGCCTGGGAACCGCTCGAGGAGAGCCCTTTCTTCCAGCGACCCGAGCTCAATGAAGACGGCGACCCGCCTAACACTTGGCAGTTGGTTGCCGCTGGGTGGGGCTTCGCCTTGTTCGATCCTGCCAGTGTGCAAGCCGATGACGGCACAGGCATCACCCGCGGCATCATCGGTCTCGTCAATAAAGGCCAACCACGTAGCCCTGAAGATTGGGGTGCACTGCGTGCCTGGGCATGGGGTGCCGGCCGCGGACTCGACTATCTTGAAACCGATCCCGCCATCGACGCAAAGCATGTCGGCATCGAAGGCGTCTCGCGCTACGGCAAGGCCGCTCTCGTCACCATGGCCTTCGACCAGCGCTTCGCCGTGGTTCTCGTAGGTTCCTCTGGTAAGGGCGGAGCCACACTTCTCCGTCGCAACTTCGGCGAAGCCGTAGAGAGCTTGACCGGTGGCGAATACTATTGGATGGCCGGCAACTTCATGAAATACGGCGCATCCCAAGCCACGTTCGGCAGCATGACTTCCGGTGACATTCCCGTCGACTCCAATGAACTCATCGCCCTGTGTGCGCCGCGTCTCACCTTCATCAGCTACGGCATTCCAGCAAAGGGCGATGCCCATTGGCTTGATCATGAAGGCAGCTTCATGGCCACCATCGACGCAAGCCGCGTCTTTAAGCTTCTAGGTGCCAAGGGTCTGGACATCGAGGGGGATTACCGCACAGCGAAGATGCCGCCATTAAACGAAGGACACCTCGACGGGCAGCTAGCCTGGCGTCAGCATGACGGCGGCCACACGGACGCTCCGAACATGAAGTGGTTCATCCAGTGGGCTGACAAATTCATTGGCCGCAGCCCTCAGTAGCAAAGAGGTGCCGGGTCTTCATGCCCCTTGCGGCAAGCGTGAAGTCGGGGAAATATGTTCTAACTATGGCGGAGAGAGGGGGATTCAGTGCCTTGTTTCCTTACGGTATTGATTACAAAAGATATATTGACAACAACAACATAGCTGCTATGGTTGTGCTATCAAATTCAGCATACGAAAGACACCATGGCAAAGAGCAAAGTTTCCCTCGTCAGGCGAGTACGCACGCTGGCGGGATGGCGATACTACCCAGCGGTCTACGCTGGAAATGGCAGAGTCAAACCCGACATTGCCACAGTCGTCGGTAAAGAAGAAAAGCACCAAGCTGGATACTATGCCTTACGGTATTATCGGCATGCGCCGCTCATCTTTGAACCCCTGAAAGGAGCCAGCGCCGCAGCCGCAGAAGCGGCCCGCATTCGAAGGGAATCACAGTTTGCCGCGGCAATCAACGCCGAGAAGCAGGGCCTGCAGGTCGTGGTACCTGATTCGCAGCGCCCAACGCTGACAATAGAACTGAATCGCTTCATCGCGGAAGCGCTTGGAAGAGGTTCAACGGAAGCCGCAGAAGTGTACGAACTAGCCTGCCGGGAATTCTTGAGCGTGACAGGTCTGCGGTACGCCGACCAGATCGTCTTTGACCACGTCTCCGCGTTCCATAGGGCTCTCTTCGAGCGCGGTATGAGCATCCGGACCGTCAACAATCGTCACGCCTCTGTGAAGGCGTTTATGCGCTTTCTTGGGCAGAATACGAAAGCATTGCCTAAGCCGCCAAGATATGACAAGAAAATGCCGGAAATCTACACCGACGACGAACTCGACTCACTATTCGAAGCAGTAGTCTCGCCTCGCGAGAATCTGCTTTATGCGTTCCTGCTACAGACCGGCCTACGTGAACAGGAGGCTGTGTTTCTGGAATGGGGGGATATCGACGCAAAGAGAAAAGTTTTGAAGTTGCAATCCAAGATTGAAAAATTCGGGTTCCGTTTGAAGGATTTTGATGAGCGAGAAATCAGGCTTCCAGACGACCTCCTAGAACGACTTGTTGCATGGAAAGCAGCGCAGACTAAAGTCAAGTCGATAACGGAACGAGCCGAAGATTGCTCGCTCGTTTTCGCCAAAGCCGGCAAGCCGGACGGACACATGCTACGCACGCTGAAGCGACCGGTTAAGGCCGCCGGCCTGAACTGCGGCAAGTGCGACGGCTGCCATAGCAAATCGAAAGAGTGCGAGAGGTATTATCTTCACAAATTTCGAGCTACTTACTGCACCAAGCTGCTGCGGTCCGGAATGGATATCCGAACTGTGCAGTCGCTTATGGGGCATTCCGACCTCGAATCAACGATGCGCTACATCAGGCCAGCAGACGCCGAACAGATAGAGGCACGCATCAACACAATCTCATGGACCGCAAAGGTACGGCCCGGCGTTGTAGTCGCCGGGCTCGGTTAGGCCGCGATCTTGTGCTGCTGTAGCCAGTCCGCGACTTCATCTTCTTTGAAGCGGACTGAACCTTCGATCCGGTAGTGTGGAATCCGGCCCCGCTGGGCCAGATCGTAGATTTGCTTCCGCGACCAACCTATTGAATCGGCGATCACAGCGGCTCCAACCAGACGCGGCAAGCAAGTTGACTGTTGACGAGTGGACATATGCAACCCCAGGTATGAGATTGCCTGTTGATGGACCCCCGTAGTTGGCCTAGCCTGGCCGGCTTTGCGCCAGACTAGCTGCGCTTGGCATTTTAGCAGGGTCCAATTTGAATATCGGCGGTGTCTGGCCGGAGTTTAATTGTGGTGATCTTCCACCGTATAGCCTCCTGAAGTTGCAGTGTCTTCAGAGTCTTCGCTATCGGGTGAAGCGAAGTCGCCTTCATCCTCGACCATTCCAGTCCCTCCCACTCAGACCGGATCGGCTACGGGCATCTCAAGGCCCACGAGATCAGCCTCCGCGATTGCGTCGACGAAATCACTAGGCGCGCCCTCTTGTACATCGGCATACTCGCAGCGATTGTGATTATCGTGTATGTGTGTTCGCCGGACCTGTTCGAGGCTTACTGGAACTACGCCAACGGCGGTTACTCTGCGGCGCCACCGCTCGGCATATTTTGCGGTTTCGCCGTGCTCGGCCTACCGTGGCTCGCATGCTGGTACTTCCCGGCACAGGGAGTTGTGCGCAAGATGGGAGGAGCAGGAGTGAATAAATATCTGCGCGGCTCGCTCGTGATAGACGGCAGCGCCAACCAGGCGCAGGAAGCAAAGGCGCGCGCCGATTTCGAACGTAATAAAAAGCAGAGCCAGTACAACGGCTACATCCTACTCGGTAGACTCTGTATGCCGGCATCAGACGAAAAGCTTCACACACTCATCATCGGCGCAACTGGCAGCGGCAAATCTGTTGCAATTCGTGGTTCGATAGTTACCATTGCAGAGCGGGCGAAGCACACAGGCGAGCGCATGATAATAGCCGATCCTGACGGAGGCTACGCCGCGAACTTCTTCAATGAGAAGCGCGGCGACCGCATTCTGTCCCCGTTCGATCCACGTAGCGCCAAATGGGCCATGTTCAAGGAAATCAGTAGACCATACGATGCCGACAATATCGCTGCCGCACTTGTGCCAGATCCCGGAGGCGATGCGGGCGAATGGGCGCGCAAAGCGCGCATAGTCGTGAGTTCCGCTGTCGAGGCCCTGGCAAGAACCCCCGGTGCTGAATCCTGCGATCTCTACGAGGTTTGCTGCCTTGCCACCGTGCCCGAGTTGCGCGACCTGCTGGCAAGAACTCCAGCCGCCCGCTTCTTCGAGGAGGGAAACGAGCGCACGATGCTATCGATCCTGACCACTGTAACCGGCGCGCTGAGCGCGCTGCGCTACTTGAATCGCGGCGATAATTTCAGCATCACGGACTGGGTAAAGGGAAAGGAAGGAAAGGGATGGCTTTTCCTGCCCTACGCCGGCGAGCAGATCGCGGCGTTGAAGCCGCTCTTTCGTACCTGGGTACGCACCGCCATTTTCAGCGCATTATCGCTGCCAGAGGGCGACAATAAGCTTTGGTTTTTGATAGATGAGTTCGACGCCCTGGGCAAGCTAGAAGGTCTTGCCGATGCGCTACCGCGCCTGCGAAAATTTGGCGGCCGCGTCATCCTTGGGACGCAGACAATTGGCATGCTTGAGCAGCTTTACGGGTCCGGCTACGCCGATACAATCGCGGAGAACGCATCAAACACGCTCATCCTCCGTTGCAGATCCGGAAAGTCCAACGGCGATGGTACTAGCAAGTTTGCCTCGCACCTCATCGGCCAGCGCGAGGTGCAGCGCATTGTGCACAGCACTAACACATCGAGCGGCAGCGGCAGGAGTACTAGCGGCACGAGCAGTAATCAAGGCACAACGTTTTCAACGGCGGAGCAAATCGTCCTAGAGGATGCGGTGCTACCTTCCCAGATCGAGCAGCTTCGCGTGGGCACTGGGTATATGAAATTTGCTAGTCAACGGGAGTGGCAATTCATCACCATCCCTAACGACGACAAGGCCGTGGCCGTGCTTCCGGCAAACACGCCGAAAACGCCAAAGGAGGCAGCATGAGCTACCGAAAAAGAGGCGACTTGGGCATGGAATGGTAAGAGCTGATGTAGCCCCCTTCGGCCCGGCGCCCCGCCCACATTTCTGCTGGCCAAGCACCCAGCCCGGGAAATAGATCAGCTATTGCGGACTGTGCAGCGCTGAACCTCACGACCGCAGCTAAAGATGCCGCTGACCTAATGGGATGGACCCGCCTCGTAGTGGCGAGTTGATAAGCTCGCGACGAGGAGGAACAGCCATGGTACAGGCAACAACGATTGGGTTGGACATTGCGAAGCAGGTTTTCCAGGTGCA
>JBEKPF010000167.1:0-5490 GCA_049521035.1 Occallatibacter sp. | reverse complement strand
CTTGATTGAGACCATCACTTGAGTTACATTAACCGCATTCGTGCCTGCCAAACGGGCACTAACCGAACCATGCAGGTCGGAATTTCCAGCCTCGCACGGCAGAGTTTTCCGGGGCGGGTCAGCAGGTCGGAATTTCCAACCTCGCACGGCAGAGTTTTCCGGGGCGGGTCACCTTCGTTCAAATCGTATTCCGAAATGGACGGATCTAGGGGGTCAGGTTACAGGTTCGATCCATTGGGGCTTCGTTGCCGAGGATAACGCTCAAGTCGATGAGTTTTGTCAAGCTGTAATAGCAGCTGGAGCGACGGACAATATATCACCTCGCGCACGACTGGAATACTATCCAGGATATTATGCGGCCGATGTATTGGATCCCGACGGGTACTCATTCGAGGTGGTTCATAAGAATTGACCATCCCACCCGCCCTCTTCCAAATGGTGGATTGGCTACCGGGAAACGGCCCAGGTCCAGCGACCCGCACACGTTGGTCTGGCACAGCCTAGAATGGCGACTTCAGTGGGATAACCGGCCAATTTGCGTTTGTGCCAACAATTGGAAATCGCCTGATCTGGTGCGGGTGAGAGGCGTGTTGTATTATTCTTCAGCCGGTGTCTTCTTACTTCAGCTTGAGCAAGCGTGTTCATTTTGCCTTCCGTCTGCGGTCCCGCTGGCCAACGCGGGGCTTCGTGCAGGGAAAGAAGGCGACAGAGTCTACGAATGGGGCACCGGTTCGTTGAATGCATGGTAGGCCGCTCTGCACCGCGCCAGGCTGAAGCAGGAATCCTAATCGGGACGCATAATGTCACTGGTCGTTAAGAACATGACGATCGGCATTGAAACGCCTCTTACGATCACACCTGAAAATGGGCAGAGATTGGCCGGTTAACAGGGCGATGCGTTCGTCGAGAACGCAACGTTGCGGGCATGAAGGCTCCCCCCTCTCCCTGCGACGCCTCAGTTCGGACTGTCCCTTCCGGAGGGAGCTGGTTTCCTTAGAGGAAACCAGCCTGGAAAAACATTCCGCCTCGAAGATAGGAGGTCCCTCTACGCTACTGGTCTGAGCGCCCATACTTGTACAGGGTGTTCACGAGGTGTGCCCATGGACTCCCTCTCGTTTCCTCTCTCTCAGGAGCCCTTCGTGGATGCCGAACGGGCGGCGACTTTCCTTTCTCTGTCTCGAAAGACCCTCCTTGCCAAGTCTCGCAGCGGTCATTTGCCAGGGCATCCGATCGGCGATGGCCCGCGCAAAATCTGGCGATTTCGACTCTCTGAACTCTCTCGATGGCTGGAGCAGGAGACGATAGAATTGGATAGCCATCGGGGTCGGAACGAGAGGGATTTCTCTTGAATCGACCACGGTATCAACACGGCTTTTTCAGCCGCCATCGACGCAAGAAAGGCCCGGAAGTATGGGTTTACCGTTGGCGCGAGATCGACCCCAACGGTAAACCAAAACCAAGGGCTCTTGTAATTGGCTCAGTGAAGCAGTACCCAACGGAAACAGCAGCGTGGAAGGCTGTCTCGACACTGCGCCTCGACGTCAACTATCACACCTCCCGTCCCATGGGAATACCGGAAACATTCGAGCAATTGGCAGAGCACTACCGGTTGATCGAATTGGATTTGGAGAAAGAATCGGAACGGAAGGTTTACCAGACGAAGCAGACCTACCGCGTTTATCTGAAAGGGCGAATCGTTCCCCGATGGGGCGGCAGTCGCTTTCGAGATATAAAGGCGGTAGCCGTAGAGCGGTGGCTTGGTTCCCTCGATGATCTATCGAACGGAACCAAAGCGAAGATAAAGGGCATCATGAGCGAGGTCTTTCAACACGCAATCCGCTACGGCTGGCTCAACGATGGGGAAAACCCGGTCTTTGCTGTCCGTCAAAGCACCAAGCGGATGCGCGTCACGGAGCCGCTAGAAGCTGCAGAGTTCCGTGCGCTTATGCTGAAGCTGTCACAGAAGATGCGCGTCATTGGCATCGTGGCGGCAACGACAGGGCTACGCATTAGCGAAGTCCTCGGCCTCAAGTGGAAGGACATCGACTGGAAGACGTTGCAGATGGACGTTACCCGGTCGGTCGTGGACGGCATCGTGGGGAAGTGCAAAACAGAAACCTCGCGCAAACCGGTGCCTATCGACTCGTTCACCGCTGGCGAGTTGTTGGCCTGGAAGAAAGAAACCTGCTATGCCGGGCCAGAGGACTGGGTCTTTGCGAGCGAGCGAGTTCAGGGTAAAATGCCCCCCTGGTCGGACACGCTGCTGGACCGCTTTTTGCAACCCGCCGCAAGGAAGGCTGGCATCACCAAATGGATCGGTTTCCATACCTTCCGGCACACCTACTCCACACTGCTCAAAGGCAACAATGAAGATGTCAAAGTGGTGCAGGAGTTGATGCGCCACGCCAACATCTCGACGACCATGAATGTCTACACGAAGGCCTTGACGCCCGCCAAGCGGGAGGCGCAAAGCCGAGTGGTGGATGTTCTTATGGACCGCTCAAGGAATGTAGTAGAAAGTCCCGCGGAGAATGCAGCATGAGAACCAACGTATCGAAAGCGTATCGCGTTCTTTCTGCGAATCCGCTAAGTTGTTGGATTTATTGGTGGACCTGATCGGGATCGAACCGATGACCTCTTCCATGCCATGATAGGAGTCATGGGCCAAATAATAGACGGCACAGTACTTACGACCCGGCACAACCGGCAGAATTGCTACCATGGGCGCTATTTGCCCACAAAATGCCCCCAAATTCCTTGGGAAGCGGGCCACGGGCTGATCCGTGTGGGATCAGCCTGTTTCATTGCCACCAGCTCCAGCTGAATAGCAATGCCGGATATTCAATTACGCAGACGGTGTCTGCGTAATTGGCAATGCTGCGACGACAAGTGGAGGTCCTTTGACACGAAAAACGGACTCCTCTGGAACAGCAATGATGGAGGATAATCGGAGTCTGTTCATAGTCGCGGCAGTGCCGCGACCATTGCTTTGTCAGGAATCGTTTGGAAGATTGCCAAATTGTAAAGACAGTCGAAGGGCCCAAGGGTGATGAGGTAATGTGGCCACGGTAATAGTGTCACCAGTGGCGACACTTTTTCGTGGGGAATGGATCTTCGACATAGAACACAACGGGCGACCATTCAAATCAAATTTGAGGCAGTTTGAGCTGGGTGGCCCCGGTCAGAATGTTCTCTATTATGGACAAATTCAAGCATATTTGCTTATAATAGCGAACATGCCGCGGAAGTCTCCCATCGTCTTTCCTCAAGAACAGCGCCTGCTGGCCGGGTTAGGAGAACGGTTGCGCCTTGCACGTCGGCGGCGGAAGCTCAGCAATGCTGTTGTGGCGCAACGAGCTGGCATTTCCAGATCGACCTTATACAAGGTCGAGACCGGAGATCCCGGGGTCACGATGGGCTCTTGTCTTCGGGTTCTGGCAGTACTTGGACTCGAAAATGATCTTCAAGGACTGGCGGCTGACGACAAGGTGGGAAGAAAGCTGCAGGATTTAGAACTGGAGCATTCGTCCTCGCGCGCGCCGCGTAAACGTGTCGCGGACAAATCCACCAACCAACCGTCGGACTTCCCGGCGAAAGAGGAATCGTGAGCGCGCGCGGCAACAGTCTCGAAGTGTGGCTCGATTGCGACCTGGGCCCCGCTTGCCCAGTTGGGACCCTGGCGCATGACCGCGGTCAGATCCGCTTCCACTACAACAGTGATTGGCTGCGAGATCCCCGCGCGTTTGCCCTGGACCCCGATCTCTCACTCGACGATGCGCCATTTTTCCCAAGGCCGGAGCTCGGCAACTTCGGTATCTTCATGGACTCGTCCCCAGATCGATGGGGCCAGACTCTGATGAAACGCCGTGAGGCGCTCTTGGCAAAGGACGAGAAACGAACACCTCGCACGCTCTACGCCTGGGATTTTCTGATAGGGGTGCAAGACTTCACGCGCCAGGGCGCGCTGCGTTTCCGCCTGGAAGGCACGGAAGAGTTTCTAGGCAATGAGAAGATGGCCGCACCGCCAGTGACGACATTGCGTGAACTCGAAGCAGTTGCATTTCAACTCAGCAGTCGTCGCATCGATAATCTTGATGCGTTGCGCAAGTGGCTTGCCGTGCTGGTGGCACCTGGCGCATCCTTAGGCGGCGCAAGGCCCAAAGCCAATTTCACCAACAGCGACGGTTCTCTTTGGATCGGCAAATTTCCCGCGCGCGACGATGAACGTGACGTTGGTGCATGGGAATATGTGGTGCATGCCTTAGCCATGAAAGCAGGTGTGGACGTTCCTCCGGCCAACCTGCTTCAGTTGAACAACGGCTTTCACACGTTCTGTACTCAGCGTTTCGACCGCGTCGGTGGAATTCGCCGGTTCTATGCCTCCGCAATGACCTTGCTGCGCAAGGAACACAGCGAAGGCACAAGCTACCTCGAGCTGGCACAATTCATTCGCTCGCAAGGCGACGCTGAGCATGTTGAAGCCGATCTGGCGCAATTGTTCAGGAGAGTAGTTTTCAACGTTGCGGTGGGCAATCGGGATGATCATCTCCGCAATCACGGCTTCCTTCTGGGGAAGACGGGATGGCGGCTCGCGCCAGCCTTCGATGTGAATCCAAATATCGATAAAGCCGAGCACGTGTTGAACTTGGATGATGGAGACAATCGACCGAGCCTTGAGACGGTACTCAACACGGCAGAGTTTTATGGCCTCACCTATGACTCCGCCAGAAAGATCCTGGAAGAGGTCGCCTCCGCGGTAGACCAGTGGGAGAGTATCGCACGGAAAGAGCATATTGCAGCTGCCGATATCGATCTGACGGCAGGTGCTTTTTCTGCTCACACAGAGTTTCGTTCTTGATATGGCCCTGAACAACTGTGGTGTACGAACGCCGGGCTGAACTTAATAGAAGATGAGACGATACCAGCAACGGAGCGCCTACCCCGTCCGGAGTCTTCGAGTGAGTAATGGCCGGTGTAGTGACATCATCCAGAGTCGCCGAGCCCATATCGTCCAGGAAAGTTGCAAGGCTGAGTGATTGTCCTCCCGTCAGCCGCTTCTTTACTATCAGGCTGAAGCGGCGCGCAAGCGGACCGATGTTCACGGGTGAGTTCGGAGCGAGCGGATTCGTAACGGTGGGAACGGACTTCCCAGGAGTGGCCGAGAACAATACCGGATAGGTGTCGCGGAACTCATTCATGACTCGAAGAGCTGCGCCGACGTCGTTCAGGTTTCTGGTGGCCTCTGCCGACAAGACCGTGGGCTCGAAGTGCCTTTCCTTCCCGTCATAACAGCTGTCGAGGAGAACGAGGAATGGAATATGCTGCTTCTCCAGGTCGTCTACGAGTGATCCCGCATACAACGTGCTCTTGCTCAGCGCGTCTATGTCGAGTTTGTCAGGGTCACCCCGATAGCCAAAATCTCCCGGGATCGAGAAGTGGCTCCAAGCGATGCCCTCCGACATTCCGTGGCTCGCGATAAAGAAGAACAAT
>JBEKPF010000166.1:0-5495 GCA_049521035.1 Occallatibacter sp. | reverse complement strand
CCCATGGCGGTGTATCAGCACGGGCGGTCGGGAATCTTCACCTACACGATTCCGAACCTGACGGCGGGCACTCAATACACCGTGCTGCTCCACTTCGCTGAGACCTATTTCAGCGCGAAGGGAGATCGTGTCTTCAACGTGGCCATCAACGGCACCACCGTGCTGAGTAACTTCGATGTCTATGGCACGGTGGGTAAGGATGCGGCGCTGGTAGAGCAGTTCACCGCTACCGCAAACAGTAGCGGCCAAATCGTGATCGCCTTCACCAATGGGACCGCGGATCAGCCCCTGCTCATGGGAATTGAAATCCGGTGAGACGAACTCACATTCAGTCCGGCGACACCGCGTGCCGCCGGACCGAAAATCCAGTCCATTGAAATCGAATTTCACGAACAGCCGGTGCATATAGCTCAGTGCGGGCTCAGTAAAATCGCGTTTGCGTTAATGCGTTAACCCCGTTCATCACAAACGGACAGAGGAGTAACGGTCAGATGGACACCCGATCCAAGAGTTGATCCGACGCATTTGTCAGCCTTTGCGCACGCTGAGAGTCAAGTTACCGGTCAGAAGAGGAGTGTCATGAATAGCCAAAACATCTTCGGTGGAAGCAACACATGGCTCGGCATTATGAAGCCTTCCAGTCCACAACCTGAGTTTCAACTTCTTGGGGGCAAATCCACGAGCGGTTATTTCAGGTGGGTTTGCAGGCCGTGGCTAATCGTGGTGATGCTCCTGCTTCTGATTGCGATCGTAGGCTCGACAAGGGCGAGTGCGCAACCGGCGCCTCCTGCATCGAGTCGGATCACGATCAATCTATCGCAGGGAGTGCCTAATTTCGTTGGGAATACGGCTGACACAGATCCCACTGCTGCATTGTCACAAAGCAACTGGTGGTATGAGAACAATCAGGATTCCGCGACTTTCGCCGCCCCCAGTTATACCGAGGTCGCTGTCCCCACAGTAGATGCCGGGCCTTCCTGCGGTAGCAATATTTCCACACCCAACTGGACACAAGTCGGCATTCCGACAGATGCGAATATGTGGCGCACGTTTATCAATCAGGCATCGGGCGGCGGCCAGGGGTCTGTGTGCGGACAAAACAACTGGTATCGCCTGCACTTCGCGGTTTCCCCGATGTATGCAAACAGCAAGATCATGGTCGAGTTCGAGGGGGCGCATACCGGAGCCCAGGTCTACATCAATGGAACGCTGCTGCCTGGCGTCAGTGCGGTCGCTGCCGATGCGGAGGCGTCACATGTCGTGGGCTTCATCCCATTCATTGTCGATCTCACGCCCTACATAAAGGCCGACGGCGCCACGGAAAATGTGCTTGCGGTGAGAGTCTCCAGGGGCAATACATGGTATGAAGATCCCCAGTTTTCCGAGGTCTTCCGTTATGGTCAGGCCATGGCAGGATTGTTTCGGCCGGTAAAGATGTTCATCACAAATAAGGTGCATATCCCAGTCAACGTGTACTCCAATCAAAAGACATGGGGCACATACGTTGCAACGGTATCCGAGGTTCCTTCAGCAAGCAATACCGCGCAGGCTGCCTCGGCCGTTATTCAGGTTGAGACAAATGTTCTCAACGAAACTACTTCATCCCAGGCAGTAACGTTGACGACGCAAGTTGTGGATGAGGGTGGAAACGTAGTAACTACTGGGGCTCCTCAAACTCAGACCGTGGGTCCGATGACGGCGGGGAGTTTTCCGTCTACTGCGACTCCAATGTTCAGTCAACAGATCACGCTGACAAATCCAACGCTCTGGTATCCCAATAACTCCATCTACGGCACTCCGTATATGTACACAGTTAATAACATAGTCAGTGTCGGCGGCGTAGTGGTGGATGTTGCGCAGACTCCACTCGGTGTCCGCACCATAACCTGGAATACGGATTACCCAATCATCAACGGCTACCCGATGAATTTGTGGGGTGCGTCTGGCCGTTACGATTATCCCGGACTCGGTTCATCCGTTCCCGAAGAACAGCAATGGCGCGATCTATCGTTATTGGCCGCAGAGGGCGGGAACATTTACCGTCCTGGGCATTCTACGTCCAGCGAAGAGTTTGTGAACGCTGCTGACGCTTACGGCATCATGATTGACCAGCCGAGCGGAGACAACGAAGAAGCTTTCGCTGCCGCCGGTAACCCATCGGCCGACATGATCACGCTGAAGGAAGAGTTGCATCGCGACATGATCATTCGCGATCGCAACCACCCGTCGATTCTCGACTGGGAATCGAACAACGGCACAATGGAAGAATCAATCGGCGAGGCCCTTTTGGCGATCAACACGCAGTGGGATCCAATCAACACGCGCGTTGCTGCTGACCGCACGCCTGACCCCGTAAACGGCTTCTTGCTGGGTTGCACCCTGGAAGGTTGCGAAGTCGGTATCAAGAACAGTTACCCGAATAATGCAGCGTGGGGATCGGAGTATTGGGGCACCGGCACAGCGCGCGGCTTGGCTTGGAATTACGAGCTCGAATTCGTGGCTCCCTTCTTGAGCAACTGGCGCCAGGGTAGGGCTGTAGGCGCTATGGGGATGGCGCAATGGTACCTTGCGGACACCCCGGGAGAAACAGGCCAATATATAGAAGCCGGCGCTAGCACCACGGCTCCCGGTAACTCGAATGCAGTTCGCTCTCTGGGCGCTTCGTCCATGGATCAGAACCGCTTTCCGAAGTTGCTGTATTACGTCTATGAGGCTGCCTGGACGCCATTTTCGCTCAAGCCGGTGGTTCACTTGGCAGGTCACTGGAACTATTCTTCCGGGAATGTCCAAGTGAACGCTTTTAGTAACTGCCCATCGGTAAAACTACTTCTCAACAATGTCCAACAGGGATCGATTGAGACGCCAAATCCGTGGAGCTCGAATGACACGGCGAATGAATCGGAAACCGACACGCTGATCCCCTTCCAGACATCCTGGATTGTGCCATGGGCTTCCGGTACGATCGAGGCGGAATGCCTTAACGAGTCTGGAACTGTGGTAGCGACGGACAGCAGGACAACTGCCGGAGCCGAAAACAAGATCGTGTTGACAGTTACTCCTGAGTTGACGAAGCCGGGAACTGACGGCACGACCTTCCAGGTGACGGCAAATGGTTCTGACGCAGCCTTTGTTACGGCCACGGTAGAAGACGTGAATGGGAATTGGGAACCCCTTGCCTCCGACACTCTCACGTTTTCGGTGAGTGGTCCAGCCACATACCAGGGTGGAACCCAACAATATGTTTCCACGAATACGGATGCATACTCGAATGCTAACTCGACTTATGTAAATGGCGTGCCTGATGCTTTCTACATGGCGCCTGGCGATCCTCAGTTGGCGGTTGAGGGAGGCATGACCAAAGTCGCCCTCCGCAGCCAGTTCACTCCTGGAACGGTAACGGTGACAGCCACGGCTCCAGGGCTCACGAGTGGTTCAGTGTCGTACACGATTGTTGCAGTGCCGGATCCTCGCACTGCAGTCAACAATTGCACCACGGCTCCTTCCGCACCAACCGGGCTGGGGGAGACGGCATCTACCTCGACCGTCGCGCCGTATGCCGGCATTGTCGCCTTGACCTGGACGGCGGTGACCCCTCCGGCCAACTGCGCCATCGGTTTCTATAACATCTACAGCAGCACCGCCAGCGGGTTCACCCCGTCCACGAGCAACGAAATAGCCAGCGGGATCACAAGCGCCAGCTACTCCGCCACTGGCCTTGCGGCTTCGACAACTTACTACTTCATCGTGGAAGCGGTGGACCAGGACGGTACATCGGCGGCCTCTGGTCAAATTGCCGCCACCACGCCCGCCACTCCGGCGTGCACTGCGGTTCCATCGGCGCCAACCGGACTGACACCGACGTTGTCTACCGCCAGCTCCATCAGCTTGAGCTGGGTGGCGACGCCCCCGCCGGCATACTGCTCCATCAGCTCTTACAGCTTGTACGGAGGAACAACTGCGAATCCAACCACGTTGATTGCCAGTGGACTGACGGGGACGACTTACACCAGCACTGGTCTCGCGGCTGCCACGACTTACTACTACGTCGTCAAGGCGGTGGACGCGGATGGCGCTTCAGCAGCGTCTGCGCAAGCCAGCGATACCACCCAAGCAGCAGGATCCGTATCCATCAACGCGGGTGGTCCGGCTGTTAGCAACTCGGGCGGCGGCGACAATTCCTTTGTTGCGGACGAAGACTACGGCACTGCGGGAACCACTTATTCGGTGACGACTCCAATCGTCATACCAGCTAGTGTTACCGACGCGGCTCCGGAGGCAGTCTACCAGGATGCGCGGCAAGGAGCCGTGACTTATACGATTCCCGGACTGACGGTAGGAACCAATTACATTGTGCGTCTACACTTTGCTGAGCTTTATTTCACGGCCGCCGGCAATCGTGTGTTCGACGTGTCCATCAACGGAGCAGCGGTGCTGACCAACTTCGACATCATTGCAGCGTCGGGTGCGCAATACACCGCTTTGGTTGAACAGTTCGTCACAACCCCCAACAGTAGCGGCCAAATCATAATCGCCTTCACTGCGATTACCGATCAACCCATGATCAATGGCATCGAGGTGTTTGGCGCATCGACTGCTTGCACCACGGTTCCCTCGGCACCAACCAATCTGACGGCGACGGCAATCTCCTCCAGCGAGATCGGCGTGACATGGACGGCGGTAACTCCTCCTGCCAACTGCTCGGTCAGTTCGTATAATATCTATGGCGGAACAACCCAGAATCCAACCACGTTGATTGCAGGCGGAGTAACGGGTACGTCCTACAACAACACAGGGCTGGCAGCTTCGACAACTTACTACTACGTTGTGAAAGCGCTTGACGTGGACGGCATATCAGCGGCTTCGGGACAGGCTAGCGCAGAGACTTCGGCCACCTCGACATGCAATGCGGTCCCACCTACGGGCCCGACCACGTTGACGGCGACGGCAGCCTCATCAAGCGCGATAACTCTAAGCTGGCCAACTGGCTTCGCGAACCCACCCTGCACCGTGACCGGCTACGATGTGTTTCGCGGTACCACCAACGGCTTTACGCCAGGATCGGGAAATCTGATTGCCAGCGGGGTCACCGGCACTACCTACACCAACACTGGCCTCGCGGCTTCGACCACCTACTATTACCTGGTTGAAACACTTGACTCGTATGGCGCATCGGCGGCCTCGCCGCAGGCAAGCGCTGAGACAAATCCCAACGGCGGTAGTTGCACCGCAGTTCCTTCGGCGCCCACCGGAGTTACGGCGACGGGGACTTCTTCCAGCGCGATCGGTGTGAGCTGGACTGCGGTAACTCCACCGGCTAACTGCTCGATCAGTTCCTACAGCGTTTACGGCAGCACGACCAGCGGGTTTGCTCCCGGCTCCGGCAACCTGCTATCCAACTCGGTGACGGGGACGAGTTACTCCAACACCGGCCTCTCGGCCTCCACAACCTACTATTACGTGGTGGAAGCTGCGGATGCGGCGGGGAACTCGGCGGC
>JBEKPF010000165.1:0-9532 GCA_049521035.1 Occallatibacter sp. | reverse complement strand
CGCGGCGGCCGCATGATAGAGAGCAAATACCTGTGCACCTTCGACCTCTTCTCATCGATTCCGACTCTCGAGGGGTCGAAGTCGGTGACGCAGGAGATATTTGACTGGAACGAGACGATGAAGACCGCCTCCAAGTCGCGGCTGTTTCGGGACGGTCAAAGGGTCGATGGCCCCAGTTTTGGCTTGAGCGAGAAAGATATCCTCAACCTCGAGCGTCTGGCAGTGGAGCCGGAGGAGTTGCTCGCACGGACTACGGTCTCCGACCAATTCGCCCCGGGGTTCTTTGAGTCGGACTTCTGGCACATGTGGTTACCACCTTTGCTTTTCAGCCTTGGCATAGCGCAGTCGAGTTGAAACGCTATCTGGTGCGTTTCACCCACATGCTTTCCGGTTTTAGTACGCTTACGCTATACACCGGAATGGAACTGATCTTCGTGAACTGGCGTGTGGACCTAATTGCTCCGAGTCCCTTCTTCGTCTGCTCATAGCCATCAAGGCACCGGATGAAGACCAGCTCCTTGCACTCCAGGGGAACATCTCAACCAGTGAGCTAATTCGTCGGAAGCAACGCGGCGCGAATCCGCCGCACTGCCACGCAGAACGAGGAGCAAGAAGTCGAGCGCACGTAGGCTTCTGTCCGCGGATCAAAGGCGATCTGTGCCTGGTTGGTACACGAGCACATTTCAGCTGGGTATGCAGAGCTGGTCCTTTGCGAAACTCAGCGCCAACTGGCCCAAGCGGAACAGACCAACACGCTTCCGAAAGGAATCGCACTCGCCAATATGACCGTCGACGAGATTATTCGAAAGTGCAAGCCGGCCGGCCCAACCGCTGTCGCTGTTAATCTCGTCGCGCGGTTCGCATACTGGCTGGCACTTTGGGCCTATTATGCATTCACTGATTCATGCGTCAGATATCGCGCGTTCGAACTCGCCCTCAATGCACAGCTCAAAAGATAAGTCGGCTTATGAGCGGAGAGTATTAGGTCTCCGCTCACTCCGTTGCAACATTTTTCGCACTTTGAAACTCAAGTGCCGAATACACTGAATTCTGTCACTCAACCTAGTCCAACCCTTCCAGTGAGTTCACTGCTTTGCTGCGACCCAATAAACTTGAGATCTGCCGTGCGTGTTTTTGAGATTCAGAGACAGCATCATCACGAACTAAGCCTTCAAATCCAGATGCTTCCGCAGCTTTACGCCTTCGAATCGGTGTAGCTGGAGAGAACCGCGAGAAGGCTGCAATTCTCCAGCCTTCGCTGCCTAGGTTGATGAGCTGGCTTTTCGATTTTTGGTCTGTATGTCGTTTACCACTTGCTGTACATTCGGCACGCCGGCTGCTAACTTCTCAGCGCCTGTACGCTCGGTGTCCGAGTTTACTTCTCCGGTCAGCGTGACCACACCGTTCTTCACCGCGTAACTGACATGTTTATGCAGGTTGTTCTGGATCAGCACTGCATCGAGGTTCTTTTCGATGCCCTGGTCCAGATCAGAGTTAACGGCTTTTGCGTCGCTCCCGCCCCCAAGAGGGATCACGGCGATCTGATCTGCGACCACCTGCCCGCCCGCCAAGTTGGTTGCCAGGGACTCTGCTTGCGACTTATCGCTTGCGTTGGCAACCTGTCCGCCGAGGGTCACTATCCCCTTGTCCCGATCCTGGCTGACGCTGACCTGTTTCAATCCTGCTTGATCGAGCGACTTTCGAATGCTGCTTGATACATCCGGCGACAGCCCAGTGCTTCTCTGACAGCCCATGATCATTCCCATTGAAAGCAGCGACAGCGCAACAACGAGCAATTTAGCCGACTTCATATTTCTCCTCTGATCGGTGATCCTCACGGGTCTAAAGTTCTACTGCTGGAACAAGGTCAGCAGCCAAGTTCAAACGGTTCAATTGGATTACTTGCCCTCAGCAGTGGCCTTCTTCTTGTGCGCCTGACTTTTTTCTTGAAGGAGGGTTAGAGAGTCGGCAGCGTTGAACGGGTACAGACGCACCGATTGTTGGCCGGTGGTGCTCAAAGTGACGTCTACGCGACGGTTCTGAGCCAGCACAATGACGCTCAGTTCGCCGAGAATCTGCTTCCGTTCTGCATCTCTCAGGTCAGGATTATTTTCGACCAGCTCTTTCACCTGGTCGGTGCTGAGCTCTTGCTCTTTGCCAAGGCCGCGGGTTTCAATGCTGGCTTCGGGAACGCCGTGTTCAACCAGGAATTGCTTTGTGTGAGCGACACGGCGTTCGGAAAGCGCCTGGTTGTATTTGACTGATCCACGCACATCCGCATGTCCACTTAGGGTCAGATGAGCATCCGATCTGAATGTTAGGTAACTCTTGAAGTCCGTCGCAAGGGTAGTGAGAGTTTGTTGCTGGCTGGCCAGCAGTCCTCCTTCGGGATGCTCGGTCCTTGGCTGAGCAGTGGGGAAGAAGACGCTGTGCAGGGCGAGGCGGGCCTCGAGTCGCACTTGTTCCGCAGGAGGCGCCGGAGGAGGAGGTGGCGGCGCAATCGTTATGTTGGCGTTCGCAGTTGCCGTCTGGTTCTTGTCATCCGACACTGTACAGGTAGCGGTGATCGAGCCCGACGGAGCACCCGTCGAATCGAAGCTCGCCGTTGTACCGCTGCCATTAAGAGTCCCGCCCGAGGCGGAGTAGGTATACGTCAGTGGTCGGTTCTGAGGGCTCACGCCTGCAGCCGTAATAACCGACTTATCGCCAGGATTGATGGTGCTGGGACTCGCCGAACAGCTGATTGTCGGCGGCTCGAATGCTTTCACCGCGAAGCTGGCCGAAGAGTCGGCTGTTTCCCAGGGCTTGAGGCCTTCCTTCCCCGGCTTACCCTCCTTTATATCGCAGTTCACTGTATAGCTGCCCGGCGCCAACGAGCCCGTGGCCACGGTTGCTGTCGTTCCGTTGCCCGTCACGCCGTTTCCGGTCCAGGAATAAACCGCACTCAAATTGGGACCCAGCTGACCAGCCGTCGCCGTCACTGTCACCAGGTCGCCGGAAAAGACCGACGTCGGGCTAGCCGCGCATGCCAGCGTCACCGGCGGTGGGGCATTTCCGCCGAAGCGGAAAACAAGTCCAGTGGAAAGACGCATGTCGTTCTGTGTCGCGTTTGATCCGGTGTTGAAATCGTCAAACCTGGTCATTAGATATTCGGCCTGAATGAGACGAAGGGCAATGTGATGATCAATCCTGACGTCCAATCCACCGCCTGCAGTCAAGGCAAGCGCGTTCGCACTGGGAAGCAGCGTGCAATTATCGGTGCAGCCGGAGAGTGTTATCTCGCTTGCGTGTATGCCTCCCGCCAGGACCTGCACAAACGGCGTAACTCTGTTGTAACGAAACGAAAGTCGAGGACCACCCATGTAGGTGAATGCAGTTCCCTTGTCGATCTGATCGTTTGCAGATGCGCTGCCGCCCGTTAGCAGGAGCCGTGTGTCGTTGAAGCCACCAAAGTCGCCAACGATCCCGAAGTATCGGTTGAAGTTGAAAGCTAGCGATGTGCTTCCGCCATTGAGATACACAAGCCTGTTCCCGTTTGCCAGTTCAGGCACGGCCCGAAGATAGGAGTAACCCATGAACCATTCAGTACGAGGCGTGTAACTGTCCGACCTTCTCGAATAAGACGTGGCTCCGGCTTCCGATGCCACTGGCATCGGAACAGCCGCCATCGAACCAGCCGGATCGGAAACAACTGTGGCGCTGGAGTCGGCAGCTTTTTCGTCCTTAGCAGAGACTGCGGAAGACTTTGCCGCTTCGCTTGCAAAGAGGCGGAACGCAGGCACTAGCAGAACAGCGAATACCGCTACTACAATTATCTTTGTATTCAGTCTCATTGTCGTCTCCTGAATTGCTCGCTACGATGTGCATTCAATCGGTCCCGGCCAACTCCTACGGAACGTTGATGACGGTGTTCACGATTGTGACCGGGCCGGTCAGCACCAGCGCCCTGCCGTTCAAGGTTGTGACTGCTGCCACGCCTGCAGTCGAAATCGAAACTCCATCTTGAGCGACAATCGTACCCACCATTGTGCCGCCGCCCAGAATCCCGTTGATTGTTGCGGCGCTTCCCACTTGCCAGAAGACGTTCTGGGCTTGAGCGCCGTTGACCAGCAGAACATTGCGATGCACAGACGGCGTACCCACTGTTAAGGTTGTTGCCATTTGGAAAACCCAGGTGGCATTCGGATCACCCTTGGCGTCGAGAGTCAAATCGCCCATCGAGATAGCGTAGCTTCCAGCCGCGGATTTGTAGGTGCCGGCAGCAAGAGTTCGATTGCCCAACTCGCCCGCACCGCCGCCTCCGCATCCAGGACAGACTGAAACATCCAAACCGCTCGGGATGGCAGCAAGCGTGTTGTAGGCAGTAAGAGCTTCAAGTGCCGCCTCCGCTGCCACGGCGTAGGTTTCAGCCGTCCCTTCATTGGGGCACCCGACCATAGGTGGTGGCGGAGCAGTATCGATCACACCGTTTACTTGTCCTACATTGAGCGGTGTTTCAGTATAGGTGCATTCCGCAACGCCGCCTACCACAACGCTTGTATCGTGGAATCCGGTGATCAAAGTTGAAACGGCTGTAGTCCCGATATCTCCGTTAATGATCGTGTAGATTCCCTGGTTGGTGATTCCCGCGGTCCCGCCGAATGCGCCGAATAGCGAGATGGTGGGCCCGAGTGTGATGGGAGGTGGCGCTACCGCCGTACCTGTCGTGAAGGTCCATGGATTTGGAGCGCCGCTTCCTCCCAGAGGAAGCCGCGTCAGGTCCGTTGCTCCGCTTGTGATCGTTGCTGTATAGCTGCTGCTCGCAACCAGCGGAACCGTGGGCGTTAACGTTGCAATAAAGTCGTTCGCGTTATACGAAACTGTCCCGGCAACCGCGATCCCGCCGGGCCCCGTCAGCCCGAAGGTTGCCGTGGTAATGGTCAGCGGATCCATCGCCTCGGTAAAGGTTGCGCTCACAGCCTGATTCAGCGGTGTGGCCGTAGCTGCGTTTGCCGGCACCGTCGAAACAATCTCCGGCGCAGTCGTCGCCAAGGTCGTTCCGGTTGTAAAGGTCCATACATAGTTGGCCGCCAGTGGAGTGCCCGCCATGTTCAGAGCCCCAGTGGTAATCGTGGCAGTAAACAGCGTGCCAGGCGCTAGGTTGGCCGTCGGTGTAAACGTGAGCGTATTGCCAACCGCCGCATACGCAACCAGTCCGGGTACGGCAGTGGAGCCGGGCCCGGTGAGTGTAAAGGTTGTCGAATTGATCGTCGCCGGGTTCATCGTCGTGCCGAATGTAGCGGCAACAATCTGGTTGAGCGGCACTCCCGTGGCTGTGTTGAGCGGAACCGTCGCAACCACAGTCGGCGGTACAGCAACCCCTGCGGCAGCCGTGGTGAAAGTCCAAACGTAGTTGGCGGCCAGCCCAACATCCGCCAAGTCCTCAGCGCCTGTCGTGATCGTTGCCGTATATATCGTGCTTGGTGTGAGGTTCGCCGCTGGTTTGAACGTTGCAACCGAGCCCGCCGCGACATATGCCACAACTCCGGTCACGGCAGTTGCGCCCGGCCCCGTCACGGTGAATGTTGCCGCGTCGACCGTAGCAGGATTCATCGCAACGCTGAAGGCCGCACTCAGTGCCTGGTTGATCGGCACACCCGCCGCCAGATTCACGGGCACAGTGGAGATCACCGTCGGCGGGGTGGGGGCAGGTACCGTTCTGAACGTCCATACGTAATTTGCGCCCAGCGGGGTGCCCGCCAGATCCTGTGCCCCCGTGGTGATCGTTGCAGTATATACAGTGTTGAGCGCAAGGCTCGCTGTTGGTGTAAATGTCGCCACGGCACCCGCGCAGGCCGCTGTGCCTGCCACGGCCGTCACACCGGGGCCTGTGACCGTAAAGCTTGTCGCTGGAGACGCCAGCGTGGAGCACTCCACTGCTTCGTTGAATGTCGCGCTCAGTACCTGCGTGACCGAGACGCCTGTGGCGGCGTTCAGCGGAACCGTTGCTATCACTGTCGGCGGCGGTGTAATCGTCGTAAACGTCCACCCGTAGTTGGCTGCCAGCGGAGTACCCGCCACGTCCGTCACTCCAGTGGTAATTGTGGCCGTGTAAGTGGAGCCGAAAGCCAGGACAGAGGTCGGAGTAAACGTTGCAGTCACGCCACTATAAGTCACAGCTCCAGCAACTGCCGTCCCGCCAGGCCCCGTTACTGTAAACGTCGTCCCACTAATCGAAGTTTGAGTCATCGCTTCGCTGAACGTCGCGCTTATGGGCGTGTTAATGATCACACTCGTGGCTCCATTTGCAGGGATCGTAGAGATCACCGTCGGCGGCGGCGTAATCGTCGTAAACGTCCAAACGTAGTTACCAAGCAGGGGCGTACCACCCGGATCGGTAGCTCCGGTGGTGATCGTGCCTGTGTAGGTGGTTCCGTATGCCAAGACGGCTGTCGGCACAAACGTCGCAGTCAAACCACTGTAGCTGACTGCTCCTGCGACCGCCCCGCTTGGACCCGTCACCGTAAAGCTTGTCGAAGTGATCGAGGTTGGCTTCATCGCCACGCTGAACGCAGCGCTGATAGGCGTATTGACCACCACACTCGTAGCTCCATTGGCAGGCACTGTGGACACCACAGAGGGAACAGTGACCGTTTCCTGACCGCAACCGGCAACGACGACGATCAGTAAAGCCGCCAGCCAATACGTGATACCCAACATGTTTTTACGCATTTGATCCCTCTCGCTCAACTGCTGTGACATAGCGCCCAAAACTCATCAATACATCGGTCTCACGCGAAATGCCGACGCGAAGTAACTTTCCAAACGTAACTGGGAACGTTTAGTGAGTCTGTACGAAATAGCTCATCACAAGTCTCGACGACGAACAGGTGGGCTGAATTCTAAACAGAATTGGACGTCAGGAGAGCTTGGGAAATGTAGGTTGGGAGTTTGATCGTTGCAGTCCAAATCCGTCGGGGGAAATCAAATCAAACCAAGATACCGCTAGCACACCCGATAGCGATTCGAGTTGAGCCGCAGGCCAATATCGTGTCGATCAATGCGCTTGCCGGGAGCGAGGCTGGCGCCCAGAACTGACGAGTCGGTGTGCGCGCATAAGGTCAGACGCTTCTGAAACCATTGCCATACTCTGCGCTGCGGTTTTCTGCCACCAGACGTTGAACCCGTCGGCGGCAAGGATTGGATTCGGAGTAGTTTGACGGTCATTTAGCTCTTTTCGTACCGCGAAGGGCTCAGAGCTTTGTGCGTCGAGTTCTGGATACATGTTGATCTCGCTCCATTCCGATCTGGAAACGGACATTTTGGGAAACCATGGCAAGCGTCGAGAGATTGTGCTGTGTGCCGGAGCCTTTCCCGAGCGGTCAGCAAGCTGCTCCGGCTCAGCGCGGCCGACCATCTGATCAATTAGTTACAGTCATTCGAGTCTTGCGGATTGACAATCTGCTTGAGCGCTCTTGGCACTCACATTTAGAGTCCTTTAGCACAATCGCGGCAAGAGTGAATCGCAAAAGAGAAAGTGTGGAATGATCCCCGTGAAACGACCTGGTGACAACGCAGCAATATATCTTGTGGGCGGAGGCATTGCTTCTCTTGCCGCTGCAGTCTTTCTCATTCGCGACGGAGATGTCCAAGGGCACACGATCACGATCCTGGAAGAGTCTTCCCGGATCGGCGGCAGCCTTGACGCAGCCGGAAACGCGAAAGAGGGCTATGTGATGCGCGGCGGTCGCATGATCGAGAGCAAATACCTCTGCACCTATGACCTTTTTTCATCGATTCCGACCCTCGATGGGTCGAGGTCGGTGACACAGGAGATATTTGACTGGAACGAGACGATGAAGACCGCCTCCAAGTCGCGGCTGTTTCGGGACGGTCAAAGGGTCGATGGCCCGAGTTTTGGCTTGAGCGAGAAAGATATCCTCAACCTCGAGCGTCTGGCGATCGAGCCGGAGGAGTTACTTGGACGGACCACGATCTCCGACCAATTCGCCCCGGGGTTCTTTGAGACGGACTTCTGGCACATGTGGTGTACCACCTTTGCCTTTCAGCCCTGGCATAGCGCAGTCGAGTTCAAACGCTATCTCGTGCGCTTCACCCACATGGTTTCAGGTTTCAATACGCTTACCGGCATTATGCGCACTGTATACAACCAGTTCGATTCGATGGTGCGTCCGCTTCACAAATGGCTCGAAGAGCGCGGTGTAAAGTTCATGCTCAACACAACGGTCACGGACCTCGTTCTCCTTCAAGACAGGGCCGGTTTTGCTGTTGATAAGATCGTGGTCAAAGAAAGCGGTGTTCTCAACAATATCTGTGTTACCGAAGACGACAAAGTCATCGTGACACTCGGGTCTATGACCGAAGGATCGAGTCTGGGTTCAATGGACTCGGCCGCCGCCCTGCTGGGGAAATCCGAAGGCGGTTCGTGGGCTCTTTGGGAGAGAGTCGCAGCTGGTCAGACGCAATTCGGGCATCCTTTGAACTTCGCCGATCACATTGAACAATCGAAATGGATGTCTTTTACAACCACGCTTCACGACCCCACGTTTTTCGAAGTAATCCGAGACTTGACGGGCAACGTACCTGGAGAAGGCGGCCTTATTACCTTTCCGGAGTCCAGTTGGCTGGCTTCAATCGTGTTGCCTCATCAGCCGCATTTCATTGGGCAGCCAGAGGGAGTGCAGGTGTTCTGGGGGTATGGGCTGTCTGTTGATATACCGGGAAACTTCGTAAAAAGACCGATGTCCGCATGCACGGGGCGCGAGATCATGACTGAGATCCTGGGCCATTTGCGCCTCCAAACGCAGACTGCCGGGATTCTCGATGCGTGTACTTGCATCCCGTGCATGATGCCCTTCATCACCAGCCAGTTTCTCCCTCGAAGCAAGGGCGATCGAGCGATGATCAGGCCGGACGGTTCAAAGAATCTGGCGTTCGTTGGACAGTATTGCGAACTCCCAGACGATGTAGTGTTCACAGTTGAGTACTCCGTCCGCTCTGCACAGATGGCCGTTTACTCGTTACTTGGCTTGGAGCGTGAACCGCCGCCCGTATACAAGGGACAATTCAATGTCCGCGTTTTGCTGGAGGCTTTTCAAGCCTTGCACGAACTCGGCGTCTAGGCCGGAGAACTCGGCAGGAGCTGAGACTGGCCAGGTCGACTCTGGCTGCGGCCGAGAAACTGAGTTCGAATAAGGGGACTGCTGTTGCCCGTTTGGAAGTCGTTTCTTATCGCCTTCAGTGTGCTTCTACCGCTGATCAATCCGCTTGGGTCGGCTCTCGTGTTTCTTGGCCTCGCCGACGAAGCACCACCAGCCGTCTATCGGTCTCTGGCGCGCAAGATTGCAATCAATAACATCATCTTTCTGGCCATCATTGAACTTCTGGGCGCAGCCATTCTCAACTTCTTCGGTATCTCATTGCCTATCGTGCAACTCTCCGGCGGCATTGTGATAGCGGCGATGGGATGGTCAGTACTGAACGAGAGGGATGCACGCGCGATTGTTAAGAACAAGGAGGAGGAGAGCGAGGT
>JBEKPF010000164.1:0-5699 GCA_049521035.1 Occallatibacter sp. | reverse complement strand
AGTCGTTTCGCCAGTTGAGAGAACCATGCGTTGAAGAACACGCCCTCCATCGCAAATGAACTGATTCCCTCTTCATGCGCTTCAAGCGTCGCAACACCGAGTTCGGAAACCGCGAAGCGCTTCCTGTTGGCCAATTCGGAGCGGCCCGATTCGTGAAGCAGCGTGTAACAAAGATCGATGGCCCGCTCATCTGCCTCTGCCCGCCGGCGATACTCGCGCAGGGCTTCCTTCCAATCGCGGTGCTGTTCAGGCGTCAGGAGATGGCGATTCTCGTCCGTGACAATTCGGCCGGTTCTGGAAAACGCGTAGATCAAATCGGGGCTGACGTGGCTTCTGTGGAAGACCAATCTGAGGTCATCCGTGAGTTCCTGCCGAAGGGACTTTGCTACTTCGGCAGGCATATCTGGCGCCAACACGCCGGTAAGGGCCGAACGCCGGACGATTTGTAGCCCCGGCTTCCCTGCCGATTCTCGAGCCTTCTGCTTTGCCATCTTCCACTCCCGCACCTTCGATTCTACGTTTGCCTGTTTCATCTCTTAAAGCCGTCAATGCCTTCTAATCCGGATTTGACCGAGCTTGGAGCGTGCGTTACTTGTAACTCGAGCGCATTTTGAGGTTCGTGAGGTCGCTGTTGTGTTTCGCCCTTTGCTTCCTCATGCCGGTTTACACAACCACGAATTAAGAGGGGTCCCGAATGGAACTTCAACTGGAACCAACATATGGCGCAACACCGGCCATCGAGCGACAGTCATCACTGGGTGTCCCAGCTCTTGAAACACACTATACGGTCGCTGAACTCTCTAGGCTCTGGTTTTTCAGTGAAAACACGATCAGACGCCTATTCACCAAAGAGCCGGGAGTTGTAAAGATCGCTCATCCACATACGAGGGCCAAGAGAGGCTATACCACCATGAGAATTCCTGAACGAATTGCCCAACGTGTCCACCGACGCCTCCAGGGCTTGTCGTGATGGCGTTACCTGAACCTCTCAGGAAATTAAATTCGCAGCTCCACTTGAAAGGACGTGCGAGATTCGCGATCAGTTCCTGCGAAACTGCGAATTTGACCGAGTCCTGAATCAGAGACATGCTCATTTCTGTTTTAGGAGGCTCGGGTGAAAGGACGAGAGGAGCGATTCGGAGTTGCCATCGCGTTGACGTTCATTGACGTGCTCAGGATGCAGGTGTACTCCGATCTCCGGAATTCCGGTTAAGACCGAATGCTTTCGATACTGCGGATTCCCGCTGACCTACAGGAGTGACTCAATGTTTGATTCGCTTGAGGAACTTGACCGCAAGCTCGCGGCAACGGGCTACTTCATCGATCCCGTGATGGTGCAGGTCGTCTATCTGGCCGCGAAGCTCCAGAAGCCTCTCCTGCTTGAGGGGCCCGCGGGGTCCGGGAAGACGCAGCTGGCCCTATCGGTCGCTGCTGCTGCGAGGACGCATGTCGAGCGGCTCCAGTGCTACCGCGGTGTGACCGAGGACAAGGCCATCGGCCGCTTCGATGAGGGCCTGCAGCGGCTCTACATGGAGTTCTCAAAGGGCCAGCACGAGAACTGGCAGACAGTGCAGGCAAATCTAAAAGGGCGGGACTTCTTTCGGCCCGGTCCTCTGATGCGGGCGCTCGAATGCGACCGGCCGTGCGTGCTGCTCATTGACGAATTGGACAAGGTTGACGAAGGGTTCGAAGCAATGCTCTTGGAAATACTTTCTGCATGGACGCTTTCGATTCCCGAGTTTGGTACCGTCAGCGCGAAAAGCATTCCCTTCGTCGTGCTCACCAGTAATGAGGAGCGCAGATTGGGCGACCCCAAGCATCCTTGCCATCTGGTCGTAGGCGAACTCCTGGGAATCGATGGCAAGTGACGCCGCTTCGGCGCCGAACTTCCAATGTGCCAGGCTTCGATACACGACCTCCTTGCCCATGTCGTCGCCCGCAGGGCGAGGGACGGTTCCAATGGAAAAGATCTCGATTGCCTGGCCCTCGGCGGCCATCTCCAGGGCATCGATCATCCCGACGAGTACCGGATTATTGGCCCAGAGGCCACCGTCCGCGAATACGTGCGATCCCGGCGATCCGTCTTGCGCTTCAAGCGCGGCCAGTGACCGATAGATCGGCGCCGCCGAGGAGGCTAAGCAGATGTCGACGAGCCGGAAGCCGTCATCGCGGTGATTGCTGTTTTTGAGATGCGGAGTCTTGAACACCCACGATTTGTGCGTGCTCATGTCAACTGCGGTGATTCCCAGGGCAATCTTCCGGCGGTTGTACACCTCAACCATGGTCTCCTCAGCGAAACACTCAACCAGCGCATTGCGCAGAGCCTGTTCCCCGCGCCTTAACGCCGCTGGCCGATTCTTCAGATCCGCGAGCAGGTTGGCACCAATTCCGGAAGGGATCCGCCTCTCAAAGATGGCCGCTCCCTTTTGGTTGTAAAACTGGACGACTCGGCTGAGCGGGATATTCGCGGCAAGCGCGCAGGCCAGAATGGCACCGGTACTCGTGCCGACGATCAGATCGAAGCCGGAGCCGACATCAAGGGTTTTGCGCGCAGATTTCTTGCTGAAGCCGTCGGCGAGGGACGCCAGATACTGGGCCGTATAGATGCCCCGCATCCCACCGCCATCCAAACTCAATACACGAAATGGCCTCTCGACGGTTGTCACCGGAATCAATCTCCATCCCGCATGAATTACCCTGTTGCTGCAGGCCTAAAGTGGACGCCGGATCTTCCGCGAGGAATCTGGGGCTGACATCAGGTCCGAAAACATCAAGCTGCGGTTCTCTTTATGCTTGACACGAGAACAGAATACATCTAAAAACTAGATGGGTCAAGAAACTATGCGTGATATTCGAGGTGAAGTTGGGCAGCTCTGATAAAGAATCCAGAGAGTCTGCGGTTTGGCCGCCGAAATGGGGCCAGGAGAGAAGGCTCGAATTCATTGACTTTCGTTTGCTCTGGGACGGCCGGCTTAATCGCGCCGATCTGGCGAACTTCTTTTCGATTTCCATCCCGCAGGCTTCGATTGATCTCGCGCTCTATCAGGAACGAGCTCCCGGCAACATGATTTACGACCGTCAGGAGAAGGCTTATCTGGCGTCGAGCACGTTCGCTCCATTCGTCACATCGCCCGACGCTCATTCGTTCCTCAACCAGATCCGGCAAGTCGAAGGGCAGATGCTGCCCCGTGAATCCACCTTTCTTGGGTGGTATCCGCCATCGGGTGTTGTGCGCCACCCCACCCGCAGGGTGGATGCAGGTACTTTACGCATGGTTCTGCACGCAATCCGGCGAAAGGAAACCGTCCGTATCACCTACCAGTCGATGACCCACCCCGATCCGACCGAGCGGGAGATTGGGCCGCACGCCATTGCCTTCGATGGAGTTCGCTGGCACACACGCGCCTTTTCCTTCGAACACGATGCCTTCAGGGACTTTGTCTTCGCGCGGATTCTCTCGATTGCCAGAGGCAGACCAATGGAAATCGATGCTCAGAAGGATACCGCCTGGTCGAACATGCTCGGAATAGTTGTGAAAGCAAACCCGGAACTTACCCTGGCCCAGCGGCGTGCCATCGAACTCGACTATGGGATGGAACAGGGAAGTCTGCGGTTCGAAGTGCGGGAGGCTCTGCTTTTCTATCTGCTCCAGCAGCTTTGCCTGTTGCCGTCTTCCCCGAAGGATCCGCATCAGCAGATCGTCTTGGCAAACCGCGAGGCCCTTGAGCCATACTTCAAGCAGCTTCCATCCAAGTGATCAAATCGGCTGGCTTCTCGTCGTCCGATAGATTTGAGTATCACAGCATCCCTCCCAATGAGCGCTCCATATCTTTGCGGGCCGAGCGGATTCCTAGGAGTCGACGAGGGGCTCCAGCAGATACGGCCCGTTTCCTTGCAGCCTCGCCACTCGCCAGGCTTTCATTCCTTCCGCTGGATATGTCCGAACGAGGTCAATCGGCAGGTGCGACGGTTCCGCCGGGGCAAGCCACCGCTCATAGTCCTTCGGCTCAATAATGAGCGGACAGCGGTTGTGGAACGGCTCCAGAACTTCATTCGGGTCCGTAGTAATGACGCTGAAGCTTTCGACAACGATCTGGCTCTTCTTTTCGTCCAGGCCTTTCCATCTGTCCCAGATCCCTCCGAAGGTGAAAAGGCCTTCGCCCGCAAGCGAAACCGCCCATGGCTTGCTGAGTTTCTTCTTTTCTTCCTCTTTGGTCAGTGGCTCCCATTCGAAGAAGAAATTGGCTGGGATCAGGCAACGACGGTGCTTCCATGGCTCTCGCCAGGCGCCGCTGCTTTCAAGCTTGTCGGAGCGCGCATTGATGGAACTGAAATTAGCCTTGGGAGTCTTCGACCAGTAAGGAACGAGACCCCACTTCATGAGTGCCAGAACGCGTTCGCCCGTGTCACGGTCGAGCCGCACAACCGGCTGAATGCTTTCCGGGGAAATGTTGTAGGAGGGCGCGAGGCGGGTACTGTTGATCTCGTAATATTCGTCGTTGAACACATCGGTATTGTGGGTATGGAACCACTCTGCAATCCGCTGCTTGTCCGCTCTCCGGCCGTATCGCCCGCACATGAAACGAGGCTACCACCTTACTGTCGGCCCACTCGATCCAAAATCATCCGCGCCAGGTTCACGCTGTCGGATACCACGGCGGTGAGGCGAGGAGAAGGACGGCTAATATCCGCGTCGCGCGCGAGGCGAACGGCCGCTATGATCGCGGCGGCAATGACCAGTGTCGACTTCATTCGCGTCTGCTCTTGCATTTGCTCCGCCCAAGCCTCTCGTTCGCGCGCAATTGCTCGCTTCATTTCGCCCATTAGAGCACCACTGAGCGCGCCGGTTTGGTACCAAGTTTGTACGAGAGTTTGCCTTGGAAAATTTCGGACGGAAGGTAGTTTCTCTTTTCTCCGCACAGCGGACACTGTGCGGCAATCCACGAATCCGGCATGGTGCCTACCGGAGCCGGGATGTTCTCACCGCACTTCTTGCAGCGGATCGTGAAGTCGCAGTGCCGAGTTTGTGGAAGGTTGAACACGAGTGCCAGTATAGGAGAAGAAAAGGCGAAACCGCAATGTGGATTTCTCCGGAACTGAGCCCAGGGCAGATCGTTGAGATGTGTCGAGAGGGCGTAGGTTCACTTATTTCAATGGTTTATGGCGATGCCTGTTGATTCCCCAGCGGTGATATGGCAGTATAAAGGCCAAAGTGATCGGGCGCTATGCGAATCGCCTCCCCCACCTTTCGCATTGCTGCCGGTTTGCTGCTTGCTGTTCTTCTGAGTGTTGTCGGGTATCAAGTTTTCCGGCAGTCGAGCTACTACGCTCCAGAGGCACTGCTGAAGCAAGCCGATGAGATGTCGTGGCTCAACAGCTGGATTGAGGCAGAGCCTCTTTACCGGCAGGCCGAGCAGGAATTCACTCAGAGGCATCAGCTCTCAAAGGCTCTCTACGCGCGTGTCAGCCAGATGCCGGCGCACAGCGAATCCTCCACTTCTATCCCAAGCCAAATTGCTGTGCTTCGACAGGATCTGGATCTCCCGGAAGCGAAGGATCCTGAAACACGTCTTCGCGTCCTGACCATTCTTGGGATGTTCGAAGTGAACTACGACTCTGGAATGGCGCGCCAGACCTGGACGGAAGTAAAGGCACTCGCGGACCGACAGCATCACTACCTGTTGTCTGCGCGCGCGATG
>JBEKPF010000163.1:0-9625 GCA_049521035.1 Occallatibacter sp. | reverse complement strand
GGCTCCGGCAACCTGCTATCCAACTCGGTGACGGGGACGAGTTACTCCAACACCGGCCTCTCGGCCTCCACAACCTACTATTACGTGGTGGAAGCTGCGGATGCGGCGGGGAACTCGGCGGCCTCGACACAGGCGGCGGGAACCACATTACCGATATCCGGACCAGGTGTATCCATAGATGCCGGCGGGGCGGCGGTTAGCAATGCAGGCGGCGGCGACAATTCCTTTGTAGCCGACGAAGACTTCACCGGCGGCGGCACTTACTCGGTAACCAACACCATCACCATACCTTCCGCGATTGCAGCCACCGCTGCTCCGGCGGCAGTCTACCAGTCGGCGCGGCAAGGGACCACGACCTATACGATTCCCAGCCTGACTGCCGGGAACAGTTACACCGTGCGTCTGCATTTTGCTGAGCTTTATTTCTCGGCAGCCGGCAGTCGCGAATTCAATGTGGCGATCAACGGAACTACGGTGCTGACCAACTTCGATATCTACGGGACGGCCGGAGCGAACTACACAGCTGTGGTCGAGCAGTTCGCTGCCACCGCCAACAGCAGCGGCCAAATCGTGATTGCCCTCACAAACGGCGCGAAGGATCAACCCATGATCAACGGCCTCGAGGTTCTTGGCTCATCCACCAGTTGCGGCACGGTTCCATCTGCCCCAACCGGGTTGACGGCAACGGCGTCCTCTTCAAGCGCAATCGGTCTCAGCTGGGGCGCGGTAACTCCTCCGGCTAACTGCTCGATCAGCTCCTACACGGTTTACGGCGGAACGACCGCAAATCCGACTACCGTAATCGCAAGCGGAGTGACGGGGACGACTTACTCCAACACCGGGCTGGCGGCTTCGACGACGTACTACTACGTCGTCAAGGCGGTTGACGCGGACGGCACATCGGCAGCGTCTGCGCAGGCAAGCGCGGAGACTCTAACGGGAACTCAGGGCGAGATCGTAGCGATCGCTGCCGGTGGTCCTGCGGAGCCCATGGCGGTGTATCAGCACGGGCGGTCGGGAATCTTCACCTACACGATTCCGAACCTGACGGCGGGCACTCAATACACCGTGCTGCTCCACTTCGCTGAGACCTATTTCAGCGCGAAGGGTAGTCGCGTCTTCAACGTTGCCATCAACGGCACCACTGTGCTGAGTAACTTCGATGTTTATGGCACGGTGGGGAAAGACGCGGCCCTGGTGGAGCAGTTCACTGCAACTGCCAACAGCAGCGGCCAAATCGTGATCGCCTTCACCAATGGGACCGCGGACCAACCCCTGCTCATGGGACTTGAAATCCGGTAACACGAACCGAAGAGGATTGTCAGTGAGTTCGTGGGCATTGCAGTGGCAGTGCTCACACACCATTACGACGCAACCCGCGGCACAGACGGTGGCTGCGGCACAGACAGGAGATGATAGCATGTCGACTCAGCATTCGGTTCGTTTCGCCGGAACTGTTCTTGGAACTTTCTTTGCGCTGATCGTGATGAGTGCTCTTGGTGTTGCGGCCGCGGCAAACGCAGTTGCCCAGGAAGTAGTGGCCATCGCGGTGGGCGGTCCTGCGCAAAGCAACGCGAGCGGGGGCGACCATTCCTTTGTCGCGGATGAGGATTTCAGCGGCGGCGGGGATAACGGCGCTGTGACTACGACCATTAATCTGACCCAACCAGGGGCCAATGCGGCACCGATGGGTGTGTACCAGAACGGTCGGGCCGGAGTCTTCACTTACACGATTCCGGGGCTGACGGCGGGCAGTTCGTACAGCGTTCTGCTGCACTTTGCCGAGACTTATTTCACAGCAAAGGGTGATCGCGAATTCAATGTGGCCATCAACGGCACTACCGTGCTGACTAACTTTGACATCTTTGGCACGGTCGGCGCCAAAGACGCGGCTCTGGTCGAGATCTTCACGGCCACGGCCAACAGCAGCGGCGACATTGTAATTGCCTTTACCGCGGGCGCCGTAAATCAACCCTCCTTATGGGGATTGAAATCCGGGGCGCATCCACCAGTTGCTCCACCGATCCTTCGGCCCCAACAGGCCTCGCAGCAACGGCAACTTCCTCGAGTGCGATCGGGTTGACCTGGGCACCGGTTACGCCGCCGTCTAACTGCACCATCAGTTCTTACAACGTGTATCGCAGCACCACCAGCGGATTCACGCCATCCACGAGTACCTTGGTTTCGAGCGGTCTTACAAGTCCGAGTTACTCCAACACCGGCCTCGCGGCTTCGACGACCTATTACTTCATCGTGGAGGCGCTTGACTCCTTCGGTACCTCGGCGGCTTCTGCGCAAGCCAACGCGGAGACGGAACCGGCGCCGTGCACCACGGATCCATCGTCCCCAACTGGCCTGGCAGCTACAGCCACATCCTCGAGCGTAATCGGCTTGACCTGGACGGCAGTTACACCACCGGCCAACTGCACCATCAGTTCTTACAACGTGTATCGCAGCACCACCAGCGGATTCACACCGGGCACGGGGACGTTGGTTGCGAGTGGTCTGACGAGCCCCAGCTACTCTAATACCGGTCTCGCAGCTTCGACGACCTATTACTTCATCGTGGAAGCGCTTGACGGTGAGGGTGCGTCGCCTGCTTCGGCGCAGGCAACTGCCACAACGCAAGCCCCGACAAACACCACCGATATCGCTTCAATAAATGCGGGCGGCCTTGCGGAAAGCAATTCGGGCGGGGGGGACAACCCATTTGTCGCGGACGAAAACTTCACCGGTGGTGGCACTTACTCTGTAACCAACACCATCACAAATCCGGCCAGTATTGCTACCACCTCTGCGCCTGCCGCAGTCTACCAGTCGGCGCGGCAAGGGGTCTCAACGTACACGATTCCAGGCCTGACGGCTGGAAGCACTTACACCGTGCGCCTGCACTTTGCCGAGCTTTATTTTTCGGCAGCCGGCAGTCGTGAATTCGATGTGGCGATCAACGGAACAACAGTGCTGACCAACTTTGACATCTACGCAATGGCGGGCGCGAACTACACGGCTGTCGTTGAGCAGTATACCGCCACCGCCAACAGCAGCGGCGACATCGTGATCGCGTTCACCAACGGCGCGAAGGATCAACCCATGATTAACGGTGTTGAGGTGCTTGGCTCATCCACTAGTTGCACTACCGTTCCGCCGGCGCCGACAGGAGTGAATGTATCGGGAGCGACTTCCAGTTCCTTGATAGTGAGTTGGACGGCTGTTACGCCTCCGACCAATTGCACAACCATTACGTACAACGTTTATGCCAGCACAACCAGCGGATTCACGCCGGGCACGGGCAACCTGATTGCAAGTGGTGTTTCGGGAACCAGCTACACTGACACGGGCCTGGCAGCCTCGACGACGTACTATTTCGTCGTCGAAGCCGTTGATGCTGCCGGCTCATCCGGGTCCGGGACTCAGCCAATCAGCGGGGAGACTTTGGCCAACACATCCTGCACGACCGTTCCTTCAGCGCCCTCCGGACTCACCGCAACGGCGTCTTCTTCGAGCGCAATCGGCTTGACCTGGTCGGCGGTTACTCCTCCGGCTAACTGCTCCATCAGTTCTTATAGCGTATATGGCGGAACCACTGCGAATCCGACCACATTGATCGCGGGCGGACTAACTGGGACGACCTATTCTAATACTGGTCTCGCCGCTTCGACAACCTACTACTACATCGTCAAAACGATTGACGCGGACGGCACATCGGCGGCCTCGACGCAGGCAACCGCGACTACGCAACCCGTGAATTCCAATACAGGCTACGTATCCATCAACGCCGGCGGCGCAACGGTGAGTAACTCGGACGGCGGCGATAATGCCTTTGTTGCAGACGATGACTACAGTAATGGCGGCACCACCTACTCGGTCCCCAATGCAATCACGATACCTGCCAGTATTACTGCCAGTGCTGCTCCTGCGGCAGTCTACCAAGATGCGCGACAGGGAAACATAACTTATACGGTTCCTGGCCTGACTCCTGGAAGCAGTAATATTGTGCGCCTGCACTTTGCAGAGCTTTATTTCTCAACAGCCGGCAGTCGCGTATTCAATGTGGCCATCAACGGCACGGCGGTGCTGACCAACTTTGACATCTTCGCAGCGGCTGGTGCGCAATACACGGCCGTCGTGAAGCAGTTTACTGAAACAGCCAACAGCAGCGGCCAGATGGTGATTACATTCACCGCTGTCACAGATCAACCTTCAGTCAATGGCATCGAGGTGCTTGACTCCGCTCCGTGCACCGCGCTTCCGGCGCCGCCGACTGGATTGATAGCGACGGCGACTTACCCGAGCGTCGTGAACTTGAGCTGGAGCGCGGTAACTCCTCCGGCCAACTGCACCATCACCTCCTACAGCCTTTACGGTGGAACGACCGCGAATCCGACCACGTTAATTGCAAGTGGATTAACGGGCACGACCTTCTCCAACACGGGCCTCGCGGCTTCCACTACTTACTACTACGTTGTTAAAGCATCAGACGGGGGTATAACCGGCGCGTATGGCACATCGCCGGCCTCGGGGCAGGCTACTGCTACTACCCCAGCTTTCACCACCATAGCTCCTCCAACCAGCTTGACGGCTGTGGGCTCTTCGTCCCAGCAGATCGATCTGCGCTGGGTTGCGAGCACAGCCGCAGTTCCAAATACGTCCCCGGTAAACTATTCGGTGTATCGGAGCACCACCACTCCCTTCACACCGTCTTCTGCCAATCTGCTCGGCACTACCATTGGGATCACCAACTACGTTGACAACAATTATCCTGCCACACTGAGCCCCCCGGCAGGGACTGGAGTCCAGCCATCGACCACCTACTACTACCAGGTCGTGGCTTCTACTCTGTCAGGAGAGTCGGCTGCAGCTTCGGCCTCAGCTACGTCGCTTCCGGCAACACCGTCGGCTGCCGCGCCTGCCGCTTTGACCGGATTGACCGCGATGGCAGAGAACGCCAATGAGATCGATCTGATCTGGAATTCGACCAATTCAGGTGTGGGTTCGGTTGCCACGACGTACTACATCTACCGGAGCACAACTTCCCCCTTCACGCCATCCACGAGCAATGAAATTGGAACCACGAAGAGCAATTGGTTCCAGGATGCTCTGGGCACGGCATCGACTCAGTACTACTACCAGGCGCTGGCCAGTAACACGCTCGGAACGTCGCCATCGAGCGCCACCGTCACCGCGACGACACAGGCTCTCAACCCTAGTCTCTGGGGTGGCGCGCCCTTCTGGGATTCAAGCAACATGCCCGCGTTGCCCGCCGGTGACACCGTGATGATGAAGTTCCTGAACAGAACAAACGGAATGTACACGGACAGTCAGATCATTTGGACCGCGACCATCAATGGGGTCGCAAGCCAGTACTCGTTTGCGGAACAGCCAACCTTCGCAATGCCACCCAACTCGTCCGGGAGAATGTATTTCTTCCTCAATGACCCAAGCCTGACCGAAGACAACACCGACTACTGGGACTATATCGAGTTCACAGCCGGTCCCACTTCCATCAACATGGATACAACACGCGTTGACGCATTAGGTGTCAAGATTGCTTTCAATCTTACTTGCGGCGACGGAACCAATGTGGCGCTTGGAGAAAATCAGGAAGTCTTTACGGAAGACCGGTCTGTTACCTTCCAGCGGTACGCAGACGCTGTTCCTTCCACACCGGGTGGCAACTTCCAGGCGGACCTTGTCTACGCACCGTATCGAATCATTGAACCGGGGGGAGCTGGCTTCAATGCCGGTGGGCCTGACCAGAATTACTACCAGACGTACATTGCCGACATCTGGTCGTATAACGGAATTACTATTCCGCTGGCTGGACCAAATGGTTCCGGCTTAGGCGCTAACCCTGACCTTTCCGCCGCGATCTTCAGACATACCGCTTCTATTTCGGGTACGCCCGAGTTTAACGCGGCCGGGGCTCTGACCAACGAGGGGATGTGGGGAAATCCCGCAAGCTTCTATCAACTGGAGCCTTACGACCACTACGCACAATGGATTGAAGCGCAGGCAATCAACATGCAGCAGTATGCTTTCCCGTATAACGATGCGGGTGGATACTCAAGCGACATAGGCTGCGCGAACCCGAAGACTTTGCTTGTAGCTGTCGGGTGGTAAGTGGTATGAGAGGCAAACTGACGGTTCCTTTGTCATGAAGGCAGAGGAACCGCCAGAAAAAATGAGTGTTGCCGGGCGGACGCGACAGATGAGTATGTCACCCGGCGATGCCATAAGGTGAGCAGAGCCCCATTCAATTCCTGAATTGTTGCCCGAATGAGAGCCAGGGATTTTGTGAACGCGGTCGCGAGCAAATTCGCCCAAGAGTTGTCCGTGAACTTCTGATTGACGCTCATCAATCGCTCGTAGGTCCCCTCGCCTTTGGGGTTGTCGTCGTGTGTTACGTCGTGGGCCGGGGTAAGATTCGACGGTCGTTATTGCCGAAGTATGAATCGGAAGTCCTTGGCGTGGTCGTCGCAGTTACACGCCATAACGAACAACACGTCGCCGGTAGATGCTAGACCCGCTAACTCGCATGTGCGCCCGGCAGTGAGCTCTGGACCGTTGAAATCAAGAGAAGGTCGGTTCCCATGGTCGAGAAAGGGTTCGATTAGCGTCCGCGGACCTGAAGCCGAAGCGGCAGTTTGTCGGTATATCCAGACCACGAGCGATTCTCGGCAGTTTCGGAGACGGATGCGATTGGGCTCAGATAGCTCGAAGAGTCGCTTGGGGTGCTACACTAACAATCTCACTGGTACAAATTACCGGGCAGGCCAACCCGGCCAGGTTGGGGGTCTTGGCTGCTCTATGGTCTGGGCACGGACAATCAGAATCTGCCTGGCTTGGCTGCTCTATGGTCTGGGCACGGACAATCAGAATCTGCCTGGCTATATCACCATCAATCCTCCCATCGCCTTTGGCGGCGCGTCCAACTACGGCAGCGCGTTTCTTCCGGCCTATTATCAGGGAACCGCAATCACTGATCAGGGCTTCATGCCCAACATCAAAGCTGCAACGGAGAAGGATCTGGAACGCCAGCAGATTGATCTGATTCACTGCTCGACATTTCAAAGGAGCCACAGCATGTGCTTGATGCGTATGGCGTCAAGCCCGGACAGGAAGGCTCCTTTGCCCGCCAATGCCTGATGGCGCGCAGACTCAGTGAAGCGGGCGTTCGGTTTGTCGAGATTCGCCAGGCCGGATGGGACCACCATACGAATCTGCATCAGGGATTGATTGATCAGTCGCGCATGATCGACCAGCCCACCTCAGCCTTGCTCAACGATCTGCGGCAACGGGGGCTTCTGGAAGACACGCTTGTCCTGTTCGGTTCGGAGTTCGGTCGCCTGCCCACGTCGCAGGGTGCCGACGGCCGCGACCACAACATCACCGGGTATGCGATGTTTATGACCGGCGCAGGGGTTAAGAAAGGGTTCAGCTACGGCGCTACGGACGATATTGGCATGGCAGCCGTGGATGGCCGCATGCATATCAACGATCTTCACGCTACTCTACTGGCATTGATGGGCATCGACCATGAACGCCTCACCTATCGCTACGAGGGACGCGACTTCCGACTCACGAACGTGGCCGGTGTAGTGCAGCACCAGGTATTCGCTTAGGACCTTCGGCCATCTCAGGGGCTGAGGGGAGTGCGAACTGGTCGAATTGTGAGGTGTCTCTTCAATAGCCGACGAGGCATGTCAAGGCATAAGCATGGATGGACGCCCTTCTATATGAGCATTTCCTTTGGCGGATAGGAGGAACCTTTGATGAGCGTTTATTTCCCGGCCAGTAGCCTTTCAACCAGAGACACTGTTTCATTGCGCAATGCAAGATTGTCCCCCCCTGTGGCCGGCCCGGAATAACCCGTGTGGGTGGCCTTTACCAATCCATCCTTTCCAACGAAGAAGGTGGTGGGCCAGCAGTTGAGATTCATGACATCCGGGAACCTTTCGTTGAGTTGATCGGGAGTTCCGGCCACGAGCACAGGGTATGTGACGCCGAGGCGTTTTATAACTGCCTTGAGTCGCGTGAGACTCGAAAGCTGAGACTCTTCCTCAAAACTGAGCTCGACTACTTCCAGCCCCTGCCCGTGGAATCTCCGATAGAGTTCCTCAAGAAAAGGGGCCTCATCCTGGCAGTTCGGGCACCAGCTTCCTCCAATGGAAACGATCAACACCTTACCTTTGAATTCAGGATCTGCGCTGGATACAAGCTTTCCAGTTAGATCGGGGAAGTCGAAGGTTAATGGTTCATTTGGGTTCTTAAGCGAAGTGTGCGTCATGGGATCATCCGGTCCGCTGAGACCTTCGGAGCGCGCATCTGTGGGACGGCGGGCAGTTTGTTGTTGTATCGCTCCGCCATGGGTGAGCGTTTCCACCTGCAGAGTTCCATCTTTCTGTGGCCGGAGTGCTGCATAGGACGGTCCAGCAGCAGTGAAGTGGGTGACCACAAATTGGCCGTCTCTCCACACGCCGAGTAGGTTGCCGGTGTCGCCATCAATACGCTGAATGACAGCTTGAACATTGGCTCCTGACTGCCGGACGTTGAGCTTCCAGGCGCGTTCCCCCTTGGGTCCCTCGACGGCGACTTCCCATTCCCCGGCGATATTCGGTGGATCAACCGAGGCTTGAGGAGTTTCTCCATTGAGATGCGCCACAATCGGCACACCGCGGGAATGACCACTGAAGGACCCAACGAGAACACCATCCTTCACGGTTGCATCGAGCGTATTGGCGTAGTAATCGAAGTGCAAGACCAGGTGGTCGCCCGAATAGCTCCCGCTGGAAGCAGGGGAACCCTCTTTGCCGTTGATCAACGCCGCATAAACCTGGTCACCTGAGCCTGACAGGTCGAGTCGGAAGGGAATCTGCTTCCCGTTCAGATCTGCGCTGCCGAACCATCGACCGGTCAGTGAAGGATCGTTCTCACTCAAATACACTGATTGCGCCGATGAATCCGAAAGGGCCAACATTGCGGTACCCAAGAACAGCATGAATCCTGCAACAGTGAAACGGAAAATAGCTCCTGAGTCTTGAGCCATGATTAAGCAATCCTTTCGGGTTAAGGTCGGGTCATGGATTTCGAATATGGAACTGGAATCGAAGGTGGAAAGCGGCAGCGACCGACAACTGGCCGGTCAAGAAAGTCAGGCCAGCTTTGCCCTACTGTCACTTGCGTCGTGAAATTATGGAATGCTCAACAACAAGGGCGGGAATTTCGGCCTGCCGGCGCGATGGATCGCGGACAACAACAGGCCGTCTTGTGGAGCGTCTGCACGATTTGAGCGTAACACCAGGGAAACCCAAATCGCAATTTCGGGCTGGCACTACATCATGAAGGGCATGCTGACGTTGGCATTTGAACACCCATGCCACTTTCCGAAAGTCGCAATGGTTGTTGCCCTTTGGCCCTGCGGACTAGAACTCCTCAGGATTGAGCAGTCTTTCCAATGCAAACTACCGATGCAGGTTCATGGAATCGGGAACTTGCTCACACTCAATTTCAAGGATTTCCGCCGGTTCAGCGGCATTGCAGTTGTTTCGCCGGAGGAAGTGTTGGCTCTCCTCAGCTAGCGACTTCTTATCGCGGGCGTTCTGCGTGGTTCGCTTTGGTACGCATT
>JBEKPF010000162.1:0-5960 GCA_049521035.1 Occallatibacter sp. | reverse complement strand
CGGGATACGCAGCAGCCAGACGCGCCGAAACTGCCTCCATATCGGCTCTTGCTTGGGGCATTCCAACACCGGTGCGCAAGCGGCCGAGCACCTTAACCGAGTGCCACACGCGGGAGGCCTGTGTTGGTTGATCCAGTAGGGAAAGGGGCAGCCAGACTTCGCCGTCTGAAGGAAAGGCAGCGCCGACTGGCAAGACTCCGATGACGGTGAAGGCAGACCCATTGAGATTGACGCTGCGCCCCAGCACTGCGGGGTCTTTGCCAAAGTACCGAGCCCACGCCGATGCACTGAGTAGCGCGACATGGTCGCTCCCGGGCCTGTTATCCTGCTCGCCGATCACGCGGCCAATCGCGGGATTGATTCCCAGGAGCGAGAAGAGATTCCCGGAGGCGAGCACGCGGCGCACTTGCTGCGCGTGCCCATCAGCGACCAGCGAGACTGTTTCAGGATTCAGCGTGGAGTAGGCGGCGATCTGAGTAAAACTATGTTGTTGCGCCTTCCAGTCCTGATAGTCGGGATAAGTGGCTTCAATCCCGCCCGGGATTTGCGGGTGAATCTCAGACAAAGCGACGATGCGCCCCGCGTCCGCAAAGGGCAGGGACTTGAGCAGAAGCGCGTAGACGCAACTGAAGATGGCAGCAGTCGCACCAACTCCGAGTGCCAGTGTCATGACCACTGTTGCTGTAAATGCCGGAGACCTGCGCAATTTACGTGTGGCGTAACGGATATCCCGGAAGAAAGTCTGCATCGCCTGACCTCGCTTAAAGAATAAGACGGTAGGCAGATGTGTTCGTTGCGTCAGCAGTTTTCTCAACGAGCGATTTATCGCCAACTCACTCATCGACAATGCATGCGAACCACTTTGACGTAGAGTCGCCTATCCGCGCTTCGACTCGCGTGAGCGAAGGCTGTCCAGGACAGCTGACTTGCTGTGGTCCAGATCAGGAAGGCCAAGTTTCATCTTCGGTCGCTTTGGCTTCGCGGGTCTCTTGCGCGCATTTTTGCTCATTCTGACCGCCTCCACTGCGGTGCAATGAGCCTATTCCGTCAATCGGACCCGTAGCCCGTTTTACGGCCAGTTGCCGAGAAACACCGATCAGCTTGAAAAGCTCAATGAGTGCATTGGCCTTCCATGAGAAGTCCGGCCGATGTCAAGGCATTTTGTGGTTGGGCAAGTTCATATCCATGTTTTCCTTTGTCCGGATATGTGTTTTGTTTGGCTGGCTATTCGGACGAAGGAAGACATGGGTATTCTTCTTTCGCGAGCTTTCGTCTGCCGAGTGTATTTCTGTCGCCACCCTTCCATCCGCACTCTGATGTGAGCATTCATTGCTCGGTGCAAGTTGGGTATTCTCGATTCAGTCGGTGCTGCCATCTGTTAGTGCGACCTATCCTTCCATCGGAAGGATGGAAGGTGGCCCAGGCCAATGACGCAGTCACCGGAACTCGGCTTCCGACGATAATCCTCCTTAATCTGGCTGAACTAAGCAACTGCGGGTACTGCCGCCTGGCCGATCCGCCGTAACGGCACGTAGACATCGCCGCTCACCCAGAGCCGATGTAGCAGAACGGCCAGCTTACGTGCGACTGCAATAGTTGCCCGCTTCTTCCCACGCTTGCCTCCGTGCTCAGCCAACTTCATTCCCCACCGGCGTAGGTCGCTGTCGACTCCCCATGGCCCGAGTATGTGATGTGCAGCCTGCACCAACAACGATCGCAGGTATGGATCGCCCTCTTTGCTGATGCGCATCTGCGGCTCACTTTGCCCTGAGTTCCGCCTCCCAGGCTGGAGACCCACATAACAGGCTGCATCTCGGCTTTTGCGGAAACGACTTGGATCTTCCAACGTCAACATGTACGTGAGCGCGATCAGGGTTCCTACTCCCTTAATCTGCTTCAGCCGTTCAGCCTCTGGATACTTGTTCTGGGCCATGGACTCGAGCAACTCATCGTAGTCGCGAATGCGTTCGCTGACTGACTCGATCTCCCTCATAAGCGGACCCAGCGCGTTTTTCAACTCCGGACTCAAATCTTGGGCAGCCTTCGGCTTCATGCTGCGTGCATTACCTCTGCCAAGCTTCTCTCCATAGGACTTGGTTAGGCCGCGAGCTGCGTTGACCAACGTTGTTCGGTTACGGACTAGAGCCGCCCGGGCCCGGATCACAATCAGGTCCGCTTGTGCCTCGGCACTTCGATGCTTGACAGGGCACAAAAGCTGCGGATCGATACGCACCAGCCGCGCGAGCGTAAAAGCATCGAGACGATCATCCTTGCGTTTACTCTCCCCGATCAAGCGCACGTTGCGTGCGTGCGCCACGATGGCCTCATTACCCAGTTCAATGAGCAGCCGGCTTACCCACGGTGAATGCGTCCCAGTTTCGAGTGCTATACGGCACTTGGGCAGTGCTCCGAAAACATCTCTCATAGCCTTCGGCGTCGTGCCCACCTTCTGTTCCAGCAGGACATCACCAGCCTCATCCAGTACGCAATAGCAGCTCGACCTGTCGCCCAGATCCAGACCGATGGTTAGCCGTTCGCACTTCCTGTTGACTGTCAGACCCACCGCCATAGGGGTATGCTTCTTCATAGCCGGCCTCCTTTATCTCCTGCGCTTCGAGCGCGTCGATAACTTGGGAGCTTATCGCATCCCGCTGGAGGCCGGACTTCTCATCCCATCTGTTATCGCCAACCTGGAATCATGCCCAGGCAAACCGGCGAACATCGGCCGGCTTCTCAGGACCACCCGATGAGGAACGGCCTTCACCGCTCGCAGTTCGCCAGCCCGCTTGTGAACTGTCTACTCCGTTCGCAGTGCTTGTACAGGCTCGACGGAAGCAGCGCGGCGCGCGGGGATAAGACTGGCCAGGACTCCAACAAAGGCCAAGCCGGCCGTCACGCTCGCCAGCACCAGGAAGTCGTGGCTGGCATGTATTTCGACGACCGAGGATAGCACCCGTCTGAGGGCAAGCGTGAGCATCCATCCAATGGCAAGGCCAGAGAGCAAAAGCAACCCGACCTTGCCAAGAAGCAGTTTTGTCACCTGCATGCGGGTTGAACCCAGAGCCATGCGGATACCGATCTCGCGGGTGCGCAATTCCACTTCGTGATTGACCAGGCCGTAGAGCCCGACGATGGCCAGCAGCAGCGCGAGAGCCGCAAAGATGCCGAACAGCCATCCTTCAAGCCGATCGAGAGTGAGGCTTTCGCTAACCACGTCGTTCATGGTTTCCGGAGTCTTGAACGGAACCGTCGGGTCGATCTCGTGCACAGCACTGCGCAGCGCGGGCACCAGCGCGCTGAGGTCGCCATTGGAACGGACAATCAACGCCATGCTGTTCAGGTTTTGTATCCGGTCCTTGGGATCGATCTCGTCCATAAGCCAGTCCATTTCCGCCATTTGCGGCTCGCGGAGGGCTTGTCGGACGTTGGTCACGACCCCGACAATGCCGCTCTTCAATTCCGCCTTGGGAGCATCGTCGATATGGGCGCCGACCGGATCTCCTCCCGTGGGAAAGAACTTGTGCTGAAAGGCCTGGTTGACGACCATGGTCCCGGCGGGATTTTCGGCTTTGTCGAGCGAGGGCGACAGCAGCCGTCCCCCTGTGAGTTGTAACCCTATCGCATCGAAGTATCCCGCGGAGACAAATCGCGTTTCGGCGCCCATATCTAGATTCGGCGGGTAGGGCGGCTGACCCGTGATGTGGATGCCATAACCATCGCCCCAACCCTGAACGGGCAGCACATCGATGACGCCCGCGCCCTGCACTCCTGGGAGGTGTGCAATCTTTTCCAGAAGAGGGTTGTAAAAGGTGGCGATGGGATCGCGGCCTGCGTAGTGGCCTTTGGAAAGGTCGAGGCGGGTGGTGAGAATTTTCGCCGTGTCGATGCCGAGATTGGTGTGGAGCAGGCCTTGCAGGTTCTTGAGCAGAAGCCCGGAAACAACCAGCAAAACGAGCGAGAGAGCAACCTGCGCGATGACGAACGCGGACCGAAGCCGATGCTGGCTGCGACCGATGCCTGCTCCTGCGCTGCCTGCGCGCACGGCACGATTGGGGTCAGCGCCGGAGAGACGAATGGCAGGAGAGAGCGATGCCAGCAGACTGGCCAGCAGGGACAACGCCGCGGCCACGGCAACCACAGCGAGGTTGAGGTGAATGTCGGCGCCGCGCGACATGGCCTGCACCAGAAAGACATTCATAGCCTTGAGAACCGCCCAGCCTACCAATACGCCGCCCAATAAGCCTGCACAGCAAAGCACTAGACTCTCGTTCACAAGTTGCCGCATCAGACGCCCACGGCTGGCGCCGACCGCGGAGCGCAGAGCCATCTCCCGCTCCCGCTTGATGCCGCGCGCCATCAGCAAACCGGCCACATTGACGCAGGCAATGGCCAGCAGCGCGAGCACAGCCAGGGCCAACGTACCCAGCGGGCCCGCAAGTGTGCGCTTCCCAAACCGGTCCAGGCTGTTCGCCGCCACGTCCAACGGCAATAAGCGCGCCACGGTGTGTCCCGCTTCCTGCTCAGGATAAGCACGAGCAAGGTTGGCCATCACGCGATTCAGATCGGTTCGCGCCTGTTCATTGCTCGCGCCCTGCTTCAGGCGGCCAACGGTTCGCATCCAATGCATGCCGCGCGCCTTCGCCCACACAGGATTCATGTGCAGGGGCGTGTAGACAGCCTCCCGCGCTTCGAGCGGAAAGCGGAACCCCGCGGGCATGACCCCGATCACGGTATACGGAGTTCCATCGAGTTGCACATCCTTGCCGGCTACATCGGCGCGTCCGCCAAAACTGCTTTGCCAAACCTCATAGCTGAGCACTACCACGTTGTCTTTTCCCGGCTGGTCTTCACCGGGAAGATAGGTGCGCCCCAGCAGCGGCTTCACTCCAAATACGTCGAAGAAATTGTCGGTACTCTTAACGGCGCTTAGCGCCACCGGGCCGTTGGGTCCTTCGAGGTTAACCCTGCCGAACATGGAATATCCGGCCAGCGCATCGAAACTGCGCTGCTGCGCACGCACGTCCAGGTAGCTCAGGTACGACGACGGCAGCGTGTCCCCGGTGCGCGCAATCATCAAAGGATAGACAAGACGATCCTGATCGGCGTAAGGCAGCGGCTGCAACAGCACCGCATCGATCACATTGAAGATGGCTGAGGATGCGCCAATGCCGAGCGACAGCGTCAAGATGGCTGTGATGGCGAAACCGGGCGAGTTGCGCAACTGGCGCAGGGCAAAACGAAGATCCTGAAGCACGGAAGCGACCCACAATGTGCCCCGACTTTCGCGGCAGTCTTCCTTAATCTGTGCTATACCACCAAACTCCAGGCGAGTGGTGCGCCGTGCTTCATCCTCTGTCATTCCGGCGCGAACCTTGTCGGCAACCTGCTGTTCCAGGTGAAACCGAAGCTCGGAGTCGAGTTCCTTTTCCATGCGCTTGCCCGTGAAAACCCGCTGAAACCAGTTCATGACGTTTCCCCCTCCGGACCTTGAAGAATCAGCCCTACTACCTCGGTTAGCCGAGCCCAGCTCGCAGTCTCATTCTCAAGTTGCAGCCTGCCCTTCGCTGTCAGGCGATAAAACTTTGCCTCACGTCCGGTCTCCGAAGGCTTCCAGTCCGCAACCAGAAACTTCTTGTATTCCAGGCGGTGCAATGCGGGGTAAAGCGATCCCTGCTGAACCTGGAGGGCCTCTCGCGACATCTGCTGGATTCGCTGGGCGATTGCGTAGCCGTGAATAGGCCCCAGGGCCACGACCCGCAGAATCAGGAGGTCTAGAGTGCCTTGCGGCAGATCGAGTTGATCTGGATTCTTCATACCTTTTGCTTCTACATATATACACGGCGATATGTAGAAGGTCAAGGCTTCGAAACATTGATGTGGAAATCGACGATCTTGCTTCCATCGCTTCTCAGGGATGCTTCTTGATTGACGCATAATCGCCAATGCACTCAGTGAGGGAG
>JBEKPF010000161.1:0-6486 GCA_049521035.1 Occallatibacter sp. | reverse complement strand
GCGCCTTCCATGAGATTGTTCAGAGCGGTTGTGCATTGGTTCAGCAGTTCGTCAAAGATGTGTTGACAGGTGGCGAGTGGTCCTTCGTTTTCTTCGACGGTGTCTATAGCCACGCTGTGCTCAAACGTCCCGCCCAACTCGATTTCCGGGTACAACACGAGTTTGGCGGAACCGTCGATCGGAAAGTGCGGCCGCATCCCGGCCTGATCGAAGCAGCCTCGTTCGCTCTCCGGCAGTGTCCAGGCGATCTACCTCTCTACGCACGCGTCGACGGAATCGAGACAAGCGGAATCGAGGCCCGCGACAGCCTCATTATTATGGAGGTGGAACTGATTGAGCCCGCATTGTTCCTGGATGGCGATGACGCGGCCGCTGCGCGATTCGCTCGGGCAATTGCGGCTCGAGCTGATAATCGGTTAGCCCATAGAGGACTCTCATGAATTGGGAAACACCCAGGCCGGCCCAATCGATTCTGGATTTTGACGTGAACACGCGGTCTGCCCTCTGGGAATGGGTGGGGCAGGTCATTGAGAACTACACGACCTCCGTTCATGAACTTCCCGTGGCTCCTCAACTCGACGTCGGATCGGTGCGTGGCTGGGTCGAGTCCTTCACATTCCAGGAGCCAGTGGCTCCCCTCGCGATGCTGGAAAGCCTGGTGCCTGAATGGAAAAGCCAGCAGGTACACACCGCCCATCCAGGCTATTTCGGCTTGTTTAATCCGGCGCCAACGCAAATGAGCATCGTTGCGGATGCGCTCGTGGCAGCATTCAATCCGCAGCTTGCGGCATGGAGTCACAGTCCTCTCGCGGTCGAAATCGAGCGGCATCTCGTGCGCTCTATTGGAAATCGGATTGGATTCGATATCGAAGAGATTGATGGAACATTTGCAACTGGCGGAGCAGAGGCGAATCTGACAGCGTTGCTCGTCGCGTTGCAACATCGCTGGCCTGAAACCGCGGAGAACGGGATACGTGCTCTGCCGGGGCAGCCGGCCTTCTATGTCTCCAGCGAAGGACACCACTCGTTCCTTAAAGCAGCTCGCGCGTGCGGCCTCGGCGCCACTTCCTTGCGAGAAGTTCCGGTAGCACCGGGCCTTGCCATGGATGTGGGTTCTTTGAGAGCTTTGATCCGCAGGGACCGCGTCGCTGGTTGCCATCCCTTTCTGCTTGTAGCGACTGCTGGAACCACTGGCGCTGGAGCCATCGATCCACTGAATGAATTGGCCGACCTGGCATCCGAGGAGAAGCTGTGGTTCCACGTTGACGCTGCGTGGGGAGGTGCCGCAGCTCTTTCGCCGCGTTTGGCGGATGCTGTAAGCGGGATTGAAAAAGCCGATTCCATCACCTTCGATGCACACAAGTGGCTTTCTGTTTCGATGGGAGCGGGTATCTTTATTACCCGGCACAAAGACGTGCTCAGCCAGACGTTTGGCACGCAAACGGCATACATGCCACGGGAAGGAAAGGGTCTTCCCACGACCGATCCTTTTACCCATTCCATTCAATGGTCGCGCCGGTTCATTGGTCTTAAAGCCTTTCTCAGTCTCGCAACCGTTGGATGGGATGGCTACGCTCGGGTGCTTGAACACCAGGCGGATATGGGCGTTCTGCTGCGACAAAAACTCGCGGAGAATGGATGGCGCCTCGTGAATGAGACGCCGTTGCCCGTCGTGTGTTTCAACAATGCAGGGCGCGACTTCGAAATCGAAATATGCCAGAAGATCGTCGATGCCGTAATTCGATCAGGGCATGCCTGGATATCGACAATCCTGCTCGGCCAGGCGAAAAGCCCGGCAATACGAGCCTGCATCACGAACTTCAGAACCGATCCTCGACACATCGAATCGCTGGTGGACGAACTCAGCCAGGCTCGGGCTCACGTTCAGTGACCACTGGAAAACGCGGGCCTCGCATCTTTGCTTCGATGTAGAGCCTCTGGTCCTCCATAGAACCCAGAGCTTATGACGGGCAGGAAAAACGAGATACGCAATCGATAGATTAGTTTTCAGGCGAAGGTGATCGACAGCATGTAATCAGCCAATCACTGGGAGCACGATGCGCTGGAGTTGACGGAGGAAATCAACGACTGGATGGGGGGTGGGTTTTACGTCTGCGCCAGAGAACAAGATGGCCACGGGGTTCAATGGTTTGCTGTTCTAAATTTTTTCGGAAAAGCCATGCCTTTGAACTCGTGGCAACAGATTTAGCTGGCTTTGAGCCGAACTCTCGAAAGGGGGTGATACCAGTGATACCAATTTCTTGCAGAATGCGGTCCTCTGGTAAGAAAATAGGGAAAGAAGGGCACACCCGAGAAATTCGGCAACCTCTGGTTTTGATCAGGTTTGCCCTTAATCTCAACAAAGAAAACGGCATAGTGGCCACTCGGGAACGAGGCTTCGAATCCCTCCGCCCCGACCTCAACGCGTCGGAACCTCCCTTTAGGATACTGACTCAATTAGGGACCGCCCCATTCCTCGCATTGTCATCATAATTTTTGGACTTCGTGCATGGATAGCTAGACGGGACGCCCGCCTGGGATCATTTCAGTCAAGCGATTGCTATCTCCATGCAAGACGCGATAAGAAACGTCGTGCATTCTCATCAATTCATCCAAATCGTGCAGGGCGAGACTCCGCGAGCGGGACTTTAAGAAACGAAAGATTTCGATTGTTGGCCACGCCATCCAGTCGAAGTCAGAGTAAAAACGCTTTAAATCGACGGCAGCGAGATAGTATCGATAGTTGCATCGCTTGTTGAATTCCTGACTGTCAGTTGTTGCAGGCCGCAACTCGACAGCGAGGTCCACGTCTCCTAATCGATCCTTCTCTGAAAGCACGCTGCCAAAGAGGACTACGCTCTCAACCTTATAAGGGAACTCATCGCTCGTGTTAATTACTTGGACACGATCCATGAATTCTCGTAGAACGCGACTGGCCGTCTTCCTGGTGATAGGTCTGGCGGCAGAGGCATTCGCGAGTGCCAGGCCACGCGTACTTACTTCATAGGCGGGCCCATTCTTCCTCGAAGAATTCTCTGAAGGCTCGAGCAATCCGAGCTTCACCATTCTACCGAGGAACTCTCTTGCCTCGGCAGAGCTGACGTTGAAAACCCTCTGGATGCTCTCCACGGAGATCACCGCAGAACGGAATCTGCGCAACAAATTACGCACCTCTATCGGCGGATAGCCAGCGATGAGTTGTTCCTTGGTGATCCTCATGGTGCCACATGCCTTCAACTCAGAATCAAGTTGACTTCTTGCGGGCAACCGCGGGACTCGATGCTGGATGTTTCATCCTTGATTTGACTGCATAGTATGCCGCAACCGCACGAACTTCTGCCGGGATACAGGTCCGCCAGAGTTGCGTGGATTCGCGAGCGATCGCCATGCGGAAGCTGCGATGTCCAAGTGAGAGTACCCCCGGCGGAGCGGGGGGCTTCCTTTTGTGAGCCGCTCGAAGCGGCTTGTGCGGGGTCGCTTACGCGGCCCCGATTGAGTTGGGCGACCTTGTCGGTGGCAGGTTACTTCCACATGTTCAGTTGGTCCAGCCGTTTGTCTTCCTGATCCTGGTTGCGTATGTAGTCCCGAATGGTAGCCTCGTCGCGGCCCACCGTGGACACGAAATATCCGCGCGCCCAGAAACTCTGCCCAGCGTAGTTTTGCTTCCGCTCTCCATATACCCGAGCAAGGTGAATTGCGCTCTTGCCCTTGATGAACCCAACCACCGGCGACACGGAATATTTCGGCGGGATCGAGGCCATCATGTGAACATGGTCGGCGAGAAGATGCCCTTCCTCGATCCGGCACTCCTTCAGCTCGGCCAGCTTGGGGAACACCTCTCCTAAATGCCTGCGCAGAGTCCCGTACAACACCTTGCGCCGACATTTCGGTATAAAAACAATGTGGAACTTGCACTCCCATTTCGAGTGGCTTAAGCTCTCATAATCGTCCATCCGGGATTCTCCTTGAAGTGTGCTTGGCGGCTCACTCTGGGAGTTTCCTGGATGGACTCCCGCAAATGTCAAACTGCTACCGCCACCCCGCCAGAGCCGAGGGAACTCCCGTTACATTAGGCGCTAACCGCAAGTTTGGCGCGAACAACATTCCTCGGACCGAGTCGCCTGCCGTTCCCCGCGGTTGGTAATTTCCCTACCCAGGATGAGACATCCACCTCGCGGTACCTGACCATGTTGTTGACTTTCACGTATTGTGGTCCTTCGCCAGTAAGCCTCCAGCGCCGGAGGCATGCCAAGCTCACCTTCAGGCAAGCCGAAACTTCGTTTTCCGTAAGAAGGGATTCCATGTATACCTCGCATTTGTGAGAAATTGCCTGGCTGCCCCACATGGCTTACTCAAAGGGAACAGTTAGGCGCCAAACATAATTTAGTCTCTTGACTCGGTCAAATCTTGAGGCGCCGTCTCACTCTCGCCGGCTCTCAGTCACCTCTTCCGAGCGGCAAGTGCGGCGTCAAGCGCTGCCCTCTTAGCAAACATTCGGATATGGCTATAGTGGCGCAGCATACTCCTGGACACGTGACCCGCAATTTCCATGATCGTCTCGTCGCCTGCTCCGCTCTCAGCAAGTTCCGTGATCAAGGTATGTCGGTTATCGTGCCACCGACCCTTCACCTTCGCATTTCGGCGTGCCGTGTTCCAGGCTGTCTTGAGTGTCGTGACATGACGACTCGGATCCGACGGACGAGGCCGACCAAACGGAAACATGTACCACTCCGGCTGGATCTGCCCAAACTTAACCTCGTATTGGGCTCGGTGCTCGACAAAGGCTTCGTACAACTCGTCGTTGAACGGAATTGTCCGCCCTTCCCCAGCCTCGGTCTTCGCTCGACCGACCGTGAGAAAGCGGTCAGTCAAGTTAATTTGCCCCCACGTGAGTGTCTTGATCTCGGCATCTCTAAGACCCGTATTGCGGGCGAGCATGAACGCCATGTAGATGTGCGGACTTCTCGATTTTGCGACCTCGGTGCTGAGCTTGTTCGTCTCGGAAGCGTCAAATGCTTTGCCGATTCGTGTCCTCACCTTGAGCTTGAGCTGCTTTTCCTTGCGCAACCGGGCGCGGACGATCTCCCCTGGATCGCCAAGCATCTTCAGTAGAAACCGGACCTCTTCATTGATCGACTTGGGAGCTGCGCCCTCGCGCAGGCGATCTTCTTGGTATTTCAGAACTGTGGAGGCATCTACATCCACAGTAAGTTTGTTCCCAAGCAGTCTGGACACATGTCCCAACGCGTATTTGGCAAAACGTGGCGCGCGGTTGCGCAGCCGATAGCCGATCAGGTATTCGTCAATAATCTCCTTGAGCGGCCGAATGCGCTGCTCTCGGACATTGCTGAGGTTATGAAATCCTTCTTCCAGTTCACGCCGCCGCTGTTTCTCGGCTTCCTTGGCGACGGTCTTCGATCGCGACCTGGACGACTCTTTGATCTCCCGGCCCGCGAAATAGAACTTGAACCACCAGACTTTCCCTCTCTGAAAAACACCCATCGCCTGCTCCTCTCATCGGTGTTTCGGCCTCCGGCGCGCCAGGCGCCGAACGCGAAATGAACAATGAAGCAGGAGAGAGACTCGCGCAAATTTCGAGCCGTGAGACCCGTCGGTTGAAGGGAGGATTCTTGCGCCTGAGAAACCACGCAACTTTGAGAATTGTTGCTACCGAATGCGATCCATTTTGAAGTGGGGTGGGTACAAAAATGGGTACAATCGTCCTTTTTGTGCCGTTTCCAGCTCGCTCTCGGATGCTCTAAGTTGTTGATTTTATTTGGTGGACGCGGTAGGAATCGAACCTACAACCTGTCGGTTAACAGCCGAATGCTCTGCTTGAATTCAATGAACGGGGGTGTTGTGCAGCCCGCCCACGCTTTGAGGATTCGCATTCGGAAAAACAAAAACGCTAGATGTTTTGGTGTCAATTTGGCGTCAAATCCTGCCGACTGTGCCGGTTTCGCCGGTTGTACCGGCTCATAAGTCCTTTACCGTCTGTAACCTGCGAGCCTAATCTTCATGGCATGGAAGAGGTCATCGGTTCGATCCCGATCAGGTCCACCAAAATCCTTTTACAAATGAGCGAGTTAGCGTCGTCATCCAACAGCCTCCAGAAGTTCCGAGGGTGCTGAAGCTTTTTGATCCCCATCGGCAGCAGCATTTCCACGAGTTTTGTGTTCGCTTCCCGCTTCTGCTGGGAGACGGCACGCGTGTAAATGTCCAGCGTCGTCCGGCTGTTCGCATGCCGCAAAAGTTCCTGCGCCACCTTCACATCGGCTCGATGAGCCCGCTAGGTTATCCCTCAGCACGGTTGCATCCCTGCAGAGCCTGCCTCCGTTTCACCCGGCAAGTTCATTTTAGCTCCGCTGTTCTCAACTTCCAGTTTGCTCGTGAGACTACCGAACAGGGAAACCTCTCACCATGTGGGCAGCTGCTGCAAACCTGCCTTCATTTTTGAGGTTTGGGTTGCGAGGACTGTTGTTGTGG
>JBEKPF010000160.1:0-6352 GCA_049521035.1 Occallatibacter sp. | reverse complement strand
ACCTCCCCGTCGCTTCGCCATAACAGCAGTGCAGCACCCACCATCAGGCTCGATAAGTATCCGTTTTGAGTCCTGAACCTCGTCAGGCAATACCCCTCGGAAACTTGTGGGTAATTAAAAGAAGCCGACAGGTCAGGACTAATCGGCAATCGTCCCTTCAGCGCCCTGATGACACGCGAAGCTCCCCTGTTACGAAGACGAGAGCGGCTTCCTCAGAGATCTGGCCCTCGTTTGAAGCCCATGAGCCGTCGCTGCTGCAGAGATCGACGTAGCAGCGCGCGGGCGGAGTTCCTTGCTGCTGAAGGGCTTTGAGTGCAGGGTCGACGCCCTCAGGAGAACCGTTTGGGCCGCCGACTGCCCAGCCGGGCATCACGATACCATAGTCGCGGTACGTCCAGTGCCACGGGTGAAGGACAGGATTCGTGCCAAAGGCGGTGATGAAGGAGTGATTGACGCTGTTGTTGCCGAGAATCCAGGCGAGTTGATCCAAGGCGGCCTGGTGAAGACGCGGTGAGGGCTCGAGGGAATCTGCCATGAGGAAGAAGGCAGCGCGATGAAGAACGCGTTCAGCGCTTCCCCACCAGTAATCACCGTCGCCGAGCGCGACGCGAAAGGGGCGGACTGCGGCAGATTCGGCAAGGGCATTGGCCCGCTGCAGAATAACGGTGTGTGCGGCTTCGCGCAGGTGGGGAGGCGACGCCGGTGAGGACGCGAGGCTGTAAAGTCCGAGGAGTGATGGATCAATCCAACTGACCTCAGGCTGCGAGCGCGCGGCGATCGTCTGGGCGAGCGCTGGCAAGTCCTGCTGGTGCGCGAGGGCGTGCTCCGATTGGGCCCACAGGAGCTCACCGGCGGGATCGTGGTCGATGTAGAAGGGATCGTGAGCGGGGACGTTTGGGTGCAGGGTGAGCCAGTCCCAGGCGCGGTCAGCTGCAGTGCGGAAGCGGCGAGACTGATTGCGATCCTTGGACTCGAAAAAGCGGGCGGCCTGGTACATCACCGCGGTAAAGTCGGCGGTGCTTCCGGTAGAAGCGGGCGCGGCGATGCGCAGGTTGGGGTCAAGCTCGGGCGGTTTGCCCCACGCGGCGGATAGTGAAGCGTGCGTGGCTCCGTCGACCTTCTGCCGGACGCCTCCGTCGGGATCCTGCATCTTGAGCATCCAGGTCAGGCCCCATCGTGCTTCTTCTAGAAGCAGGGGATCGGGCTGGTGTCCGAACTGGGTTTGAGACCAGACAGTCCGCTGCTGGAGTTCGTAGAGGCCAAGCAGGTAGCTGACCGTAATGGCCGCCATCATGGGCCATTTGCCGTAGTCGCCTGCGTTGTACCAGCCGCCAGTGAGGTCGCGGTGGTCTGTGGTTCCGGCGAGCGTGGCGTCTTGCGTGTGCGAAGCTGGATGACGGACGCCGGTGGTGAGATCGTCGATCTCTATGCCGCTGCGGAGAACGCTGAAGGTATGGAGTGATGCGGTGTAGAGGTTTGGCGGAGGCTCAAAGGCCCGCGTCTGAGCCGGAACCTGAGGCACGAATACGAGCGAGAGCAACGCGGCTGGTCCGAAGCTTCTCATACAGATAATCGTACGCGCACCGGTAATCAAGTTAGATTAGTCCTGATAACACCGATGGCGGAAGTTTGTCGCAGTACGGTATCAACGACCGTTGTTGCTCTATTGGCGGTGTATCAATTGCACACTCGGGAGACGAACTCTCGAAATCAACCTTTGCTGACCGGGCGAACGCTCCGCAATCGGAGGCAAATGACTGCCTTCGAAAACAGGAAAACTGACAAGTGGCGACCTATGGCTTTACAATCCGAAGTTCTATCCCCGAAATTTGGACGGAGAGAACGAGAAGCGGAGGCTGACCATGGAAGTGGAGTTCACCGCCAGGCAAGTAAAGATCTCCAAAGCGCTGCGGACGCAGGCTGAGGAGGGGTTGGAACGTATTGCCCGCGTTATGGGCCGGTCTGCGAGTGCCAGCATTACCTTCAGCGCGCAAAGGCATGTGCAGATTGTGGAGCTGACCTTGAAGGCGCGGCTGCAGACGATTGCGGCCACGGGCAAGGGCGATACATTGGACGCCGCGCTGCGGCAGGCGATGGATCACGCCGAGAACCAAGCCCGCCGGCACAGGGACCGGCGCATGGAAGGCAAACGGCTGCCCAAAGAAGAGAAGGTGCTCACCGCTCCGCCGGTGTCGCGTCCCAAGTCGCGTCCCGCGCAGGCCGAGGCTGGCCAGGAGGACGGCAGGCAAGACGGCAAGACGGCGCATGTCGGGCGACCGCGCGCTTCGATTGCGGTGCATTCGTTCCCGTTTCGCGCAACGGTGGTGGAACCGCACATTCTGAAGAGCTCGGAAGCTATCGTGATGCGGCCGATGACTATTGAGGAAGCGGTAAAGGAGGCGGAGTTCCGCGACCGGGACCTGCTGATTTTCCGCAACCAGGCAGGAGATATGTTTGTGCTGCATCGGCGGCGGGATGGGCAGATGGAACTGGTGGAGATTCCGTAGTTGTCTTTCGGTCGATTCCGGGAAACGGAGGGGAGGGCCCGGGCCTGCAGGTCGCGTTAGTGCAACCGCTTTTCAGGGGTTAAGACCCTCTGCTCCCTCCGTGTTTTCCCGTGTGCTCCCTCCGTTAAAGAGAGAAAAGAGCCCGAATCGGGACAGGCGTACCCCTTTGATACTCCGGCACTTTGGTTACATCCGCTAACAGGTTTAGGGGATGGATGTGTTTCTGCGCCTCGGCATACACTTTTTTTAGAATCAGCAATTAACGAGAATCCGCCCACTAAGAGCGGACAGGGAAACGAACGAGCAGTACGCTTACGTTTTTTGCCTGGGAGATGGTTCGGTTGAATCTTCCAATGAATTCGGACTCCGCGGAACAGCGGGAGATCCTCGATGCATTACCCGTGCTGGTTTTTCTTGAGCGCGCGGGAAAAGTCGTATATGCCAATCTGGGGGCGAGAGAACTATTGGGACTCGCCGACAGAGAATGGAATCCGTGTCCGGTGGAAGACGTCCTGTGGGGGTTGTCTCCCGGCATGGCAGAGCCGCAAACGCAACTGACGGCTGGATGCGATGCGACCCCATTCCACGCTACCCTGCATTGCCCGGATGGCCAAATGCTGGCTGTAGAAGGCGTATGCCGCACGCTTGACCGCGATCCGTGCGATGCGGTGATTATTGCGTGTCCCAAGGGCGCAGTACAGACACCACGGTTGCGGCTGATGGAGGATGTACTTTCCAGTGTTCCCGAGGCGCTGGTGATTGTTTACAGCAGGCGAGTGCTCTACACCAACCCGGCGTTTACGCGGATGTTTGGGTTCACCGCAGAGGAAGCGAGCGAAGGCGATTTGTGGGAGATGATTGTGCCGGAGAATCGCCGGCACGAACATGCATTGCTGGAAATGAGGGTGGATCAGGAGGGTCTGGCGCGCATTGAGACGGTACGCATGAGCAAGAGCGGCCACATGCTGGACGTCGGGGTTCTGGCGGGGCCGCTGCTGGTGGGTTGCGCCAAGGCTGGGTACGTGCTGAGCTTCCGCGACATTGGCGAACGCAAGCAGAAGGAAGCCAGACTGCAGCACGATGCGCTGCACGACGCGTTAACGGGATTGGCGAATCGGGCGCTCTTCCTTGACCGGGTAACGGTTGCGCTCAATCGCCGCATGCGGCGGCGCGATCAGGGATGCGGCGTTCTGTTTGTGGATCTGGACCGATTCAAGGAGATCAACGACACACTGGGCCACGCAGCGGGCGATGCTTTGCTGGTGGCTGTATCGCAAAGGCTGCGGGCGGCGCTGCGTCCACAGGACTCGCCAGCGCGGCTTGGTGGCGACGAGTTTGGGGTGCTGGTGGAGAACATTCTGAACATCGGGGACCTGGATATCGTGGCTCGCCGTGTATCGGCGGAGATGCAGCGGCCGTTCGACATCCTGGGGCGTGTGATCCAGACTGGCGCCAGTATCGGCGTGGCCCTGGCGGGATCTGACCACACGCGGCCTGAGTTGCTGATTCGGGATGCGGACTTTGCCATGTATCGCGCCAAGGAAAAAGGCGGCGGCGGGTACGAGATTTTTGATGAGCACCTGGAAATGCACTTCACCAGCCAGCAGGATCGCGAACGGGAGTTGCGCCGGGTGTTGGATTACAGGCAGTTTGGCTTTCTGTACCAGCCAGTCTACCAGCTGCAAAGTGGCAAGATCGAAGGCTTCGAGGCTCTGCTGCACTGTCGACAGGAAGACGGCTCGGTCACGAGTTTCGACGACTTGCTTTCGCTGGCAGAAGACACGGGAGTCTCCATCACTTTGGGACGCGAGACTCTGGATGCTGCGTGCCGGCAGTTGCGGCAATGGACCGATGAGAACGCAGAACGGGAACTAACGCTGACCGTCAATGTGACGCAGAGGCAGTTCTACCATGTGTCGATGATTCCGCAGTTGAAGGCCGCGCTTGCCGGCAGCGGGGTCGAGCCATCGCGCCTGTGTTTTGAGGTGTCGGAAACCACACTGAACGAAAACCCGGAGGCCGCGACGGCAATTCTGGAGCGCATGGCGGAATGCAATGTAGGCATCGCGCTCGACGATTTTGGCTCCTGCCTGGCGCCGCTCAATTACCTTGTGCGGCTACCCATTCACATGCTGAAACTGGATCCCATACTGACGGCGAAGGCCACATCCACAGGACGGCAGTTGGCGGTGCTTGAGTCGCTGGTTCATCTGGGCCGCAACCTTGGCATGCAGGTGGTTGCGCAGGGAATCAAGACGCCGGCACAACTGGAGGCGCTGCGCCGCATTGGTTGCGAACTGGGTCAGGGTGACTTTCTGTGCGGTGCACTGGAAGCAGCGCAGGCTATCCGGCAGGCGACCATGGCTTCCGATGTTCCGCCTCTTGATGCCTGAAGGCGGCTCTTCAGTGCCTGCGGCAAAACCAGAGAAGATGTGTCTCGCTCAGTTTGTTCTAGGTCGCCGCTTCCTGATGGTCGCGTCGACTTGAATACGATGGCTTTGAGATACGGCATCTCTGGTTTTGCTATGCGGCCAGCTTGTCAGTGTTAGGATGTGCCCATGACGGCACAAAAACCTGTGCGTGGGTTTAAGTTGGCGGCGGCAGCCAAACGCGGCAGGAAACTGAAGAAGCCGCACAAGGAACTGGTCATCGTCACGGGAATCTCCGGTGCCGGCAAGGCATCGGCGCTCAAGGCGTTTGAGGACCTTGGCTTTCACGCTGTCGACAACTTGCCGCTGGAACTGCTGCCGGATTTTGCAGGGTTGGTGGGTGCTTCTGCGGAGCTGGAGAAAGCCGCGATTGTGGTGGATATTCGCGAGGGAACGACGCTTGATCGCCTGCCGGAGATTCTGAAAAGCGTAAAAAAGATATTGCCCACACGGGTTGTCTTTCTGGATGCGCAGGACGCCGTGCTGGTCCGGCGCTACTCGGAGACACGGCGGCCGCACCCACTGAGGAAATCGGAAACGGTGTCGCGGTCGATCGTGGAGGAACGGCAACTGCTGGACCCGATTCGCAACGTGGCCGACACGCTGATCGACACATCAAACTTCAACGTGCATGAGCTCCGCGCGCATATTCAGGCGCGATTTGGCGTGGAGGACCAGACCAAGCACCTGCTGGTTTCGTGCCTGAGTTTTGGCTTCAAGAACGGCGTGCCGGTGGATGCAGATATGGTTTTCGATGTGAGGTTCCTGCCCAATCCGCACTTTGTGCCGGAATTTCGCAAGAAGACCGGTCAGGACCCCAAGGTAGCCGCGTACATCAACGGGTTTCCGCAGACGAAGGAGTTCCTGGAGCGGGTGACGGAGCTGATGCTTTATCTCTTGCCGCATTACGTGGAGGAGGGAAAGAGCTATCTGACCGTGGCCTTTGGCTGCACTGGCGGTCAGCACCGCAGCGTGATGATGGCGGAAGAGATGCGCAAACGGCTCACGAAGACTGGATACCAGGTGAAGGCGCTGCACCGGGATATGCCGAAGTAATGGTGGCTCGCCGGGAAATGTGCAGGTGCAACTTGCGGATTGGCGGTCAACCGACCGGAACCGCACAGATTGCCTGAAAAGCCGAGTTCTAGGAAGCGATCTCGCGAGCTATTTTATGGATCGTCGAACCGAATGCGAAGAGAAGGGCGATCAGCGCCGCGCGTTGCCAGAATGTTTGGGCGAAAGCGAAATCAACCAGAATGAGAACACCGGCTAATGTGAGCAAGGTGATGGAAAACGCCCGATGAAACCGGCGCATCCCAAATTCAATCCCGGCTTCCTCTACCCGCCTGATTTCGCGACCATGACTGGAGTCCGTGCAGGCGGCCTTGCTCGGGCAAGAATTGCACGCCGATGCCG
>JBEKPF010000159.1:0-6711 GCA_049521035.1 Occallatibacter sp. | reverse complement strand
CGCGGGAGCCACTTACCTCGTCAGCCCAACCATGGTCAATGACTTCCGATTCAATATCAGTCACGCAAAGGGCGCGACCACGGTCGTTCCGATCGCATTCGGCGGAGCGACTATCCCCACCAACAGCTATCTTTTCCAGTCCAATCCCATCTATACGATCCAGACTTCGGTTTTCGCTCTCTTCTTTAACGACAGCACCACCGACTACTATGTTGGTAACGATGCTACCAACCACCAGCGCCAGCTCAACTACGTCGATACGTTCGCTTGGACAAAAGACAAGCACAGCTTCAAATTCGGCACAGACATCCGTCACCTCACGCCGACCAACGGCTATCGCCCGTGGGATATTTCCTACGACTTCGACAGCGTTGAGGAACTGGTCACCACGCAGATACCGACCAATGGCTACGCCGGCGTTGATACATACGATACCTCGGAACTGAGGCCCATCTTCAACGACGTATCTTTCTTTGCTCAGGATTCGTGGCAAGTAAAGTCTGGCCTGACGCTCAACTACGGGCTGCGCTGGGACTACGATCCGCCACCATCCGAAGGTACCGGTCATCCCTTCTATACAGCGACTAACCTTGACGATCCGGCCAACGCAACGATTGCTCCCAAGGGCACGCCCTTGTGGTACGCAAGCAAGCATAATTTCGCTCCGCGTCTCGGATTTGCCTACGCGCTTCACCGATCGGCGGGACTCGAAACCGTGATTCGTGGCGGCGGTGGCGTCTTCTACGGCCTGGGAGACCAGCAAGGTGCACAAGGGACGCTTGGTTTCCCTTATGGACGGTCTGAATACCTCTACGGCGCCGCAGGAGCCTATCCGCTCAGCGTGGCCGCCGCTGCACCTATTCCCTTCACACTCGATCCTCCCTACTCATACGTCTTTGCCTTCGAACCGAACCTGCGCGATCCCAGAGTGTACATGTGGAACGGATCACTTCAACAGAATCTGGGGGCCAGCCGCAGCCTGCAGATGACCTACGTTGGCAATCACGGCAGCGACCTTCTGCGCAACGAGATGCTGACCCCCGCTATGGGCGCCAACGCCAACTTCGGCTATCTCGACGTAGTCACCAATAACGACTATTCGAACTACGACGCACTCCAGGTCCAGTTCAAACAGAGTCCGTGGCGTCGGTTGCAGTTTCTGGCGACCTACACATGGTCGCATGGCCTCGATAATGGCTCCAGCGTCGCCCTGCCGATTCCCTTCCACACAATTTATAGTCCGAGTCTCGACTACGGCGACTCGGACTACGATGTACGCAACACTTTCACCACCGCCATCACATACGAGGTCCCAAAGGTCAACGCAGACAATTCATTCCTCAGCTATGCCGCCAACGGCTGGGCCGTCGACAGCCTCTTCCGCTCAAATAGCGCCGCGCCCATCACCATTACAACGGGCGTCTTCTCCTACGGTCTGATATGGAACGAGACTGCGGCCAATCAGCGTCCGAACATTGTTCCCGGCGTGCCGTTCTATCTCAACAAGCCTTCCGCCCCTGGCGGAAAGGTCGTCAATGCCGCAGCCTTCAGCGTGCCAACCAGCAGCTTCAGCCAGGGCGATCTTACACGCAACTCTCTTCGCGGCTTCGACGTCTGGCAAGAGGACGTGGCCCTTCGCCGCGATTTCCCCATTCGAGAAGGCATCGACCTGCTCTTCCGCGCCGAAGCTTTCAACGTCTTCAACCATCCCCTTTTCGGCGACGTGGGAGTCAACGACGGACGCAACATCCTGACCAGCTACGGAGCCGTTAACCCGTACTTTGGCATTTCGTCGGAGACTCTCGCTTCCAGCCTCGGCGGCGGAGGCGCCGATGGAGGCTTCAGCAGCTTGTACCAGATCGGCGCGCCGCGGTCCCTGCAGTTCGCGCTCAAACTCCGCTTCTAGAATGCAGAATATAAGAAGGGCGCGAGTAGTTTCGCGCCCTTCTTGCATAAATGCTGTTCCAGTTCTTGGAGGATCTGGATGAAGAAAGCATTTCCGTTGAACCTGATGGTTCGTGACGCTGTCTGCATCGCGCTGCAACGCCGTCAACCGTCTCTTTTGTTGTTCACGAACAGGGGCATTCGCGCGCTGGCAATTGCAATCGTTTTGCTTCCGTTACTGGCACACGCTCAGAAGGCCAAAATCCAGCCAGCCGACATCGCAAATCTCAAGCGAGTCGCAACCCCCGTCGTCTCGCCCGATGACAAACTCGTGGCTTATACAGTCGAAACACCCGTTGCTGCCGGCAAGCCCCGCGACGCCCACATCTGGCTTGCGGCCGCGGAGAATGTCCATGCAGCACGGCCGTTCGTCTACAGTGGCAGTGCTGAAGACTCGCCCGCATGGTCGCCAGATGGCAAGCATCTAGCCTTCCTCTCCAATCGTCCAAACCCGCTCGGTGGCGACCAACCCTCACCCTTCCACTTCTCTTTGGCTCCGGGTACCAAACGCGACGACATTCCCGCCCCACCCATCCCAAAGGACGCAAAATCCGAGAAGGATTCCAAATCTGACTCGAAGCCCGAAGTGGATCCCGATGCCATGCAACTCTGGTTGATTGCACTTGATGGCGGAGAAGCCGAGCCGCTTACATTTCTGCCCGGTGGCATCAAAGCGTTCAAGTGGTCCCCAGACGGCAAATTCATCGCCTTCATCCGCACTGACACCGATTCGCCCGAAGAGACCGAGCGCAAGAAAGCTAAGAACGATCAGAAAGTGGTCGACACCGACTACCACTTCGACAGGCTCTGGATTTTCGATCTCGCCTCGCGCCAGGCACGATTGCTCACTACCTCCGACCTGAACGTCGACACCATCGATTGGTCCCCAGACGGATCTTCCATCGTTTCCCGTGTCTCGCCTACCCCCCGACTCGACGACTACTGGCGCGTCTCGAAGGTGATCCTCTTCGATACCCACTCCGGCGCCATTCTCCGCACGATCGAGGAGCATTCCGGCTACGCCGAGCCAACCTTCTCGCACGATGGCCGCCGCGTCGCCTTCTCGCGCTTCACCCCGCGCAACATTACAGACGAACATTTCGTCAAGACTCTTGCCGACGGTGCGGAGATCAAGCTTGAGTCGAAGCTGCACGGCACCGTGCGCGAAATGCAATGGCTTGGCTCCGGCTCCCATCTGCTGGTCGCCCAGATTGTTGCCACTCATTACGAAATTGTCGACCTGGACACATCCACCTTTACCTTCGCGCCGGTCGCCGGTCTCCCCGTCGCAAGTGAATCGTTCAATGTCGCTCCGGACGGCCAGGCTTTCAGCTTTCTCGGCGAGTCCCCAACCGAGCCTGCCGATCCCTATCTCTGGCATAACGGCCACTCCCAACCTCTTGCCGTTGTTAACCCCCAGGTAGCCGACTGGAATATCGGCACCCAACGCGAGATCTCGTGGAGCAACTCTAACGACCACCGCACAATCTACGGAGTTGTGGTGCTGCCGCCCGGCTACCAATCCGGCACGCGTTACAAGACCATTGTTCACATTCACGGCGGGCCTGAAGAGGCCTGGACGATGGGCTTCAACGGCAACTGGTATAACTACGCGACGCTGCTCGCTTCGCACGGATACGTAGTCCTGCTTGCCAACCCAACGGGCTCCGAGGGCCAGGGAGTAGCCTTCACCGAGGCCAACTTCCAGGATTGGGGCGGCGGCGATTACTCGGACATCATGGCGGGTGTTGACTTTCTTATCGCACAAGGCATCAGCGACCCCAACCGCCTTGTTGTAGGCGGCTGGAGCTACGGCGGCTTCATGACCTCGTGGATTGTCACCCACACGGACCGCTTCAAAGCCGGAATGGTCGGAGCAGCGGTTACCGATCTCTACAGCATGGCCACAACCACCGATATCTCCCCACGCTTTGAGCAGGGTTATTTGGGCGAACTCCAGTCCAACACGCAGGTCTATGATCGTGAGTCGCCGGTGCGCTATGCCGCTCAGTGCCATACCCCGGTTCTCATCCTCCACGGCGAAGCCGACCCGCGTGTTCCCATCTCCCAAGGCGAAGAGTTCTATCACGCCCTGCATTTCCTTGGTAAGGACGCAGTCATGGTCCGCTACCCGCGCGAGCCTCATATTTTCAAAGAGCGCGAGCATCAAATCGATTCACTTACCCGCATCCTTGCCTGGTACGACACTCACACCGGCAACTAATCAGCTTGGACTGAATCCGCACCAAGCCATCCGCAAAAGCGAGGCGCCCGTGACCTTTCTGCACAATCTGGTGCACGATCCGCGCAAGCTCTTTCTTCGAAGGGCCGTTTTCCAGATTCACCTCTGGGCCGGCATCATTGTGTCTGTTTATGTCGTGATCATCGCTGTCAGCGGAGCGATTCTCGTGTTCGAGGATGAACTGACCTCGACCACACTGCCTGCCGGCCTATCCAAACTCACTGCAACTCACATGGCTTCAATACCCGATGTGATGCAGCAGTTTCTGCACTACTACCCTGGCGCGAGCGTCAGCGAAATAGACACCCCTTGGCCCACAATTCCCGCCTATCGCCTTCACGCAGTCAGCGCAACCGGCCACAAGTTCAATCTCGTAGCGGACCCGGTCACCGCGTCCCTCCACAGCCAGCCTGAGACCTGGGTCACCTGGGTTCACGACCTCCATGTGTATCTGCTGCTAGGCAACACATATGGTGAACAGATCAATGCCGTCGGAGCAGCAATCCTTCTCCTGCTTTCAGTCACCGGACTTCTTCTCTGGTGGCAGGGGCTCAAGAACTGGACCCGCGCCTTGCTCATCGATCTCAATCGAAACTGGCGCCGAATCAACTTCGATGCTCACCATGCCATCGGTGTCTGGACGCTCGCCATCGTCGTCTGGTGGTCGATCTCCGGTATCTACTTCGGCTGTTACAAACAGTTTGTCTCCGTTGTGAATGCAATATCGCCACTGCAAGGAATGGTCTCCCCGCCACTGTCTCAGACGCTTTCATCAGGCACTCGCCGCGCAACCCTTCGAGCCATCCTTGCCGCTGCTCAGCAGGCATCGCCACGCGGTCGCCTTTTCGGCCTCAGTGATCCTTCTCTTCGAGGAGCGCTGGTCTACGCACAGATGGATCTGCGCGACCCGGGCGACTTTTCGCATCGCGACATTTTGGCGATCGACGCTACCAATGCACAGGTTCTTACCATCTGGCACTATGGCCAGAACCACTCCGCCGGCGACTGGTTCATGTGGTCCATGCATCCTCTACACTTCGGGACGCTTTGGGGACTGGAAATCAAAATAGGCTGGTTCTTTCTTGGAATCAGCCTTTCGATCCTCAGCGCCACTGGTGTGATCATGTACTGGAACCGCTATCTCCGCGATCGCTTCTAGACCAGGTCCCCGCATCGCCATAAGCGGATTTCGAGGTTTCGCCAGTATCGGAACCCCCCCTGCACGGTTTGGCCTTCAACCGATATCGCCTCTTGCTGCCTGCCGTTTGAATGCCCGAACAAGGATGTCAGCAGAGCTAAATGGTTTCTAGACACCATCGTACTTTTCGGATCAGGAATATAATCTCGGGTCTTCTCGCTAGTCGCCAGTCTTGAAGCTACGAACGCATATAGTGGTTCTTCAATTGGAAAAGATCGGACCCACGGCGCCTAAGACTTCATATGAATTGGAGAACCGCCGTAAAGAACGTTCTCTATTCGGTTGCGTCGAGCGTGAAAGCCAGAGTGTGGCTCTGTTGATTAGCATCGATCCCGGTCACGCTCACTGTGTACGTATGATGGGGGAGACTCTGCACGCAACCTGCCATCCCCAAGAATCCCGCACCGAGCAATAGCGCCAGTACAAAAAGACTCCTCGACGACCATCGGATAGGCCGTCGCGCCCGAAGTAATCCCAATATGCCCAAGCCGCAACACGATAGCTCAAGCGACCACGGTATACGCATCGTTTTCGGAGCGAGATAGGCGGTTGTAGGCAGCTCCGTGAGAGTGAGAGTGGAGTCGCCACTGGACGCTGGCAATGTAACGCTCGTGGGAGAGAAGGAGCAAGTGATCGTGGCCGGCAGACCTGAGCAACTAAGCTGAACCGTTCCTTGATACCCCTGAGAAGAGGATAGTAGGACGTGCAGGGATGTTGTTTGATTCGGCGCCAATGTGACGGAGCTTTGGCTTAACGCAAGCGAAAAGGTAGGTAAGGGGCTCACCGTCAACGCAATGTTGGAGCTTTCGCTCAACGATGCAGAGACGCCTTGGATCGTCACGGTAGCCGAACCGAGAGTGGCCGTTGAGTTTGCGGCGAGCGTGAGCGTGCTGGCTCCCGTTGCTGGGGGAAGGCCGGCTGCCGAGAAGGTGACGGCACCGGCAAAACCGTTTTGTCCAGCGATGGTGAGCGTGGCGGTTCCGCTGCTGCTTTGTGCAACGGACAGGGAAGAGGTGGAGGCGTTGATCGTAAAGCTTGGCGCTGCCTGAACTGTGAGAGCCAACGTGGTAGTGGCATTCAAAGCACCGGAAGCGCCCTGGATGGTCACAGTAGCCGAACCGAGAGCGGCTGTTGAGCTTGCTGCGAGTGTGAGCGTGCTGGCCCCCGTTGCTGGGTTCGGAGAAAACGTAGCTGTGACTCCATTCGGAAGGCCGGCTGCCGAGAAGGTGACGGCACCGGCAAAACCGTTTTGTCCAGCGATGGTGAGCGTGGCGGTTCCGCTGCTGCTTTGTGCAACGGACAGGGAAGAGGTGGAGGCGTTGATCGT
>JBEKPF010000158.1:0-7563 GCA_049521035.1 Occallatibacter sp. | reverse complement strand
CCAAGTTCGCCAATCTTCTAAACAACGTTGCGGACAGACGTGCCAGCTCTGCACTCACCGTCGAGGTAACATCTCTTGACTCGTGCCTACAAGCCTCCCTCGATGGCGCGGAATGGCAGAGCAAGTATGACACGACCATACCGGTTGTCCGAGAACGTGTCACCGCCTTGTCGCGGGGAAGCATACTCTTCACCGACTGGATTGAGGCGCAGGAACGACAGTCTGGAGGCGCCAGGGACCGAGCAATTGGCTGGAGGGTGCTTGAAATTCTGATCTACCGCGAACTGCGAAATCAGCAGAGGTCGTTCGATTTTCCACTTAGTTCTGCGGATTTGCGTGAACGGAGCGATTCAAGCATCCGCGCCGCAGGAGAGCTGTTTCTCGCGCAGGAGTTCCATCTTCCGTATTATTTTGGCACCAAGAAGCTTGCAAACCTGGCATCGTGGAACATTGAACAGTTCATGCGCCTGGCAGGGGATGAATTCGAGGAGGTCGTGGCCTCCAGCTTGATCTCGAAGTCAACGACCCTCAATGCAGGCAGGCAGGACGCTCTGTTGCGAGAAGCGTCGCAGTCGTTCTGGAGCGAGATTCCGCGCCGGGCGCGCTATGGCGAGAAGGTGCACAGGCTGCTCTCTTCAATCGGAACCTTCTGCAAATCACGAACCTATGAGGATTCCGCGCCTTATGATCCAGGCGTGACCGGAATTGCCATCTCCATGAAGGAACGTGAGCAGCTTCAAAACAAAGACTTCCTGGCGAAGAATCCGGAGTTTGGACTTGTTGCGGATGTCTTGGCTGCAGCGATTGCAAATAACCTGCTGGAAGCCCAGCTCGATCGCCGCGTCAAGGGCAACACCTGGATGGTGCTGAACCTCAATCGGTTACTCTGTGTGTCATACGATCTTCCGCTGCAATATGGTGGATTCAAAGAGCGCCCGTTGCGGGATCTCTATGTGTGGATGACTGCTGGTTACGAGGCAAAGAAGGCTCTTCTCTGATGGCAGGTCACATGCCAGAACGTTGGTCGACGTACGCGCGCGCCTTTGGCCAGGATCTCGAAGCCCTGTTCACTGCACATTTCAATGGGTCACCGCAGAAGGTCCGCTTCATCTTGGGCCGTGGCTTCGATCCACGCATGCTCAGCGGACTGAGGCTTTTGCGTCGGGTTTGTCCTTCCCTTGCTCTCGATGTCGTACTGCTGACCTATGAAGAGGGGGACCAATCTCCATCACGCTTTTATGACAGCGCTGTACAAGCGAATATGGTGACGCTTACAGAACTCGTGCCCGCTGACGCCGTCTCGCCCCGCAGCATCAATATGTTCTCGGCCGAGCGGCGGCGTACTACGAGCCGTTCCGCCGAAGGGCTCTTCAAGAATGCTGCGGAATTCGAGGGTATTTCCGACATTATCGTCGACATAAGTGCCCTGCCGCGAAGCGTTTTCCTGCCAATTGTCGCCAAGCTACTGCACATCATCGATGGCCAGACTGCTCCGCGCATGAATCTCTTCCTACTGGCCGACGAGAATCCGAAAGTCGATAGTCTGATTCTGGAAGAAGGACTAGATGAGGAGGCAGATTATATCCACACGTTTCGGGGCGACGCGGAGCGGGAATCTGCAGCCTCTAAACCGCGAGTATGGTTTCCCTTACTCGGCGAGAACCAAGGCACACAGCTCCAGCGAATTTATGATCTTGTTCGACCATCCGAGGTCTGTCCATTACTGCCGGCGCCTTCCTTGAATCCTCGGCGGGGAGATGACCTCATCCTGGAACACCGCGCCCTTCTATTCGACAGCCTGAGAGTTGATCCCCGAAATTTCCTGTATGCTTCCGAGACGAACCCGTTCGAGGTTTACCGCCAGCTTGTTCAGGCGATCAATCACTATTCTCGATCCCTTGAGCCGCTCGGCGGGTCGAACGCGATCGTATCGGCATTGTCGAGTAAACTCTTATCTATCGGAGCTCTTCTGGCCGCGTACGAGTTGAAGAGAGCAGGTTCCCGAGTGGCGATCGCTCATATCGAAGCGCACGGACATCGAGTCGCCGTTGATATGGCGGAATTGACTTGGCTTGCCGGAGACGGGGTCATCCACGGGCTATGGCTCGCCGGAGAATGTTATGAAAACTAGTAAAAATGATCAGCCTCGTCTAATCAGTTCGGGCTTTGTTGCGCTGGATATCGTCATCGGGATTGAAGATCCGCTCACGCCTCGATTCTATGGCGGAGGAACGACGGGAAATGTCACCGCCGCACTCTCGTATCTGGGGTGGCAGGCGACCCCCATCAGTAGACTTTCCTCGGATGAGGCAGGTGACTTTGTCAAAACGGATCTTGAACGTTGGGGAGTAGATACGACTCATCTGGCTGAGGGTTCCCCTTGCCCAACACCGATCGTGGTTGAGAAGATTTTTCTCGGCAAGGACGGGGCACCTAAGCATCGTTTTTTCTGGACGTGTCCTGATTGCGGTGCGTACTTCCCGAGTTACCGCCCCGTGCTTGCAGAAGCAGTCGAGCACCTGAAACCTGGGATCACCAGTGCTTCGGCGTTCTTTACCGATCGTGTATCCCGATCGACGCTCGCGTTAGCGGAGCATTGCAAGAGCAAAGGTGCGGTTGTGATCTTTGAGCCGTCTGGGGTTCAGGATCCCGCGCACTTCGTCGAGATGCTTCGCCTTTGCGACGTACTCAAATATTCTGATCAGAGAGCAAAAGGGTTCAGCGATCTGTTAAGCAACCATGAAGCCGCTTTGGAAATACAAACCCTCGGAGCCGAGGGGCTGCGTTTTTTGCTTCGCGGTCATAATCGAACGGTTAGCTGGGTTTCGCTTGCTTCCTACGATGTGAAGATCAAAGATACCGCCGGCGCTGGCGATTGGACGAGTGCCGGTCTCATTCATCAACTCTTCAGTAATGGCAGACGATCTTTGAGAGGCCTCACGAAAGCAAAGGTGACCGAAGCGCTGGCTTATGGGCAGGCGCTGGCGGCTTTGAATTGTCAATTTGAAGGTGCGCGGGGCGCGATGTACCAATTACCGAAGAAGAAGTTCGTCGAGAGGGTCACCGATCTGCAGAGCCGGAGCACAGGGTACAAGAGTCGAGCCGAGGTCGAGGAGGCGTCATCCGACCGCATTGTCCGCATGAGGGTCTGCCCGAGTTGTCTCGATCACGAAACAGGGTTAAAACAAACTGCTTCCAAACGTAACACCCTCGTCAACAAGACTGAAGACGACTCAGTGATCGCAACTTCAAAGTGAACCTTGCCGAATTCTCCAGACTCAGTCTGCAGATCGAGGGCGCGCATGTTCGCAACATCTCCATTTCCTTGTGGCTTGCACTGGCCGACGTCTGAAATACTGCAAAGGCGCTTCAGAGTGTTCTTGCACGGAGCGGGGAAGTCCGAAGGTTGGAGCTCTGGGAATTCCTGGCAAACTTTGTACAGTGACTGTACAGCAGATTTGGAAATCGTGGCATTCTCTGCATTGCTGGCATTCTCAGAATCAGTAAGTTGAGTGTTTTCAACGCTGATGTCGGGTTCGACTCCCGCCGCCTCCACCACTAACATGTTTATTTTTAATAGCTTACAGACGAAAAGCATAAGAAAAGCGAAGAACATTGCCATCGCTAAGCCTTTTCCGATCAGCTAGATAGCTTCATTGACGTTAAAACCTGAAGAACCCACGTCTGAAAGACTTAACCGACTATTTTTCAAACACATAGCTTATTTGAGAAGTGGCCCCCTGCACGTCAAGCGACGAGTACCCTCTCGTTGCACGACCGAGCTTAAGCGCCACACTTGGGCATTCATGTGTAATTTAATTGCTTTTTATGTGTAAAATGGCCTAGATTTAGATTTGCAGGAGGTCCGAATGGCAACCGTTCCAGCATCTCGTCCCGATCTTGCGGCGCATCGTGAAGCGCTTCGCGTCCCCATCCCGGAGATTGTCAAGCAGCTCGTCGGCCTCATCGGCCGCAAACTCACCGCCTACGTTGGCGGCGTCCGGGACGTGCGCGCCGTCGATCGGTGGATGAACGGAAGCGAGCTTTATGGTGATGCCGAGCAGCGTCTGAGGTTTGCCTTCCAAATGGTCCGGATGCTCGCCGAAAGAGAAGATCCGACTGTGATCCAATCCTGGCTCACCGGCCTGAACCCTGAACTCGGTGATCGCGTCCCACTTCGGCTCATGAGGGAAAACGATCTGGAGACCGTCGCGCCGGAGATCATGGGAGCCGCACGAGCTTTCCTCGTTGGCGGCTAGGAGCGAATTCGTGAATCTCGAATCGAAGCGGCCCCGAAGCCGCTTTTCCGCGTCGGCCGAGATGACGATGCGTGGGCGGTTCCTGATTGGGCCTATGCCAAGGAGGACCGGACCTTCGGCAACCGTTTCGACGATCCGGCGGGTGTGCACAGGGTTCTGTATGCGTCTTCGCAACGGCTGGGATGCTTCATTGAAACCCTGGCCCCTTTCCGCGTAGACGTATCTTTCGTCGCAGATCTGGCACTCATGGAGAACGGCGAGGAGGACTTTACTGCATTCGGCCCAGTTCGCAAAGCATGGATCAAAGGTCGCTGCATTGGCGGCGCAAATGTCGAAGGCGAATATGCGGCCATCTATGCCCTTGCATGGGTCAGTCATCTCAGATTGGCGTTGGCCAGGACCGCGGTGAAACTTCGGATGGAGGACATCGACCTGAGTTCGCTTGAACGGGCTGAGTCCCGCCTATTGACACAGCGGGCTGGCCGGATCGCATTCGAGCGCGGATATGAAGGAGTCTTCTACCACTCCCGTTATGGCCACTCGATTGAGAACTGGGCAGTCTTCGAAGACTGGACCCTGTCAGATCGGTTCCCTATTCGCCAGCCGAACTCACGAAAAGTGGGTGAAGACGATCCGGACTTGCTCGAAGCCCTGCGAATCCTTGGGCTCGTAATCGGCGACTGAGGGTCCAATCTCAAACCAGAGCAGGGAGTCGATGAGTGCTGCGGAGATTCCGGCACTCATCGAGATTCTGTCGTCCAGGACGCATCGCTCGGATGGAAGGCCGTTTAATGAAGGTGCACGAACGATGCCCGTCATGCCGTTGTTTATGTTCCCTTTTTCTTATTACCGAACACTCTCTCAAGCCTGAGTACAACTTTGTTTCCCGTAGGACGGTTCTCGGCTCCGAACTCGTGGTAGCCATTCACATAGAAGGACCATTCTCCGTGGTTCCAGACCATACCGGGTCCGATGGCTCCTACTTGTTCCGGGGAATTCGAAATATTTATACCATTAATCTTCGGGTCGCTGATTTGCTTCAGATAATATCCGTTACTGCCGATCCAGAGGTGTTTGGTTAATTGATAGGATATTGTCCCGTTGAGGTGAATGGCCTGTCCGGCCTGTATCGAGCGCGCACCGAACGACAAGGGCGGGTTCCGGTTCTCCGAGGGCCGGAGATAATGAATGCGCCAGCTTGTCTCAACTCTTTTGAACGGAAGCACTGTCAAATCGTAGTGGGGATTCGCCATATATGCATGGCTGCTCAAGTTCACATCCGCTTTTGGTGAGTACTTTCCAACGGGCAGTCCAAAATCGAACACCAATCTTTGATCGAGGTTTATCGGACCAACTTTCTTTTGTCCCCACTGCAGAACGAGAGGCGATACCGTCAAGTCTCCGAATCCTCCAGCCGCCATGTCGCGGCCGGCGTCTACGTGAGCCGCTGTAACTACAATCTCCACTCCATACCATGCTCCAAGAAGACGAGATTCGCTTAGCCACGCAACGTGCGTTAGAGAGCTTGTGCTGTTGACCTGTCCCGTCCCCGAAACCTTTTGCCCTGCACCATCCACAATTTCTGTCCTGTGCATGGCATCTCCAATCGTCTCTGTTAGGAGGCCGGGCCCACCAACCCCATCCAGAAAGCTAGTGTCGCCGATGTTGACGGCGGGTTCCGGAACATGTTCCTGAGCCATTGCGAAAGAGGAATAGAGCATGAGCGGAAGGAGCGCCAAAAGGAAGCGAATGCTATTTATTGGTTTCGCTATGCAATGAACGAAAGGGCGCACAATGATCTCCTAGTGCAATAGTTCCGCTCTCTTCGTGAAATTCCTCATCGACGGTTTTCGTATACTCCCTGCGCATTGCGGTCCCGATTCCGGAGGCATAGACTAGTGGACCCATTGGCCCGAGAAGAGACCGATGATGAGGCTCAGCTTCTCGATAGGTGACCTGTGCCGCGAGCTGCAACCTGTATATTGTGGTGTTCTAGGAACGTTTCCAGAGAGCGGGGCCGCCCTGGAGCCACGCACGACAATGAGCATAGAGCGCTTCGGTATCTGGTCCTTTTAAGCCTGGCATATCGCGCTTGACTTTGTAGCCTGCGAGTTCCTGCACAACCGCAAGATGCCGGTACCCAATCGGAAATTGGGCAAGTTTCGCCTCATCTAACTTGACAACTTCGGATGAGTTCACCGGCATGAGTATGTCCTTCTCGTAGGTCGGCTGCCGCAAGACCATGGACCAACGTCCGTTCTGTTTTTCCAACAGATCGTGAAAACGGCCCGTGCAGACGACGTCGCACTCGACTCCATCGACTTGCGCTCGCTGTGAGAAGAAAGTGAAGAATGCTGATGCCACGGTTCCAGCCTTCAATCGTTACGCTTATAAATTCGGGGCCAGTCCCCTGGAACCATGTTGCTGAAATCCAACTTTCCTTTGCCCACAGAGTTGCAAACCGCTCCCAATCACCGGCATCCCGCCAGAGGGCCCAGTTGTCGATGAGTTCTCTTATTTCAAGTCGATCCATTACGTCGTCCGTCATAGGAACCCTCATTTCTCCAAGATGGCTTCCATCCCTGGCAAATTACTTCTGAATGAAGACTTCCGACTCCATCCTGGAGAGCAATCCCCATTCGAGCCGCATGGCCTCAAGAATGCAGTAGACATGGTATTTAGTCATCACATCCGCGCCAGCGAGGCGTTGGGCCCACGTTTGACCGTTGCTGGATTTTTTTGTGAGGACTTTTTTGGTCGCGTAATTGGTCATTTCGTTGAAGTAGTTATCCCACAGCACCCAAGGATTGCTGAAGCCGATACGCTCCAGAAGATCCATATATCCGCATTGCTCAAGTGCTTCTCGTGAGAATGCGACCATATCGTTTGCGTATTCGTGCGAGGTGATCGCATCCTCGCGGGTTCCCCAACGGTTGGTGTGTCCGGCTACGATCGCGTTGAAGTCGTATTCCAGAATCTGATCGTGCGCCTCGATCCAACCCCGAAAGCTCTCAGAAGCGTCGCAGTTCTTATAGGGAGTCCAGCCAGGACTGATGATATCGATGGCTGCGAGCACTTTCTGCTTGGGTGCATAGATGAAAATATTGCCCTCGCAATGGTTTTGGCCCTTGTAAGAAAGTTCCAGCTTGACGCCGTTCACGTCGAGCGTCGTTTCCGTCTCAAAGGTTTCTGTCGGAGCGGGTGAAGAGTCAGGCCAGCGCAGCAGGTGGTCCCGGGTCGTACTATGACCGATATACTTAACGTTTGGGCCCCATATGCCCGAGGCGCCAGTATGATCCTTGTG
>JBEKPF010000157.1:0-6828 GCA_049521035.1 Occallatibacter sp. | reverse complement strand
CTCTCTCTCTCCAAAAACGCTCGATCAGGATTTCGCCTTCGTAATCTCGCCCTTCTGTCACTCCAGTTTCAAGCATCTCGTCGGTCGAAAGCGCCTCGAATCTCTCGGCGAGCCAGACCCCCACTCCTGCTCTCATATCTGCGACGGTTTTCAAAAGCAGGCTTCGTTGGCCATGGGTAAGGTGATGCACGTCATCGAGAAGCAACAGCTGGTGCTGTGCAACTGGCGCACCGTCCAGAATCAACACGCCAGGCCGCATCAGCGCGATTGAATAAAGCGTGTCACTGCCGGGAAGCGAAGCGATATTTCCCCCATCAAAACTGTCGATTGCATCGCAGACGTTCTCTTCGAGACTGGTCGCCCAGCGATGAAGATGGACCCCAGAGTTCGCTTCAGGGTCTCCGGTCCGGATCTCAGTGAGTACCTCCGGCGAAACTTTGATTCTCGGAAGATCTTCGGGATAACGCAGCCCTTTCAGATGGAGGCTTGCCCGCAACGTCGCCAAGATGATGCGGGCGTTGAGCAGTCCAAAGAGCAACCGATGCTTGCGTACGGGTTCGAAATCCAGGTCATCAAGGATTCGGTAGTTTCGTGCGCATGACAGAAAGACCCCAAGCAACTGTGGCCCATCGTCGTTGATTACGCCAAGCGAGGCCATGCGCTGATAGAGCTCTTTGAGGTCGTCGTTTCCCTTAAAGGCGTGGAGGTTCACGAGCGCGGCAGGAGTGAAGAGTCGTAACAGCGTGGTCTTTCCCGCACCTGGGGCACTCCGAATCAGTTGCGGTTTGTCCCAAAGGTGAGGATCGTTACCCAGTAGATCGAGCATGCCGGGGCCAAAGAGCTTTAGGAAAGTTACATCATTCTCGATTGCCTCGGCCGATCGCAGGCGGAACGGGTTTCTTGGCTCTCTCATATCAATTCAATCCTTGTGACGCGTTACGCGGGGGAATAGCGATCGCATCTGCGGGCCATCTGCCCACAAGAGCCCAATCGAGTTGTTTGGAGTATTATGGCCCAAAATCAGCGGCAGGCCACAAGCGGAAAACCCATACTTCAGATCGGTTCCCCCGAGCCACGTACTGTCGGTCTCGTTACTGTTGTCATAGTACTTCTCGATCAACGCATCGACCTGAGGTTCCGTGCCGGGAACTACGGTGATCTCATTCGGCAGGCGTTGCACCACGACGATGCTGATCTTGATTCCAAACCGTTTTTCAAGCCCTTCGCGTTCCGCTCTCAGCCTGTCCTCTACTCTTGCTGTGGCCAAGTACAAGACGAAAATCACTTCGCAGCCGCTCTTCACGACAAGCTTTGAGAGGTGATTCTTCTCGTCGGCGAGGTGCACCAGAAACTTTCCGATTTTACCTACGATTGCCCCTTCCTCTGTAGTTCTGAGGTAGCTGATTCCACTGGCAGAAAAATCGTCCATCAAGACCACGACCTCGAACACTGCATCGGACCTATCCGCAGTCTCCTTGCCGGCCGCTGGTTCTTCCATTTCTATCAAAGCGGAACGCAGGTCTTTCAGAAGCCCGTCGACCCGTTCTGGACTGATCTCGTGACTAAGGCGTACTTGTTCGTTGCTTAATTGCAGATTTACTCGACGAAACACGTCCGTTCGGGCTCCGTCGCTCAACCCGAGAAACAGGGTTTTTCGCTGAAGAAGCCGGAATGCCAGAGACCCCGCAATTTTCTTCTTTTCCCACTTGTTGACGCCCGTTTTGGCGGCGGCGAGATCCAGAAGGATTGGCCGAATACAGTCAGGGTACGCGATCGACACCAGATGATTCATCTCCGCGGTGGAGATGAAAACAAGCTTACGAAAAATGAATTCCAGCGCGGCCGAGCGCTCGTTAGGAGAGAATTGACTAAGCCAGCTCGCCAGACTCTCCGTGAATCGCATGCCGGGAGAGAACTGTTGGTATTCGTCATATTTGTATGAGGCCATGGCCTGCAGAGGAAGGCCGACCCGATTGAAGTCCGTGGGCCCCCAGTTCATTACCTTGCTCAAAAGTTCTTCCGCAAGTTGGTTGTTCATGATTTCCTCAGTGCCAGCCGGAAGTGCTTGCTTGACTTGCGAATCTGACCCAGATAATTCAATAGTGCCGCGCTGCCGGTGACGCCTGCCGGCGCCAGATTCCAGCCAGTCTCAAGATCGCAATCAACTTCGTCCACACTCAGCGACCCAGGCTGGGAGAGCAGTTCAAAATCATTTCCCGGCCACGACGGCCTATCGCCAATGAACAGCGTAGTGCTTTGGGACGAACCTGCGCCAGGCATGCTCTTTAGCACATTCAATTTGCTTGTCGCCGATTCGATGATATCGACCGATCGCGAGGAAGCAACCACACGGACCATCGCCATCCTGGCTTTGGCAAGCAGAACCGACGCATGACGCCAGAGCGGTTCGGCAGGGCCGCCCTCGACCCATTCGAGGGTTATCTGAGAGGGCCGTTCCGTCACCTTGACTCCAGGAATATTAGCGTTCCGCATGATCCTGGCCGCGTCGCTGAGTTGGGAAGCCTCTGTTTCACCTTGATTCAGAGAGCTTTGGTCACCCAGTGGTGAGACGATTGCACCGTTATAGAAGCCCACTGTGACAAGGGGCCAGAGATCCTTCGGAAGCGCTGCGCAAAGAGCCTCACGAACCGATTTCCCTCTGCCCGTAGCGATGCCGAGGCCAAATCCCCCTTCGAGGAGATCAATCAACGACTTCGCAACTTCGGCTGCAATCCCGTTGAAGCGATCTTTGTGGTCACAGATCGTGCCATCGTAATCGAGCACGCATTGCGTAAAGCGATACGCAGCTAACTGTCGCTTGAAATTCTCGTAGGCTGCCTCCCATTCGGTTTGAGAGAGATCGGGCAGGCCGGCCAGCTTCCTTGCCCGACTCTTGCGTACGATTGCAACCGAACGCAAGTCTCTGGAATGCACCGGAAAAACGTTCAGGTGATATAGCTTGCGCCCGAACATCGGGACGGTAGGACGTCCAGGATCGTGCCCACGGTCCTCCCCATATAGAGACACCAGTTCAAAGACTGCAGCTTGCATCGCAAACGCTGCGGCGATCCCTTCGAGGCAGGTTTCGACCCGCAGCGATCTGATCCCTTTTGGAAGCAGTTTCAGTGTTGCCTCTGCGATCGCGCGATCATTGGAGGAAATGAACGCGATGACCGTCGTTTCCGGATGATGAGCCAACCACAGATGCCGTCCATGAGCAAAGTTTCGGTAATCGGTGACCTGTACGTTTGCCAATCCTGACTCGTGAAACTTCGATTCGAAATCAACGGCCGCAGGGCGCGTCTCGGGTCCAAAGAGGAGCAGGATCTTATCCGACCGGATTATTCCAGCGCTGCCTCCAGTCGGGGCCAATGAGCGTCTCAGAGCTTCTGTATCGAATAGGCCGGCCCAATGCCGTGGAAGCTGGGCATCAACCCCATAGGCACGAGCTATCATGGTGTTCAGTGCCACAAGTGAGTTCGTCGCCAGATACCCGTCCTTTCCGGCGGGAGAGGCAAACTCGAAGCCATCCCCCCTACGAAAGGAACGGATTAGGTTCGTCAACGGGCTGTCTTTCATGCAACACAGGCTGATCACACGATTCGGCTCGGCCGCGACAGCAAATTTCGCAAAGCCGAGTACGTCTGGATTGCGGCCTCGTGCGCTGACAATGAAAACCCTGGCTCCGGCGAGACACTCTGGATCATGGGAAGCCAGCAGAGGCGTCTCGAAGCTCGAAAAGCTGCCTCGCTGACTCTGTTCGAGGTTGGCGATCAGACAAGCCGTGCTCAGGGAGCCGCCTGAGCCGATTGCAAGCAACGGTTGTCCGGCCGAGCAGTTGATGGCACTCGCAAGCCCGGAAATGTCGACTTGACGCGCCCACCGGTAGGTTGCGTCCAGTTGTTCCAATTCGAGCTTGTATGGTCGTCCCAAGCTGATCGTCCTTCTTTATCCGTGGTAGGCGTAATCCTGTTTCTTCAGGATACAAGTCACAGGTCCAGCAGGGTTTCGATCGGCCTTAGGCAACGCGGAATGGCCCGGCCGCTTCACAAATCCATTATAGGCGAACATTTAGCGAAAGTAGAGATCTACCAAGCCTGTCAGGTATCGCAAATTCGAGAGGTTCCAGGTCATCGTCCGTTGCCGCCCTCATCCAGTCTTAAATCAGGCATGCAAGTCTTAAGCATCTCGCGGCAGGTCGAGACTGCATGCGCGTAACGACCGGTAAGCGGATACATGCTGACATCGCCAGGAAATTGTTCCAGAGCAGCAAGGATCGATTCAAGCTCCACGCCAGCACGGGTTGGGGCACTTGTCGGCCAGATCATTCACATACTCCAGCTATCGAGCGGCTCGTGCCAAACCATGTTGTCGAGGACCCGCTGGCCTTCCCGCTCGATCCATTGTTCGGTGATCCAGCAGGCGGACACCAGCATGACCGCCAAGAGGCACCCGCCAACTGAGGTCACGATAACCTCTCGAATCGATGGCCGAGGCAAAGTGACTTTTGCACCGCAGGCCGGGCAGACGTCATTCACACTCGATCCGTGAGTCTTCCCTGGTCCCGTTAGAACCTTCCATATCGCCGCGATAGCTCTCTTCGTCATCCGCATCTTGACCCTCTTCTCCTTCTTCATCGTCATCAGGTTCCCTGGTTCCCGCTGCCGCGTAAGCGGCCCGCTCGCGTTTGTCCCGCCGGACATCCAGCAGTTGTTCTCCAACCGTGTGTTTTGGGGCAAAGCAGTACTGAACGTACGCCTCGAAGAGGGCCTGATTCGGAATGCCGCGCTTCAAGACATCGCCATGATGCTGCTTGTACAGGCTCATCAGCGCTTCGGGCGTGATGGTGTAGGATCTCCGCTTGCCGCGGCAGGCGATGGATGCCTGGAGCCATCCCCGTTCAATCCAAAAAACGACCTCCGCTTTTCGCACCCGGAGGGCGTTTGCAAGGCTCTCCACCGAAAACAAATCACACCGGATCTCGCGCAAGCTGAGGTGATTTCTCTTCAGCATGTTGCGAATCGCCTTCGGTGTCCGATTGACCTTCCTCGCTACTTCTTCGATCGATCGCTTCACAAGCTCCTCGCGAACGATCTCAAACTCGGTCTCGGTCCATCGTCGATGGTCTTGCTGTCCCTTGATTCCGTACTGGATGATGAAGCGCCAGCACGCTTCCTTCGGCCGCCCGCTGTGGCGCTGCAGGCGGACCACAAGCTGCTCAAGTTTGGATCCAGAAAGCACTTTGGCCTGAGCAGCCATGGCCATGGCTTCCGCACTCCACTCAAGGGAGCGCTCCGGCAATTTGGGGAGAGTTGCCATACGCGCCTCGATAGGGATCTTCCCAAGGCCAAGAAGGTCATTTTCGAACGTGGTTGAAGGTGCAGCACTATGAGACCGGAGAGTCCTCGCTCGTTCCGTCGATGTCTCGTTCAGCTAGCGACGGCCGTTATTCTCTCTGGAGCGGACGTCACTTCTGTCGCGTTGAGGATCAATCCGAGCCGCCGGATCCCTGGGGAGTCTTGCCATGCTCCCCTGAGGCTCCGCATAAGAGGCCCTATACCTACTAAAGGCACTCCAGAAGGAGTTTTGTGGCAAACGTGCGGAATTTTCTCGGGACTTAACGCAAAAACGGTCGTCTATACTACGAGTTAACCGGTGGTCAATCCCCCCGCGCCCACTCACGTGTATGCCGCCAAGAGGTCGTAGCTGGAAAGAGCTGACGTGGAGTTGGGCCCATTCGACCGGGCACCCGGCTTCCGATCAGAAGTTGGAGGCCGCTGCTCACGCAGCATGGTCATACGCTTCCCTGTGCGCTTGGACTTACCTCAATGACCACGATGCCGCAGTCGATTTGATGGACCACGCCGTTCATAATGCGTCTCAATACCTTGCCCGCCATAGCGATACTCCGGAACAAAAACTGACTGCACGAATCAAAAGCGTCATCCGGCGCCGCGCCAGGCAGCTCGCGGCGAAGCGCAGCCGCGAATTGCCGTCTGGGTCGATGCGCGATATGGAGCAGCTTTACGTCGGCCATCCAGAGGCAGAACAGAGAGCCTATGCCAGACAGTTGCTTTCGCGCCTTTCGCCAACCGCTCAATCTGTCTTCGACTGGCGCTGGCTCGGTTATTCGTGGCGGGAGATCGGTGGAAAACTAGAGATGGACCACAGCGCCGTACGTCGTGCATACTTTCAAGAACTGGGGTTGGTGCTCCGTAGTCTTTCCCCTCCAGGAGAATCCCCAAAATGCGGCTGAGTTGGAGTTGGCCCTCGCGCGCCGAGGACCGTTTTGAATCATGGCTTGCGCAGAGCCACGAGGAGCGAGTGCTTGCCGGCGAAACGACTCCTGTCGGTCCGTGCCCTGATGAAGCCTTCCTCAGGGATCTAGCTCGAAAAGCGAAGGGGATTGCGTTGTCAGACCCGAGAGTCTCTCACGCGGTGAACTGTCCCACGTGCATGAGCAGGCTGCTTGTCTTCCGGCAGGAAAATCGCTCGCGCCGGAGAAAACGGACACTCGTAACCGCTGTAGTCCTCTGCTCCGTGATCGGCGCGGTCGTCATCATGGTCGCTCGATATGAAATGCACCGGCAACTTCCATCGGCGAATGTGGCCGTTGTATCCGAAGCGGTAAACCTGTGGGATGCCGGTACGATCCGAGGCGACCAGCCAGGCTCGCTGCAATCTGTGTTTTTGCCAGCTGCAGTGGTGAGGGTTACGATCATCCTTCCGCGCTTCAGCCCTCCGGGCCAATACGCTGTGGCCGTTACGCAGGATCAGAATGGAAATGGTGTGGTTGCCCAGCGAACGGCGCCAGCAACGGCCAATGGC
>JBEKPF010000156.1:0-7442 GCA_049521035.1 Occallatibacter sp. | reverse complement strand
CCATCGTCCAGATTTGCCACTTTACCCCGGCGACCACGGGCGCTACGGGCTTGGACTTTGGAACTCAATTCCAGGAACAATGTTTCTTGAATTCGCGATCTTCGGCATAGGTGTTTGGATGTATGTTCGCGTAACAAGACCACGGGACCGGATTGGTAAATATATCTTTTTCGCTTTTCTCTTCATGCTTCTCCTCCTGTATCTGGAGATCCCATTCGGTTCTCCACCGCAAAGCCCACGACAAATTGACTACGCCTCGATCATTGTGACTGTAGTCCTCCTCGCCTGGGCATCGTGGTTTGATACGCACCGTGACGTGGCTCCCTGACTCCGTCAAAATAATCTATCTCGATCACCTGAGAAAAATCATGTCATTCCCCAAGGAGGAATTACTCGATGATCAACACAACTGAAACTGAGTTTGAGTACTCAGCAAACGACAAACGCTATCGTGGTCTGATCCTTAAAGTCGCGAAACTCGCGGCTTCGAATCCGAGAGCCGCTGTCGTGTTGCTGCCCGACTGGCGCGGACGGAGCCCACTGGCACGCGACCACGCCAACCATCTCGTTGCATTGGGTTGCGCGGCGGTGATCGCCGACCTGTATGGGGATGGCTTCACCCCGAACAGCCCGGATCAAGTTGGGCCAATGGTGAAGAACCTTATTGACCATCGTGAGCAAGGTGTCAATGCGCTGGCCGCATGTGTGGCACGACTGCGGCAAGAAGTTCCTGTTGACACTCCCATTCTGTGCTTGGGCTATAGCGCCGGAGGAATGGTGGCGCTAGACTACGCGCGTAGTGGCGCGGATGTCGTCGGAATTATCCTGTGCTCAGCCTTGCTAAAGACTGCTGCGACGGGAATGGACACCCGCATTCGTCCGCGTGTTTTGATCCTGCAAGGCACCCAGGATCAAATATCGCCGATGGAAACGATTGCTTCGGTCGTTGCGGAAATGGATAGCGCAGGCAATGACGTGTGCTTTGAACTCTACACTCAAACACACCACGCATTTGACAATCCGGAAGCTGGCAGCGATCCAAATGCTCGTCTCGTTTATTCACCAACTTCTGCGCGACGTGCAAAGGCCGCAATTGCATCATTTGTGACCGAAGTAATTGAGAGGTGATGAAAAGCGAGGTATCTGGCTCCTCAGACGCTGACTTTGACCAGAACCCGACGAAGACCTTGAAGAGGAAGGGCATCGATAAGAACAAATCTGTTGTCAGGCACAAAATAATCCTGGGCGGTGGGTGAGCACCGCGTTCATTGCCACGTCAGTTGAGGACCAGGGGCCAAGGGAATCCATTGTGCATCACCACTCGGCGGAAGCTCTCAACGCTCCACCACTCATCGATTCGGTCATCCGCTACAGACCATGATGCTTTCATTCGGACATCCAGCCAGTGCTGGATGCGAGGGCACCCAATCAGACGGCCGATCTAGCTTTCGCCGACCGTTCCCACCCCCGGGCTAGCCTCGATACGGGCGATCTCCGGATACGGCATGTTGGTGCGCTGCATCCAATAGAGTCGCACGGCCAATCTCCTCGCCCACGCCACTTTAGCCAGAGCCTTGGGCTTGTGGTGGCAACGCGCCACATACTGCTTACGGAAACTCTCATCGCACTGACTCGTTGATTGGGCAGCTTCCACGAGCAACATGCGAACAAAACTGTTACTTTGTTTCGAAATCGAACCAAACTTCTGCTTGCCGCCAGAACTGTGCTCTCGTGAATCAAACCCAAGTAGCTGCTCGCCTGCTTACTGCGCCAAATGCGGCGGACGTCCCCAATGGTCAGAGCAAATGCCAACGCTGCTATCGGTCCGACTCCCGGCTGTGTCATCAGCAGTTACGCTTTCGGATGCAGTTGCGCCGCCTCTTTCACAGCCTCGTCGAGTTCTGCGATCTGCTTGTCCAGTTGGTTGAGCAGCCCCAGCAGGTCTTCCCGCCTTCTTGCGGCCCAACCTTCGAGCGCAAGCTTTTCAAGATCGTTTCTTCCGCTTACAGAACACAGCTTTCGCTTCTTCTGTAGGCCTAGATTCATGGCCAAGTGTTGCAGTCCGTTTTTGACGCGTTATCCGTGTTGCGCACGCGTGGAGAACAAACTCCCGACGGGCAGGTGCGACTCAGCGTACCCGAACTGAGCCATCTGCTCACCGGAATGCTGTGGCGCGGATGGCACAGTCTTGAACATCTGCTGCATTAGTCTCAATGGCGAAGACGACATCAATTCCAGGCCATCGGCTGCCACTATCGAAAGCGCGGCTCGCCGCCGCCAGCGCTCTATCTACAACTGTAGTACCAAGGGACCCGCAGTGGAGCATTCAGCGCTACCCGGGGTCTGACAATCCAGAACGCGATCGCCCGGCAACCATAAATGCCGCGAGGCCTCCAGACACCAAGAGCACTCCCGAGATGAGCAGTACCAGATGCATACCCTGCACAAAATGATTTTTTGCCGAAACGAGAGATCCGAAAAGAGCCACTCCAGCGACGCTGCCTGCCTGGCGTGCGGTATTCAATACTCCAGACGCGATTCCGGAGCGTTCTTTGCCAACCGTGCCCAATAGAGCTGAAGTCATTGGCGGAACCACCAAACCTAGACCCGCACCGATCGCCAGAAGTGGAACACACAAGGCTGCATACGAAGTCCTTTCGGTTGTTCCTATTAGGGTGATACAACCGACCGCCGATAGTAGCTGTCCGATGAGAATCGAGACACGGGGTCCAAACCGTATTGAGATGCGCGGGGAGATGAGATTCGCGGCAAGTACGACGGCTGTCATGGGCAGAAATGCGAGTCCCGTCCTCAATGCGGAGTAGTGTCTGAGCTGTTGGAAAAAAAGGCTCAATACAAATAACAGGCCGTAAAAGGCAATGTTGGTCAACAATCCAATGAGAGTCGTGGCGCTGAAGGTCTTGTTCTGAAACAGCGACAGAGGCAACATGGGGTTCTTGACTCTTGCTTCGACAAAGACAAACGCCGCAGCACCGACTGCAGCAAAGATGAGGCCGGCGAGGATAAGTGGGTTTGTCCAACCAAGTGCACCGGCATTGATGAACGCCGCGGCAAGATCGGCGAGCACAAATATGCCGATGAACTGACCCGCAAGGTCAATACTGCTAGTTTGTGATTGGGGCGACTCTTGAGCGTATCGAATCGTCAGCCAAATGCCGACAGCGCCAATGGGAATATTGAGAAAGAAGATGCTGCGCCACCCTACGGCAGCAATCAGCAGTCCTCCTACAACCGGACCGGCTGCGAGCGCAACGCTGGCCCCGGCAGCCCAGATGCCGATGGCCTTTCCGCGTTCGTCTTCCTCTTGATAAGCGTGATTGAGTAAGGTAAGCGAACATGGCACGAGAATCGCCGCACCTGCGCCCTGGATCGCTCGTGCAGCAACGAGGATGGAAAGAGTCGGCGCAAATCCGCAACCGATGGAGCCAGCAACAAAGATGGCGAAGCCTGTGATAAAAATTCGCTTCGCCCCGAAACGATCTCCGAGCGCTCCTGCCGTGAGAATCAGCGCAGCGAAAGACAGTGTGTATGCGTTCACAACCCACTGCAATCCGGCGACACTGCTTTTGAAGGATGCTTCTATATGTTGTAGTGCAACGTTGACGACGGTCACGTCCAGTTGTACTACGACAAACCCCAGACTCATCGCGGCCAACGTCAGAGGCTTCGATCGCCGTGTATCCGTTTTTGCATTTGCCATAAGTTAGCTGCCTCAACTTCATTTCTTGCGCAGTTTAGTTTCGCGCGGTGCGAGTGATCTGTTGTCGCTCAGAAAAGCAGGGGCCGTCAACTCCCGCCGCGCTTGCTCTTTCATGCAGTGGAGGCCAATCTCTTTAATTCATGAGTGTGACGGAATTCGAATTGTCTTGCGGCTCAGCCTCTATCTGTCACGCGGAGCCTGCGCGTCGGGATAATACTGGACCGCCTCCCTGCGGTCGAACATGCCGTAGTCCCGTACGTTACGGACGAGGCGATGGCGGAGTTCGGCTACACCGGCGAAGCTGTTCGGTGTCCAATGTGCAGAATCTTCGGCGGTCTTCCAGGACGTGAGCAATAGCATTTTCCCAGGATTGTAGATGCTCTCGAATACGTCATAATCAGCCAGTCCTTCGCCCCTCACATCGAGGCCAAGATGACTGGGCAGCAGGTCAGCATGAGCGGCAAAGGTTGCATCTGCACCAGGAGAGATTTCAGTGATTGCCAGCGCCTTGGCTTCGCCGATCTCTGTCGCGTCCAAGCGTTGCTCAACCACCTGCAAGCCCTCAGGCGGATGGCTGTCAGCAGTCACTTCACAGACGCGCAAATGATAGTCAGAGAAGATGCCATTGCGTGCTTGCTCCTGAATGTTGTGATGCTCGCCCTGACTCCTCCAGCGCACCACGGCTTTTTCGTCACGCCAAGTAGAGAGCGACAAAACCCACCCATCATGGCGCCTGCTCTCAAATCGCTCGTTGTCGATGAAGCCATCAATCGACTCCAGTATCGGTTTCAGGTGCTTGGCAAGAGCAAGATACTCTTCCTTTTTGCCCGGCGTGGGATGTACTTCGAAAACCACTGCAAACATGTGTTTCTCCTTTTCCCTATTGGACGACTTAGAATAGAACTGTCGCAACGTCGCCGCCAACCAGGAACGTCATGCTCTCGCGTCATAAGGCGGGTCGCATTGTCTCTAAATGCATCAAATGGGCGCTCCAGCGGAGAGTCACGAGAGATGCGCTTCTCTTCGAGGAATGATGAGTAATTTCGTAACGTTGCAGCCAGCGATACGATCTTCCAAAGAAGAACTGGCAGGGGCGCTGCTGGTCACGCGATTCGAGATTCTTCGCAAGGCCGACTTGGAAGGCGGCGCGACGTCCACTCTGCATCAACGAGTTTTCCGTCGATCGCGCTATCCGATTCAGCAATAGATCTACGACACTGAAACGCCCGCACCCCCTTTAGGCAGGATACGGACGAATGCTTCGGCCCTCTTTCAACGCTTGCCCCCACCAGGCAAGCTGATCGAGCATTGTGCCCGCCACTTTCTCGTGGCGCTCAGGATTCCTCAGTTGGCCAGTTTCATCGAAGAGTTCCCAGGCCCCGGAAAGACCTACGGAATTACGAACAGTAACTGCGTGCAACTCGGCAAAGACCTGTCGCAACTGCTCTACCGCACGAAGTCCGCCTGCGTTTCCACCGTAGGCAACAAAGGCCACGGGCCTGCAGTGCCATTCCCGCGAATACCAATCGATTGCCGTTTTAAGCGACGCGGGAAAGCTGTGGTTGTACTCCGGCGTGATGATGACAAATGCGTCGGCGACAGCCAGCCGTCCGCGAAGCATCTCGACTGCCGACTCCGGACTCCGGCTCAGGACATCCGGTAAAGCCACCTCTGCCAGGTCGATCATGTCGGCGACAAACTCCTTTCGCGTCTGAATATACTTCGCGAACCAGTTGGCAACCACAGGGGCAAAGCGTCCCTGTCGCGTGCTACCTATAATCACCGCCACTCGAAGAAGTTCACCGTTGACCATTGCCAACCTCGTTTTCAGTCTGGAAATCGCCCGCGTGATCCAGAGCCCATTGCCTGAATGTTCTCGGTGAACTTCCGGTAATTTCTTCGACCGTTTGCGTGATCGGCGCTGGCTTTTCGACCATTCCTGCCCACAGATCGAGTAGTCGATCGACAACAAAGGGCGGCAAAGACGCCCTCAGCTCCCGCCTCGCGTCGTCCGGTGGGAGTTCCTCATAGCGTAAGGCGCGGTTGATTGCCTCGCCAATAGTGTGAAGCTGTTGAGCCTGTGTGAGCACTTCTCCGCCGGTTAAGTAGAGTCTCTTTCCAGCGTGCCCATCTTCGGTCAGTGCGCGCACGGCCACTGCGGCGATGTCGCGTTCGTGGATCGGCGCCCAGGCTGCAGCCGGGTAAGGCCATCGCAATACATCTCCGGAGCGCAACTGCGGCGCCCACCACGTTAGAGCATTGGCGGCGAATGCGCCCGGCCGCAGAAAGGTCCACTCCTGGCCCGTTTTCTTGATCTCTTCCTCAATCTCCAGATGGACCTTGCCGATGGGGTTGGTTTGGACCGGCAACTCGTCCTGGATCGCCGACGAGGACAAGAAGACAATGCGCCGCGTGCGCTTCCGGAGCAGTTCCACAATTGGAGCGATCGGTGCAGAGAAGGCACGCATCATGAGGAATACGGAGTCGACTCCCTCCAGGGAGGATTCCAGCGCAGAAGGGTTCGTCAAATCGCCGCGAACGACCTCAACCGAATCCGGCAAGCCCGCTGCGTCCGGATTTCGGGTAAGAGCCCGGACATGAAAGCCAGAGTCGGAAAGTATTGAAACAACATCGCGTCCTACGTTGCCAGTCGCGCCGGTAACGAAGATTGGATTTTGAGCCAAATATGTCATAGATCTTGATTCCGCCTGATTGGGTAGATTGCTGTCCATCCCTCACAGGGTAAAAGTTAAAGTTAACTTGAAGTCAAGCGCATTTTCGTGATATCTTCCGATTCATGTCCGAACTGCTCACGATTACTGAAGTCGCTCGCCGTAGCGGGGTCGCGGCATCGGCCCTGCGTTTCTACGAAGAGCGCGGGCTGATCCGCTCTGAGCGCGCGGGCTCCGGACATCGCCGCTACCCGAGGGCGGTGCTTCGCCGGGTCGCCTTCTTAGTCTTTGCTCAGCGTGTCGGCCTCACGCTCGACGAGATGAAGTGCATCGGCTGCGGCTGCCTCTCGTTGGAGCAGTGCCGTTTCGCCAATCCCGGCGACCGTGCGGCACGCCTAGGTCCCGGCCCGCGATATTGGATCGTCCCTCCGTGCGACCTAGAAAAGCCTTGCATTTGATTGAAGCCGCTCAGCAGCGGCTGCGACCGATCAGGCGCGGACGGCGAATTCGACATAATCTTTGGTGAGGGTAAGTTTCTACTTCTGGTCAGGCGACAAGTTCAGGCAATGACCTGCTAAACGGAATAGCCAGTAAATTCGAGACGTTGTAGGCTCCTGCAACCACATGAATTTGACGGGGCGGTGGACTCAAGCCGTTTTCTTTACTCTTTCCGAATTCTGGCGGCTTACACGCTTTTTAGTCTCGGCGTTTTTCTTCTTGGGAAGCGATTGCGTCGGCTTCTTCCACGCCAGCTTTACGGAAGCTGCAAGCTGTTCCTGCCGAGCTTTGCAGAACGGCGCGTAGTGGCGTTCCGTGATCTTCACGCTGGAGTGTCCCAACAGCAGCGAGACTTGATCGATAGGCACGCCGGCGAGCAGCAGCTCGACGGCGAAGGTGTCGCGGAACATGTGCGGGTGGCACCGCTTCGGCGTTCCATCGGGCTTCTGAATGTCTGCCAACTTGAAGAGCTTCCAGTACGACCGCTGGAACGCTTTTGCTGCGCTGCGCGGATCGCCGTTGCCCGACCAGAAGAAATACCGCGGATTCGA
>JBEKPF010000155.1:0-7003 GCA_049521035.1 Occallatibacter sp. | reverse complement strand
TCCGGCAAATTGAGTTGGCTAATTGGTTTGCTGTTCTCGATGAGCTTGAAATGTTCTAGAGAATTGATAAAACCGAGGGATATCAGGTCACTTGAGGAATACCTGCTCGCATCTCGCGGATCGCTCCAGGTGTCGGCCTGCAATGCACCGCCGCCGGGACTGTAAATGTCGACCTCGTAACCACGCTCAACGAATTCCCAATATGGATGGGTCAATTCGCTCCACCAGAACCCGATCGGCCATCCAGTCTGTTTTGAGATCGCAGGATTCGGAGCGACGATTGCAATTCGTTTCGGCTTTTGGGGATTCAAAACATCGATTGCTCCGCTCACCTGAATTCTCCTCCCGTTGAAATTGCGTTTTGTGGCCGCTCCGGTTCGGATTCGGCGGCCCGCAGAACGAGGCGTCTTGAGGCATAATGACATATTCGCTTGAATTCAATCAACTCTGCTTAAAGTAAATGTTGACGAAGATGCCTCCGCATTTGATAGTGCGAAGATGGAGACAACGGACCATATCGACAAAGTAATCGCGAAATGGAAGCACGAGCGCCCGGACTACGATCTATCCCCCGTTGAAATCATTGGCCGCACGGGCCGAATCATGGAATACGTCGATCGGGGGCTCGAAGCCAAATTCGAGGAATTTGGGATCTCCCGCGCTACCTTCGACGTGCTTGCCACCTTACGGCGCGGTGGTCCGCCGTACAAGATGACTCAACGTGATCTGATGCGTAGTCTGCTGCGCACCTCCGGAAGTATGAGCCTGAGAATTGACCGGTTAAAAAAGGAGGGCCTCGTCACTCAATCGCAAGACCAGGAAGATCGCAGGTCGGTTTTCGTGGCCCTTACTCCCAAAGGCTTCAAACTTCTCGAAGAGGTGATTCCCGAACATTTGGCGAATGAGAAGGCGATGCTCGCTGGCCTCACGACTTCTGAGCGAGAACAATTGAGGACGCTTTTGCGGAAGTGGTTGACCTCGCTTGAGGGAAGCACTTCCGACAGCCCTCTGCGTTACTTCGGAATGAGCCTCCTTGAGCCTCGCTCATCGCTCTTGAAACGCAGGGCCGTCGGGCTGCCAGACGTGCCCGGGATTCTCGTTCATTCCGTCGAACTGGGCAGCCGGGCTGAGGAAACGGGTTTCCGCAAAGGAGATCTAATCTGCGCGATCGAAGGGCACGAAGTGGGCTCGCTTGCCGAACTGCGCAAAGCTCTCAATCGGCCTAGGCCGCGCATAAAACGATTCAACATCGTGCGCGGCTCGGAAGCTATCGAGATATAGCCTGTATACTTCGCACTCCGTGCCGAACCCGAAACGAGTCTCAATCAACGCCAAACAAGTTCTGCTCTGGGTGAGAACTATGGCCTCAAGGCAAGGGAATTTGTTGTTGAAGCCAGCTCGTTGAAGGTCATTCACTAGCGCTCAGACGCAAGACTGATTCTTTGAAGTCGGCAAGGCTTCCCATCTGCTTGCAGAGCATCTTCTGTTGACGCGAACAGCCAAAACCGCGATTCCAAGACCCAAGAATCATGGAAGCGTGAGTTGGCGATTTGTCATCAGCCAACGACGAAATGCTGCTGAACTCCCCTACTGAATTGGGGCGGGCTGCCGGCGACTACTCGAAGTCATGGTGAGTTCCCAGAATCGACGCTATTGAGAGCTGGTGGCTGTCTGGTTCACCATTTTCGTCGAGCCTGCTGGTTTATCGGTTCGGTCAGCTCGCGACGCTGCCGACAGGATCGCGTCAACAACGGTGTTCACCAAATGAGGGGGGATATCGTGTCCCATTCCGTGGATGATACGAAGATCCGCGCCGGGAATGTTCGCCGCCACATCGCGAGCAGCCTCCATGGGAATCAAGGGGTCCTCATCACCCTGAATCACAATAGTTGGAACCTTGATTGTGCGGATTTTGAGCCGTCTGTCTTCCAGAGTAGTAAACAGCGAAGCCGCGCCCTGCCGCGCATCACAGGAGGGGCAGTAGGACCGTTCCGCATCCCGGGTCACTCTCTCCAGGACAACATGTTCATCCTGTGGATATGTCTGACTTCCAATGACTTGCCACGTCTTGACCATACGCGCTATGTAGGCCTTCTTATCTTCATCCGGGCCGGGAGGGGGAATCTTGGCCAACCGCTCAGGATTCGCGAAGATGGGAAGCCCTGGTTTTCCATCCGTAGCCATAATTGACGCGAGCGAAAGCGTGTGCTCAGGGTGATCCGTTGCGACAATCTGGGCGATTATGCCGCCCATGGATGCTCCCACGATGTGGGCCTTCTTAATGCCCAAAGCGTCCAACAGCCCAACCGCATCGTCGGCCATGTCATAGAGCGTATAGGGAAGCGGTGATGGCTTTCCGTCCGTCGCTGCCTGCACGATAGCGGCGAAGTCCGGAATTCCCGAGGCAGTGAATTGAGTCGAGAGCCCGATGTCGCGGTTGTCGTAAATAACAACGCGGTAACCACGCTGCACGAGTTGCTCGCAAAATTCGCGGGGCCAATCGGTGAGTTGCATCCCACTTCCACCGACTAATAGTATGGTTGCGCGGTCTGGCTTGCCGAAACTCTCGTAGGCGATGGTGATGCCGTTGGCCTGCACGCTCCCCTGATCGGGTTTGGCGGCCGCTCCAGGCGGAATGACTAGAGCGAGAACTCCGAAGATACTTATAAACGTGGACGCAATCTTCATTTTGTCTCCTTGCGCGGTTTTTCGTTTCTTGAGATTCCAATCAGAATCATGGCCAAGCCTAGCAAGAGGGGAATGAGCCCGACAGACCAATCGCCGGCATCTCCGTGGATGAGCATCCCCGCCAAGCCGAGGCCAACGGCGATGAGAATAATTCCGCCGTCGATCCAGCTTCTTCGTTCGTCGCGGCCTCGCTTTGCTATGCGCGCCTGATCTTCCTTTTGGAGAATGTCCAGGACCCGCGCGGCATTCTCTCCCGGTAGCTCTGCAAGTGTCTTGAGCAATGCGAAGCGGTCGCGCGCCTGGCGCTCTTTGGACGGAGCGGTAACCCAGGCAACAATACTGAGGAATACGAACACCGATACAACGGTGGCCGCCAGGAAAATGAATAATGCAGCGTTAACGGGCATGTTGAACAACTCCCTTCTTGATTTCGGCGAATATGACTGACTGGGCCGGGAATTGGTTGCGTTTTTTTGTTGACGCAATGGAAACTGAAAAAATGCAACCTGCCTCGATGCGTTTGCGTCGAATGCCGCGAAACTTCCAGAAAGGGATCGATGCAAGAGGACGATCAAGACGCAGCCGATGCCGCTCTGGTTCTAGCCGGCGATCTCAATGCGTTTGAGGGCATCGTGCGGCGATGGCAACAACGGCTGGTTACTCTCGCTTGGCGATTCTGCCGGGACCGTACTTTGGCTGAAGATATGGCTCAGGAAGCCTTTTTCAAGGCTTTCCGCTCTCTCTCTGCATACCGCGGAGAAGCTGCATTTTCAACGTGGCTCACGGCCATCGCATTGAACTCCTACCGATCACGGCTCCGTGCCGAGGGCCCGTCTTTGTTGAGCCTAGACCCGGCGCGTACATTCAGCATGGAGGGGGACGCTCTTGGTAGCCTTATCAGGAGCGAGGGTGCGGAAGCGGTGCGCAAAGCTGTTCTGACTCTGCCAACACGATACCGGGAGGCGATTGTGGTGTTTTACTTCCAAGAAAAAAGCGTCGCCGAAACAGCAACGGTTCTCGGCATTGCCGAAGGAACGTTGAAAGCACGGCTCCATCGTGGTCGCGAACTCTTACGGCATAAGTGCATTAACCTTAAATCGTATCGCGCCATGGGTAACAAGGAGGAGCAATGACACCTGAAGACATTGATCGGATTCTTTCCTCGGACGACATGCTTGAACCTGCCTCAGGCTTCGCCAGTGATGTTATGGATCGAGTGCGTTGCCTAGCGGACGAGCCTCCTCCGCGAAGATTTCCGTGGCTTCGATTTGGGTTTGGACTCATTAGTTGCCTGATTGTGGCAGCCTCGGGGACGGTACTCGCGCCGCGACTTGAGCATTCTGTCATCGGACTGTGCCCTTCCCTAACATCCTTGAGTGGTATCGAGCCCGAAGTGGGGTATGCCGTCGCAGCGCTGATTGTCAGCTTCGGATTCATCTCGTATCGAAAGCTGAGGGTAACCACGTAGGACGTAAATCGCAACTGCGCAAAGAGCGATTGTCAACTATTGCCAACAGGACGAGTCACTCGTTGAGCCCGCGGACCGACCGATCACTTCCGCAAAGAGCGTGGGCGTTAACGGTGTTGCGTAAATTCCCGTTCCCGTCGGGTCAGGCAAACCGGATTCCCGGGCCCAGTACTCCGACGAAAAAGATCAGAACGGCAGTTGCAGCCAGTATCCAGAAAAGATTCCGCCGCAAGGGTTCAACAGCTTTCGAGGGACTTGGATCGGGAACTGAATCAACAAAATGATCCATCTGGGTGAGACCAAACGCAGCGGCTGCGGCGGGGAGCCCGGCTGTGAGCATGGTCTGCCACCCTTTGGGATTCAGCCCACCCGCTAGACACGCCAAGATCATGGCTGCGATATACGGAATGCCCGTAAGTCGTCCAAATCTGGATTTGTCTAGCGCGTTCACTGTCGGCCCTCCCAGAGTCCCGGCGAAGGGTGCAAGCTGTCTGCCTAGCAGCCTCATGCTTCCGTAATAGCCAACAATGGAAACAAGGATCAGTAGCACCCGCCATAGCCAGTGCGGCTCGCACCCGGAGATCACGGCAGCCCAATCGCCGAAACGAGCGATCCCCGAGTACGCTGGATAGCCGAAGGCAAAGAAAAGATTGAACGCCGCCACGAGTATTAGGAAGTAACGCCAATGCGCGCCCCATCCTGACGAGGAGCGTACGATCGCCAGCGAGCACAGACCCACAGCAAGATTCGTCAACCCACCCGCGGCTGGAATCCATTTGCTGAAGTTGCCACTGGAATTGAGGAAGCAGGTGGTTAATAAATCCACCCTGCCGCCGACGGCAATAGTAGCCAGTCCATGCCCGAGCGCCTCGTGACTCACATCTGCTAGGGCGAACGCGAGCACTCCAAGCGCTGCGAGCGTAGGTAGATCATCGGCAGGAGTGCTTTTCATAGTTCGATATTAGCCGCGTTCAGTAGGGAAACACTGCCCACATCTCAAGCAAGGATGACGCTTCTTTGATCAATCCATGAATGAAAAGATTGACGGATCAATAACGGGACGTCGTCCAATGTCTGCCAACGGCCATCAATGAGTGACTTAACGATTTGGCATCAACTGAGAATACCAACGAGATGCGCGTTGAACAAACTTTCGATGATAGCTTCGGTTCAAGACGATAATCGTTGACAATGAAGCACTCCTACAGCGAGTCTTGTATTGCTGCGTAGGGCGCATCGGTAGACCGAAAGGGCAACGCCTACCTACGGTACTTGAACACAATTGCGCCTATGCCGAACATCGAAAACCTCAAGAAGCAAGCCAAACAGTACCTGCGCTGGCATCGTGATCAGTATTATCCGGTCGCGGCCCAGATCAGGTCCACGTTACCCCGCTTTCGCGGGATGGGAGACGTGGAAATACTGAAGTCAGGCTTTAAGCTCGCGGATGCCCAAGAGCTTGTCGCGCGACAGAAGGGCTTCGACAGCTGGCAGGCGCTCATCTCAGGAGCAAATGTCATGAGAGATACACCCAAGCAGGCGACCTTACGTGCAGTTCTCAATTCAATCGAGGCGCAACTCTATGTTGCGAGCGTCCAGAATTCCTCTGACTTCTATACAAGCAAGCTTGGCTTCGCGGTCGCATTCGCCTATGGCAATCCCCCGTTTTACGGCCAAGTGGCGCGAGACTCTGCGAAACTCAATTTGCGGCTGGTTTGCGAGCCGGTTTTCGCTGGCGACATTCGCAAGCGCGAAGGCTTGCTTTCCGCATCCATCACGGTTGCCACTGCGAGCGAACTGAAACAACTGTTCCTGGATTATCAGGCTGCGGGAGTTTCGTTCCATCAGGTACTAAAGAGAGAGCCTTGGGGCGCGAGAACCTTTGTTGTATCGGATCCTGACGAAAACCTGATTCTCTTTGCAGGACCGGCCGAGTAAGCCGCTCTGCTTACCGAATCGGGTCGTAAACGCGAACACGCACACTGGATAGCGAACGGAAGCAGCCTTGGGAACATCCCGGCGCTGCGCGCCGTGAAGGTTCGAGGACGAGAATACCTGCGGATCATCTACGGGCCGGAATACACGTTGCCCGAGCACTTGGAGAGGCTTAAGAACCGAGGTCTTGGCACCAAATGATTCCTGCACTTCCCTTTAACTATCGAGGCTCATCTGTCGAGGCAAGGGAAAAGCCTTTACGGGGACGGCCAGTCGAAACAATGACTGTTCCTGCTACGACGATGGCGACCGCTAATCCGGCCCCAAATTCTGTGGTGATGTACTTTGCCCAACCGACAGGAGCCGTCAGCGGATCAAATATGCCCTGAACAAAAGTGTTGTGGGTGGCGTGCAGAAGAACACAAGGCCATATGCTGCCCGAGCGCACTCTAAGGTAGCCCATGATGTAGGCCAGCGCGACCACCATTACCGTGAAGCAAGCGACGGCAAAGACGGCGTTCGTGCCCGCGTTAAAGTCGGTCCAGAGGATCTCCGGATAATGCCACACTGCCCAAATCGATCCTGAGATCAGACAGGCGCCGTGGAAGCCGAACCGCTGCTGAAGCCTGGGAAACAGGAACCCGCGCCATCCAAGTTCCTCACCAAGCCCCCATACAGCTTCGCCGATAACCGTGATGGTAAACAACAGCGGCAGAGCCACGCCAAACGTCCCTAACGCGGGCCAGCGTCCCAATCCATAAGTATCTGCCATCGCGGTTTCGAAGCTGTGGAGGGAGAATGAGCCGCGAATGACCAGCCAGGTGAGCAGGTAAACCGGCGCGGCATAGATCAGCGGCAGGAAATACGCGAGCCTGAGAAAGCGGCGTGCCGGCCAACCCCAGCCCAATGTTC
>JBEKPF010000154.1:0-7107 GCA_049521035.1 Occallatibacter sp. | reverse complement strand
TGAGGAGGCTGTGGGACCAGGGATAGTCGTAAAGATCGAGCGGGGTGAATCGTGTGTTCCCCGGTGCGATACGCACATGCTCCCATCCTAGGAGCGAGAAGACCGGCCCGAGGATATCCGGGAACAGCGCCGCACCCAGCAGAAGGGTAAGCGGTACGTGCGGCGCGAATCGCTTAGACGCGAACCCCACGCCAAAGTGTCCGATGAACATAATCCAAGTGCTCCTCTTGATCGTGCATCTGAGTGAATGATGCCATCTACTTCCTCTCGGGTGCGCTGTATCCGCTGGCGAATCTTGGACCGCAGTGAAAGCATCGCGGAACCCATGGGGGCTTACACGAGCGGATTTCCTCAAAGCGAAATCTGGGCTTGCAAATAATGTGTGTACGCTGTATACATACCATGTCTACAGCGTACACCAAATGACCCGACTAACCAAAGCCGCCCCAGCAAAAACGAACACGGCAGCCGCCATTCTGGCGGCTGCACGGGAAATCCTCGACCGGGAGGGCATCGCGGCGATCGCGATGCGGCCGATTGCTGAACGGGCGGGAATCACGCCCATGGCCATATATCGCCACTATAAGGACCGCGCCAGCCTGTTGAAGGCAATTGCCGATGCGGGCTTCCGCGAGCTGGGCGACCGAATGCAGGCGCTTAAGCTCCGTGGCGAAGTAGAGGCACGGTTGCGGCAGGTGGGCGGAATTGTTCTAGATACTGCGCTTGAGTTTCCGAACCTCTACGAACTGATGTTTCTCGCGCCACGCGATGATGCTCGCGTGTATCCCGACGACTTCAAGGCGGGACGCTCACCTACGTTCAACCCCGCGGTGAAGATTCTTGAGGAGGCGATGCGTGCCGGGGAGTTGCGGCCTGACGACCCGATTGAGATTGCCTTCGAGCTTGGCGCGCTACAGCACGGGCTGATCTTGTTGTACCGCGGCGGTCGTGTGGCCCAGACCGAAAAACAATTCCGGAAGCTTCATCAACGTTCCTTCAGGAGATATTTGAATGCACTTCGTCCATAAATATCCCAAGCTCTTCGCTCTTCTTGCCGTGATCTCGACGACTGCGCTATTGCTGACCGGGAATGGGATGAACCCAGTGTGGCCCCTGATGTGGATAGCACCGATCCCCGTTCTGCTGATGGCGGCGGAGGCCGATTCGTGGTGGGTGGCAGGCACAGCCGCCGCGCTTTCGATGCTGCTGGGCAGTTTGACAATGCTGTATTATCTTCATTTCGTTCTGCATGCTCCTGTGACTGCATGGCTGATTCCGTTCTCCATCGCCTCCGTGTTGTTCTCCGTGGGTGTGCTTCTATTCCGCGGCCTGCTCCGTCGTGGCGCAGACTTCAGCGCTGTGATTGCGCTACCCGCCTTTTGGTCAGTGTGTGAGTATCTGGCAAGCTTTGCGCCGGAGAATGGCACCGCAGGCAGCCTGTCGTACACGCAGGAGCGCTTTCTACCCATTCTGCAGGTGGCTTCTCTCACAGGTCCGTGGGGGATCACCTTTCTGCTGTTGCTGTTCCCTTCGGCAATTGTGAGCACACTGTATCTCTGGCGCAGGAGACCCATGCGGGCAAAGCTCGTGGCGGGATCTGTGCTGGCTATTCTTGCAGGCGCGATCATTTTCGGTACGGTGCGGCTGGCAAAACCGAAACCCCAATCGACCATCAAGGTAGGCCTGCTGGATACGGATACGGTGTTTATCGCGGACACAGAACCGGAAATGCAGGAGCTTACCAAGAGCTACGCGGAGCAGGCGGAAAAGCTGGCCGGGCAGGGAGCGAAGATCGTTGTGATGCCGGAGAAGACAGGCGTGCTGCTGGATCGGGATGCGAAGACCATAGATGCAATTATGCAACCCGTGGCCGATCGCACGGGCGCGACGCTGGTGCTCGGCGTATTGCATGTGGTTGCGCCGGATCGGTTCAATGAGGCGCGCATCTACAGGCCGGGGCAATCTGTTGCGATGTACCACAAGTTCCACATGCTGCCGCCGTTTGAATCGAACCTGAAGCCGGGAACATCGCTGATGCTGCTTTCAGGAGCGGCAGCTCCGATTGGCGTCGCGATCTGCAAGGACATGGACTTCATTCATCCTGCGCTGGATTATGGGCGCGCCGGTGTTGGCCTGCTGCTTGATCCGGCGTGGGATTTCAAGGTGGACCGAACCTGGCACGGGCATATCGCGATCATGCGTGGCGTCGAAGACGGATACGCGGTTGCTCATGCATCGAAATTTGGATTTCTGACGGTTACAGATGACCGCGGCCTTGTCCTTGGCGAGGTAAGAACAGACAGCGGACCGTTCGCGTCTCTGGTGATAAATGTGCCACTCCATCACAACCAAACAGTATTCGACCGGTACGGAACCTGGTTTCCATGGCTGGCGGGAATCCTCCTGCTGGCGGCGGTCGTACGATTGCTAGCTGCAACACGCGCGGCACCTACCGCAGCCTAAAAGGAAAGGATTCGACGACATTGCTATGAGTAATCAACGGGTATTGCAAATCGGAAAGATCGTTCTGCGTTTGTTCCTGAGTGCCGCATTTCTCTCCGCAATCGCAGATCGCTTTGGCCTCTACGGCCCACATGGAACGATCGGTGTCTCATGGGGAGATTGGACACACTTCTTGCAATTCGTTGGGTATCTGATCAAGATTGCACCGCATGCATATATTCCGGCGATTGGCGTCGTTGAAACAATCGTCGAAATCACACTTGGCGTAGCTCTTTTACTGGGGATCTATCCACGCATTGTTGCGTGGGCCAGCGCCGCACTTCTCGCCTCGTTCGCCATTGCGATGAGCGTTGCTCTCGGCATCCCAACAACTCTTGGATACGGAGTTTTCACGGCCATAGGTGCTGCACTGTTGCTGGGAGCGGTCGCAAGACCTCGTTCCACCTGGGATACTTTCTCTTCTGAGAACTCTTTCGAGACATAAATTCCGATCCACTGTTCTTCGTATGACGGAATCTGGTCTCGACCAGGAAAACACACTACAAGTTGTGGTAACCCCCGATGAGGGGCAATTGCCCGACATGATTTTGGAGAGGACAATGAATATGTTTAGACGAAACGGCTACTATGCGCTTGTGTGTGCGCTCGGTTTTCTGGCGAACACTCATCGCATGAATTCGCAGACGGCAACGCAACCAGCCCAACCAACCCAAACAGAGCAGCAGCAGGCTCGCGATGGACAACACGATTTTGATTTTCTCGTAGGCACATGGAAATTCCATCTGAAACGTCGCCTGAAGCCCTTGACCGGGTCCAATTCCTGGGTTGAGTTTGATGGGACGGCTGTCGATCAGAACATTCTGCGTGGCCACGCCAATCTGGATGAAGTAGAGCTCGACGGCCCCACGGGCCACGTCGAAGGTTTGACTCTGCGTTTGTACAACCCCGAATCGCACCAATGGAGCCTTTATTGGGCTAACGGGAAGGCCGGAACTATAGGTGGCCCGCCCAATGTTGGGGAATTCAAGAATGGACGCGGCGAGTTTTTCAGCCAGGATACTTTCAACGGCAGAATGATTTTCATTCGGTATGTGTGGTCAGACATTACTCCAAATTCTGCTCATTTTGAACAGTCATTTTCGGATGATGGTGGCAAGACTTGGGAAGTGAATTGGATCACAGACCAGACGCGAGTGGCTGCTCAGTAAGTTCAGTTCACGTAACTCGCAATACGCTGCCGCTGGGTGCGGTCGCAAGACCTCGTTTCATCTGTGACCCCTTTCTTCTGAGAACATTTCCGAGGCTTAAGTTGCGAGATATAACGAGTCAAGTGAAAAGTTCAATAAGAGAAACCGGAATCTAAGATTACTTCGGAAATGCACGTGGAGGGAAATTGAATATCAAGCACAATCCGCTGAGATTCATTCTTTTCACGGTCAGTAAGGTTATCGCGTTGACCCTATTGGGCGTACCGGCATTTCTCGCAATCGCCTTGTATGGAAGGAGGCCTCTGCCTCCGCTGGAGCATCTATCGAGAACAGCGGCAAATCTCTCCGATCTGCCGCGATCAGAAGTCTGTTGGGTCGAAACCGGCCATGCGTTCGGCTCGGGATCTTTCTCAATGACCGCTTCCGGGATGCTTATTCGCCATCCGAAAGGGGACGTACTTATCGATGGAGGCAATTCCAGCCGCTTCGAGGAGGAAGCTTCGCAGTTCCCTCTATGGCAGCGATTGGTGATGATTGCGATACCCGGACGACTCAAGCCGCGCGTGTCGCTACCTAATGCATTGCGTGCTTTGGGAGAAACACCCGGAAAGATTCAATTATTGATTCCCTCGCATGTTCATCTCGATCATGTAGGAGGATGGGAGGACCTGCCAAGGATCCCCGTATTGCTAACCTCACCTGAGTCGAGCTACTTGTACAACCGCGAGGCCCTGCAGACGGGCGCCGTGAATCCTCAACAGGCCAAGATGCTCGAGGATGGCCGCGCGAGAGAATTGAAGTTTTCAGACACGCCTTATGAAATCTACCAGCAAAGTTTCGACCTTTACAACGACGGTTCCATCGTTATAGTTCCGCTTCCGGGGCATACGTCTGGCAGCGTGGGAGTTTTTATCAATCTCGATACCGATCACCGCATTTTCTATGTCGGCGACGCTGCACTCCAAGTCCGGGAAATCAACAAAAGGATTCGAAAACCTTTTTTCATCCAAGATGTGGAACCAGAGAAGGCGGCCGAGGAGGTGCAGCAACTGAATGAACTACACAAAATGCTTCCGACACTTGCGATGATTCCCGCCCACGGTCGTTCCGATTTTTTCGGCGTATTTCCCGGCGGACCTGGTACCTGTAAAGCGACCACTGGCAGTTTGAAGTGATGTTGCTTTCGACATGCTCTTGTGGCCCACTGCATATTGCCGGATCAACGCCGATTGCGCCGCAGAAAATATTGCAAATTGCGCAGCGGGAGTGGTGTTACTCGGCCGACAGAATGCACGATCAGCTTTTGGGGACACAGTGAAAGAAGCTCGAAGGGTCCCCTCTTATCCAGCCTGAACAAGAAGCAGGATCCTCTAACCGCTGATCTAGGATCGGCATGATCTACGCCGTCAACGTTGCCGGTATGCCTTCGCGCAATACCTCAAGTGCGGCATCGACGACGGCCGTACGTTGGTCACGGGCGTAGATTCCGTATTGGACGGTGAGCGGCTCAGGTACGCCGGCTGAGGTCTTAAGTGTCCGCACTGCACTGATACGAGAGAATTCGGGCGGAAGCAACCCGATACCCAGGCCATTTTCTACCGCCGCACGCAATGCCGTTATGCTCTGGCTCGTGAACGTGACTCGATGCTCACGATTGGCAGCCACCAGCGCCTCAAGTATACGTTGACGCCAAAGGCACGGCGCGGTGAACGTGACGATATCAATGGGGCGTTCCTGATCCGGCTCATAGTCCAGGGAGCACATCCACTGAAGCTCGACGTTCCATGTCATCAGGGCGTCGGCAATCACGACGGAGGTCGGACCGATCATGATATCCAAACCGTCTTCAGTCCAAAGCCTGCCGAGTGCGACGCTGTGTTCGACCACCACGTCAAGGTGAATATCGGGATGCGCGCGATGAAGTTTTCCCAACGCGGCAGGAAGCGCAGTAGTTGCTACTTCCTCGGCGAGGCCGATGCGCACATTGCCGCTTACGCCGGATTGCCGCAGACGCGATAAAGCTTCATCGCTTAGAGCGAGGATTCGGGTCGCGTATCCCAGGAAGAGCTCTCCCTCGGCAGTTGGCACAACCCCGCGGCCGGTCCGCTGAAACAATCGCCGGTCGAGCAAGCTCTCAAGCCGGCGCATTTGCATACTCAATGCCGATTGGGTCCGACCAGTCTGCGCAGCGACCCGGTTTAGGCTACCCTGCCGACACACTGCCACATAGGTGCGAAGAAGGTCGAGGCCGATTTGCTCAGATATCAAATTCATTGAACTCTGACGTCACCATTATCAGTCTACTGTGATACCTCTCTAGCCGCTATTCTCCAATACATGAAAAGAGAAGAAGCACCTACAATTGTGAAAGCAATCCGTGTACATCGCCACGGTGGGCCAGATGTGCTTGCATATGAGAATGTCCTTATCGGCGAGCCCGGACCTGGCGAGGTTCGTGTGCGCAATCAAGCAATTGGCCTCAATTTCGTAGACATCTATTTCCGCACCGGCGAGTACGAGCCACCGAGCCTTCCATTCACGCCTGGGAATGAAGGAGCCGGCGAAGTTGTCGCGGTCTGCGAGGGCGTCGCTGAATTCGCCCTAGGCGACCGCGTGGCTTACATTCAATCGCTGGGTGCTTATGCGGAAGAGAGCATCGTACCGGCCCACTTGCTGATGCACCTGCCCGCTGCTATCGATTTTGAGACTGGCGCGGCGATGATGCTGAAGGGCCTGACAGCGCAATATCTTTTGCGGCGTACTTTCCGTGTCGGGCCTGGCCATATCATCCTCATACACGCAGCGGCGGGTGGCGTTGGCCTCATCCTGTCGCAATGGGCGAAATACCTCGGCGCGACCGTCATCGGAACGGTTGGCTCGCCTGAAAAGGCCGAACTCGCGCGTGATAATGGCTGCAATCAAGTCATCGACTATCGCAAAGAAGATTTTGTCGCACGCGTAAAAGAGATCACAAACGGTGAGGGATGCCACGTTGTCTATGACGGTGTTGGCAGGGCGACGTTCCCAGGTTCGCTCGATTGCCTGCGACGCTTCGGCTATTTCATAAGCTTCGGTTCAGCATCGGGAGCCATCCCGCCGTTTGACATCACTCTCTTGATGAAGAAGGGATCGATCTTTGCAACGTGGCAGATGCTTTTCGATCATCTCGTCAAGCGCGAGGACGTTCTTGCCATGGGCGGGGAACTCTTCGACGTGGTTTCTCGCGGCGCGGTAAAGATTCCAGTTCACAGCCGTATGCCGCTTGTCGAAGTGGCCGAGGCACACCGCCGACTTGAAGCGCGGCAGACGACTGGCGCAACGATACTGGTGCCGTAGTCTTCGGTGGGACTGTAGATCATCCGTCTCTGGATAGCCATGAGTCGAATCTCAAGTTAAAGGACAACGTACTATGAGCAACTCATCCTTTATAAGCGTG
>JBEKPF010000153.1:0-7359 GCA_049521035.1 Occallatibacter sp. | reverse complement strand
CGAACGTTCTTCCAAGCTGTCTTGATTGTCGTGACATGCCGCGTAGGATCCCAAGGACGCGGCTTACCAAATGGGAACAAATACCACTCTGTCTGGATCTCTTTGAACTTTTCCTCATACCACGCCATATGCTCGAGAATGGCTTCGTACAGCACTGAATTGATCGGGATGATTCGACCGTCACCCGCATCCGTCTTGCTTTCGAGGATCTGGATGTATCTCTTCTCCAGATGAATCTGTTTCCACCTGAGGGACTTGATCTCGGCGTCGCGCATCCCGGCATTGAGCGCCATCGTGAGCGCAAGATGAATGTGGGGGGAACGCGAGTTCCGCGACAGTTGCCGCATATGCTGCGTCTCTTCTGGCTCATATGCCTTACCGATCTTGCGGCGACTGGGCAGCTTAAGCTTCTTTTTTTTGCGCAGCCGGATCCGGAGCACGTCGCCGGCCTCGCCGATAAGGGTTAGAAGAAACCGAACCTCCTCATTGATCGACTTGGGCGCAGCCGCCTCCTTCAGCCGATCGGTCTGATACTTGAGAACGGTGGATTCATCGATATCAACCAATAATGCGTCGCCGAGAAGCCGTACAACGTGGCCGATTGCATATTCGGCGAACGTGACCCCTCGAAAACGCAGTCTGTAATCCGCCAGATATTCATCGGCAACATCCCGCAATCGGCGGACACGATTTTCCCGTCTGTTCTGAAGGTTGTTGAAGCCCTGTTCGAGTTCACGCCGCCTCTGGTTCTCGGCGTTTTTGGCTACCGTCTTGGAAGTTGATTTGGACGACTCTCGAATGAGTTGCCCGGCGAAGTAGAATTTGTACCAATAGATCTTGCCGCGTGGAAAAATCGCCATCGACCACTCCTTTTTTCTCGTTTGGCACTAGTACCAATTGGCCAGTGCGAATGGAGATTGGAGCAGGAGGAGAACTCGCGCAAGTCGGCGATCAACGGAAGATCGGCAGAGGATCAAGTCGTTTCATTGAGGAGGGAAACAACTGAGCAGGATTGCTATGGACGGGGCATCCATTTTGAAACAGTGTGGGCACAAAAATGGGCACAATTTAGAGAATTGGCGGATTTTTGGCTGCTCAAAACTGCTCTAAGCTATTGATTTATTGGCTCCTCAGGTAGGACTCGAACCTACAACCCTTCGGTTAACAGCCGAATGCTCTGCCATTGAGCTACTGAGGAGTGTCGTACGTTGAATTGCCCTATACAAAAGTAGCAGAGTGAGCCGGACGCGTCAAAATGGACCTCGTCTGCTAGCCCGCGAACCCAGTTCCGGAACCAATACGCGCCGGCCGCAGTGCATGCGCAGCCCCATTCGTGGCTGCGGTTTCCTCAACATGGTCTTGGCAACCTGACACCGGGTTCGAACCGGAACCGGTGTCCACAGATATACGTACGATAGCGGTGAGAAGATAGGTATGCCAGAGAAAGACGAAACACAAAGTTCCATCCGACCCTCCCAAGAACCGAAACCGTGCTCTTGCTGGCGATAGCCGCATCGGTAATGCTCCTTCACCTGCTCACCGACGGCCGCTACGCCTTTCACCGCGACGAACTCCAGTTCCTGAGCGATGCTTGACACACGGACTGGGGATTTGTGTCCTATCCACCGTTCACCCCATTCGTGGAACACATCGGCCTTGGCATCTTCGGTCTTTCGCTTGTCGGACTGCGGCTTTTCTCAGTCATTGCGCAGTCTGCGGCCATCGTCGTCACTGGATTGATGGCCCGCGAACTCGACGGCGCGCGACTGGCCCAAGTTGCGGCAGCACTCACGATTGCCCTCTCGCCTTTGCTTCTCTTTGAAGGCACGGAATCTCAATATACCACCTTCGATTACCTCATTCCCCTCGCGCTGTTTTTCTTCGCCAAGGGACGCGATTATTACCTTGCGGGCGCTTATCCGATGCTGCTGGCCATGGGAGCAACTGCCGGCGAACGTTGGCTCGCTTCCCTGTCCAAATTCGGCCGGCGGACCATCGAAGCCGTCTTCTTCAGCGGCCTCGCTGTTTGCGGCGCATACATTTTCGCGCGAGTTCTACCACTCGCTTCCAGCGGTCCGCTGCGGGATTTCGCTCTTAAGAACAACAGCGATCTGCGAGAGGAAGTTGGTTGGGATGAATTGGTGAGGACGGTCGCCTGCATCCGCGATTCTCGTCCGCCCGATCAGCAATCAAATCTCGGCATTACAGTCCGCAACTACGGTGAACAGGGTGCAATTGAAATCCTCGGCCCCGCATACCACCTGCCACCGCCCATCAGCACCACGAATTCTGCCTGGCTGCGCGGCTACGCCACGCAGCCTCCCACCACCATCATCGCTCTCGGTATCACCCTCGAGCAGGCCGACTCGATTTTTACTAACCGCCGGCTCGTAGGGCACAATGGCAACTCTGAAGGCATCCGGAACAAAGCAAGCCAATATCATCCCAACATCTTCGTCTGCGGACCGTCGCGCTTGCCCTGGCCTCCGCTATGAAATGAGCACCGAAACTTCGGCTGAGCATCCTTACCAGTTCAATTTCGGGGTGGTCAGTATAGCAACACCGCGAGACGGTAAGAGGTGAACGACCCTTCCACGTCCTGTGCCGGGCAACTGCCCACAGCTGCCTGACGATATTTTCCTGCGGCCAGTCGATCCACCAGTGCCTGGGGTAGCTGCGAAAGGTCCGAATCCTGCCATTGCATCAGGAAGCGTGGTTGTCCGGCGCCACCTGCGTGCCCTCCACCCGCACAGTAATCTCGCGCGATCGTTGGATCGCTGAGAATCTCCACGCCGCGCGCACGCAATATGTCCGCGACGGTTGTCTCCACCTGCGTCGGCGACAGTGACTGCACAACGCGCTCGTAATCGGCCACGGCATACAGCACTCCGCGGCTTGAAACCACCGCCGCCCCCATCCGGTCCACTTGTGGATTCAGCAAGTTCGTCCGATGCGCCGGCGAATGCATCCACTCCTCGTGAATCGCCGCCGGATCAGGACCAATCGCCACATTCTCTTCAATCAAGCTGAAGTGCGCGCCCGCCTGCCCCGCCCGTTCTGAAACGCCCGCCTCGCCCGCGTATTGGTGCGAAATAGGCCCTTCGGCAGCCATGCGCAGGCAATGCCGCCGCGCAGCCTGGGCCAGCGCCGGATCCCACTTGAGCGCCCCAGCCCCATGCGCCGCGCGCGCCTCATTGGCCAACGCCAGCAACTGCTCGGCCTCTGGTTGCAGGGTTTGCTGCCCTTGTTCTCGCCCCTGCGCCATCGCCTGCATCTGCCCAAAAACCGCAGGCACAGCCAGCGCCAGACCTAGCGCCAAACCCAATCTTGAGATGCCCATACTTGATTGGACCCCATCCACCCGCCAGTGTCGCGGTATTCTTTTCATTGCCGATGCCTTTTAGTCAACCCAGCGCGCTATTCAGTCTTCGTGATCTGCTCATGCACCTCCGCCGCCAGCCCCTCGCCGCAGCGGGCGCAGTGCTTCTTGCCGGATTCGTGCTCGCCGGTCTCACCGCTCCCTGGCTCGCGCCTCACAATCCATCAGCTATTGACCTTCTGCACCGCCTTGAAAGCCCCTCCGCTGCTCACTGGGCTGGAACCGACGAGCTGGGCCGCGACACCTTCTCGCGCCTGCTCTGGGGAGCGCGTCTCTCGCTTGCCGTCTCCGTCAGCGTGGTCACCGTCTCGCTGGCGCTCGGCCTCAGCATCGGCGGCCTCGCCGGTTATCTCGGCGGCTGGGTCGATACCGCACTCACGACATTCGCCATGAACACCTTTCTCGCGCTTCCTGGCATTCTGCTGGCCATCGCCTTCGCGGCGTTTCTCGGTCCGGGATTTTCGAACCTCGTGCTCGCTCTCGCCATCGGCGGATGGGCCGGTTATGCGCGACTCGTCCGCGCCCAGGTAATGGCCGTGCGCGACCGTGAGTATGTCGACGCAGCCCGCGCCCTGGGTGCTGGCGGCATGCGCATCTTTTTCCGCCACATCCTTCCCAACATCGTCCAACCCATCGTGGTGCAAGCCGCCATCGGCATGGCCGGAGTCATCCTCGCTGAAGCCACGCTCTCGTTCCTCGGCCTCGGCATTCCAGCGCCCGCCCCCAGTTGGGGAGCCATGCTCAACGACGCCCGCTCGCATCTCTTCGATTCGCCGCACCTCGTCATCTTCCCCGCACTCGCAGTCGCCGGCGCAGTCCTCGGCTTCAACTTCCTCGGCGATGCCCTCCGCGACCGCCTCGATCCCCGCACGCGCCTGGAACTGGGCCTTTGAGGCTTCGATGACACAACTGAAGAATGGCGATTGCGAACACTGTCACAAGGAATATCGATACGAAATCTGGCACGCGGGTTTCGGCGATCTAAGCTACGCATATTGCGATTCATGCGGCATGCTCGCCACGCTTAACCTTTGGGACCCCAGATGGTCCAAACTGCCGCCGAGTTCCTCAGCACATCGGGAAATCGAATCTATTCTTGAGCCGTTTCTGAGCCCTTGCATATGTGGCGGACATTTTCGTAAAGGATCCCAACCGCGATGCCTGCAATGCAAAACTCCAATTCCTCCTGAGTACGCTGCAACATTTATCGAGCGCAATGCCCCTGGCACGGCAAAAGGCTGGCGATGGCAAAGAAACTGGAGCGGTTTGTATTGCATCGGGATCGAAGATTCCGCCAACCCAGGAACCTTGCGACGAATGAAGGACCCGTACCTTGCCTGAGAGAGCAAAATGCGCATCGGCGTAATCAGCGACACCCACGGCCTCCTCCGCCCAGAAGTAGCTCCCGCTCTCGCCGGTGTCGACCGCATCCTTCACCTCGGCGACGTCGGCAAAATCTCCATCCTCGAAGAGCTGCGCAAGATCGCTCCAGTCACAGCCGTACGCGGCAATGTCGATCGCGAAGGCCCTTGCGGCGAACTCCCCGAAACCGAAGTCGTCCTCATCGCCGACCGCTATGTCTACATGCTCCACGACCTGAGCACGCTCCACCTCGATCCAGCAGCCGGAAGGTTCGCCGCCGTGCTCTACGGCCACTCGCATGTCCCCAACTTCATACACAAAAAGGGAGTGCTCTACTTCAATCCCGGCTCCTGCGGCCCTCGCCGCTTCGAACTCCCAGTGACCATCGGCCTGCTGACCATCGGGCCAGACGGCGAACTCCATCCGGAGATCATTCCGCTCAATCCGCAACTGTGATCCCTTTCGAGTCGACTAGGCTCGAACCGCGAATCTCTGCCAACGGACGAACGTCCACCAGAAGTTCGCGCAGAAACTCCTCCGGTTGCAGGAACGCCGCAAAGTGCCCCGCATCTCGAATCAAAGCCATCCGCTTGATTGGCGCAACAACGTCATTGAAGAACATCTCAGCCAGCCTCGGCGTGGTCAGCACATCGTCTGCACCTTGAAAAATGAAGAACGGTATCTCAAAGTCAGTTCCCTGCTCCCAGGCATCGAACCGCGCAATCTCCGGCAATAGCTTCGCAGTCGAATAGCGCATTCCAGCAACAAATGCACGGATATCCTTCAGCGTCCAACCCGGCGCATACCAGACGGCATCCTTGAGCAACTTCATCGTGCGCCGAAATCCTGGCGGATCAGACTTCATTGTCCATTGAGCGTTCGCGTTGTAATCATCAGGGCTCCAGCGAATCGGATCAGGCCCAATGCGCTCCATCGTCTCGACGCCTTTCCTTAGCCCAAGCAAGCGCAATCGTTCTCGGACTGCGGAAAAGTCTTCGTGTCGATCCCGCCGCATTCCAACATTCTGGTCCGTGCCGATATACCCATAAAACAATTCAGGACGTCGCAGCACGACCCGCATTCCGAACGTCGAACCAATCGAGCTCGCCAATAGAAAGATCCGGTTTTTGTCGAGCCGCTTGCGCAAGTACTCCGTCACTTCGATGGCATCGCTGGTAAGCTGTTCGAGACTGATCTCACCGCTGTGTCGCGGTCCCATACGCGAGAAAGTCTTGCCACTCCCGCGCTGGTCCCATTGAACAAGGGTGAAGTACTTCTCCCACGAACGCAGGTGCGGCTTAAAGATGGAATAGGAACTACCCGGACCTCCGTGGAGAACAAGCAGAGCCGGGTTATCCTGGTCCTCACCTCGGATCCCGATCCATTGCTCAATGCCACCGATTCTGACCAATCGTTCCTCTTGAACTCCGCGCAAGCTATCAATCCGTAGTGCTGCCGCCGCCTTTGCCTGTCGAAGTTTTCTGTGCATCAATAACAATGCTGGAATCCCGGCAGCCGTCAGAAATGCCAGTGCGAAAACAAACCAAAGCATTCGGTTCACCTAACTGTGTATCATATACACAGTCTTGAAATCGAAGCAAGACCCGCGCATTCCCTGGTGAAAGCCGAGCCATGAATGAGACACTCACGACGAGCAAATATGACAGCCACGAAAGACGCCAATTCGAATCACGCCTTGGGAAGAAAGTCGTCCGCAAGCCGAGGACCCAAGCCATCTCTCACGCCATCTGAGATCGCGCGGGCCGCAATTCAGCTTGCGGATGAGAAAGGCTTTCAGGCTGTAACCATGCAGTCTGTCGCACAAAGAGTCGGGGTCACCACGATGGCTCTCTATCGGTACTTTCCGGGCAAGTCGGATCTGCTTGCGCTCATGATCGATTCCGCCAGCGACGCTCCTGCAAACTTCGGACGGTCTGCATCGTCATGGAAGACCCGGCTTAAAACATGGGCGCGACAGTGCTTGGCGATGTATCGAAACCATCCCTGGTTCCTGCAGGCCACCTCAATACGCAGCACCCAGATGGGGCCAAACGAGCTTACTTGGATGGAAGCTGCCCTGGCCATGTTGTCGGAGTCTGGCCTGAAGTCGAAGGATCAACATCACGCCTTTCTCTCTTTGATCGGGCATGTGCGTGGGCATGCAACGTTTCAACAGATCGCGTCACAGCGTGAATCGGCTCATTCGTGGACTCATGATTTGGCGCAGTTGCTCAAGTCGGAGGCCCATCGCTATCCAGCTTTGGTACAGGCACTGGATTCGGGCCGATTCTTTGATGACCCCGATGGGGCTTTTGATTTTGGCCTCGACTGCATACTCGAAGGAATAAGCATACTTGCAAGGCAGCACAAAGCAACACCTCCTCGGAGATAGGAGAATCGAAAACTTGACTACCTGGCCCAGTCCGTTACCCGCGCATCCGAGGATTCACCCAGCGGGTCAAAACGTCCGTCAGCAAGTTCACCAGCACGTAGGTCAATCCAATCGACAGCAGGCATCCTTGTACCAGGGCATAGTCGCGGTTCGAAATCGCACTGACCGTAAGACGCCCCAAGCCCGGCCAACTGAAAATTGTTTCAGTCACAATCGCCCCGGCCAG
>JBEKPF010000152.1:0-7563 GCA_049521035.1 Occallatibacter sp. | reverse complement strand
TCTCTCCTTGCGCCGCTTGGTTCGCACGATCAATCCCTCTTCGGTGTAGAGACGATAGATGCGCTTGGCATTTACCTCCCAACCTTCCCGCTTGAGCATCACCGTCAACCTCCGATATCCATGTGGGTAAATACAACACGCAACGATTGGCGCTCCGCACATGACGCTGGCGGCGGTCCAATGTGATCAGACAATCGTCTCCATCACTCATAGGACCATGTGTAGGGAAGAAGTGGGACAGTCGCTACAAGGGCGAGTCCGCTTTCTCTCGCGAGGGAGGTTGAAGATGGAAACAATCGTGATTGTTCTATTAGTGCTTTTTCTACTCGGAGGCGGGGGCTGGGGCTATTCGCGGTGGCGACGCTAACTCAGCTGCTGGATAAACACGTATACGACTGTTCGAACTTATTTGCGGGATGCCGGCAGGAAGATCAGCTCCCAGCTCGATACGGTAATTCGGTTCAAAGAAGGGCCGCTTCATGAAAAAGAAATGCCGGATCGAGAATGATAAAAGGATTGTGTCCCAAGTAAAAAGAGAGATGGATCAGCCGCGACTGACCGAGTCGGTCCGAAAAGATTTCAGCGCTCAGGCCGTCCCGACCGGGGAGAAACCTGCCGCCGATTCTGCGCGATCGTGAGACCTGGTCCTTGTAGTAGCCGCACACTCAACTCCAATTTGCCCTATTTGCCGATACTAGGCGGTCCTAGCAGACTTCGACCGAGTTCGTGCAGCGGCCGAAGAAGGCGGTCTCTCGGGATTAGGCTATCCCGAGCAGCTTCAGACCATCGCTCATCGGTAGGCGCTCGGAAATTATTGACAGGATCATCGGCATCGTACCCGCGGCGGATTTTACCGATCCCAGCTGGGGACTGATCGATGGGCAAGACTGGTCCATAGAGGTCAATCTCGGTTAGGAAGAGGACTGCCGTGGTTTCGCCCTACACGTTCGCGGCGGAGACGTTGCTGTGGGAGCGGTCGCAGCAATCCTGCGGCGGCTGAATCTTCGGGCGCTCGATTCCCAATCCGGTGAGTTCTTCGCTGCGGATAACAATGCCATCGAATCCTTCCGACAATGGCGGCAGTATCGAGATCAAGTCACTAGATCAAACCCCATTTGAGTGGTCTTGCACACACGTCCATCGTTGGCTAGACGGTACAACGCCGACGCTTACGAACGGACTTCAATATGAATGGATGGAATATGAATGGATGGCATAGCAGTATCCTCCCATGGTCGCGAATTAGCCACTATGACAATGCCGTGGATGATGCCACGTTTCGCCGATTGATCCTGGATAATTTTACATCCCTTTCCGTTCAGGCACCGTGTACACAACTCAATGTTGTGGAACAGATTGCAGAACGGTCCCAAGTCCCTATTCCAGTTGAATCTTTAGCGGAATGTCTAGAAGAGAAAGTATTGCCGCGTGGAAGAGCTGTGTTTGGCCGTCCCGGAGACGAGTTCGACCAGATCGCTAAAAACTACCAGAACATGCGGTGGTGGCTTACCGAGAAGGGCTTGAACATGGCAATTACTGCACCTCTTCATGAGAGACTTGCCGCGCGTCTCAATGACATCAAGGAATTGTCTCCTCAAGAGCGTGGATTCGCATTTGAAAGTTTTCTCGATGCAGTGTTCGCGGCTTTCGGATTGTCACCGCGCAAGTCCTTTCGCTTGGTCGGAGAGCAGATTGACGGGAGTTTCGAGATTGACCACAACACATACCTAGTCGAAGCAAAATGGCAGAAATCTCCAATCGGGGACCGAGACTTAGAGAGCTTCGCAGGAGTTGTGCGCAGGAAGGCAACCTGGGCGCGTGGATTGTTTATCAGTTATTCCGGTTTTAGCGAGGACGGACTTCGAGCATTTGGGCAAGCCACCAGGTCTGAGAAAGGATTTAAGCAATGGTCAAACACTTTCGCGTTGCCAGCGGCCTTCGAGTGAGATTGGCAGAGGCAGGGGTTCTTGTTCCGGCAGTACTTCGCAGAGCGGGCCTTCCGCAGAATCTCTTCGAGCAAACTCGTATTCTCGTTTCGACGGAAGAGCTCTTTGCTCTTTGGCGTGCGATCGGTGAAGTGAGTAAGGACGCCTCGATCGGCGTTCGCCTGGGCACAGAGACCAGCATCGCTCGCTTCCATCCATCGGGACTTGCTGCCCTGTCCACCGAGAGCTTCGGCGCGGCTATCGATCACATGGCTCGATACAAACGCCTGTCCGTACCCGAAGAAATTCTTCACGAGAAAGTGGACAACGAGTGGTCGATCCGGTTTCGTTGGACCCTCGCGGTCGATCTCGAACCGTCGGTGCTGGTCGAGCACTGTTTCGCCTGGGTGCTCACCATCGCCCGTGAAGGTACGGGAACGAAGATCACACCGCTCCGTGTGGAATTAGTGCAGCCTCGCAGTCATACGAAGGCACTCGAAAAACACTTCGGTTGCCCTGTGGTATCCGGCGCATCGCGAAACGCGATTATCTTCCGTGCGAGCGATGCAGCCATTCCCTTCGTCACCCGAAACGCAGAATTATTGGAAATGCTCGCGCCGCAATTTGACCAGGAACTGAAAGATCGCACCGCTGTCGAGGATCACTTCATTGACCTGGTTCGCGGAGCCATTCAACAAAGACTGACAGGACACCGTCCGGTCGTGGATGACGTTGCCAAAGACCTCCATATGAGCCCGCGGACCTTGCAGCGGCGCTTGCAGGATTCTGGATCGAACTACCAGCGCGTCTTGGATCAGGCTCGCCGCCAGATGGCGCGCTACTACCTAACCAACTCGGTTCTTGAACTGGCGGAAGCGGCCTATCTTCTGGGCTATGAGGATGCCAACTCCTTCGCGCGCGCTTTCCGAGCTTGGGAAGGAATGCCTCCACGCGACTGGCGCGAGGCGCAAAGGGCGGCCGGCCCCCCAGGCGCTTCGAAGCCCAACTGAGTTCCATGAATCAGCAACCGGACGAGTTTCTCAAACAACAGACAATCGCGAATTGAAGAGGAGAATCAATGCAGAAGCGCACATTAGGAAAGAGCGGACTGGAAGTTACAGCACTGGGCTTGGGTTGCATGGGCCTGAGCTACGGCTATGGGCCGGCAACAGAAAAAGAACAGGCAATCAAGCTCATTCGGACTGCCTTCGAGCGCGGCGTCACCTTCTTCGATACTGCAGAGGCGTATGGCCCCTATCTGAATGAAGAGGTTGTTGGAGAGGCCTTGCAGCCGATGCGGGACAAGGTCGTGATCGCTACCAAGTTTGGCTTCATCGACGGCAAACCGAGTTCTGGGTTGAACAGCAAACCGGATAACATCCGCAGCATGACCGAAGCCGCGTTGAAGCGTCTGCGAACGGACGTGATCGATCTTCTCTATCAACATCGCGTCGATCCGGAAGTCCCCATGGAAGACGTGGCCGGCACCGTCAAGGAGCTCATCGCCGAGGGCAAGGTCAGGCACTTCGGCATGTCGGAAGCGAGCGCCGCGAGCATTCGCGCTGCTCATGCGGTACAGCCGGTCGCCGCTTTGCAGAGTGAGTATTCGCTCTGGTGGCGCGAGCCTGAGAAGGAGATCCTGCCTACGCTCGAAGAACTGGGCATCGGGTTCGTTCCGTTCAGCCCTCTTGGGAAGGGATTTCTGACAGGCGCCATCACCGAGAGCACAACCTTTGACAGCACGGACTTTCGCAATGTTGTCCCACGCTTCACTGCGGAAAATCGCAAAGCGAACGAAGGTCTGGTGGATGTGCTCGGCAAACTTGCTGAGGCAAAGAAGGTGACGCGGGCTCAGATTGCCCTGGCATGGCTGCTGGCCCAGAAGCCGTGGATCGTCCCCATTCCGGGAACGACCAAGCTGCACCGTCTGGAAGAAAACATTGGAGCGGCCGCTGTCGAGCTCGCCGCCGAGGATCTGACCAAATTCGCGAACGCGCTTTCCGAGATTCAGGTGGTCGGGGACCGTTATCCAGCACAACTGCAGAAGCTCGTCGGCCGCTAGACCCACGCAACAACGATCTGCTCCCGTCTTCACAAGGCGGGAGCGGATAACAAGGTTTGGAGAACACATGGCAATCAGTGAAACGGCCCGCAGGAACCACGAGGAACATTTTCCCGGACACACATCGACGCTGGCAGTCACCGATCCGGAGCTCATCGAAGTCTTTGACAACTTCGCATTCGACGAAGTGCTCCAGCACGGCAATCTCGATGCCCGAACACGACTGATGGTGCAGTTAGCTTCAATGATCGCTTGTCAGGCCCTGCGCGAGTATCGCGTGATGCTGGGAGCGGCGTTGATCGTCGGCGTCACTCCGGTCGAGGCGAAGGAGATCGCCTACCAGGCTGTGCCGTATGTGGGTATGGCCAAGGTCTACGATTTTCTTCACGCTACCAACGAGGTCCTCACCGAGCGCGGCGTCCAGCTACCGCTTCCCAGTCAGGCAACAACGACGACTGAGACACGCTTCGAGAAAGGCCGCGAAGTTCAAGGCCAGATCATAGGCGCAGATCGAGTCGAGAAACTCTACGCCTCCGCCTCAGAAGACCAGATGCACATCCAGCGCTATCTCTCGGCCAATTGCTTCGGTGACCACGTCTCGCGTGGAGGCATCGACATCCCCACGCGTGAACTGCTGACGCTGAGCATGTTGGTCTCCCTCGGTGGCTGCGACGCGCAGGTCAAGGGACACGTCTCAGCGAACCTCCATGTAGGCAATGACCGCCAGCGGCTGATTGATGTCATTACGCAGCTCGTACCCTTCAGCGATGCGGCAGGGGCACCGTTGAAAAACGGAACGCAATGTCGTCCAAGATCAGGCGATGCATGGTTGCCGGCAGGATCGATACCCGGTGCCAAGTCGGGCGAGCAACCGCCGAGGTCGACGGAGGGCTTACTGAAACCGGCCGTTACCTCCTACCCACCGAATTGCGGCGTCAGCATTCACCTAAATCAGGCCCCAGCCGAGAGTGAAGAGTCCGCAGTCACATCCGTTCGGTACCAAGTTCTCGACATCAAGGCCATGAACGCCTTTGTGTCGAAGCATCCACAACAGCAAGTACAGTGAGGATCGATATGACAGATGTGATAGTAGTTATCGGAGCAGGTTCGATCGGCCAGGCAATCGTGCGGCGGGTCAGTGCAGGCAAGCATGTTCTGCTCGCTGATATCAAGCAGGAGAACGCCGACGCGGCGGCGAAGGTTCTTTTCGACGCCGGCTTCAATGTCAGCACGGCAACGGTGGACATTTCCTCGCGTGCCTCAGTCCAAGCGCTTGTAGAGACTGCGACGAAGCTCGGGCAGGTCTTCGGCGTCATCCACGCCGCGGGCGTTTCGCCTTCGCAGGCTCACCCAGAGACCATCCTCAAGGTTGATCTTTACGGAACTGCGCTGGTGCTGGAGGAGTTCGGCAACGTCATCGCTCACGGCGGCTCCGCGGTTGTCATCGCGTCGCAGTCCGGCCACCGCCTTCCGCCTCTCACCAGCGAGCAGAATTCTCTGTTGGCGACCACACCAGTCGACGACCTGCTTAGCCTCCCCATGCTTCACCCGGACCAGATCAAGGATTCCTTGCATGCTTACCAGATATCCAAGCGGGGCAACTCTCTGCGCGTGATGGCCGAAGCAGTGCGTTGGGGAAAGCGTGGCGCCCGCGTCAACACGATCAGTCCCGGCATCATCATCACTCCGCTCGCCAATGATGAATTGAAGGGACCACGTGGTCCTGGCTACAGACGAATGCTGGAAGTCTCGGCAGCCGGACGAGCCGGAACACCCGACGAGGTCGGGACCGTAGGTGCGCTTCTCATGGGCCCCGAGGGCGCGTTTATCACAGGAAGCGACTTTCTCATGGATGGCGGCGTAACGGCGGCTTATTGGTATGGAGATCTCGCTCCCAAGTAAGCACGGTCAAGATTGGTGATACAACCCAAAACCTTCGCGGTACTAATACAAAGGCTCGCTACACGGGCTCCGAGAATTAATACCTAGCCAACTGGATAACCTTCTTGACAGGAAGGTCTGGGCGAAGCAATACTTATCTAGATGGCTAACCTTGATCGTATCTTTCATTCATTGACTGACGAAACCCGCCGCGCGGTCATCACGCAGCTAGCGAATGGCCCAGCGAGTGTCGGTGATCTGGCCCAGCATCACCGCATGGCACTGCCTAGCTTCATGAAACATCTCCGCATTCTCGAGGAAAGCAAGATCGTGGTTTCCCGTAAGAAGGGCCGTGTTCGCACGTGTGAACTGCGCTTGAATGCTCTAGCACCTGCTCAAACCTGGATCGAGAAGGGGCGCCGTATATGGACGACTCACCACAATCAGCTCGATGACTTTGTCGAATCTCTAGCCGTTGGCATCTGCAGTGTCGGTGGCGGTGGTAGCCCGGCAACACGGCGTGAACGCCAACCAGGCGTTCTATTGGCGGAAACTCTACCGCGCTGGTCAGTTGGGCAACGACGAGCAGGTACAAGGCGTGCGGTTGTTGCCGGTGTCGGTGAACGATGAAGGGCCATCGCCGGCGGTACCTCAACAGAGCATGAGCACGCCGTCTGGTCTATCGATCAACATTGAGATCTCTGGTCGTGCGCTGGTCAGCGTGGAGGGCGCGGTTGATGCCGACATCGTTCGCGCAGTGGTTGAGAGCCTGCGCGGATGATTCCGGCCAACACGCAGATCTGGCTGGTGGCAGGGATTACCGATATGCGCCGGGGGTACACAAGTCTCAGCGGCTTGGTGCAGAGTGCGCTCGATAAGAGTCCATTGTCGGGCCAGGTCTTCATCTTCCGCGGACGCAGAGGTGACTTGATTAAGCTCCTTTGGCATGAGGCGAAGGGATGTGCATGTTTTTGAAGCGTCTGGACCGCGGCAAGTTTGTATGGCCGCAGGCAACGAGCGGAGTTGTGTCGTTGACACGCGCAAAGCTGTCGATGTTGTGTGAAGGCATTGATTGGAGACAGCCGGTGCGCACCTGGCAGCCACTTATGGCGATATAACTCACACCAACTTATTGCACATTTTAATAGTGTACTGAATCGATAGTCATGGCATACTTCGCTCATGATCTGCGTGCACGCCCGTACCAGCGAGTTAGAGAAGACGGGCGCGTCGGCATTGAGCAAGCTGGTGATCGCGCAGATGAACCGGATCGAACATCTTGAGGTGCAGCTGGCCAGGATGCGGCGCACGCAGTTTGGTCGACAATACAGAGCAATTAGCAGATCGCGTCAAAATGATCGGCCAGATGCTGGTTTATCTTCTCACCAAAAGAGTGGCAGTTGACCCGTCCGAAGCCGACACTGCTCAAAGCACAAGGTGCTTCTTAGCGGACCCAGAGACTCGACAACGCGGAACTGCTGGTGGCAGGCCAGCAACTGGCCGACTCTCGTCTACAGCAGAAGCGTTTTCGCGCTAGCGACGGTCCTCGGGATAGCAAGGTCAAGAAGACCTAGAGTGCCCAGGGAAACGCTCCGAGCCCGCGAAACGTACCCATGCGCACGAGCACCTTCGTCCGATCTCAAGGCGCATCGCAAATCAGCCCGTGATTGATAGCAAACAAGGCCAATTCAAGCC
>JBEKPF010000151.1:0-8520 GCA_049521035.1 Occallatibacter sp. | reverse complement strand
TTCCTTGAATCAATTCATAGAATGGGAGGCGGAACACATAGAAGCCCAGGTCAACCCCAAAAAGCGGGTCCGCGATTCCAAACGAGCCGCCAAACCTGAAACGGAGAAAGGTATCCCATTGAGCAGAGACGCTCGTTGCAAAGATCAGCGAGAGAACCACAATTGCGAAATCGATAGCGAAGACCAGCAGCTTGGGGCTGATGTCGATATTGATCGTCTTGCTTGCGTCGGCGGGATGCGTGAAGGCCTTGTTGAAGAAGCTTTCTCCATCCACCAGGTCGATGTTCTTTGCCGCAAAACGAAGATTAAGCCATAGATAAAAAACTGAAACAATCAGCGTGACCGCGAAAATTCCCCACTTGACCGAGAGAAGTGTCCAGAATATGCCCTGGTAGTCGAGTTGCCGCATCCAGAGCCACTTTTGAACGAGGCCGAGAATAACCGAAAGAACGACCCCAATCCCAACCAACGCAAACAGGCCCCACTTCACCAGAAACCTGAGGGAGGGGGGAAAAACCCGGCGTTCGCGGTTAAATCGTTCTGTCTTCAGCGGTGTGATTTTCTCAACGGCAGTTGCATTCATAGTTCACTCCTCAGCACGCCCAGACGAAGCAGACTAGCGCGGGGCTGCCATGAGTACTATTCAAGAGAACATGGCCTCGCGTACGGTCAATTGTGACCAGAACGCATGCTGCACATGATTAGAAACAGGCCGATAGCGTGATTGCTCCAACAAGGAACTGAGAACTCTGAAGCATTCTGGCCGCGATGTGCACGATTGCTCAGCATCTTCAGATGCAACGTGGAAAGCTGTAGGTGGAGAAGAGTGGAAATCAAGGGCTCACGACGACTCAATGGTAACTTCTGAGAAATCCCTTGAAGTCGCGAAGAGAATCCACGCCCCTCTGCAGGCTTGGAGTGTTCACCACTCGACGATCATGGGAGACATGCGGAATGGCCGATTCAAGTACGTCTTTGAGTTCGCAATCACACCAACTCATCTATCCCGAAGCCAGGTTCAAGATATTTGGAGCCAATTCGGCTTCCTCTCTTCAGCTGGCCCCTCGTCCACAACGCCCGATTCGGATTGCGGTGATCGGGAACCACCTACCGAGGCAGTGTGGAATTGCGACATTCACGACAGATTTGTGCAACGCGGTCACCGCCGAATACGGAGCGGCCCAACTATCAGTGATAGCAATCAACGACGGGCAATCATCCTACCAATACCCAGAGCGAGTGCGATTTGAGATCAGCGAAGGTAATCTCGCGTCCTACCGGGCAGCTGCCAAGTTCTTGAACGAAGGGAATGTTGATCTCGTGTGTTTACAGCATGAATACGGCATCTTCGGAGGCAAATCCGGGAACTTTATCATCGAGTTGCTCAAGAACCTTACGATGCCGGTCATCACAACCCTGCATACGGTCCTTCGCGAACCGAACCTGGACCAACGGGTTGTAATGCACAAGATTGCCGCACGCTCCGAGCGCCTCATCGTCATGAGTCAACACTCTTCGCGAATCTTGCAGGAGGTCTTCGGGGTACCGGCAGAGAAGATCGATCTGATTCCTCATGGCATCCCCGACCTGCCTTTCGAGCAACCGGGCATTTGTAAAAGTCGTTTCTCTTGCCAAGGCAAGAGCGTCCTTCTCACGTTTGGGCTGCTTTCGCCTAACAAAGGATTCGAAAGCGTGATCCAAGCGATGCCGAGCATACTCGCCAGTCACGGCAACGCCGTCTACATGATTGCGGGCGCCACTCACCCGCATGTCCGGGCGCGTGAAGGGGATCGTTACAGGCGCGAGTTACAGGCATTGGCGAAGAAGTTGGGTGTGGAGGAGCAGGTCCTGTTCGTCAATAGGTTTGTTGCTCCCGAAGAGATGGCAGCGCTTGTCGGCTCGGCCGACATTTACATCACGCCCTACTGCCACGAGGCGCAAGCGGTGTCAGGAACCCTGGCATATGCCCTGGGTGCCGGCAAGGCCATCATCTCGACTCCCTACTGGCACGCTGCTGAAGTGCTCGACCATGGACGCGGACTGCTGGTGCCGTTTGAAAGCCCGGCTGCCATCGCAAAAGCGACGATCGCGCTTCTGGATGATGACAAGGCACGCCAGGCAATGCGCGAACGCGCCTACCTTTATTCTCGGCCTATGATCTGGAAACGGGTTGCCCAGTCCTATATGGCCACCATTCTGCGAACTCGCGTCCACCCTACCGAGCAGGCCCAAATTGGGCGAGCCCTCCAGACAAATACACGGGAAGCCGAACCGCGCGTTGTAAATGCCTGAGCGATCCAGGACCTATTTTCTTCGTTATTGCCGGAATTGTGAGCAATTCGGAACAGACATCCACTCCCGACTTTAGAACACTGGTCCTGCAAGCGCCGCGGGATGCTCGTACGGAGGCATTCTTCCACTGCATGGGCCCGTTCTTCGATTTGAGATGTGGCCTTGATTGTCGTGACGGGCGGTAACTCCATTCTTGGCGTTCACGCGATCATTCCACTTTCTGAATAGGCGGATACACTTGCGCTAAGCAGTGCCGAGCGCACAATCCAGAAAGAGGCGACCCTCATGGATCACACCCAAATTCACGCACTCGACTTGGCGCCGACATTCGATCTTGCTCACTTCCTCGCGTACGCTGGAGCGGGCAGAAGGATTGTCCACTGCGATCCCAAAGGCGCCTTGTTCTCTCAGGGCGACTCTGCCGATTCTGTTTTCTATCTCCAAAGCGGGCGGTTGAAAGTCACTGTCGTCTCGGCGAGTGGCAAAGAAGCTACGATTACACTGCTTTCTGCCGGCGACTTTATCGGCGAGGATTCGCTTACCGGAAACGCTGGACACCGATCGGTCACGGTAACGGCGATCACTCAGTCGCATGCAATGAAGATCTCTCGAAGTGAGATGGTCCGGGTGATGCACGATGAGCAGGCATTCACTGATCTGTTCCTATCGCATCTTTTGGCTCGCAGCATAAGAACCCAAGCCGACCTCGTCGATCAACTCTTCAACTCCAGCGAGAAGCGCCTCGCAAGGCTCCTTCTTCTGATGGCTGAATACGGCGAACCTGGAGAACCAACAAAGTTCATTCCTCCCATTACTCAAGAGACCCTGGCAGAAATGGTCGGTACCACCCGCTCACGTGTCAGCTTCTTCATGAACCGATTTCGCAGGCTTGGGTTCATTGACTACAATGGCCGCATCGAGGTCCACAAATCGCTTCTCAAAGCAATGCTCCTCGATCGCCTTCCTGAGCATGGCGCTCAAGCACCACGCCTTGCCGCGAAATCCAATATCCCACCTGACCGTTCCATAGCGAGGCTTTGCGCTTAGAGAAGAGCATGCAGTGCCTACCTGCTTACCCACTCAATGGCGAGAGATGTGGCACTTCAAGAATGACCTATGGATGCCAGACGGTACCTGCGTCAATTCTCGAATGAGTTTGAGAGGCCGCGCCGATCAATGCCGGCTGTTCGTTCGCTGAAAGGGCCAGGAGAATCAGCGCCGCCCCCGCATACGCCAGTGGATCGCGAGCCTGGTCGAGACCGCATCCGTTCGCTTTCATCGCAAGACCGTCTCCTCTTTCTGCGACTACGCTGAAGCATCGCCTCAATACAAAACACCCGACAGCGGAAAGGAGAATATCCGATATGATTGCACGGTATGTATGTATGCGCCTGACTATTGAAGTGTTCATCGCCTGACGCTACACCGAAGAATGGAATATAGATGTACACTCTTGCTCGCCAACAATGCTCATATCGCCAGAAGTGGATCGGAAGAGGAATAGCGGCGTACGAAACTGTGCCGCTCTGAGGGGATATTGTTCTTGGTCGGTTCCGCCCGCGCGGTTTGGAGCGCGAATATGCAGATCCCCTGTCGAATGCACTTTAGCAATAATTACGTGATATGACTTTCCGCTTTGGGGTTTTGGAGAACCGTATGTTCGAGATCTGGCAGGAATCCCTCAGTCGAACGGCCCGCATTGCGCATTGCTCGTGACTCTCGTTCTTTGGCAAGTGTACTCATCTTGTATCTCCCAAATGCGGAATCAGGGTGTTCGAGTAAACTGGCAAACTGCTCGGAAGAGACTGGCCGGCTGAAGTAAAACCCCTGGGCCTCGTCGCAATTCTGACTCTTGAGAAACGCGAGATCATCGGCGGACTCCACGCCCTCTGCAATCACTCGTAACTTCAAACTCCGGCCCATGCTGATGATCGCGCTCACGATCGTCGTGTCGCCCAAGGGTGCGGTAATCTCACGGACAAAGGATTGGTCGATCTTGAGCGTATCGACCCTGAGTTTTCGAAGATAACTCAAACTGGAGTAGCCTGTCCCGAAGTCGTCGACGGCCACTTGCACACCAATTTGTCGAAGCGCTTGGAGGGTAGGTGTTCCGAATTTGGCTCGCTCCATGAGCCCGCCCTCAGTTAATTCGATCCTGAGAGAATCGGGGACCAGACCACTTTCGTCTAGGATTGCGACGAGGTCATTCAAGAACTCCTCGGTTCGAAATTGGAGTGGGGAGACGTTGACGGACATGGTTATCGGGCGCATGCCTGCATCTATCCAGGTTTTGGCTTGCATGCACGCCTCACGCAGCACCCACGCCCCTATGGGCAGAATCAGTCCAGAGTCTTCCGCAACGGGAATGAACTGCGCTGGGGGAACCAATCCACGAGTGCCACTTGTCCAGCGAAGCAACGCTTCCGCTCCAGTGATCATTCCCGACTCAAGATTAACGATGGGCTGGTATTGCAGAGTTAGTTCGTTGCGTTCCAGCGCGCCCCTCAGGTCTTCCTCCATCGACTGCCGCTCCACCGCCCTGATGTTCATCTCAGGTTTGAAGAATCTGAAGTTCTGTCGCCCACCCTCCTTAGCCTGATACATGGCAGTGTCGGCATTCTTCATGAGTGTTGCTTCGTCTAGACCATCATCGGGGTAGACGCTGATGCCGATGCTTGCGGTGATCTGTAGTTCGTGACCGTCAATCAAGTGGGCTTCCCTGAGAACTCTGAGGATTCTCCGAGCAGTAATGGCAGCGTCTTCAGCGCGCTGTACGTCCTGGAGCAGCAGGACGAATTCATCGCCACCTTGGCGACTGACCGTGTCTGGGGTGCGGACACATCCTTCCAGCCTCTCGGCTACGGATTTGAGAAGCTGGTCACCGGTTGGGTGTCCGAGGGAATCGTTTATATGTTTGAAATTATCCAGATCCAGGAAGATGATTGCCAACGACGTCAGCTTGCGGCCTGCTCTTGCGATCGCCTGGTTAAGCCGGTCATTCAGCAACAGCCTATTCGGGAGGCCGGTTAGTGAGTCGTGCTCGGCCAAATGGGCAATCTGTTCGGCCAGCGCTCGCGTCGCGGTTACATCGCGAAACACGAGAACCGACCCCGCCGCCAGCCCTGATCCGTCATGGATAGGGGCGACGGAGTCTTCAATAAATATTTGATGTCCGTCCCTGCGGGTGAGGATACAGTTCACCGGCAGGTGCGCAAGCCTGCCGTGCTGGATCGCTTGCGCTGTGGGGTCGGCGGCGACTTCACCGGTACTTGCGTCCATGATCCGAAATGAATCGGCCAATGGTCTACCTGTCGCTTCTCGAAGCGACCAGCCCGTCATCCTCTCCGCGACAGGATTGAGAAAAGAGATGTTCCCTGCAAGATCGGTGCAGATCACGGCATCCCCAATACATTCAAGCGTGATCTGAGCGCGGCTCTTTTCGTTGAACAAGGTCTCTTCGAGGATTTTGCGAGCGACTGAATTGCGCATGGCACGCATCAGTTCGTGCGGTTCGATCTGGTCCTTCATCAGGTAATCCTGCACGCCTTCTTCCATCATGCGCATCGCCAGAGCCTCATCTTCCAATCTGGTCAATAAGACAATTGAAGCGCCTGGCGCGGCTGCTCGGACCCGCTTCACTGCATCGATACCTGGCGCATCAATACAGCCAAGATCTAACAGGACCACCGCGATCGATTTCCCCCTAAGGTATGCCTCGGCGTCGGCCATGCTTTGCGCGTGTGTCAACGTGAAATTGTCCGAGCCCTGGTCACGGAACATCTCCTGCATTAGGCGAGTTTCTTCTACGTCGTCCTGAATCAGGAGAACTGTTTTAACCGCCCTTCTTTTCATCCGTCAATCCGCCCGGCGATCGCCGCAGATTTCGTTGCCTTGGTTTCTCCTCCGCTCCTTTGGATCCAAATAGGCTCGGGAACCTCGGCTTTGCAATCTCGCCGACTTGCAAAGGGCAGACTCTCAATTGCTTTCAAGAGGACAGCAACGCCGTTGCCCTTCGCATAAAATGCATCGGCCGTCACTCCATCGGGAACCTGGGGTCCGCAGAATGCGCCACTCATCGCTATCACACGGACAATTGGGAATTGGAGGCGGACTAGAGGCAGCAATTCAAAACCAGACATGCCCGGCATGTTGAGGTCGGAGAGCAGAATTTCTGGGACCTCTTTGTCAATCTCGACTAGCGCAGCTAAGCCATCCGCCGCACACCGCACGCGATGTCCGAGCACCGTGAGAATCTCTGCGAGTGAAGTTCGAACGGGCTCCTCATCCTCGACGATCAAGATGGAAGCTTTGGGATCTGGCATTTCTTGCTCCAATAAACACGATTGATTTCTATGACCACTATGTCAGTGCTGTGTTTTCAACGCTGGTCGTTTATGACCGGAATTCACGTCTTTATCGAGCTTTGGTCGGCGCCTCGGAGCGTCGAGGACGACAGGCTTCACTGCGTTATCGTCGGGCATTCGATCATGGAGAACCACTTTCAGGAGAGACTTGTGCACTTGAATACGGCCGTTGTATTCGACAAATCCCAACCTGCGGAATCGGTTCATAAAGAAGCTCACACGAGAACGTGTAGTTCCAATCATTTCCGCAAGCGTCTCTTGAGAGATCGGAGGAATCTGCGTTTCCGGCTCCCCAGGTTCACCGTATTCGGCCATTAAGAGAAGAATTCGGGCCAAACGCTTTTCGCTGGAGTTGAAAAGTTGATCGACAAGGTCAGCCTGGCTCCGCATACTTCGTGCCAACAAGAACTTTACGAACAAGTCCGAGAACTGATGTTCTCGATGCATCACTCGGACCATCTCTTCTCGGCTTATTTTGAGTGCCGAACAGGCGGTAATGGCGGTGGCCGTGGATAGGCGCAATCCGGGCACTGCGGATAGCGCCTCTTCACCCACAAATTCGCGCGGAACAAGCAGAGTGACAGTGGCTTCCTTGCCGGCGGCCGAAACGACAGTGATCTTTGCACGGCCCTTTTGCAAATAGAAAACCGAATCCGCTGGATCTCCCTGGGAAAAGAAGGCCTGTTTGGGCTTCAGTTCAACGATCCTTCGGCCAAGTCCAGCGCTAGCCAGGAATGCTGCGAGATCGAACTTGAGTGGAGCAGTAATAGTCATCCTCAGGCCACCTTTCAGCACTACACCATCAAGCAAAGACGCCGTAGGCTTCGGACACGGGAATCACACGGGAATCGGCTACACTCCTGTCGTTTTTATTCTCCTATGAATGATTTACGCCGTCTGTGCCGTTTTATACACCGTATCTCGCAGATGGAGTGCGACTTCCGCATCCAACGCATTTCGCCCTGAACCGAGCCCCGGAAGTGTCCACTATTGAGCAGATCAAATTCAATAGGCCGCGTCAACTGGACATTACTTCGCGAATGGAAACGATCGGACGCGGCAACCAGCGGAAAGGCCAGGACAAGAGTATGGAAGAACATCGATGCAGAATTGCAGCAATGGTGGTGGAAGACTTCCGTTGCAAGAGCCTCCTCGACAGCGCACATATTGTGACTCAAGACCCCCGCTATAGGTGCCTTTACCGCCGAGTGGAAGTCGAGGTAGAAGACAGCCGATGCAATAGTGTTGCAGCCGAAATGGAAGACCCGCGGTGCAAAGGCCTTTCTCTGAAGTGGTAATTGAAACTCTTAACTCTTAAAGCTCGACTGAGCACTCAGATGTCCTGGTCAAAGAGCCGCCCATCCATAACTCTTCGATTAACCGCCGATCGACGATGATGCATGGGCGGCTTGCCCATGCAAGCGTCGAATAGAGCAGGCCACATTTGCCTTTGCGAGTCGATCCGGTCCGGTTCGCTTCGAGGATTCTCGATGCCGAGGCACTCTCCCCCTTACTCAATGTCCAGTGGTTGCAGAGTGCTTGGATATCTTGGGGGTCGCCAGCCAACAATCGCGTGTTGCGAATGGAAAGCGCAAGAGCGAACACCGATGGCGACAACCGATCCGTACCTGCTCGGAAACGGTTGTCCCACCGGTGTGTTTACGCTACACAATTGATCTTAGCGCTTGCCCCCGCCTGCGTGGCCGCGCCCATCACGAACCTCGTTGCCTTTGAAGTGGGTTACTTTATCAAGGCGATTTGAAGGCTCCGCTTTCTCCCCTCGCTGCGGCTTCGGTCCGCTATAGCCGTGCTCCGGATGGTAACGATTGTTAACGTGTCCGCGGAAGTTGTCAGGACCATGAAA
>JBEKPF010000150.1:0-7885 GCA_049521035.1 Occallatibacter sp. | reverse complement strand
ATGTTCGGGAAGCTGCCAATGGCGATGTAGTGGAGCCGGGTACGATTCTGCTCGCGCCGGGAGATTTTCATATGAGAGTCTCGTCTGAACAGGGGAAGGTTGCAGTGCTGCTTGATCAGTCCCCACAACAGAATTTCTGCCGGCCTGCCGTTGACGTGCTTTTCCGGTCTGTCGGCGAAGTGTACGGTGGCGCCGCTTTAGGGGTTGTCCTCACTGGAATGGGACAGGACGGGCTGAGAGGCGTAGAGGTCCTCAAGGCGCGTGGAGCTAGGATTCTAGCCCAGGACGAGGCGACAAGTGTTATCTGGGGAATGCCGGGTGCCGTGGTCAAAGCGGGGCTCGCAGATCACGTTCTGCCCCTTGATAATGTCATTCCGGAAATCGTCCGCATGGCGGGAAAGGGCTAAAGGAGCGCTATGGCGACCGTCACGCAGAACATCGATATTCATCCCGAGAACTATAAATTCTTGCAGCAGAGCGTCTACTCCGAAGTCGGGATCGTGCTCGAAGACAACAAACAATATCTCCTCGAGGGACGTCTGCAACCACTTGCGGTCAAGCTGGGACATGGCTCAGTGAACGAGCTTTGCCGAACGCTCAAGAATAGCGCCAACGCAGAGACAACTCGAATGATCGCTGAGGCCATGACAACGAATGAGACCTACTTCTTCCGTGAGCCACAGCACTACGAAGCGATCAAGACTCTGTTGTTGCCAAAGTTGAAGGCCGAAATAGGACAGACCCGCAAATTGCGATTCTGGTCTGCCGCAGCTTCGACGGGCCAGGAAGCCTACAGTCTTGCAATGTTGATGCTTGAGCAAGGGTTGGACAGTTCGAGGATCCAAATCCTTGGAACTGACTTTTCATCCAAAGTAGTTGAGCGCGCAAAGTCAGGACTCTATCACCAGATTGAAGTAAACCGCGGGCTCCCAACCGGTCTCCTGTTGAAACATTTCCGCCGGGTCGGAGTGAACTGGCAGCTCAGCGAAAAAGTCATGCAGATGGCGAGCTTTGAAACATTCGATCTCCGCAGAAGCATGCGGACAATGGGGCCATTCGATATGGCATTCTGCAGAAACGTGATGATCTATTTCGACAACGACACCAAACGGAAGATGATCAAGGAAATCCACAGCACTTTGTTTCGAGGTGGATGGTTCCTGGTCGGAAGTGCGGAAACACCTCCCGGCCTTAATGAGTATTTCGAGGAGCAACGAATCGGAAGCACGACGATCTATGTCGCGCGCTGACAGGAGAAATATGGAGACCGTAGTTAGTCAAGACACAGTGGTAGAGATTGTTGAATCAATCTTTTCAACGATGCTGGAGATCGACGTATCCCTTTCCGACTCGGCACATAGCCCCAGCGGAGAACGGATGACCTCTACGGTCTATCTCGAAGGCGAGTGGAATGGAGCGGTGTCTCTTGAATGCTATCGGTACCTGGCATGTCAGTTTGCGGGGCGATTTCTTGCAACGGACCCGCCCCCGGCAGTCGACGACGATGTCAAGGACGCACTTGGCGAACTCGTGAATATGATCGGCGGCAACATCAAGTCGGTTCTAACCAAGGAGACTCGTCTTTCTATGCCTTCCGTTATTGATGGCCACGATTACGAATTGAGGATTTGCGGCTCTCATTCCAGAGATGTGAGTGCGTTTCAGTTTTTCGGTGGCACTTTCTGGGTGACGATTCTTGACGAATGCTCATCGCGCACGAATTGAGTGCAGTCTCGAATCTGTTTGGGAAACATTGGTTTGACATTCTGTTTAAAAACTTCTTGAAGGGGTTGGGATATGGACATCCTGGTTGTTGACGATAGCAAGATCATGCGAATCATTCTTCAGCGCGCCATTCGGCAAGCCGGATATCGCGGGCTCAATGTCTGCGAGGCCGAGAACGGCGTGCAGGCTCTTGAAAAACTTCGCGAAGGAAAGCCCAAGCTCATCCTCTCAGACTGGAACATGCCTGAAATGTCTGGGCTCGAGTTTTTGAAGCAGGTCAGGGAAACTGAGGCAAAACTCCCATTCGGCTTTGTCACTACCGAATGCTCCTCCGAAATGCGGGCGCTCGCGATGAGTTCGGGGGCAACATTCTTGCTTTCCAAGCCGTTTAGCCCTGAAGATATCCAGGAAGCTTTAACGCGAATCCTAGACTGAGAGTCACGAATATGCAGATTCCAGAAGCACACAATCTCTCAAAGCACTTCACGCACCTGGTTGGCCGCGACGTCAAGTTTCAAAAGGCAGGGCTTGCACCAGACAAAGGCGCGAGTTGGATCTATGGAAGTTACGAAATTGTCTCTGTCGATGATCCAACTGCCACGAAGTCCGTGGTCGTAAAGGCAGATCGCGATCTGCTTGGATCGATCGCGGGGGCGTTGGTTGGCTTGCCGAGTGACGAGGTTGTTCGCCGTCTGAGGAGTGCGGCCCTGGACGAGCTATTGCAAGACGCAATCTACGAGATTCTCAACGTCGCAGCAGGTGTAATTGCACCCGGTCACCGCACGATTCTGACTGCAATGTCAGTGGAGGCGCGTGATGTTCAGGGAGAAGCCGCGAAGGTGTTGGCGACTCCCTCTGTGAAAGCGATTTTTGATGTTGTAGTCCAAGGCTATAGTGGAGGCAGATTCAGGGTGTTCGGCTAAATGAGAATACGTCTGACCCTAAGAGACTGAAAGCCGGATACTGAACATGGACCGCGAACACGAAATTCAAACAATTGATGAAATGGCAAGAGGAAGGTCTGTGAAGAGTACGCGATTCAGTCTCGAGATGAAACGTCTCTTTTCAATTGAGACTCTCGCCGCAAAGAAACTGGTCCGTGCGGTCCTTCCTGCCCTGCTTTATCTGGGGCTATCCGCATTGATCGGTCTGTCTTCGGCGTGCAAACACAAGGTGGCCAAGCAAGAAACACCGCACAATGTTCCAGCACCACCTCCCGCAGATATCGAACACACCGTTCTGGCTGCTACAACAATCATCCCCTCCAATAAGATGTGTAAAGGATTGTCGGGCGATGCTGAGGCACAGTGCCTATGTCCTCATCCTCTTCAGTTCACACTCAAGTCACAACCAGGGTCACCCGACGATGCTTTCTCAACAGACATTGATATAAAGAAGTCGGCATGGCCCATGTACCGAGTTCGGATATTCTCCGTTGATGATATTGATCGGGTTAGCGGGGTCGTCGCCATCCCCAACGAGGAGAATTCCTTGAACATAGCTGAAAGCATGGACTTCGATCCATCTTCGGTTATTCTTTCGAGCAGTACCCCGAAGGACGAATTCAAATTGAACGTAGCCACTGTCGCCCAACTTCGACTGAAGTGTATCGACCAGGAACATTGAATGCCGGCGGGCTTTCCGCCCACGCTCCTTCCAATCTGCAAATTGACTACTGAGTTCCTCAACCATGCAGGGATCCACACCTGTGCACTGCCTACCTGCAGCCCATGAAAATTCTCGACCTGGTCTCGACACGCTCTATACGAATTCTAGATTGTTGGTGCTGAAATTCCCGATGTACGGAAGGACGGTAGGCAGGTAGTCACTGGGACTCTGAACCACTGAGCAAGCTTGGCAGCATACTGCGAACTTGCAGTGGAAGGAACCCAGCATCCATTCGAGCCAGAGTCGTCGGGACCTGCAGGTACAAGCGTCGGCTAAGCGTGTAAGGAACCTGTGACAATCCCCTCGTTGGCGGATCATCACCCTCGCGCGCGGTGTCTAAGCATAATGAGATCAGGTGTAATAATGCGACCTATCTTCTCTGTCTTCGTGTTGAGTGCCGTTGTCTCTCCGCGTCTCTCGTTTGGCCAGACAGTGAAACCAGATGATGGCTTGGCCATAACTTCCTTTCGGTGGGGCCATGCAGAGACACTGTCGAGACTCTTGGGGGGATTTGGCTCTCGCAGGGAGGGCGTGTTTCTGATCAGATTCAAGCTGTCGAGCCGTCTTCATTCGATTACGGTAGTTCTGCGTGTCCCTTGCGGATTGCCCGCCGTGGCGACAAGCTTCGCGTTTCGGTAACGGCATTACTGTCCGGCCATTGGCTGCCTGACAAACAACTTCCACTTGGTCGGGCTTTCGTCTGCTTCCGCATCGATCAGGATTGACAATTGAGATCGGGAAACATCCCAGAGTAACCACCCAACCAGAAGTTCCCCAAAGGCTAACCTCCAGACAGGGACGCTTCTGACGAAGTACGGCGGTACACCTTAAGGAATGAATGGCTTCCAAATGGGCTACCTGACCTGGAGGATGGCTCGCAGGCTGGGGGTATCAATATTTAAGCTTCGGTTTTATGGTGCCCAGAGGGGGACTTGAACCCCCACGGCCTTGCGGCCTGCGGATTTTAAGTCCGCTGTGTCTGCCGATTTCACCATGATAATAAATAAGTTATATGCCGCTCATGATTGACTGTGTAAGTTTTTGTGTAAATCACGTCCGCTTCCGAAGATGCAAACGGCATTTTGTTCTCCCTACCTGCCCCGGAATAACTGGCTGATTTTTGCCCAACCGTTAGGTCCGAGTGTCAAGGCTGCCGAAGGCACCGCGCAGCGGCTGCGACCTTGACACGCGGCCAGGTTGGGCTACGCTCCCATTATCCGGGGCAGGTAGGATTAGAGGCTATGTCCCATACCGAAATCGCGTTCGATGACAGGCGCAATCTCAGGCTGCGGCGACGTGATGGATTGCTCCGGCTTCATCGTCGGTGTGTGGGCGCTCTCGTGGGATACGTCATGCCCTAATGCTTCCGGCAGCTTCGCGCGGTCGTTGGTGTAGAGCTGTGCATCCTCCGCGCCGCGCGAGACGGCGACGTATGCCATGCGGCTGTTGAGCAGGTCTTTCGCGGCCAGCTCGGTATCGACGTGAATCAATACGCGCTCGGCAGTCTGTCCCTGGCTGGAATGGCTCGTTACCGCATAGCCGTGGTCGAGATGCGGATGCTCGCGCGGATCGAGCTGCACATCACGGCCACCGTCCACCTTCAAGCGCATCTGCCCGTCCTGGCCGATGCCTTCGACCGTTCCTAGTTCGCGGTTGGCAACCTTCAAGTCATTGGCGGGTGCGGTGAACTGGATGCGGTCGCCCACGGCAAAGCTGCGCGGTTCCTCGCGGTAGACAGAGACGCCCTGCTGACGGCGTGGATCATAGGTCAGCTCTGAGCCATCGGCCCGCACCACGGTTAACAGGTTCTTGTCAGCATCCACGCTCTTGACCCGCGCGTATTCGCCCCGCTCCATGCCGGTCTCTTTCGACGCGCGTGCGTAGCGCACTACATCGTTGAACTCGTATTGCGCGGCCCATGTCCGCTCCGGCCCAGTGAGGTCCTGGCGCGGCACAAGCGCATGGATGCGATGTTCCTCTTTGCTGACTAAACCGCACTCCTGCATCTCGGCACGAATCGCCAAGTTGATCTCCACGCGGGAACGGTTATCAGGAGAGACAACCAATGTACCTTCCGGCGACTTCGCGTATTCCTTCGCTATTGCAGTGATGCGTTCCTCGCGGCCTCGAATCTCATGGACGCGGCCCTGCCGCTCCAAACCCTGCACGGCCTGGCGCACCTCGCCACGCGCAAGCTGCTCGACCACCTGTTTCAGCTCCGGTTTTTTTTGGCGGACGATCTCTTCGAGCTTCACCGTTTTCATGCCCGCGTCCTGAAGTTGTGCGAAGGGACGCCCGGCCTCGACCGCCTCATGCTGCCGCCGGTCGCCTACCAACAACACACGGTCATTGGGATGAAGGCGATTCACAAACTCGTGCATCTGTTTGGTGGATGCAAGCGAGGATTCATCGAGCACATACAGGCGGCGCTCGCCGGTATCCAGCTTTTCTCCACGCGCAAGATGCTTTTGCAGCGTGGATGTTTCCATGCCTGCATCGGCCAGCTTTTGCGCCGCGCGGGATGTGGGCGCGAAGCCTTCAACCTTGTACCCTTGTGCCTCCGCGCCTTCACGGATAACGGCCAGTGTCGTTGTCTTGCCCGCACCGGCAACTCCATCCAACCCCACCATCTTTTCGCGTGAAAGAAACACTTGGTCAACGACCTGACGCTGCGAGGCATTCAGCTCCGTGTGGCGGTCCTCCATCGCAATGCGTGTACGCGCATCCACCAGCATCGGGTCGGTCATCCCGCGCTGATTGCCTTCCTGCATCCGTGTGACAATCTCGCGTTCCATGCGAAGCATCGCGGCAGTGGTGTACTGCTGTCCCGCTCTGGCATGATCGACCGTGCGAAACTCGCCCCGCGCGGCCCGCTGCGCGAACTCCTGCCGGATGTGGGCATACGTCGTCTCCCCCATACCGCGATTGAGCGCCGCTTCCAGAATGTCGCGCCGGTCCAGCACAGCGGAACGCTCGAAGAGATGATCGCGGGCATAGGTGACGGCCTGCTGCGCCGCCACCGTGTTCCGATTCAGTTCGGGTTCGTAAATGTGGCGCTGACTATGCTCCCGCGCTTCTGCCACAACCCGGTCGGCCTGATGTCCATGTTGCGCGGCCAGTTCGCGGTGCCGTTGCAACACCTCTTCCGGCGATAGCAGATCCTTGCGATCTCGCGTCCGGTGTGCGGCCACCTGCGCGGCTCCGGCCCCGTCTATCCCCATCTCACGCAGATGGTCTTTGATCTGCTCGCGGCGCGGGCTGCTGGCTTCCAGATACTCTTTCGTGTAGCCCTTGATCTCCGGCTGTCCGTGCTTGCCGCGCTCCAGCTCATAGCCCAAACCCTGTAACCGCATTGCCAGCTCGGAACGGTACAGGCTGGTAGCGACGCGCTGCGACGCAAATAGCTCCTGCGGCTGCAAAGCCCGCGTTTGTCCGTTGTCGCGCTCAGTGACGTTGAAGATCACAGCATGGGTATGGAGCTGCGGCGCAGCGTAGCCGTCCACAGGCCGTGCGGTATCGTGCTCAAAGGTAGCCGCAACGAATTTGCCTGTCGTCTCCGGCGCGTGAACGTTGCCGATCCGCGCCTGGGTGTACCGCTCCAGCTCTCCCAGAGCGACACGCACGCTCTCCCGATGCGCCTCTCTCACGCGGTCATCGCCGCCCACAAGGGCGGTCAGAGAAACCGACTTCGGCGCGGAGAAGGTAGCATCCCAACCGGCGCGATGCTCTACGCTCGTCACTTCTCTACCGAATTTTCCCTCATAGGTTTTAGGGACTTGATGGCGAACGAGCTGCGCTTCCGTGTGCGGATGTTGTCCTTCGGTCAGCCTGGCGAAATGCTCATTGCCAACCGCACCTTCAAAACCCCATTGTTCGGCCAGCTTACCTTGCCATTCACTATGTCCCTGCTGGTCGCGGCTCCAGTAGTTCTGCCGCTCTGAGGCAAACTCCCGCTCATGGTACGTCCGCACCTGGGAAGCTGACAGCGGTTTGGAGATGGTCAGCATGAATGCTCCTCACGGTCTGTCCTTCGGACATTCTAGGCTTGCTAACATAAAAACTGAACGCCGGTCTTTTTGAACAAACCTATGAAAATGTCCTCATCGATTCTCTGTGCCTCTCTGCTGGCGTTGGTTCCATCGGCTCTGGCTATGGACTCGAAAACGGCTGCACTCCTTCGCCAGTCGCTTCAGGCTCAGGGTGGAGAACAGGCGTTACGGGCAATCGAAAACATTCAGTGGCAAGCTGTCGGGTATCGCAATGCTCTTGAACAGTCGGAGCGCCCAGAGGGGCCATATATTACCGAGTTCGACTCTATCTCCGTAATCCATGATTTCGCGCATTATCGTGCATCGGAGAAAATGGAGGCGACGAACTATCCCATAGAGCGTGACGAAACCGCAACAGTGATGAATGGCGGTGTCGTAATGTATGTAGCCGGGACAGCCAAAATGGCAGGCACTCCCCAGATGCTTGAAGTTGAGCGAGAGCG
>JBEKPF010000149.1:0-7915 GCA_049521035.1 Occallatibacter sp. | reverse complement strand
ATTCCTGCGCATCAACGCCGGCCTTCAGCGCCGTGAACAGGAGCTGGCCGCAGCCCGCAGCGTGCAGGAACTGATGATCCCTCACGAGAAACTCGAAACGCCGGGCTTCGAGGTGGATTCGGTCTACAATCCAGCCGCCGAGGTTGGCGGCGACTTCTTCCATGTACAGCCCACCAGCGACGGCGGGCTGCTGGTTATCATTGGGGATGTGGCCGGCAAGGGCCTGCAGGCCGCCATGAACGTCTCAATGCTCATGGGCGCTCTCCGCCGGACCACCGAACGCAGCCCTGTAAAAATCCTCGAATCTCTGAACCGCGTTCTCGTGGGCAGCGACAGCTTCACAACCTGCCAAGCCGCGTGGTTCGGTGCAGACGGAGAATTGGTCATTGCGAGCGCCGGCCACTTGCCTCCCTACATCAACAGCCAGGAGATTCATCTTCCCGGCGGGCTTCCGCTTGGGGTCTTGCCCGAAGTGACCTATGACGAGATCCGCCTTTACCTGCATCCAGGCGACCGAATCCTGCTCCTGTCTGACGGAGTTGTCGAGGCCCGGCACAACTCAGGCGAACTCTTCGGCTTTGATCGCGTCCATAACCTGAGCAACCAGACCGCTTTCTACATCGCCGACGCCGCCAAAACGTTTGGCCAGGAAGACGACATCACCGTAGTGACCGTCCGCCGCCTCGCCCAGGCCATGGCTGCCTAAGAAACGGGCTGTCGGGAAACTAAGGCAGCGGAGTTCCCGCCTGGTGGTAGTGCGATTTGTCCGCGAACACTCGTTCAGCACCGCGCGGATCGTTTTCGATGTGCGGCCTGCGCTCCCAGATCATCGTGCTGCGATTCTTCAAGTCGTACGTGGGCCAATACGGTAGCCCATCGAAGTTCGGATTCCCTGTCTTGCCATAGGTAATCAGCATCTCAGACATCGTCGCCGCCAGTGCATTGGCCGCTGCAGCCTGCTCTGGCGTCGACCCAACCTGAATCTCAGCCTTGGCGATATTGTCGAACATGAAGGGAATGTCGATCGTGTGCATCGCTCGCCCGTTTGCGCCCGTAAAGTTCATCTGGTAGACCCAGGTATGCCTCTGGCTTGTCGGGTTGGCGGCTCGCCGCTCGGCCTCCCAGCGCTGACCGGGCCACGCGCGAAATGCGGTCGCCGCCGCCGTATCCACCTGCTCCGCCGTATAGTCCGGATGGATCTCGCGAAACTTGGCAACCACTTCTTCCGCCGTGTAGGGGCCGAGATATTCAGACACCGAACTCTTCAGCACCTCCGCCGCCGTCTCCCACGTAATCGGACCATGGCCGGCTACGCTGGTCTCGTCGTGAACATTGCCCAGAATCATCGGCACCATCTCGGAAAGCGCGGGCGCATCAGGATCGAATGGATTCCGCGGTAGAATTACGTTGTCTACCACCGGAAGCCAGTCTGAACTCACCGACGCTGCCCCAGCCTGAATCTGCTCCATGGTCAGCGCATTCAGTTGCGCTTCGAGATTCTTTCCCAGCGTCACTCCCATCTTCCCCAGCACCGTCTTCGCGCGCCCTGAAGCGATTTCGATGGAGGCCCCTTTGATTTGCTGTCCACTCATCGTCATGACCCGATGAAACAAACCCTTCGCCGCGGGAGTGGCCATCAGTGCCGCGCACTTCGCGCCTCCTCCCGACTGCCCGAAGATGAGAACCCGCGACGGATCGCCGCCAAACTCTGCTATATTGTCCCGCACCCACTTAAGCGCAAGGATCAGGTCAAGCTGTCCCGCATTCCCCGATTGCGCGTACTCTGGCGAAAGGTCTCCCAGGTACTTATAGCCGAATGCATTCAGCCGGTGATTCACAGTGACCACCACAACATCGCCGCGATGAACCAGACGCGTCCCGTCATAGAGATCGTTGTTAACGCTTCCGTTGTTATAAGCACCGCCATGGAAGTAGACCAGCACCGGCCGCTTTCTATGATCGCGTAGCCCCGCCGTCCAAAGGTTCAGATGCAGGCAATCCTCACTCTGCACGCCCTGGTCCCGAGGGCCACGAGCCGCGCCCGTTCCCGAAGGCCGCGCTATTACCAGCTGCGGCGCCTGCGTTGTGAATTGAGTACAATCCTTAACGTCCGTCCACGGAATGGGGGCTACCGGCGCCTTGAAGCGCGTTTTAGCGGTATCGCCGCCATACGGAATAGCTTTGAAGACATTGACCCCGTCAATCAAAGCGCCACTGATCTTGCCTGCCGTTGTTGTTGCCAGTGGCGCACCCTGCGCCCAGAGTCCTTTTCTTACCAACACCATTGAGGCTGTCGCAACTCCCGAGCAGCACAGAAAACTCCGGCGATCGATCCGGTTCAAGAGGTCCCTCCCACTAAGTGTCTTCGCGATATCCGATAATAATTCCGCACCCAGCTCTTTGCTAACCTCGATGCGCGATTCCCGTCCCAAATGAGTGGTCTCCGTTGTATCCGAGACCATTGCCTGGTAAGAAAATCCTTGATGCTTTGTTAATAGGAAGACGTATGAGGTCGACCGGGAGTTGCTCCTGACATCCTGCGTTCGTCTTCGTGATACCATCTCCGCAAAGGCCATCCCCGGCCGGCGCTAGCCAAGTTCAGGAGGTCCCCATGAGCCCCTTTTCCCGTCGCGAATTCCTCAAAACCTCGCTTGCGGTTGGAACCGTCACCAGCGTCGGCACGCTCCCCTTGCACGCCACGCCCCGTTCCGCCACCGACATGGTCACTCTGGGAAAATCGGGCATGCAGGTCACGCGCCTCGCGTTTGGTACAGGAAGCAACAATGGCTACGTGCAGGCCGCCCTTGGTCAGCAGGAATTCACGCGCCTCATTCACTACGCGTACGACCGCGGAATCCGCTTTTTTGAAACCTCCGAGTCCTATGTCACCCCTGCGATGCTCGGCGAAGCGCTGAAGAGCTTTCCGCGTGACAGTTATCAACTCATGACCAAGGTGACCACCGACGAGGGCGTCGACCCGCACAAGCGCTTCGACGAAATGCGCCACACCTCACAAACCGAGTATTTCGACATCATGCTCCTACATTGGCAGCACACGAGCAATTGGGTTTCAGAAACCAGCCGCTGGCAAGACGGCATTCTCGAAGCACAAGCGAAAAAGACCATCCGCGTTCGTGGCGCATCAGTCCACGGCCAACCAGCTCTTCGCCAGATGCCCGGCAACAAATGGCTTCAAGTCGCAATGATCCGCATGAACCACAAGGGCACGCGTATGGACGGGCCCAGCTACGACGAAGGCAACCATCCGGACCAGGTGAACGTAGTAGTCGATCATGTTAAGCAGGTCAAATCGGAAGGCATGGGCGTAATCAGCATGAAGCTGGTGGGCGACGGCGCCTTCACCCGCCACGAAGACCGCCGCGACGCCATGCGTTTCGCCTTCAAGAACGCGGGCATCGACTGCGCCACCGTCGGCTTCAAGAGCACCCAGGAAATCGACGAAGCCATCGACAACATGAACCTCGCTCTGGCATAGAGAAAGACCGCAGCATGTTGAACAAGCGCTTCACTGCGAAATTGCAAAAAAGCCCCAACAAAGGCGGCTGGACCTATGTCGTCTGGCCCGACTCAGTAACATTCTTCGGAACCCGCGGCCTGGTAAAGGTCGAAGGCAAGATCGACGGTGTTCCCTTTCAAAGCTCTTTCATGGCCTTAGGCGACGGCACCCACAAGCTTCCGGTGAAGGAAGAAATACGCCGCGCCATCGGAAAAGACGTTGGCGATACCATCAGCGTGCTGTTGGAAGAACGTCTGCGTTGACCTTCGCTCGCGCTAGGCGCTCCCTTCATCGAGCGATGGGTGGCAAGCACAAAGCCGGATGTCCAGCACTAAGGTTTCATGCACGTGAAGTTCGCTGCGTCCGTCGAATCGCCACTGCCGTTATACGTTGCCACCGCAGGATATGCACAGAGCGGGCGGGTCATGACCGATTTCATCGCTCCACCCGCACCCGGTACAAACTTGGTGGCGAACACAGCATCCTCAGGTGAACCCTTTTCAACCCAGTCCTGCAGCGAGTCGAAGAGACCGTTGGACGGGCCCTTTGCAGTGCCAATGCCGAACTGGCCAAAGGCTGTGGCGCCGGGTCCGCCAAAGCAATGTTCCATGCCGGGGACCATGTAGAGACGCGTGAACGATTCGGCCTTCCGGTCGCCCATCGTCTGCTGCACTTGCTTGTAATACGCGATAGTGTTCCACGGCGAAATGGCCTGATCGTTCCATCCGTGATAAAGAATCAGCTTCCCTCCTCTCGCCGCGAATTGGTTCAGGTCTGGACTCGTGGCGTCGAGATCGGCAGCAGTCTTTTCCCGCGACAACTTGAGAGCCTCATCGACGTTGGCGGTCAGAATATTCCACTTCGGATCGCTCGTGACGATGTAGCGAAAGTCGTTTTGCACATATTGAACAGACGACGCCGCGCCGGGAGCCACGCCGATCACCCACTCCCGCCAACTCGTCTCATCGCCCATCGTGAAGCCCGGGAAGATGACCTTTCCCTGGCTGTCTTTGGGGCCGCCGTAGAGTCCTTTCAGCGTCTCGATTTGCGGGTGTGTGAGGCAGTCAGAATTGTCTCCTCCCTTGCAGAGCAGCACATTCGGGTCGAACTGGCATTTTGCCGGATTCGCAATGACGCCGTCTTTCACGCTGTCCAGCGCGTCACAGGCATCGAGTGCTGCCCTCTGAATCGCCGGCAATTTACGGACCGGGATGAATGCGCGCGGGTCGTTGATTTGAGCCTGAATCCCGCTGACGCCAGCGCCAATCATCGTTGACCAAGCATTCGCCGGTGCCCCTGCAAGGATGCCATCGTAGTCCGCGGGAAACCGTTGAGCTTCCATCAAAGCCTCGCGCCCGCCGTCGGAGCAGGAGTCGAAGTAAGCATGCTCCTGCGGTTTCCCATAGTAGGCCGCAACAATCTGTTTGCCCCGCTCCGCAGTAAGATGCACCGCGCGCCAGCCAAAGTCCTTCACCTTTTCAGGATGCCCGAATGCCCAACTGGCATCTTCAGCTTCGGCTTGATGGCCCGCATCCGATCCAGCAACCACGAAGCCGCGCTTGAGATACTCAACGAACTGGCGATAGCCGATCGATCCCGCGAACCCTCCGTTGCCAACACCCAGAAAGCGCCCGTTCCACGACTGCTCCGGCATCCACACTTCAAAATGAATTGACGAATCGCCGGTGGGCCGCAGCACGCCGGTGACGCGGCACATTGCAGGCAGTCCGCTCATTGGACCTTCGCCAGGGATTGCTAGATTGCCTGAAACGATTTCGGCCAGAGCGATCTCTGTGTCGTCAAGCTTGAGGTTTTTGAGACCCGAACAATCGGCGGCAAACACCGCCGAAACTCCCAGTCCCATCAGGCAAATGAATACGGCATACTTTCGCATCATCGAATTGCGGACCTCTCCTCGTGCTATTCCCATATCGCAGCCTTTATATCAGATTGAAGTTGCAGCAATCAGAAGAGATGAAATCTCGCCTTGGCAGCGAGGCGCTGTCTCTTCAAAACATGAGTTGAATGCGAGCAACAAAAAGCCCCACCCGTGATGGATGAGGCTCTCGCTTTTGTTCTTGCATTTGCTTTTGCGACCGACGGGAGCGGTTGGCCCCACCGCAGGTGGTCTGCCGACCATCGGGAGGCCAGTCCGCCCGGACGGCTGGTCCTAGTCGTAGTATTCGAGGCCCAGGTGCGTGATCAGGTCTGCGCCCATAATGTGCCGAAGCGTGTTCTTCAGCTTCATTGACTGGATAAAGAGATCGTGCTCCGGATAGAGACCAGCAGCCGTCTGTGGCGACTTCAGATAGAAGCTAAGCCACTCCTGAATTCCCCTCGACCGCAGTTCCGGTGTGCGCTTGGCCAAGTCTAGAAATAGCACCAGGTCCAGCGCAATCGGCGCCGCCAGAATCGAATCCCTGCACAGGAAGTTCAACTTGATCTGCATCGGGTAACCCAGCCACCCGAAGATGTCGATGTTGTCCCAGGCTTCTTTCTCATCGCCGCGCGGCGGATAGTAGTTGATGCGAATCTTGTGGTAAATGTCCTTGTAGAGATCAGGATAAAGCTCAGGCTGGAAGATATATTCCAACGACCCCAGCTTCGACTCTTCCTTGGTCTTGAAGCTCTCCGGATCGTCCAGCACTTCTCCGTCCCGGTTACCCAGAATATTGGTCGAGAACCAGCCGGAAACGCCAAGCATTCTCGCCTTGAAAGCCGGCGCCAGCACCGTCTTCATAAACGTCTGCCCGGTCTTGAAGTCCTTGCCGCAGATCGGCGCGGCATTCTTTTTTGAAAGCTCGATCATCGCCGGCACATCCACCGTCAAATTCGGCGCTCCGTTGGCAAAAGGCACTCCTTCGCTCAGCGCCGCGTATGCATAAATCTGTGACGGCGCAATACCGATGTCGTTGTTGTCCAGTCCCTTCTCAAAGGCCTTGATCGATTTGTGCACTTCGGTCGGCTCAAGGAAGATCTCTGTGGAACCGCACCAGATCACCACCACGCGATCCACCTTCTTCTTGAACGCCTGAATATCGGCGATCACCTGGTTGGCTAGGTCGCGCTTCGTCTTGCCCTTCTTCACATGGGTGCCGCTCAGCCGCTTCACGTAGTACTGGTCAAAAACCGCCGGCATCGGCTTGATCTTTTCCAGGCGTGGCTTCAGCTTCTCCAGTGTCTCTTTGTCCAGCACCGCGGCATGCAGCGCGGCCTCATACACGTTGTCCTTGAAGATGTCCCAGCCAGTAAACACCACGTCCTTCAGGTTTGCCAGCGGTACAAAGTCCTTGATCAGCGGACTCTGATTATCTGTGCGTTTGCCCAGCCGAATGGTGCCCATCTGCGTCAAAGAACCCACCGGTTTCGCCAGACCCTGCCGCACGGCCTCAACGCCCGCAATCATCGTCGTAGCAACGGCGCCCAGGCCCACCACCATCACACCCAACTTACCCTTGGCGGGCTCCACCTTGCCTGTCGCCCGCTTGCTCCTGCTCACTGCCTTCTTCTTCGTTGCCATCTACTGCTCCTATTCTCCGTTGATCTTGAGGCTAACTACCCCGCAATGCGTTACTCTTGCCAAATAAACTGCAAACCATCGCTAGGCCGCGTTGCTCTGCCGCCGCTTGCTTAGGTGACTCCAGACAAACCACACAATCCCCGCAACCAATGCCAGTTCCACCGCAAGATGGAACCGATGAAACCATTCATGGAAACGCGGGTCGGTGTTCCAGGCCTCGCCCATCTTCATGCCCGCATATGCCAGCGCAAAGCACCATGGCCACGAGCCAATAAATGTGTAGAGGTGAAACTTGCCCTGCGGCATCTTTGCGATGCCCGCAGGAAATGCGATAAAGGTGCGAACCACCGGCAGCAAGCGCCCCAGTAGCACCGTGATCGACCCATACTTGTTGAAGAACTCCGTCATGCGGTCCAGGTCGTGGTGGCTCATCAGCACCCAGCGGCCATACCGCTCCACCAACGGACGCCCGCCTTTAGCCCCAATCCAGTACGCTACCAGCGACCCCAGGTTGCAGCCGATGGCCCCGGCCGTCGCCGCCAACCACAGATTCATGTGCCCCAGGTAAACCACATAGCCGGCAAACGGCATAATGATCTCCGAAGGCAACGGAATGCACGCTGACTCAATCCCCATCAACGCAGTCACACCTGCGTAGCCGCCAGCATCAATCACATGTGTAACAAACAAGACGAGGAAGCCAATGATCTTTTCACTCATGCTTAATTGAGTATAGCGAGAGTCGATGGCGTCCTTGCCGCTTCGGAGCGAGTCCGACTCGCAGTGTCGTGTTTTCCAGCTCTTTTCCAACGTTTCTACGAGGATCCTAAACAGTCGTGACTTGGATTATCATAGTGACTATGATTTCGGAGGATCAT
>JBEKPF010000148.1:0-9583 GCA_049521035.1 Occallatibacter sp. | reverse complement strand
AGGGTGCCTGACGGCCAACGTCCGCGCATCCTGATCGCCGACGATCGTGAAGAAAACCGCTACGTTTTGTGCCGCGTCCTCGATGCTGCAGGCTTTCATTGCACGCAGACCGGTAGCGGCGCCGGTGCGCTTGAAGTGGCGCAAACCCTGCCGGACTTGATCATCCTTGACATGCACTTGCCGGATATCTCGGGCTACGAGGTGTGCCAGAGAATCAAGAAGGATCCGCGAACCGCGTCCATCTCTGTTCTACAGATATCTGCGTCGTTCGTCTCGAGCGAGGACCGCGCGCGTGCGCTCGACGGAGGGGCTGATGGATATCTGACGCATCCGATCGATCGCCTGGTACTGGTGGCAACAGTCCGTTCGCTGCTGCGGCTTCGCGCTGCAGAAATCATGGCACGCCGGTCGGCGGAGCAGTGGCAATCGACCTTCGACGCGCTCGGAGAGGGGCTTGCGGTTATCGATGCCGGGAACCGTCTGCTTCGTTGGAACAACGCATTCTCCGAACTCTGCGGTCCTATGTTTCAACCAAGGACAGGTGTAGACGCAGCCAGTTTGTTTGGACAATTGATCGGGAACGACGCGCCATTCCACCTTAATGGACATAGGCGCCATAGCGCCGAATTCGCCATCGACGGGAGAACTCTCCAGCTTTCGGTGAGTAAAGTAAGTGCGGAAGGCGCCGGCGGAGAAAAGATTCTCATCCTGACGGACTTCACCGATCGAAAACTCGCAGAGTATGCTCTTCGCACAGCCGAGAAACTGGCTGCGACGGGCAAGCTCGCCAACGCGATCGCGCACGAAATCAATAATCCACTTGAGGCTCTTACTAATCTCATCTACCTTGCGGGCAGGTCCACGTCGGTCAACGACACGCAGGATCTTCTGCGTCACGCCGATGTGGAATTAGCGCGCATAGCGCGTATCACCAAGCAGTCACTTTCGTTTCATCGCGATACCCAGGTCCCGGTCGCGATCGATGTAGGCAACCTTGTCGCCGATATCGTCGGACTTTTTGAAAGGACTGCCGCTTCGCGGCGGGTTCGGCTGGTTTACGACAGGGAGCCCTCCTCGCCGATCTATGGATTTCCAGGACAACTCAGCCAGGTGTTCGGCAACCTGGTGCGGAATGCAGCCGAAGCGTCTGCGCCGGAAACAGCGGTTGCCATTCGTGTCAGAGCGATTCATCGCGATGACCGAGAAGGCGTTCGCGTTTCAATTCACGATCGAGGATGCGGAATTCCAGCGCGTGTGCAGAAAAAGATGTTCGACCCATTCTTTACCACGAAGGATCTCAAAGGCTCAGGCCTCGGATTATGGGTTTCGAAATCTCTTGTCCTCAAGCACGGGGGCACGATTCGCTTTCGTTCTTCTGAACGTGCGGGCCGCAGCGGAACCACATTTGAAGTGTTTCTTCCGACAAACGGAATCGATCCAGACAGGATTGCCCACGAGGAGAATTGAAGGTAAAGAGCGTTGCTACGAATCCTATGCATAGGTAACTCTTTCGCCGACCTTTGAGTATACCTTGGCTTGTCAATGTTTGTCGGCAATACTTGATCTTCGCTGGAAGACTGCCCACATGTGAATCCTCCACCGCCTAACAGGCGGTGGCTTCGGGTTTACGGCTAGAAGCCGGATCGATCGGCCATGCGGCCGATTACACCACGTTGAAGTCATCGTCTGGCGTGGGAGGCTTTTGCTCCTCGATATATCGCTTCCAGACTTCGTCTGTCACATTACCGCTTGTGGCCACCCAGTAGCCTCGTGCCCACAGGTGCTGGCCCCAATACCGCTTGCGCAGTTGCGCATACTCGCTTAGCAGCTTGTGCGAACTCTTCCCTTTCAGGTACTGCACCGCCCGGGACACTGAGATGTACGGCGGTATCCCGATCAGCATGTGCACATGGTCTCGGTTGATCGATCCGGCGTAGATCACTATCTCCTGACTACGCGCGATCTCCCGAAGCAACTCGCGACATCGCTGCCCCACATCCCCCGCAAGAACTTCATACCGGTATTTCGTGGTCCATACCAAGTGATACTTACAATCCCACACCGTGTGGCTGCCACGCTTGTAGTCTTCCATCCTTCCAAGCCTAGCCCCATCCGTCGCCTGAAGGCGAGGGGTTTACCGATCCCCTATCGGGGACTCTAAAAGGTCAGCTAAAGGTATTGTGCTGAAGCGTTGGCATAGTGGAGCTTATCGATCCGGCAACCGCCTGAGGTGGGTTCACTGATGCTGTCAGTGAGAACCTGGGCCAAACAATCGGTCCATTCCTCTCCGGAAAGCTCAGAACGCGGGAACGCAGGCCATCGCCGATCCACTCAAGCACTTCCTCGGTCGTCGCGGAGATCAATACCGGTTGGCAACCGATGCCGTCGATCTCATCGATCCTCTTCTTTCCCTCGAAGATCCCAAGAATGTGGTCTGCCCACGAGGGATCGGCAGGTAGCCCAAGGAAGCTCACAAGCGTGGCCCACGCCTCCTCGCGCCGGTATCGAAACAGGATCGTCCGCCCCGCGCTCCCGTTGGCGTGGAGTTCCTGGGAGACGGCAAGAAGATGGCGCACAGGATGTTTGCGGCCTGGCAGCGTCACAGCCCCTTTGTAGCAGGATGCATGTTCGCCGAGCGTGACATCCTTTGTTGCTCCGTCGGGAAAGGTCAAACTGAAGGCGGCCTTCTCGTGAATTGCCGCCGTGATCGCGCCGACATCCGAGTCGTTGCCAAAGACGCTCAAAAGATGCGCCTGGCGATCTTCCCCTATAAAGCGATCAACCCGCAGGCGAACGCGGGTCGATGCCTTTTCCGTGATGCGCACGTACTCAAGCAGCCCGAGCCGCAGGTGTGCATTCTCCATTGGCTTCGCCCTCCTTCTTCGCCGGCGTTTCAGTGAGCTTCAGCGTCCTCCCGTCGGAATAGACCAGATACAGTTCGTTGGCCCAGCGTTCTCGATGGTGGATGATCTCGGCGTCTCCATCCTGTTCCACGAAGGTCGTCACATGCTTGACCGAACGCCAGCGAGCGATGTGCCGGTCTTCACCCTGGCCGAACACGCCGTTCAGAAGTCCCGCGGTACACAGAAGCCCAACATGGCCACCATGCAGCGGCGTGATGGGCCGGCCAGTCGCAACGTCCTCATGCGGCATAAGAAGTGGTGCCGCCTGTTTCCATGCGCCCGATTGCGGCAATAGGTCTTCCAAGAGATCGTATGGCAGGCCGCGATAACTCAGTTCCGCTTCTTCGGATGGAGGAACCGAATAGGGTGGGCAGGCGTCCGGTTGTAACTCAGGAAGTCCCAGGAAGCTGCCATACCGGCCGACGCTCAAAAGCTGCCGCTTATTGTTCTCAACGGCCGCACCTCTGACGTCGCGCCGCAGGCCTAGCACCGCGATTTGCCGGTACTTGACCGATTCCTCATCTGTCATGCGAAGAACGGTGAGCTGAGTGAAGTGGGAAGCAAGGATGCCAGCGCAATCGTGCAGTCGCTCGAACGGAATCACCAGGACGAGAACGCCTTCCATTGCCAGCCAGCGGTAGGTATGTTCCAGGAACACGGCCTCCATTCTGCGATTCGCGATGGAGCCTATCTCCGAGTCATATGGTGGATTCAGATACAGCAACGAGAAGGATTCAGGCCGCGCAATAGCGTCAAATGCATTCCCTTGGATGGCCTCAATACCATTGGCGCTAGCAATCCGCGCACGTTCGGCGTCGAGTTCGACACCGTAGCGCCGAACCTGCGCGTTGCTCGTAACGAGATGCAGTGCTGTTCCTTGTCCTACACAGGGGTCGATCACTGAAGCCGGCCCAGTGAAAGAGAGCAGAGAGCGCAGTTTCGCTCCCTCGGCCTCGGGTAATGGGTAGTAACCCATTTTCAGACGCGCGACATTCCGCATGGAACTACCTCATCTCGTCGGATTGAATTCTCATGAAATGTGCAAGGTGGGGGCTTCCAGCTTCTGGATTTGCGCGTTGGGCTCGTCATTTCAGGATCATGCCTGGGCGGATCAGCGAACACTATCCGACTTTGGGTTACTAATCCTCAACTGGAAACCGATTTGTCAATATCGGCGCTCCAACGTGCATTCCCGTTGGAACTGGGATCGCTTGATCCGCAGACATATCATGGTTCGTTGGCATTGTTTTAGTCTCTTGCTATGGGGAAGCTAATTGACAACTTTCTGAGCACTCCAATCCCGCCCGAGGTTTGGCACTACACAAATCTCGTTGGCTTCGAGGGTATACTCTCGTCCGGCCGCGTATGGGCTACCGAGGCGCACCACACCACCGACGCAACAGAATTCGTTCACGCGCGAGACGTTGCTGCCCGCTATCTCGAGCATTTTGTGCCGAAAAATGATAGCGAGGCGCAGGCCAGGCAGGCCGCTCAGAAAACACTGTTTCACGCCTTCGACGAAGGCGGAGCACTTGCCCCGCTCCAAACCGAGATTTTCCTCGCTTCGTTCTGCGCAACGGATGATCTAAAGAGTCAGTGGATGGAGTACGCCGATGGAGGACGCGGCGTATCGCTGTCCTTCGATTTGCGGCATGTCCGACCGCCAGTTGAGATTGGCTCTGCTGTGACGTTTGCGCCGTGTCTCTATGAGTTGGAGGAAAAGGAGCGAATGCTGGAGGATGCTCTCTCCGATTGGGTGAATAAAATCTCTGAGCTTCATACCAAGACCCGCAACAAACCATGGGCGGCGGAGCGTCTCCGAGACTGGCAAATGGTCGACCGCATCTTTGGGTTACCGTTTGATAAAGCCGCGCTGCTCGCAAGCAATGAGCAGGGGTTTCACACAGAGCTCCACCAGTCGCTCACTCGAACTTCATTTGACCTGATGCGCATTGCCAGCCACTGCAAGGATCTTGCATTCCGCCAAGAATCTGAATGGCGTCTGGCTCTTCCTCACACAAAGGGGAAGCCGATGACGGGCCTGGAGGTGCTCCATCGGGGAACCAACGGTGCAATCCCTTACCTGGCGCACAATCTGTTTGCCGAGAGACTTCCCATCGTTCGCGTAAAGACGGGACCGCTATGCGAAAACGTCGATCAGATCGAATCACTTTTGAAGCAGCATGGCTTTGACGTTCCTATAGAGCGCTCCGCCGTGCCCATTCGCACTGCAGCATCGATCCAGGCCTAGCGTTCGCTAGGATGGTGGGTGGCCGTGGTCCCGGTGCCTTTCCAGACCACAATGAGGGTGTCCCCTGTCCCTCGCTCTTGAGGACCGGGGATTATTCCTGAAATCGCTCATGTAGCCGGGAGGAATTCTGGACTCAGGTAAATCCCCTCGTTTCAAATTGAGCCTCGCAACAGCCTGACCGCTATGCGGCCAATGCGAGCGCCGGAATCGGATCTGGATCCCACGGCTCTGGGATCAAGGGAGCCATTCGGACGATCCTCTCCGATCCGCAAAGACCGCACCGCTGCCGGGCCGAAGACGAGACCATCTTGCAGTTCTCACAATAGACGGCTTTCTCCAGGGGAATCGATACTAGACCGGGCTCCGTTCGAATCATCCGCACATTGCACATAGATCCTCCAGGTATCGACCAATGCCGGTTACGCTCGTGGATCACCGTTTTCGCGACGTGCCGTGTCGCGTTGCTCAATCAGCGACTTGTACAGGTCGGCGAGTTCATCGACCGTATCTTCAAATCGCTGCGGCAGATGCAGCACCTCGCCAGCGCGGTTATAGAAGACGGGAGTCAACTTTCCCCGGAGCGCGCGGTGTTCTTCCTTCCAGAGATCGACGGGGAGAACTCCATCCCGTCCACGAAAGAGCAACGTTGAAGCAACCTCCGGCCGAATGCTACCCGGCGCGTGAGACGAAGTGTGAAGCGTAATCGCCAGCTCGCATGTCCGTACGGCGCGCAGCATCTCGACGCGCACCAGGCACTCCGCGAGAAAGATCGCATGACGGCCATTCACGGCAATCGAATCGAGCGATTGCAACCAAGGCAATGGTTCGCCGTCAGCGGAGACGAAAGCGCACACCCTGCCCATGTCGGAGACCGCACCGCCGGACTCCACGCCGCGCAGCACATAGCGCTTTGCCAAGTGTTGGTGCTCCAGTGAGACTCCAGGCGTGCAATAGATGCCTCGCTTCTGGATCGCTTTGAGCACACTGTCCGGAAGCGCAAGTCCGTAGTGAGCATGGCGCGATAAGGCGGATTCAGACTTCCGTTTTGCGGGATCGGCTTTCATACTCACTCCCTAAACCGCCGCGCGCGTGCGGACCGGCTGGCGCCAACTCCGCCGTGAGCATTCCCAGGACGGCGCGGGTTTGTGCCATCCGCTCAGGACCGCGAAGATAGTGAAGGAACCAAATGCGCTCAAAACCAAGGCTGGGAAGGGCCAGATTCCTGTCACGGAAAATGCCTAGAAGCTTGTCCAATTCGACCATCGCGTGAGCAAACGCGGCTTCGTCGGCGCTCGCGGAGCCGAGCGTCTGAAGGAGATATTCGTCCCACTTCTCGACCGTCTGGTCGTCCGCGACGCCATTCTTGTACTCAATCCAGCGCGCGAAATACGGATTCCTCTGTGCGAGGTGGCTAAGAAGTTGGTCAATCTGTGCCTGCGGAGAGACCGGCTCTTGCACATCATTTCCTGCATTTGTCGGCCGCGCGCATTCGATCAAATGCTTGGTCAGGCTCCGAAAGATCCTGTCATTCAGGGCCTCCAGTGCCGCCGTCCTTTCGGGATCATGCAGTTTGTGAAGGCGCTCCAATTCCTCGGCGAACGGGCTTGGGAACTCAAGTTGCCGTATCCGGTAGAAGCTGCGAAAGAGCTCCGTGCGCCCCGTGGCCAGTTCATAAGCCTGCTCCGCGACGGGAATCTCATTACGGACATATGCGAGCCATTCGTCATGTAAGTTGAAACTGGCTGGAGTCATTGTGGTCATCGAAACCTCTCACGCGCCCTTGAGCGTCGCGTTGCGCCGGCGTTCCTGGTCGAGCAGGACGGTCGTCTGATTGAGACGTTGCTTGAGATTCTGCTCACTGTTCTGCAGCGCTTCGACGCGCCGCTGCAACAACAGATGGCTCTGCTCTTGATCGGCGTTGGCGCCGCTTCCTAACTCTGCGGTCGTCTCCATGTTCAAACGGAGTTGCCTTGCGCCGTTTTCTGTCGTGCCCTTTCCAGCCAGCTTACGGACGTTCCGGCTAACGTCGGCGTCTTTTTCTGATTCTGATCCATGCGACTTCTGCATCAGCGAGCGTTCAACCTCGGCGTTATGAGTCTCGACCAGCCGGTTGAACTGCTCGGTGCATCGTTGAAGCTCAATCCTGTCGCTCACCCGGCCGTTCCATAGCTGCGCAATGAGCGAAGCCGCGATCGCTTCACGCTTGTCTGCGGAGCGCCATTGCAGAAGCACGATGGCAGCCAGCCCGCAGAGCAAGATCAGCGTTACCACGTTTGACCAGAAGTAGAGATCGTCGATGGAGTTCTCGACCATGGCGCTCCTGGTTAACGCCATCGACGCGCCGTAGTCATTGTCACGGGGATTAATTTTGCCCAGCGCGTAATCAAAAAATCCCTGCCGCTTCTGAGGGGGTCGCGTGACTGCGGAATTCGGCACGCTTGGAGTTTGGCCGAGAGAGTGGCCGCACACGACAACGAGCATGACGAAGTTGACAACTAATCCGATGATGACGCGACTGCGCATCTTCACTCTCCTGCGGCCTCACCGAGGAATAATCCCGCCGTTCTCCTGCGCCTCTGCTTTCTGTTCTCAGCCTCTTTGAAGCGCGGATAGAGGGACGGCTTGATGCCTTCGACTTCGAATCGTGGAGCACGCCGGACATGCAGATGGGAGTATCGGGTGCCCTCCCGGCTGTCCACCATGAGAATCTCCATCTGTCCCACCGGCAGGTTTTTGATGTGGTCCTCGCGCGCCCGGGTTTCCTTAAAGTCGCTCTCGCTGCCTGTTCCGGTCTCGGTGTATTTTGTCGAGAAGATCCCAGTGCGGCGCACCGCGAGGCTTCGCCCAGTCTTCGTTCTTCGTTGCTGGTGAGCACGACAAATGGTATGGTCTTTGCCGCAACGGTGCCGAACTCTGGGATCGAGAGCTGCCAGGCCGAGAGGATTTCTAAAAGCATAGCTTCGAAACCATCGTCGACTTTATCCAATTCATCGATGAGCAGCACGCAGGGCCTGTCGCATTCGAGCGCGCGCATCAGCGGACCGGGACGGAAGAAGTCCCGCCCCTTGAGGTTCGTCTGCACGCTCTGCCAGTCTTCGTGCCGACCCTTTGAGAACTCCATGTAGAGACGCTGCAGGCCCTCGTCGAAACGGCCGATTGCCTTGTCCTCGGTCACACCGCGGTAACACTGCAGCCGCTCGATGTGTGTGCGGGCCGCGGCGGCCACAGAAACGGCTAATTGTGTCTTGCCCGATCCTGCGGGCCCCTCAAGCAGCAGCGGCTTTTGCAGCTTCGCAGCGAGAAAGACCACCTGCGTCATCACCGGGTCGATGAAGTAGCCCGTGGCCGCAAGTTTGGTTCCGAGATCTTCGATTGAATCAAACATCGGCCTGTCCCTGCGCTTCTACTTGAATCGGAACCACAGTTCGCTCACGCCCCGCACTGCGATTGCCAGGAAGAAGGGTTTGTGTGGAGGCTACTTGCGTCCAGACATTCACGAGCGAGGTTGCCCCTAACGCCACCAGTAGGACCAAAGTCCAGCGGATCCAAGGGTCACCTGACCATGTCGTCCAAACCGGCCAGCCGTAACAAACAACCACCGCCAAGTCGAAAAACGTTAGCAACACCGCGATGATGAGAAACCTGGGTCGCTTCGTCACTTGTGCCTCCTTGAATCCGGAGCCAGCATGAGGCGATCTCAAAACTCGGTCAAATCCTTGCTTGTAGCTACGCGATCGCCCGTGGCGAGCACGTGGTGCCCGCGCCCGGCAAGGTCAAGACTGGCGAATAAGGTTAAGCAATTAGGCGGTAGCTGCGAGCTTGGTGCGAACTATGCTTTTCGGTCCGAGCCGTCTCCCGTTACCCGCGCTGGGCAGCTGCTCGACCCAGGTCTTTATGTCGGCCTCGCGGTATCGGACCAGGTTGTTGACCTTGACGTATTGAGGCCCGTCTCCGACAAGCCTCCAGCGACGGAGGCAAGCCAGGCTAACCTTGAGGCACGCTGAAACTTCGTTTTCCGTAAGCAGGGATTCCATATTCACCTCTCTGTTGTGAGAAAGCGCCTGCATTTCCTCGTCGGCTTGTGATGAGGAAGTGCAGGCGCTGAACATACTGTGGGTTTGCGTCTCGGTCAAGTTCCGGGGCGCGGACTATTTTCGCTTTTCGGAGCGCATGTCAAGGTTGTTCGCCTTTCGGCGCACCGGCTTCAGATGCGGGTCTTACGATACCCTCAAGCGCCTCTCTTTTTGCTTTCATCCGGACATGGAGATAGTCTCGGAGGACTTCTTTCGAGACGTGCCCGACAATCTGGCGGATCGTCTCTTCTCCGGCTCCATCCTCGGCAAGCTGGGTGATCAGCGTATGGCGATGGTCATGCCAACGGCCTGTGACGTTGGCATTTTTCCGAACGTTCTTCCAAGCTGTCTTGATT
>JBEKPF010000147.1:0-8324 GCA_049521035.1 Occallatibacter sp. | reverse complement strand
CAAAATTATCTACCCTAATGTAGGATAGGATCGAGGCAATTCCCCCCGACACAACTACATCGTCGTCACTGAGAACCCAGACATATTTCCCATGCGCCTGTTCGAAGCATTGCAAGATGTTTCCGTCCGCCCCGATATTGGTTTCGTTACGTATATATAGAAATTGCAAGCCCCGTTGCCGGAACTCTTCTAGTAGTGCAGGCGTCTCATCCGGAGATGCGTTGTCGGAGATGATCAGCTCTACCTGCGGCTGATCTATGAGCTGATCGAAAAGAACAGATAAAAGCTCTCTCAGATAGCGCGCACGGTTGTAAGTCGGAATCGCAATCGTTAGAAGCGGCTTTTCGTTTTGAGCTTCCCGCCCCTCCTCAGCGATTAACTTTCGGTGCCGAACGGACACGCTGTTTTCCTCATCTCCGCACGCCATGCCATTCCCTTCTCTTCGTCCGGAAGATGTAAGTTCCCCACGCCAGGCTAAGGAGTCCACCCAGTAAGAAGTAGCTCACCGTAACGGCATTCGCGCCCATCGATTTGCCTAGCAGAAATGTGGTGCAACCTACAAGTATGGCAACCGATACTGATTGCCACAAAAAGGGCTCACACTTATGTGCGCGCAGGTACAATGCCTCACTGAAAACAATATGACTGATGATCGTAGTAAGCAACAGCAACGCGAATACCCAAGGAGGAAGAACACGGGTCGCATATTCGGGGAAACTGTGGCTCACGATAAGCAAGGATCCGAAAATTACTACTGTTCCAGCTGTGAGCAATAGTGTTGATTGCCAGAGCGTACGGAAGAACAACGTGTCTAGTGCCGCGATCTCACCACGTGCAATTAGATTGCCGAAGGGCGAAGCCTTCGTGTTCATCCACGCAATCGCCACAGAGCCCACCGAGGATGCGATGCTCAGCGACATTCCCATGCGACCCGCCGCAGTCGGCCCCTGATAGGCGAACAATACAGGGTTAAAGATTTGGAAGATAAAGTAGCCACTCATCCAACTAATGGCAATTCTCCATTGGAAGGGCCATATTTCGCGCCGCCATCCGACAAAGTGCTCACCGACAGGGTAAAAAAGCAGATTCTTCAGCAGTCTTCGAAGCCTAAAGGAGAACAGAAATGCCATTCCTACAAGAACTTGTCCCAAGATTACCAGGGCTGGGGCATACAAGCCATGTTTTGTTGCAATAGCGATCCAGGCCAGGATGCTTCCCACAACGGCTTGACTGAACCGCCGACGAGCTACTTCAGTTATATAGCCACAGCCCTCTAGAAATGAAAAGATAGGGTCAATTTGAAAGGCCAGCATCGCAGCGATTACGAGCAGGCACCAGGGAATTTTCCATGCCACTGACACACCGTCAGTTTGATGCGCTTCAAAGAAATGGAATCCTGCAAATATAAGTGCGAACGCCATTAGAAGCCCTGCCACAGAGTACCATCGGATTGATTTTTGCAGGATAGAGGCTAAACGAGAATGAGACACTGCGGTGCCCTGTATTTGACCATCTGGCAAGAAGGTCAACTGAGCTCGTTCGTGGGCAGCCAACTGCAAGACTACAAATGAAAAGCCCAATTCAAAGACGATCTGCAGAGCGACCAAGCTGGAAAACGTATAGTAATAGCCCTGCTCGCTTAGCGTGAGGAACCGTGCGATCAAAAGAACCGTTATGAAACCGGCCATGCCCTGCCAGAATCGCGCCAGAATGGTAAAAGCGATAGCGCGGTCCATCCCAGTCCAATGCTTTAGCTGCGCCATGCGACTAGACGGGGATTCGGGTGCGCGGAGCGTAGCGGGAACGACTTCAGCGGCGTCTCCGTCGCAAGAGCCGACTAACAAATTCGGATCGTCAGAAGGCAAAATGTCCCTATTTTTCTGATCGTTGAGATGTGGATGCGCAATGCAGATAGGCATTCTCTGCACTACTCACTATAGCTTCCGTCGATAGGCCGTACAAGGCCCTCAGCTGTTCTTGTGTTCCGGATGTTTTTATAGGAGTACGCCCGAGGCGGAGCGGCACGAATGTCACTGCGTGTCCGGAACGCGCGATAGACTCGCCCACTGCGGTACCAAGCCCTCCGAAGCCATGCTCCTCTACGGTCAAAATTACACCCGTTTCGACCGCAGCGGCTTGGATCACGGCATCGTCCAGCGGCACAGCAAATGGCATACTCACTACGCGAACGGAGTACCCAGCTTCCGCGAGCTTATCGGCCGCGCAAACTGTGTTCGCCAGCATGCCACCGATTGAGATCAGAGTCAAATCATTTCCCTCGCGCAATATGATCGCCTTGCCGTAGCGGACGTCAATTTCCTTGCTATGCACCACCGGCTCGCCCGCCTTGCCGAGCCGAATGTACGCTGGTCCCGGCCGCGAAGCGACAATCCGGGTAACCGCACGCGCTTCGACAGGATCACCGGGTGCTACCACCGAGATGTTAGGCATCGCCGACATCACGGCTAGATCCTCCACGCCATGATGGGTATAGCCGTGGCTGCCGTAAGCCAGTCCGCCGCCAACCGCTACAACTTTTACGTTCAAATTGTGGTAGCAGACATCGTTGCGAATCTGCTCAAGGCAACGCATCACAGGAAAGTTCGCAATGGAGTATGTAAACACCGTCTTGCCCATCAGTGCCAGTCCAGCCGCAACGCCCGTCATATTCTGCTCGGCCACACCGGCATTCAAGTAGCGCCTTGGAAAACGGTTAGAGAAGGTCTCCAACACAGAATATCCGAGATCACCGCACACCAGCCAAATACGTTCGTCTTCTTCTGCGAGTCGAATCAGTTCCTCAATAAATGCAGTCCTCATGCAACTCCTTCCAACTCCTGGAGCGCGCACTCTACCTGCTCTGCCGTTGGGCTCTTGTAATGCCAAGCCAAATCGTCTTCCATGAAGCTCACGCCCTTACCTTTTATGGTGTGGGCAATCACCACGCTCGGCTTGTTGGGTTCAAACGGAATTGCAGCGAATGTATCTACCAGTTGCTGCATATTGTGACCATCGACCTCTCGCGCTGCCCACCGAAAGGCGCGAAATTTATCGGCCAATGGGTCCAAATCGAGCACTTCCTTCACGCGGCCAAAACTTTGAACTTTGTTGTAATCTACAATCAATAACAAATTATCAAGTTCGTGCTGAGGTGCGAAAAGAACAGCCTCCCAATTCGATCCCTCATCCAATTCACCATCGCTGCACAAAACAACCGTCCGAAAGGACGACTCCTCTCTCTTCCCGGCCAAAGCTATTCCGCACCCAACTGGCAATCCATGTCCCAGAGAGCCGGAAGATAGCTCAACGCCTGGTACGCCACTGGTTATATGTCCTGTCAGACGTGAGCCAAACTCGCAGTACGTTTCCAGCTCGCTTACTGGAAAAAAGCCACGTTCTGCCAACGCAGCATAGATGATCGCAGCAGCATGTCCTTTACTCAATATGAAGCGATCGCGATTGTGCGCATCAGGCTGCTTCGGATTGACCCTCAACGTATTCCAGTAAAGGCAGGCAACAATGTCCGCCATGGAGAGGCAACTGCCCAGATGAGAGGCCCGCGATCGATGCACCATATGCACCGCGTCGGCTCTAAGTCTATTGGCAAGGTGTCTCAACTCATCAATTGTTTGAGACATGCGTGCCCTCCGTTTTGAACCATTCGACTGTGCGCCTAAGCCCCTCTTCCAATGAGATTTGGGGTGACCAACCAGTCGCGGAGCGCAACTTGCTGATATCCGCTTCCAGGTGCATCACTTGATGGCGAGAATAAGAAATCTCGCCAAAACCAATTTCGAGCCGAGGATCGATCAAATCACGAATTAGAGTTACGATTTCCTTCAGCGGGCGCACCTTGCCAGAACCAAGATTGAAAATCCCCGCTGCGTCGTTGTTTGCTGCCAGTCCTGTTAAGGCCTTAACCGCATCCTCAACATAAAGAAAGTCCCAAAGTTGTTCACCGGCGGTGATCTTTGGTCTCTTGCCGTCAAGAAATTGACGAGTTACGTAAGGAATCATGCGCAAGTCATCGTCCATTGGACCGTATGTCCAGAATGGCCTGATGCCACAGAATCGCATCCCCCATTGCGCCGAGAGCGCTTGCGTTAGCTGCATGAGCGCGTGCTTCGAGTACCCATAGAGGTTTCGCGGTAACACGGCATCTGTCTCCCGCACAGGAATCTGGTAAGTACCGTACTCGACTGAGGTACCGAAGAAGAAAAAGCCCTTGCAGCCGGTCTTATGAGCTAATCGCACTAACTCGAGTGTTCCAGGAACATTGGCATACACCTGCTCTGGGTCATCCACAAGCTTGCTGCTGTTCCCACCCCACCATGCGAGATGAAAAGTCACATCCGGTTCAAAATGTTCTACGTTAGGGATGATATTCGAGATCGTTGCCAGATCGGCGTAAGCGAATTCAATCTGCGGCGCGATCGCCTTCAATCGTGGATGATTTCTGCCGGGTCGTACGATCGCCAGCACCGTGTGCCCTTCTTGCAACAACCGGCGCACGAGCCACGAACCGAGGAATCCCGACGCTCCGGTCACGAGACAACGCATCGGCTTGACACCTCTTTCAGGCCTTCCACTACGTAGCTCAGCATCGATTTCGTTAGTCCAGGGTAGACACCAATCCAGAATACGTTGTTAGTAATGAAATCGGAATTTGGCAGGTCGCCGACAACGCGTTTTTCAATATTGCGATATGCGGGCTGACGAAGAAGATTTCCTCCGAATAAGAGCCTCGTTCCAATTTTGCGCGAGTTCAGAAATCGGATCACTTCGTCCCGCTCGATACCTGAATTAGTGCGCACTGCGATTGGATAACCGAACCAGCTTGGCTCCGATCCTGATGTTGCCTGAGGCAGCAAGAATACTGCCGAAAGCTGCTGCAATTGCTCAGTAAGATAAGCGAAGTTGCTCTTTCGAGCTGCTATGAAGCTGTCCAGTTTATCCAGCTGCGCCACACCTACAGCAGCCTGCATGTCGCTCACCTTAAGATTGTAGCCGATGTGAGAGTAGGTGTACTTATGGTCGTACCCGTAGGGCAAAGTTCCCAGTTGCCAGTCGAATCTCTTTCCGCATGTATTGTCTTTGCCCGGTGCACACCAGCAGTCACGGCCCCAATCGCGGAACGACTCGATAAGTTTTGTTAGTTGTGGTCTATTGGTTGCGACGCATCCACCCTCTCCCATGGTGATGTGGTGAGCGGGATAAAAGCTGAACGTGGCAATGTCGCCAAAGGTTCCAACCTTCCTCCCACCAAAGGTGGAACCAAGCGCATCGCAGCAATCTTCAATCAGCCAAAGATTATGTTTGCGCGCAAACTCAGATACCGCCGCAACATTGAAAGGGTTGCCCAGCGTGTGCGCAAAGATCATCGCCTTGGTCCGCGGACAGAGAGCTTTCTCTAACTCGGTAACATCTACATTGTAGGTCCCAAGCTCAACGTCTACAAAGACTGGTACAAGATGATTTTGCACAATCGGATTGACTGTAGTTGGGAAACCCGCTGCGACAGTAATGACCTCATCGCCCGGCTTGAGCTGTCGCTCTCTAAGTGTGGGCGAAGTCAGTACCGAAACTGCCACCAGGTTTGCGGAAGAACCTGAATTCACCAATCGCGCGTCACGTACCCCCAGGAATTTTGCAAACTTGAATTCGAAAAGATCCGCAAATCGCCCGGCCGTTAACCAGAAGTCCAAACCGGCATCAACAATTGCAAACATGTCGTTGTCGTCAAACACTCGCCCCGAAACGGGAACGGGCGACTCTCCTGGTGTAAACAACTTCTTCGGGAATGCCTCTTTGTAATATTCAGCAGTGAGCTGTTGTATCGCTGTTCGAATTTCATCCTTTCGATTGATGCTCATCCACGCACCTCACTGCATTTTGAATTCATTGTCTTATTCAACTGCCAGCGCGTCTCATATTCTTCGATCTGCATATTAGTAAACACGCGCATGTCCTGCCCTAGCAATTTTGCCTTATACCAAACAGTAGTCATCGCAAGTGCATCTTTCAGGCTGAGTTCCGGGCGCCACCCGAGACGTGCAGCCGCCTTTGACCAATCCAGTTTGAGGTTCTGTGCCTCATGTGGCTGCGGGCCCGCTGCCAACTCCCAACTTGCCCCTTCTCCCCAAATGTTTGCCAGTTCTTGCACTATCCACTCAACCGACTGAGCATCGGACTGTTCTGGGCCAAAATTCCAGGCTTCGCCATTTGCAACCCCATTCTCGTACAACGAGTCAGCGATGGCGAGATAACCTCGAAGCGGCTCAAGTACATGCTGCCAGGGTCGGATAGCCCGCGGGTTGCGTATTCGCACCGGCCGATCATTCATGAACGCACGAATTATGTCCGGTACCAGTCTGTCTTCGGCCCAGTCACCCCCGCCGATAACATTGCCAGCTCGAGCCGATGCAATTGCAACTCCGTGGACGTTAAAATCTGCGGGGCAAAAAAACGAATTTCGGTAAGCCGAAACGACTAGCTCCGCGCAAGCTTTGCTGTTGCTGTATGGGTCATACCCTCCAAGCCGATCGGTCTCGCGATATGGCCACGCCCACTCACGATTCTCATAGCATTTGTCCGTTGTTATCACCACAATGGCCCGCACGCTATCAGTGTGCCGCACAGCTTCAAGGAGGTTGGCCGTGCCCATCACATTCGTTGAGTAGGTGCCTAGAGGATCCTCGTACGAACTCCGCACTAGCGACTGCGCTGCCAGATGAAAGATGATCTCCGGGCGATGTTCCGCAATCGTCTGCTTCAACATGCCAATGTCACGTATATCTGCGATCACAGAGCGCATCCCACGCTCAACATCTGCCTCAAGATACAGATTCGCGCTGGTCGGCGGATCAAGAGCAACGCCGCACAATTCCGCTCCTAACTGCTGCAGCCAGAGTGACAACCAGCTCCCCTTGAAACCGGTGTGTCCGGTCAGCAATACACGCCTTCCGCTCCAGTTCATTTCCACACCTTCCAAGGCGCCGAACCACTCTTCCAAAGCGCTTCAAGGGCAGCTTTGTCATGAACGGTGTCCATAGGCTGCCAGAATCCATCGTGCTTGTAAGCCGCGATGTTCCCATCTCGCGCGAGCGTCTCTATTGGCTTCCTTTCCCAGATGGTCGAATCGTCATGCAAGTAGGCCCCAACCTCAGGAGACATCACAAAAAAGCCGCCATTCACCCAGTTCGCATCACCCTTTGGCTTCTCTGCAAAGGATGATAGGATGCCATCGCGGTCAATTCTCAAAGCTCCAAACTTGCCTGCAGGTTGCACCGCCGTCAGGCTGACTAGTTTTCCTTTCCGCTTATGAAACTCAATCAACTTTCGGACATTTACATCTGCCACCCCATCCCCATAGGTTAAGCAAAACATCTCTTCATCTCTTAAGTAAGGCAATACCCGCCGAATCCTCCCACCCGTCATCGTCTCTAAACCAGTATCGACCAAGGTGACACGCCAAGGTTCGCAGCCGTTCGTGTGATACTCAGCACTGTTTTTCGCCAAGTCAAAAGTCACATCGGACGAATACAGAAAATAGTTGGCAAAATACTCCTTGATCATCTGACCTTTGTAGCCGAGGCAGATGATGAAATCGTTAATTCCAGAGTGTGAATAAATCTTCATAATGTGCCACAGAATCGGCTTTCCGCCTATTTCTACCATGGGTTTCGGTCTCATTACTGTCTCTTCACTCAGACGGCTGCCGAGTCCTCCAGCCAGAATCACAGCTTTCATTTTCTTATCCTTTTTCAGGGTGCCTCCTGTGATTGATCAAAGCTTGGGAACCTACCCTCACTTTGGCCACCTGGCAATCCAGAAGCAATCTACAGAATGAGTCTCTTTGGTGCGACACAGTCGTGATTCTAGATCATCGGAGATTATCAACATCTCAATCACTACAATCCTAACGACACACAAAAAGGTAGAAAACAAGAGAATACAAATCGCGATTAAGCTTCATCGCAGACTCTGTTACTGCTCTCGAACCTCTAGTACATTGGGCGTCTTGATCGCCAGAATCTCTTCTGTCTCTATGAATTTGGCGACCTCTCACATCGTAACTAGAGTACCATGAAGGGCAAATCGCACAAGCGCCACGACCTGCCAACCTGCCCCGCTTTTTTCAACCAGAAATAGCTGGAGTTTCTCGGTTTTTGACCCGCCCCGGAAAACTCTGCCGTGCGAGGTTGGAAATTCCGACCTGCATGGTTCGGTTAGTGCCCGTTTGGCAGGCACGAATGCGGTTAATGTAACTCAAGTGATGGTCTCAATCAAGAAGCTTGAGACCGGAGCGTAGGTCAGATCACTGC
>JBEKPF010000146.1:0-8448 GCA_049521035.1 Occallatibacter sp. | reverse complement strand
TACAACCGCGCCGTGAACAACATCAACGTTACCGTGGTGCATAACGTGTACGAGCGCAACGTCAACGTGAACAACAATGTTCGTGTGAGCTTCCATGGCGGACCTAATGGCATTCGGCTGCGACCGAGGCCTGCGGAGCTGGTGGCGCTGCGTGAGCCGCACGCTCCACCGATGCAGGTTCAGGTGCAGCATCAACAGGCAGCCAGCGTCGACCGGGCGCAGTTTGCTGCTGTGAATCATGGACGACCGGCTAACCTGGTGGTTGCCAAGGCGCTGGTGGCCAATCGCGACGTGCATCCGGTTGTGGCACCTCGACCGCAGAACCTTCCCGTGGTGCGACCGCGTAGCCCGGAGGAAGTGCATCCGGGCGCCACACAACCAGCGCGTGCGGGTGAACCGATGCGGCCTGAAGCGGCACCGGCTGTCCATCCTGCGGCGCGGCCCGGGGAACGGCCCGCTCCCTCGCCTGCTGTGCATCCTACGCCGCGTCCTGAAGAACGCCCTGCTGCGCCGCCAGCAGCACATCCGGCTCCGCGCCAGGAAACACGACCTGCGCCACCGCCTGCCGCACATCCAGTGGAACGACCTGCGCCAGCGCCTGCCGTGCATCCCGCGCCACGTCCGCAAGAACGACCGGCAGCACCGCCGGCAACGCATCCGACAGCTCCCGCAGCGCATCCCGCGGCACCGCCTGCGGCACATCCGGCTCCGCGTCCTCAGGAGCGGCCGGCACCAGAGGCAAAAGCCCAAACAGGGCAGCCGAAGAAGCCTGAGCAGAAACGGCCGGAGTAGCTTGGGGTCTGCATTCTTTCAGGGAGAGTGATGTAGCTGGAGTGCGCAGTTATTGGGCTGTCAGAACGCGGATGGCTACAAGGTTGCGCACCCAGCGGGCAGGACGCTTCTCACCAACGGCGACCAGCTTGAGGGGGCCGTCGTCTGCAATTGGTTTGCCATCCTGAGCGTCGGCCACGAGTACCTTTCCAATGTGCACGTCCGGCGTCACTTCACCGATCGAATACACCACCTGATAACCGTCGGAGCCCTCCGCGACCAGGTAAAGGCGAAACTCCTTGCCATGCGGCTTGTCCGCCACGCCTAGCGGCTTCAGCAATTCAATCAGTTCAACGCCAGAGTAAGTCTGGTCAGCCTTAGCGTGCTCATTGTAGGCGGTGATTGTGGTGTGCGGGAGCACGGAAAGCGTGGCGGCGGTCCACTCAGCGGATTTGTCCCCGAAGGTGATTTTCAGCGGACCGACGGGACCGGAAGGCCTAGAGTGGGGCATGTCCATGCCGGCCACCGGCTGAGCCGGCGCCTGGGACTGGGCAGGGGTCTGGACCGCAGACTGAGAAACAGCCATTCCCACGTTCATTGCTCCAAAAAGAATCGTCAACCAAACCATCCCACGCATCTTTCTCCTCCAGGAGTCATCGTATACTTACGTCATGTCGATTGTGCGCAACGTCGCCGCCATTGCCAAGGGTATGAGTATCACCTTCGGGGAGATTTTTGAGCCCACGCAGGTGGAGAACTACCCTGACGGCAAAGGTCCCTTGCGCGGAGCGGTGTTTGAACAGCGCTTCCGTGGCGCCCACGTGCTGCAACGCGACGAAAACGGCCTGGAAAAGTGCGTAGCCTGCTTTCTGTGTGCGGCTGCCTGCCCATCGAACTGTATTTTTATCGAGGCTGCAGAAAACACTGAGGAGCAACGCATCTCTTCTTCAGAACGCTATGCCAAAATTTACAACATCGACTATAACCGCTGCATCTTCTGCGGCTACTGCGTGGAAGCCTGTCCCACCGATGCCATTACCCATGGCCATGGATTCGAGCTTGCCACCCTCAACGCCACCAACCTTGTCATGCGCAAGGAAGACATGCTGGTGCCGGTGAGCGCTCTGACGGCGGCAAAATAGCTCACCGGCTTCTGCTCCCAGGTTCCGGACTGCTTTCGCGTGCTCCGGGTCAACAGCTATTCTGATGAGTGAACCCTCCGCTCCCCGGCGGAACTGAGGTCTTCGGCCTATGCGCAATAATTTTGGAACACATCCTCTTCAAAAGATCCTCGAGAATCGAATCGCCATCATCGATGGAGCGATGGGCACGACCATCCGCACCTACGGGATGACGGAAGCGGACATTCGCGGAGAGCGGTTCAAGGACTCAAAGAAGGACCTGAAAAACAATGGCGACCTGTTCTCGCTGACGCAGCCGCAGATGATTTGCGACATTCATCGGCGGTTTCTGGAGGCAGGGGCGGACATCATCGAGACGAACACTTTCGGTGCGACGAGCATTACGCAGAGCGAGTTCTTTGTTGAGGATCCGCGGGAACACGGTGGGCGGAAGGATCCCGCGTTCTATCAGAAGGTCATCGAAGACAAGTTCCTTGGCGACTTGGCGTGGGAGATCAATGAGCAGTCGGCGCGGCAGTGCAGGGAGTGGGCCGATCGCGCATCGAATGCGACGGGAAGGCAACGGTTCGTCGCGGGAGCTATTGGGCCGTTGACGGTTTCGCTCTCCAACTCGCCGGATGCGGATGATGCGGGATTCAGGGTGGTGACATTCGACCAGGTTAAGACTGCCTACGCGCAGCAGGTACGTGCGCTGATTGCGGGCGGCGTCGATCTGCTTTTGGTGGAGACGATCTTCGACTCATTGAACGCCAAGGCAGCGCTGGTTGCTATCCGCGAAGTGTTCGATGAGGACGGGCTTGCTGCGAGCCACAAGGAACTGCCGGTGATGATCTCGGCGGCGGTGGGACGTGGCGGCGAAACGCTGATCTCCGCGCAAACGACTGAGGCGTTCTGGAATGCTGTGAAGCATGTGAAGCCGTTGTCGGTGGGACTCAACTGCTCTCTCGGGCCTGACCTGATGTACCCATTCCTGAGTGAGTTGTCAGAGAAGGCAGACGTGGCTATTTCGTGCTACCCGAATGCGGGGTTACCCAATCCTCTGTCGGAGACCGGGTTTGATTTGGGGCCAGCGGATATGGCTCGCTACCTGGGCGATTTTTCGCGAGCTGGGCTGATCAATATTGCGGGCGGCTGCTGCGGCAACACGCCTGAGCACATTGCGGCTATTGCCAAAGCACTTGAGGGGCAGGCGCCGCGTGAGATAAGCAAGATTGAGGTCGCAGCGTGAGCGAGATCGTGCAAGCCAAGCCGCTCCGACTTTCCGGATCGCAGCCATTTACACAGCAGCAAGGCGTCTACATCATGATCGGCGAGCGGACCAACGTGGCCGGTTCACCGAAGTTTGCCAGGCTGGTGAAAGAAGGCAAATTTGAAGAAGCGGTGAGCGTGGCCCGGCAGCAAGTGGAGAACGGGGCCAACGTTATCGACATCTGCATGGACGAGGGCATGATCGACGGCGTGGCAGCGATGACACGCTTTCTGCAGTTGCTGGCCAGCGAGCCCGAAGTCGCCAAGGTCCCGTTCATGGTGGACTCGTCGAAGTGGTCGGTGATTGAGGCGGGGCTGAAATGCCTGCAGGGCAAGGGGATTGTCAACTCGATTTCGCTGAAGGAAGGCGAGGATGTATTTCGTCATCATGCTGCGCACGTTCTGAAGTACGGCGCAGCGGCGGTGGTGATGGCTTTCGACGAGCAGGGCCAAGCCGCAACATACGAGGACAAGATCCGCGTCTGCGAGCGCGCCTACAAGATACTGGTGAACGAGGTTGGCTTTCCAGCGGAAGACATCATTTTCGACCCGAACATTCTTACGGTAGCAACCGGCATGGAGGAGCACAACAACTACGCGGTGGACTTTATCAACGCCACGCGTTGGATCAAGGCCAACCTGCCAAACGCCAAGGTGAGCGGTGGCGTCTCGAATATTTCGTTCAGCTTTCGCGGTAACAATAAAGTGCGCGAAGCCATGCACTCCGCGTTTTTGTATCACGCCATTGCGGCGGGCATGGACATGGGCATCGTGAATGCTGGCATGCTGGAGGTTTACGAGGAAATTGATCCGGAACTGAAGGTGTTGGTTGAGGATGTGCTGCTCAATCGGCGTCCGGATGCGACAGAACGCCTGGTGGAATTTGGCGAGGCGCTGAAGAGCGCGGGCGGTGCCGTAGTCAGCGAGAAGAAGGCTGAGGAGTGGCGCAACGGAACAGTGGAGGAGCGGCTTTCACACGCGCTGGTGAAAGGGATTGACGCGTTCATCGAGATCGACGCGGAAGAAGCGCGCGTCAAGCTGGGGCGCCCGCTGCTGGTGATTGAAGGCCCACTGATGGATGGCATGAGCGTGGTGGGCGATTTGTTTGGAGCAGGCAAGATGTTTCTGCCGCAGGTAGTGAAGTCGGCCCGGGTGATGAAGAAGGCCGTGGCGCATTTGACGCCTTACATGGAAGCCGAGAAGGCTGCGATGGTTGCGGCCGGCGAAGTGGTGAAGGCCCAGGGAAAGATATTACTGGCGACGGTGAAGGGCGACGTGCACGACATTGGCAAGAACATCGTCGGTGTCGTTTTGGCCTGCAACAACTACGATGTTGTGGACCTGGGTGTGATGGTTCCCTGCGAAAAGATTCTGGAACGCGCCAAGGCGGAGAAGGCGGACATGATTGGCCTGAGCGGCCTGATCACGCCGTCTCTCGACGAGATGGTGCATGTGGCGCGCGAGATGGAGCGCCAGGGATTCAAGCTGCCGCTGCTCATCGGCGGGGCGACGACTAGCCGCGCGCATACGGCTGTAAAGATTGCGCCGTATTACAGCGAGCCGGTGGTCCATGTGTTGGATGCGAGCCGTGCGGTGCCGGTGACGACGAGCCTGTTGAGTGACGACGGCAAAGCGGATTTTGTGGCGCAGCATCGCGCCGACTACGAAGCGCTGCGCAAGGTTCACTCTGCGCCGCGGCAGAAGGTCGTCTCCCTTGAGGCCGCTCGCAAACGGCGCACACCGATTGAGTGGCGTGCCGAAGATCTGGCCGTGCCTGACTTTACCGGCTTGCGCGTGCTGGATAACTTTCCGCTGGCGACGCTGCGCGAGTATATCGACTGGACGCCGTTCTTCCACACCTGGGAACTGAAGGGTGTTTATCCGCGCATCTTCGAGCATCCAGAACAGGGCGCGCAGGCACGGCAGATATTCAACGAAGCCAATGTTCTGCTGGATAAGATTATCGAGAAGAATCTGATTACGGCGCGCGGCGTTTATGGACTGTTTCCTGCGAGCGCTGTGGGGGACGATGTCGATCTATATACGGATGCGACGCGCGCTTCGGTGCTGGAGCGATTTCATTTCCTTCGCCAGCAGGTGAGCACGGAGAGTACGCAGGCATGCCGCTCGCTTGCGGACTTCATTGCGCCGAAAGAGACAGGACTGCACGATTACATTGGTGCCTTCGCTGTCACCAGCGGGATTGGCTTGAAGGAACTGTGCGACGGATTCCGTGCTGAGCACGACGATTACAACGCGATTATGGCAGAGGCTGTTGCCGATCGCCTTGCGGAAGCATTTGCCGAGTGCCTGCACAAGCGGGTGAGGGATGAATGGGGCTACGGGCGGGATGAAGGCCTGGGTATCGACGACCTGATTCACGAGAAGTATCGAGGCATTCGGCCGGCTGCGGGTTATCCTGCTTGCCCGGATCATACGGAAAAGGGCACGCTTTGGCGCTTGCTCGACGTGCAGGCGAATACCGGCATGATGATTACGGAGTCCTATGCCATGTGGCCGGGATCGAGCGTGAGCGGGTTGTATTTCGCGCATCCGGAATCGAAATACTTCTCGCTGGGCAAGATCGATCGCGATCAGGTGGCCGATTATGCCGAGCGCAAAGAGATGAGTGTGGCGGAAGTCGAGCGATGGCTCGGGCCGAATCTGAACTACGATCCTGCGTAGTAGCGGACAGAAAAAGATGAGCGCCAAGCAAGCCAGCCACGCAGCCAAGAGGAGTTCCTCTCAACGGGGATTTGATGAGGAGCTTGCGGCGCTGGAAGCGCTGAGCGAAGCTTTTGCAACTCAGGACGGACCGAATGCTGCGCAGGTTGAATATTTGCGCAAAGCGCTTGGTCATCGCAACAATTTTATTGTCGGCAAAGCGGCGAAGCTGGTAACGGGTGCGGAGATCTCCGCGCTGCTGCCGGAGGTGCTGGCGGCTTTTGATCGATTTTTTGTGGATGCAGCGAAGACTGATCCGAAGTGCTGGGCGAAGGAAGCGCTGGCGAAGGCGCTGGTCAAGTTGGAGCATCGCAGCAAAGACGTTTACCTGCGCGGGATGCGGCATCACCAGATGGAACCGAGTTTTGGGCCGCCGGTGGACACGGCTGGAGCGCTGCGAGGCACATGCACACACGCGCTGGTGAATTGCCCTGGAATTTCCGACGCCGATTTGCTGACTGCTTTGCTGGAACCATTCACGGACACGGATAAAACTGTGCGCATTGAGGCGGCTCGGGCGATTGCAAACGTGGGTGGCGTGAGTGCCGCGCTCATTCTTCGGCTGCGAGCGCTATTGGGAAATGACGAGCCGGAAGTGCTGGGCGAGGTCTACGCGGCATTGTTATCTCTTGAAGGCACTGAAGCTATCCCGCTTGTCGCGCGTTTTCTTGAGGCTGGAGACGACTTGGCTGCGGAGGCTGCGTATGCGCTGGCAGGGCTGCGCACACCTGAGGGTCTGCGAACATTGCTCGCGCGTCTGCGTGAAGGGGCGGATGATTGGTTTTCGTCAGTGCTTTTGAGCGCGATCGCACTGACACGTTTGCCTGAGGCGATGGACTTTCTAATTTCGCTGATCGAGCGCGATGCCAGCGAGTCTGCGGCTGCCATTGAAGCGATAGGCCGCATTGCGCCGAATGCGGAGATCCGCAGCCGAGTTGAGCAAGCTGTGGAACTCGCAGACAGCCCGCGTCTTCGAAAGGCTTTTCGCGAACACTTATCCACGCTATCTGAGTAGCCTGGGCTACCAGAGTAATCTAGCCGGGGTTGACGCAGGGAATCTACCGGTGCTCTCATTGGTGCGGAGGATTGAGGGCAATTCAGTCCGCAGTAAGAGGGAGACACGAAATGAGGATAGGCGCGGGAATGCTTACAGCAATTCTTTTATCCGGGACTTTGTTGTGCGGATGCAGCAGCGGCGGGGGGTCGAGCCCAACTCCAACACCGACACCCACTCCAACGGCGGCAGCGGCGCCTACGATTACCACTTCGACGGCCAACGGTGCACAGAACGGCGCTGTGATTGCGACATTGGCGTCAACGACGTCGGGTGCGACGATTTATTACACACTCGATGGTTCGACCCCCACGACCTCATCCCAAATCTACGTGGCGCCTTTTCTGGTTTCCTCGAACATTACTGTCAACGCCATCGCCACTGCTTCTGGTGATTCGACGTCGAGTGTCACCACCAAGAGTTTTGCGCCGAATATCGCTTCAGGCACGCTGGTATGGTCTGATGAATTTGCGAACACCGGTACCACCGACGCCCAGCCCAATGCGGCGACGTGGACGTACGATATCGGAACTGACTGCTGTGGCAATTCCGAGTGGGAGGATTACTGCGCTTGGAATTCGTCCGTCTCTCCGTGCAACCCGTCGAGTCCGAACGCGTTTGTGGGTACGGATGGGTACTTGCACATCGTGGCGCAACAGACGACGCCTGGCGGCTACGCCCCCGGCGATTTTACTTCGGCGCGCTTGAAGTCGCAGGGGCTGTTCAGTTTTATGTATGGGCGAATTGAGGCGAAGATCATGGTGCCGGAATCGCAGGGGATGTGGCCGGCGTTCTGGCTGCTGGGGAACAACATCGCGAGCAACCCATGGCCGGCATGCGGCGAGGCCGATGTGATGGAGCACATCGACGGCAGCAACACGCCATTCGGTGGTGGCACCGGCGCCGGACCGGGGTACGACTGGGCGCAGTCATCGATTCACGGGACCAACTTAAATGGCGGTACTCCATACACTACTTCAGGGTTTTCAGCGGCTGCCTGGCATACGTACGGCATGATCTGGAGCAGAGGGCAGGTTCAGTACTACGTAGACAGCCCAAGCAGTCCATACGAGACCTTCACGCCCGCGACGCAGAGCGGGACTTGGCCTTTCGATCAGGGGCCGCAGTTTATCCTGCTGAATCTTGCGGTTGGCGGGACGTGGCCGGGGAATCCGAATACGACCACCGTATTCCCATCGACGATGTTAGTGGATTACGTGCGGATCTACGCCAACTGAGACAGGTTGGCGCACTACGACGGATGTGGCAGGCGGCTGGCTTGCTACATCCGTTGCATCAAAATCACCGTTTGAGTGCGTTTGCGCGCTGTTGGCTGCAAACTCACTTGCGCCCCGGTTGCCCTTGTGATAAAAACTAATCATTCAAGTTTGCCCCCAAAGGGCAAGCCTGAGTTTCATGCAGAGTGGCTGAGGGACGAGCCCTGTGACGCCACGACAACCTGCCCGCGCAAAACGGGAGTATGGTGTCAACTCTTGCCCGGAGACGGGG
>JBEKPF010000145.1:0-8491 GCA_049521035.1 Occallatibacter sp. | reverse complement strand
CACGCAACTCGTTTCTACATCTCCAGTCTTGAGCCTAATGCCAAGCGGCTCAATGCTGCCCGTCAGCACTGGAGCATCGAAAATAAACTGCACTGGGAGTTGGACGTAGCCTTTGGCGACGGTCTGAGCCGCAAACGTGACGGACATGCCGCCCAGAACTTCTCCCTGCTCGACCGCATCGCCCTCTGTTTACTAAAGCAGGACTACACCTTCAAACTCGCTATCCATGGCAATCCCTTACAAGCCGCCTGGGATCACCCCTACCTCCTCCACATCCTCAGAGTCGACACTCGATGGAGAACTAAGATGCGTTTGCCCTAGGTCGCCATTCCTGTACAACCAGGCATTCATACAGGAACGAGGTACCATCTGAAATTCCCTGCTTACGGATGCTCCTTGGTGGCTAGTTCAACTACTGCCGACGGAGAGGTCACCACTTCAACTGTCCAGGACCCGCCTTGTCTTTCCCAGGGAAGATTCGGCCTGCAGTCCTATTCAACGGGCGCAGTGTCGCTTAATGTTGGGCTACGGCCCACCTCCATAAACGACTTGCAAGTTACTCATGTACATCTTGTGTTTCCAGCCATACTGGAGCTGACCGATCTCTATGTCTACATCGAGCCTACATACTTTGGGGTGTAGGCCAATCCCAAAGTTCTGCACAAAGCTGACCATTAATTTGTATGCTTAGCATTATGCCTTCAGGCCATTTTGCCCTCGACCGCATAGCTGCCATAGCTATGCTCACTTTCGTGGCCCCTTGGTTGCATGCCAAGCAAGTGAGCACGGAGATGACGCCGACCGCTCCGCTCGTCATCGAGGGTCTCGGCAAAGGAACTGTCGCGCTCAGCGGCCCATGGCAATTCCACCCTGGAGACGATCCCGCATGGGCAAATCCCACGTTCGATAGTTCTGACTGGGAGAAGCTCGCTGCGGACCAGCCCTGGGGCAAGCAGGGCCACGCCCATCTCACAGGCTTTGCCTGGTACCGGTGTTCCATCGCGCTCACGCCTGCGCCCGGCGTACCGCCGCAGTTTTCGCTTCTGGTACCGCAAATCGATGATGCGTACGAAATCTATTGGAACGGTGCACTTATCGGGAGTAACGGCAAGCTACAACCTCACCCTGTTTCGTACCATTCGCAACCGGCGCAGGCCTTTGAACTCGGCTATGCGCCGGACGGCGTTTTGGCCGTGCGTGTTTGGAAGGCCCCCCTGCTCTCCGACGATTCCGGGAAGGCAGGCGGTTTTGAAGCCGCCCCTTTGATCGGGAGCTCCGAAGCGATTGCGGCCGCTAAGGCGGGGTGTGAGTATCAGTGGTTACGCAGCCGGCAACTCCATTTTGGCGCCAACCTCCTCTGCGCTGCGATTGCCCTCTTGAGTTTTCTTCTCTGGTTGCGAGTTCCTACCCGCTGGGTCCTGTTCTGGACGACAGGCTTTGCGCTTGCTCCACCGGTCATTCTGCTGCTCCTGAATGCTCACATGGGCTGGCCCTACTCTCTGGCGATGGGAGCGGCACAACCCCTGTCCGCCATGCGGGATGTATCGCTCTGGTTTCTCCTTGTCCGGCTTCTGTTTCTCCATGAGAATCGCGTCCTATCCCAGCTTACCCGCATTCTCGCGTGCATTTGCATGGTCAACGCCAGCTTGGATGGAGCGCTTGTTGCTATCGGTTGGAAACCGCAGTGGACCGGCCTTGCCCAGGCCTCCGATGCCGTATCGACTTCTCTCTATATCCTGCTTGAAGCCTTTCCTCTGGTGCTGGTGAGCTGTGCGCTCTTCCAGCGCAAGCAGCTTGATTCGGCCCGCTGGCTGTTAGCCACCTTGGCCTTCCTCGACGAAATGATTATCGTTTTCCGCAACGCAATCAAACAAGGCCGTCAGTTCACTGATTGGTCCATCGCGGAAAAGATCGACTCGCCCCTTTTCTTCACCGATGGCAATGGTATCTCCCTATCCACACTCGCCGGAGCACTCCTCCTTATCGCCATTGTTTACGCGGTTTATAACAGCGTTCGCGAAGATCAACTCCGCCAGGACGCTCTGGAACTGGAGAAGATTGAACTAATGCGCGAGAGCAAGCAGATGCGGCACCAGGCCGAACACGATGGTTTAACCGGCCTTTGGAATCACCGCATCGTTGTTGAACGGTTGCGCGAAGATATGGCCCGCTCGCTTCGCGAAGAGACGCCACTGAGCGTAGTACTGATTGATGTCGACCATTTTAAGAAGGTCAACGATAGCTTTGGCCACCTGGCAGGCGACCTGGTATTGAAAGAGATCAGCGAAATCTTTGCACGCTCTCTGCGTCCCTATGACTGTGTGGGTCGGTATGGCGGGGAGGAGTTTCTACTGATCCTGCCAAATTGCGGAATTGAAAGCGCGATTATCCGCGCCGAACAACTGCGTGTGGCCGTACAATCGGCGAGAATTATGGATGGCGAGACAGTGCTGCAGGTAACCGCAAGCTTTGGTGTGGCCTCAGTCTTTCCGTATGATTGTGAGACTGAGGCTGTGATTCGAGCCGTCGATACAGCTCTCTATCGAGCCAAAAGTAGTGGACGCAATTGCGTCATACAAGCTGAAATGGATACCCCGCTTTGCGAAAGCTAGCTTCTTGCTACCTCAATGGCCCCGCGTTGTTATTGGATCCTTAACTCGTGCAACTACAACAAAACCAGAGAAGGCATGTGCGGTCCAGCGTCACCCAAGGTTGCCGCTCCCTGGTGGTCGCGGTTAACTTGAATGTCATGGCTTCAGGATACGGCGTCTCTGGTTTTGTAATTGCCCCCGCGGTATTGATGAGACTGGTTGCAGCGCCGCACGATCTGGATGCCAGCCTTATTCCGGTATGTCTCCCAGAAGCGACGATTGCTCTGCGAATGCTTCCTTCGTGCCGGTTCGGATCTTTTTCACAATGCCGGTCCATACCGGATTGGTATTCGATGAATCCCAGGTCGGATTTGCCACATCCGCCTCATAAATCGCGCTCCTTGCCATTCCGTTTTTGTAGGCGGATAGCTCTTTTATCAGTTTGAATGCGGCAGCAATCACCACGCCCACGTCATCCTTAAGATTCTCCGGCACCGTAGCGTAAACCTCCGGCTTGTGCTCCTCGATCCATTGGAAGGCGATGGGCAAAACGACCGAGCTCACCCAGTCGTTATAGGCGTTCAAAGACTCCATTCCCGCAATCCACGACGGGTGCATCTCCCAATCCTGATGGTCTTCGCGGCACGGAGGTTTGTGGCGGTTAGGCGGGCAGTACACGCACTCGACTTTTACCTGCGGCATGAACTTCTCCTTTTGGCTTGAGCGCCACGTGTGACGTCTCGAAGCTGACGTTGTCGAAACAGTGTATTCGCTATTCAGGCTATGCAGAACACCTGTTTAGCGAGGATTCGGATTGTGCGCGCCTTTTCGCCTATAAATGCGGCAAGGCATTTCAGTTCTGAAGGTCAGCTGAATTCTATCATCAAGATTCAGAATTTGGATGCGGGCCGATAGCAGGCCTGAGGTGAGAATGGAGCCGATCGGAACATACGCCGCGCTGGACGCAATATCGCTGCTGAACCTGATGATTCAGGGTTGGTCTGCCCGATCTTTTGAACCAGACGAGAGTTAGTCCAGCGCAGCCGAAGGGCCTAGTTTTTTCAGTATCAGGTACGGTGCTAGTCTTTGTCAGGTTTACGTTTCATTGAGAACGCGGGTAGCCACGCTCTCAATGGCGAACTCGCTAGGCGCCCGGCCAACGAGAAATTGATGAGGACAACTCTCACTGCATTCCCGTGTCCAGGATTCGATCAGATGCGTGCCTCCTCCAGGGACATAACAGTGAGTATCCAGGCACTCAGCCCAGAACGCTCCATTCCATCCCACGGACGAAGACCTGTCCGCGGGAACCCCGGTTTGAGGCTTTCGACAAAAGCGTTGTCGGTAGGCTTGCCCCGAACGGGAGTCGATCTTCGCACCGTTCCGGTAAGCCCATAGGTCCATGGCCTGACTCGCAAATTCACTGTCGTTGTCACGGAACAGCACCTTAGCGCACCTCAATCTGACCCCAACCGTACTAACATACGCTCAACATGCTCATCTTTTAGTCTCTGCAACTTCGATGGCTGCTGCTTCTCATCGACGATCGCTAGCGAGCGGAACCGGGTACGATCCGGCAGCTCATCTGCCCAGGCGCCCATACTTCAGGACCGGTCTGGCACTGAGGGCTTGAACCGCCCTTTGCGGTGTAGTGCAGCCTTCCGCTTCCCCGCCGCCAATTTCTACCTTCACTCGCGAGAATGAGATTCAAAAGGTGCATCCGCAGCTCTGCGCGTACCCCTCCAGCGTGAGTCGACCGCGCACGACAGCGCCACTCTTGCAGGATCGCTAGAGTCCCAAGCGTGTGTCAGAATTTGCTCAACTCACAACGGTAAAAGCAATAGCGAAACAGGAGGTCAATGGCAGGCCGGCGAAGTCATTGATGTCCGTCCTGAGACTGAAGCTTTGTCGCTGGTGGTTGATTCCGCAGCAGATTTCCAGTAGCGAATTCAAGGTTGACTGCTTCTAGAAATAGCTCTGATCGCGCAGAGACGCTGGATAGTCGAGCTTGAGCCAACTGCTTCTCCGCGGTGACAACATCGACCAGATTCTTGACTCCATACTTGTATGCATCGAGCGATGCCGAGTAAGAGGCGTTGGCGGATTCGAGAAGTGCGACAGCAGCGTCGTGCTTTCGCAACGCCGTTCGGAATGCTATATAGGCGGTCCAGACCTCGCGCGTTGTCTGGTCATCTCTCGCCGTAAGTTCATCCTCGGCCTCGCGGCGTTTCGATTCAGCGATCAACAGTTCGTTCTTGCGCGCACCTCCGTCGAAGATGCGCCACTGGATGCCAAGTGCGACGGACCAGGTGGGTTCGCTCGCGGGACCGAGCTCTCCGTAGTCCGCCGTGGGCCAAACAGAAGTCTGCGCTGCCGAGCCCGAGAGAACAATCTGCGGTTTATACTCTGCTTTGGCTGCACGAATGCGAGCGTCGGCGGAGCGGATTCGTAGAGTTTGCGACATGAGTTCGGGGCGATCCTTCATCGCGCGATCGATCAGCGCCTCGATGGACATTGTGAGTCTCTCCGGCAACGGCGCACTCCTCTGGCTGTCAATCACGATGTTGGGAGACGGATCGGCTCCAACCGCTTCAGTCAGCGCAACGCGCGCCACCCTTTCATCCCCGTCGGCGGATTCCTCGTCGAATACTGCCTGTGACGTTTCGGCCCGAGCATTGAGGACATCGGGAAGAGTCGCAAGCCCGCTGTCCATTCTGTTTTCAGCCGCATCCTGGGTGGTTTGCGCAGTTCGCAATGTGTCCTGCGCAGCCTGCAACCTTTCCTGCGCGGTCATCAGCTGGTAGTACGCAGTGGCGACGCGAAATGCGAGCGCTTGATTTACTTGAATGATGTCTGCACCCGCGGCGAGCACTTCCTCTTTCGCGGACTCCACGCTAGCTTCGCGTTTACCAAAGTCAAAGATGAGATATTGGAGCGTGACTTCAGGTCGGACGATGGGTACCTCGACCATGACATAGCCGCGAGGAGCGAGAGGTTTCGGGAATGGATTTATCAATCTCTCGTCGCCGAAAACAGCTAGGCCCTCTAACTCAGGATAATAAGCACTTTTTGCCAAACCGAGTTCGCCTGCCTTCTGCTTTGCGCGCTCCCAGAGCGTACGCGTGCTGGGGTTGTGATGCTCGGCAACGTCGATCAGCTCGGCCAGCGTGTAGGGGTGAACTGGATCGAGAATCGCTGTTCCCTCACGAGGAGTTTCACGAGCTGCGCAGTCGGCAACAGCCATTGGAGAGGATACTTTGCCAGCGCATTGCCCCGGTGCTCGCACCGCGCAGAAGACAAGAAACAGCGAGAGAAACAGAGCATTCAATGACGGGTGGTGTTCGATCAATCCAAACTTCTTCCGAATCATTCCCAGCAACGCGTCGGCAATCGCTAGCCGCGCTCCTTCCGCATGGGCGGCCTCGCAAGAATTACGTCTCCCTCGCCCAGTTCTTGCAATTCCTCGGATGCGTTTGCCGCTTGACTCTCGTCCGAACAACTTCCTCACCCCGTTGACAAACGCAAATAACTCGCCTTTATGTGCATCTTGTCCACGCACGCAGAACAGGAAGACGACTCTTAAGCCCTCACTAACCATTAAGGCAGAAGTGCGAAGCGAAGTCTATTGGACAAAAGTATCGATAGATCCCAAATTGCCGGTGGACATTATTTTCATCGGCCGCACATTCCAATTTTATCTAACCAGATCTACGACGTTCAGTATGTTTCCCCAACCGCAATTGCGAACTTCAATCCCCTGTGTCCAAGGTTTAAATGCGTAGACGGCAGCGTAATCATCTATTGGACGAAGGTATTGATCAATACCTTCGTCCAATAGATTCGGCCCCTAACTCTGTGGCCCAATCGAATCGTAAGCATGAAGATGTCCAGTGATCGTGCATTGCCCGGGATAAGCATGGAAGGAAGAGGGTTCGTTGCCTCTCGATGCAGGAGGGCGAAATGACCGTGAGGTTCGGATTGACCGAGGGGAAGTTGATTCTCTGCGGTCGTGTCGACGGAGCGGTGAGCACGATTAGGACCAATGTCCGACACATATGAGGTCTGTCTAAGATGAATACCGAGTCGACGGAGCACTATCGACACCGAATGACTTCGCTTCGCCTCCTCACCGGCTTCTCTCTGGTGACGCCGCTGGTGTTAGTTGGTTGCTCGTACCCGCCCGAATACAGCATCCTCGGCTCTTTCTTCCCCGTGTGGATCTTCTGTTCCGCCGGTGGTTTGGTATTGATGGCGGCCGCACGTGCTCTGATCGCTCGCACCGCCATTGCCGAACATCTGGCTGCACCTGTGCTCTTTTATATCAGCATGGCGATCTTCCTCGCGTGCATGTTGTGGCTGATGTTCTACAGCTAGGCAAACAAGATGCCGAATCAAGACACCGGCCAAACCGATCGAGACAGTCGCCTCGCAAAACTTCACTGGTACGGTCGCGTCTTCACCGGAGCCATGGTTTTGCTAGCAGCGGTCGGCTTGGTTGCGGTCGGCTTGGTCACAACTGGGCATCCCCAGACTGATGACGCGGAAATCTTTGCCAACTACATCGGAATCGCTCCCGTCGTCGAGGGGCCGATTCTGCACCTGAATGTTGCCGACAATCAGCAGGTTAAACAGGGCGATCTGCTTTTCGAAATCGATGACAGCCCTTATAGGTATGCCGTCGACCGCGCTGTGTCGGACAAGGCTTCCCTCGAAGGCCAGGTCGTCGACGAAGAACGGCGCATTCGAGCCGAAGTACACGCCGTCACTGCCTCTGGGGCGGCAACACGCAGTGCAACCGCCAATGTAGACCGAGCGCAGTCCTCAATCCGTGAGGCTGAGGCCGATGTCGCCCACTCCGAGGCAGCGCTGGATCGGGCCAAGGCCGAGGCGGCATACGCTGAAAACAATCTGCACCGCGTTGAGCCGCTGCTGGCCAAACGGTACGTCACCGTCGACCAGGTGGACCAGGCGCGTACGACACAGCGGACCAGCGCGCAGTCCGTGCACGAAGCCGAGTCGCAATTGGCTCTCAATCGGGCCCACCTCAACTCCATGCTGGCCGCCCTGTCAGAGGCCAAGGCTTCGGCAGAGCAGAGTACGGCTCAGCTTCAGCAATCGCAGTCAAGCGTACTTACCCTCGATCCCTTGGTCGCGCAGCGGCTGGGCCGGGCCGCCGCAATCGGCAATGCCCAATACAACTACAACCACTGCCGCGTCTACGCCCCATTCGACGCGCGCGTAACCAATCTCGTCATTTCTGAGGGTGCTTATGCCCACGTTGGACAGGAGATGTTTACGCTGATCGACACTCGCGTCTGGTGGGTGCTTGCGAATTTCCGCGAGACGCAGCTGAAGCATATCCAACCGGGTATGACTGCGGACATCTACTTTATGGCCGACCCAGGTCTCAGATATACGGGCGTCGTCGAGAGTACCGGGTACGGCGTTACACCCGATCCTTCGATCCTGGGCCGATTCACGTCCGGCTTGCCCGATGTGCAACGCACGCTAAGCTGGGTACACTTGGCCAGCCGCTACCCAGTTCGCATCCGGATTCAGTCACCGCCCTCTGATGGCATTCGTCTGGGAGAATCTGCAGTAGTAGTTATCCGCGGATACAAACGGAAGCCTTGATATGGCGATCCGAGCCGCTCAAATCCGCGATAAGCCAGTCGGCCGACCGGCTCCTTGGCTTTGGTTTCGAGAGTTCATCCGGTGGGAAGTTGCTCCGTATCCAGGACGTGTCAACACGGTCGTCCGCATGACGGTCACGGCTACGCTGGTCATGATCATCGTCGAGACCTTCCGCATTCCTAACGCGTTCCTGGCTGCTCTCTTTGCGATTCTCCTGGCTCGTGAAAATCTCGCCGCTACCTGGCGTGGGGGACGAATCCTCATCC
>JBEKPF010000144.1:0-8706 GCA_049521035.1 Occallatibacter sp. | reverse complement strand
TCGCGTGGCTGGAAAAATGCCGCCGGCTCTGGAAAAATTGCGAACGCAAACTGAATACAAGCCTGCAGATGATCCACCTCGCCTTCCTCAGGTTACTACTCAGGAGATCGTAAACAGGCTCTTAGAACGCGATTGACACATTCCCTCGAAGTATCAAGTATCGCAAGAGGGCTCGGAGAGAGAGCTGAGCATTTCATTGCAGAAAAGGACGAATGGGTAAGCAAGAATAGAGGTTCTTTGCCGACGATTGCGGCGACATGTGGTCTTATCCATGACATCGGTAATCCTCCATTTGGTCATGCCGGAGAAACAGCGATTAGCACATGGTTCGAAAAGCGCATCAGTGTGTTCGAGAGCTTTCCTGGCTCGACCATTAAGGAGAAGACTGGTACGCAGTTCGCTCAGGATTTTCTGAATTTCGAGGGCAATGCACAGACTCAGCGACTCTTGTCCAGCCTTCAGATTTTGGCTGATAAATACGGGCTCAATATGATAAGCGGGACGCTTTCGGCCAGCTTGAAATATGTTGTTTCATCGGACAAGAGGAACAGCGGCCGTGCAGACTCGAAGAAGCACGGGTATTTCGCTTCCGAAAACGACCTCATCAAGAAAATCAAAGAAGAAGTCGCTACCGGAGATGCGCGAAACCCAATCGCGTTTTTAGTCGAGGCGGCAGATGACATCGCATACGCCACGGTTGACCTCGAGGATGGCATCAAGAAGGATTGTCTTGACTGGGGAACGCTAGAAAAGAGACTTAAGAAGGAGGCGAAAGGGCCCCTTCTCGACGCTATCCTCAAGGCAACAAATGACAAAATCAGGCCGGCAAAACTTAAAGGGAAGGCTCACGAGGAGGCGATGTCGATCTCTTTTCGCACCAACGCGATTATTCATATGACACTAGCGACAACGGCAGCGTTTGAGACAAACTACGCGGCAATCATGGCAGGAGAATACGGCAACAGCCTTCTTAAGGATTCGCAGGCGAATGCACTGACCAGCACGTGTAAAGCGGTGGCTGCGGAGTATGTTTATTCCGCTCCACAGACCCTTAAGCTCGAACTGATGGGAAGAAAAATAATTTGGGACTTGCTGGATCTATATTGGGAGGCTGCGCAATTGATCGGAACCAACGCGAAATGGCCGGCCTTTGCAAAGAGAGCACACGAACTCATATCACGCAACTATCGCGAGGTCTGCGCAGATCACATCAAGTCCGCCGATAAAGCTGGAGTTCCTGCCGACTACTACCGAATGCAACTGATCACAGACCAAGTGTGTGGGATGACGGATACGTTCGCTGTCACTTTTCATCGCGAGTTAATGAATGGCTAACAAGAGTCCGCTTGAACACCGCTTGCGGCGGAAACTCTCTCGCCTTTTGGCAAGACCCGGCGAGATGGCGGCTGCAGTCGCGGTGCTCAAAGACTGGGAGCGGAGGGGTATGGCGCCGATCCTTTTCGGCGGCGTTCTTCGTGATCTGGTCGTCATGGGAAGAAGGTACTATCCGAGGGATGTCGATGTTGTATTGCAGAGAGGTTCGACCGACGGAATTCTAGTCGATCTCAGCGAGCATCAATACAGAATTAATCGCTTCGGTGGAGTTCATTTATGCCTAAACCGATGGGCTTTTGATGTTTGGCCGCTTGAAAGGACCTGGGCATTCACGCAGGACAACACCCTGGCCCCAAATGCTGGCAACCTACCAAAGACGACATTTCTGGACGTCGAGGCAATCGCAGTCACTTTTAATGGACCGGACCGAATAGGTCAAATCATCTCAAATGGGTTTTTCGAAGCGATTGAAAAGCGATGCATCGGAATAAATTACCGCCCCAACCCCTTTCCTGGCCTCTCGGCCATTCGCACGCTGGTTACGGCTAGCAAGCTCCGCTTTGCTATCAGTGTTGATCTTGCTCGGTATTTTGTGAATGCAGTGGCGAAATTCGGAGTAGAGGAATTGATACACGCCCAAGAGCACCACTACGGTAAGGTGATCTTCCGTGGTCTTGAGATTGAACAGCTGACGAATTACTTTGCTCGCGAGATTCAAACAAGCCGGAATGGGCAGATTTCTATGCCGGACAGTTATCAACCAAGGCAATTAAAGCTCTGGGCATAGTCGGGAATTCGGATTAGGTCGGAATGTTTGAAGATCGTTGATGTTGAACATGCGCTGCGGCGCACGGACACAATGCCACGCACTGCGTGAAAACTGAGAAGGGGAGGGGCAATTTGAGAATGATTGAGCAGGCTGATCTGGAGATAGTCGGGCGGCACCTTCTGCATCTGGGTGCCGGCAATCATCGCGACAATATGACGCGATTGCGGCGCTTCGACCATCATTGCTCGATGGAACTCGCAGAGGAAGACTTCCTCGGGCTTGTTTTTCTCCAAAATGATGAAGTGTTGCAAATCGCTCCGCGAGGTCGCAATCGCACACTTCGCGCAGTCGCAGAACGTGCGATCACCCAAGGCGAAGCGAGACTTTCCGAAAATTGGGATCTTGGTGAAAATCTGCGACGGATGCGCAAGAGTCTTGCCGATGGCAACGTCCCCAGAGAGCCATTGGTAATTTGCGAGGCTAGCGACGGTGAGCAGCAGTATGGACTATTTTATCTCCAAGACGGTGCGCATAGAGCGCTTGCTTTCGCAACTCTCATCCTCTTGAATGAAACTCACTACGCACCCCTACTAGCTTTCTGCTCGCTGAGCGCCCCTATGTGGAATCGCCTCGCGCAAGCTTAATGTGCGACAGAACCCGGCTCTGGAATTGATGGTACGCGGGCTATAGAAATCAGATGTCTATCCAGGAATTTGGAAGCCTACACGGCTTGCTGTTACTAGCTTGCACGTTGAGTTCGCTTACGATGAACACGCAACATCACGCTTTCAGGAATACGCAGTGTAATGTAGCCACGTTTGCGACGCGTTTCCGTGCTACCCCATTTCAACACGCCCTCTTCGTCCTCAAACATGCGACGGATGATCTTTTCGCTCAAGCCCCATATTTCGGCAATCTCCCCTACCGAGTAATGGCGTTCCAATCCCAAAGCGGCCGTTCCTACACTTTGAACTGGCTTTTTGATGAAGAGGTCTGCGGGCATAACAATGTCCTTAAGAGAATCTGATTGTCCATAAGTGCACAGAAACGTACGTCGTGCTTGTCTTGCTTGCGTCCTTACATGCCGAGGCCAATACCGAAGTCCTGGCCGATTTCGTGACGTGGCGTTTCGCTACGAGCAACCGTCTGCACAGGTGGAACGATTGCCTGCTGCGGCTGATAGGCGCTCCGGTGCGAAACCTCGTGGCCGAGCGCGTTTGCGAGTGCGCTTCGGTCGTTGGTGAAAATCTGTGCATCCCACTGACCGCGTGAAACCGAAACATAGGCCATGCGGTTGTTCAGTAGGTCTTTCGCACTCAAATCTGTATCCACGTTGATGAGGACTCGATCTGCCGTTTGTCCCTGGCTGGAGTAGCTGGTCACTGCATAACCGTGGTCCAGATGTGGATGGCGCTGGGGATCGAAGCTTATGCTTCGGTCGTTGTCGAGCTTGAGTCTCATTGTGCCGTCTTGAGCGATGCTTTCTACCGTTCCCAAGTCGCGATTCGCAATCTTCAAATCTTGGTTGGGCACAGTGAACTGAATGCGGTCGCCGGCGGAGAACACCTTCTCGTGTTCTCGATATACAGAGACGCCCATCTGTCGGCGCGGATCATAAGTTGTCTGTTGCCCGCTGCTCCGGAGCACTGTGAGTTTGTTTTCCGCGCCATTCACAGAGACAACGCGAGAGTATTCTCCCTTATCGATGCCTGTCTCGCGCGAGCTTCGCGAGTAGCGAAGGATGTCATTGACCTGGTATTGCTGAGCCCAACCGCGGTCCGCTCCCGTCATCTCCTGGCGTGGCACGAGTGTCTGGAAGCTGTGACCTTCGCGGCTCACAACGCCTCGCGTCTGCAACTCATCATGAATCCGCTGATTGATCTCCGTACGCGAACGGTTGTCTGGCGAAACCACGAGGGTGCCTTCGGGAGATTTGGCGTACTCGCGGGCAATAGCGGAGATGCGTTCCTCATGCCCCTTCACTTCATGGACTCGGCCTTGCCGGCCAAGGCTCTCTACTGCCGCGCCGATTTCGCCACGCGCCAACTGCTCGACCGCTTGCTTCAACTCCGGGTCGCGCTGCCGGACGATCTCGTCCAGTTTCGCTGTCCGCATACCGGCTTCCTGAAGTTGCGCGAAAGGCCGGCCCGCTTCGACAGCCTCATGCTGCCGCGTATCGCCGACCAGGAGAACGCGGTCATTTGGGCGAAGCCGTTCTATGAATTCGTGCATCTGGCGGGTGGAGGCGAGCGACGATTCGTCGAGTACATACAGCCTCTTCTCGCCGGTATCGGGCCGCTCTCCCCTGGCGAGATGATGCTGGAGCGTTGAAGTCTCGATTCCCGCCTCAGCAAGCTTGTGAGCTGCTCGCGAAGTTGGGGCGAATCCCTCGACTGCGAAACCCTGTGCTTCCGCACCCTCACGGATGACAGCCAGCGTTGTAGTTTTGCCGGCGCCGGCCACGCCGTCCAAGCCAACAATCTTCTCGCAGCTTACGAATATGTCGTCCACCGCTTTGAGCTGTGACCGGCCCAGCTCAGGATGCCGGTCCTCTGCCGCAATGCGGAGTTGCGGGGATACCAGCATCGGGTCGCGGAACTCGCGCCGATTGCCTTCCTGCATCCGGGCAATAATTTCCTTTTCCATGCGGACCATCTCGGAAGTCGTGTATTGCGGTGCTGCTCTGCCATCTGTTCGAGCAACTTCGCGGAACTCGCCTCGCCTTAATCTCTGCTCAAACTCCTGTCGCACCTGGCCGTATGTGGCTTGCCCCATGCTCCGGTCTATCGCCGCCTGCAGGATGGCTCGTTCATCCTGAACGGAAGAGCGCTCGAAGACATGGTTTCGGGAATAGGTCACAGACTGCTGCACAGTTTTTTCAGGCTGCTGCGTATGCTTGTCGGGTTGTTGCGCGTGATGCCGCGAATTCGATCGCGCCTCGGCAACAACACGATCCGCCTGGTGGCCGAACTGGGCAGCAAGTTCGCGGTGCCGTTTCAGAACTTCCTCCAGCGAGTGAAGTTCCTTTCTGTCTCGCGTGCGGTGAGCGGCGACCTGTGCAGCTCCTGCGCCATCTCGTCCAATTTCCTGCAAGTGGCCAATGATCTGTTCCCGGCGTGGGCTCGACGCGTCAAGATACTCCTGACTGTAGCCCTTAATCTCCGGCTGACCATGTTTGCCGCGTTCAATTTCATAACCCAGACCGTGCAGCCGCAAGGCAATTTCGGAACGATAGACGGTTGTCACATACTGTTGCGATTGGAAAAGGCTGCGCTCTTGAAGCGCGCGCGTCTGACCGTTCTCACGCTCGGTCATGTTGAAGATGACAGCGTGCGTGTGAAGCTGGGGCGCTGCGTAGCCGTCCACCGGGCGGGCAGTATCGTGCTCGAAGGTTGCAGCAATGAACTTGCCGGTCGTCTCCGGCGCATGCACGTTGCCGATGCGGGCCTGGGTGTATCGCTCCAATTCTCCGAGAGCCACGCGAACACTTTCGCGGTGCGCATCACGGACGCGATCATCGCCTCCCACAAGGGCGGTCAGAGAGACTGACTTAGGCGCGGAGAACGTGGCATCCCATCCCGCGCGATGTTCGACGTTTGTGATTTCCTTGCCGCGCTCGTTCTCGTAGGTCCGGGCGGGCTGATGCTTGACAAGCTGCGCGCCGCTTTCTGGATGCTGGCCTTCGCTGAGACGCGCAAAATGCTCGGCTCCTACCGAGCCTTTGAGACCCCACTCTCGCGCGAGGCTACCTCGCCATTCACTGCGCACTTGCGGCTCACGGCTCCAGTAGTTCTGTTTTTTAGACGTGAACTCGCGCGAGTGATATGTCTGCGCTTGGCCCGCCGATAACGATTTGGAGATGGTCAACATGCGCGTAAAGCCTGCATCGTGCGCGGCAGCATCTCGCTTCTGCCTTCACGCATAGACTAACCGCAATTCGCAACGTAAGCGCACTCATCTCAAATTTATTCTTCGCATTTCTCCAATGTTCATGCACCTTTTCTCACTAGTCAAGTCCTGATCGCTCGGATGTTGTGCTGACATTCACCGATCAAACAAACATCGATTGCGCCGCCGATACGGCGCGTCAAAGCGTGTCTTTGAGCATTCGAAGAGGGGCTGGATTACCTCTCCGAAAGGTGGCACGAACAGATATGTGAACGTGCGCGTAATGACCTTCCGATTGGTTCTTGAATTGAGAAACTGGTAGGCCGCGAATCCCAATGCTGGGAGCAACGAAAATATCAATCGATGGCACCTTCGAGGCGGCGGCTTCGACCGCGCAATGGAACCGCTTGGAAGCAGAGTTCGAGCACTTGGAAAGACTCTCAAAGACCAGAGCCAACTTGGATTGGACAAGCGGTGGTTGGGATTCACCTTGGCTCAGTCAATCCATTGTGATTCGTCCCAGCTTGCGGGCTGCTCATCGGCGGTCTTCTGTCTTGCGTTGTAAGGGAAGATAGAATGACGTTTGACCGGCTTCCTGGGAGGGCTGGGAAGGTTGGGAGGAACTGTCGTTGTCTCTGCCTGCGAATGTGTGTCGGGCTGTTCTGCGGCGGCCGTTGGGAAGGCAATCATGGCGCCTGTCGGAACAGCTTTGGCAGGCCGCTCCGGGGCAGTCACAGGAGACAATCGCAGCGGCCGTTCCGACTTCGTTTCGGTCGCCACCGTAACACTCGATGTAGCGCGGTTTGGCACACCCTTCCGAATCAATTCGGCGACGGCATCGGCACAGCGTTTGAGAAGCCGTCTGGACCATGGGAAGAGACGTGTCTCCACTCGCCATCTATACCAGCTATCCCCGAAGGATTCGAACCACATCTCCTGACGACGTAATCGCCTTTCGCACACCCTTCCGACGAACCATTCTCGGGCCGCGAGAAGGGCAAACAGTACAAACAATCCCCACCGCAAGACCGGTTCGAAGAGCCGCCAAAAGCTCCTGCCATCGTAGAACTGATCCCGGAGGTATGGTTCCAGTTCTGCAGACTTGTACTCCTCTCTCGGTCCCAGAACCAAGCCGGTCCAGCCAGCATTTCGGGCGGCGGAGCTGAGGTGCATCGGGACTCGAATGTCCTGCTGATCGCCTGGACCGTCCGCGTCAACATCGGCCTCAACCGCGAGTTGATCGGGTCGCCCAGGCGCTGTCTTATAGAGCCATTCAACCGCGGTCGTAGCGGCCGGGTTCCGGTGCGCCATGGTGCTACTGAAATACGCTTTGGAATAATAAAGTTCGACGGGTGGAGCAGCCCACCAGAGCCACATTGGTAAAGGCAGGTTGGCGAGAACCCCGGTCACTATCACAAATGCAATCAGAACCGGGGGCAAAGCTGCTCGGAGAGACGGAACTTTCATGGTTCATTCTCCGGAGGCTTGGCGACTCCGTACTTGCCCCGCAATTTCGCAAGAAACTCGTCAGCCTTTTGCTGTTTGATTGATTCGGAATAAGCCGAAATCTTGCGCAGTGCTTCGTCGCTAATTGGGTTCCTCGAACCCTCCCTGAAGAGGTTCAGAATGAGGGCTCGGATTCCCATCAGCTCAGCCAGCAGAATTGGATCTGTGTGGCCTTCGTCTTCGCCACGCGCCTCGGCCAGGGCAGCGTCGCGGAGCCATTCGCCGACCTTCTTGCCGTCGCGCGCGGCGGCCTCTTCGACTTCGGCAAACTCTGCCTCTGTCAGGCGGGTGGCGATGGATTTGGCGCGAAAAGTATCGGGAGACCGCGCGGCTGTGACCGCTGGCGGAATCAGCGAAGGCGGCTTGGAGTCCGGGGAAGACATCAGCTCAGCGCCTGCTTCGCAACCTACGCCGACAACTTTTTCTTGTCAAACCGCCAAGGATGTTTTCACAGCAACTGACTGGCAGACAACGTGTTAACGCCACCTTGGCGCATTGCGATGATCAGCAACGATTTCAGTGTTTACGCACGTAAACACGAAATGCAAATATCTGAAACAGAACACGTTGACAGACGTGTACGGCGGTATCGTTGCAGCGCCCCTTTGGGGATGACGTGTCATCCTCCAACCGCTGCAAAGCAGCGCGGCGTCCGGCGGCAGCAACCTTGGAATAGCCAGATGCCGCTGGACGCTCAACGCGGGCCACAGAGCCGCTCCAGTGGCCCACAGCACGCTTACAGCCGCGGGTCCACAGGCTCACTTTCCAGTGCCAGGACCGCGAACGCGCACTCATGGACCCGCCGGAGAGGCTCGCGTTCCACGAACCGCTGCAATGCTTCCATGCCCAGGGCGAATTCCCGCAGAGCTAGAGAGCGCTTCGTCCCAAGCCCACGAGAGCGCAATCGTTCCAGGTTCTGTGGTGCCGTGTACTCCGGTCCGCAAATGATTCGGAGGTACTCTTTCCCGCGGCATTTCACTGCTGGCTGGACGAGTCCGCGCTTGTTTCTGGAGACAAACTGGAGGGGCTTGACAACCATTCCCTCGCCGCCCGCGTCCGTCAATTCCTGCCACCAAGCCACGGCTCCAGACACCGCTTCCGACTCGTTCAGGCTGACCACTTTGTAAGGTGTGGCGAGCAGCAATTCGAGGTCGGCTTCGGCCAATTTGCCGAGGATTTGCATGTGCCATTGGTGGTCCTTGTCGGTG
>JBEKPF010000143.1:0-8932 GCA_049521035.1 Occallatibacter sp. | reverse complement strand
GCCGCTTGGCATTAGGCTCAAGACTGGAGATGTAGAAACGAGTTGCGTGTTCGGTCTTGCCTGTCGCCTTGTGGTAGCGCTCTACCTGGATGCTAACCAGATTGCTCAACTGAGTCCACTCCGAGACATGGCGGCACCGAGCAGTGACGGCGCTCCACACGCCCACGCCCGCAATCGATCTGCTCATTGATGCTGTCGGCCTCCAGCATCTGGAACGAGTCTTTGATGTCGGCAAGTCGCGAAGGCTGATTTTCCCTTACTGCCAGGATGTAGTCGGCCTTCTGAGTGACGATCTGCTGCGCGATGGCCTTTTAGCAGCCGATGGCATCGATAGTCACCACCGTTGCACTCAGTTCCAGGGCTGCCAGCAGTTGTGGAATCGCCGAAATCTCGTTGGACTTGGCATCAGTCTTGCACTGCGCTAGTACAAGGTCGTTAGCACTGGCTCAGGCCGAAACCATATGTACGATCGGCTTACCCTCTGCCCTTGCTGTGCCACGCAACGACTTGCCGTCGATGGCCACTACTTCGCCCGCCGTCAACCGCGCGGTCGCTCTCACCCAGCCCAGAAAACTGTCCTCCGAAACTCTACCGGGTCTGCTGCAACAAATGACACCGCGTTCGCTCTACCCGCGGTCCCGCAGCTCCGCAAAATACTTCAGGCAATTTCCATATCCCCATCTCAGCTGCACTGCTGCACAATGCATATAGCGACCAAGATGCCTTTGCCATGGCCATGCGCCCGATCGGTATGCCAGTCCACAATCCGCCACGTATGATACCCTTCGTTCGACAACTCGCAAGAGTATCATCTGCCTCTGTTCGGGGATTTGAATGACATATTCGCGGCGCGTGTTTCTGCTCAACCTCCTCCATTCCGCCGCTGCTGCAGCGCTCCAACAAGGCGTAGTTGAGCACAAGGCCGCCGTTCAGCCACACGGCAAAAGGTCGGGCTTACCATACGGCGCTCGCTTCATTGAGGTGGCCGCGCAGGCGAAAATCGACCATCCAACCCTCTATGGTTCTCCCCGTCCCAAGGATTACATCCTGGAGTCCATTGGGTGCGGGTGTGCATTTTTGGACTACGACAACGATGGATGGATCGACATTCTGGTGCTGGGGGGAAGCATGCTCACCGGCCCCGACCCTGGCATCACCAATCGGCTCTATCGCAATAATCGCGACGGCACCTTTCACGATGTGACAGTGGAAGCAGGCCTGACTAAATCCGGGTGGGCATGTGGTGTTTGCGTTGGTGATTACAACAACGATGGTTTTGACGATTTGTTTCTCACTTATTGGGGGCAGAATGTTCTCTACCGCAACAACGGCAATGGAACATTCACAGACGTTACTCGCGAAGCCGGCTTGCTCGGCACGGCAACTCGCTGGGGAACCGGTTGCACATTCCTGGACTATGATCGGGATGGCCGTCTAGACCTATTCGTATCGAACTACACCGGCTTCGATCCGGCCATCACACCGCGGCCCGGAGAACGGCCTTTTTGCTTCTTTCAGGGCGTGCCCGTCAATTGCGGACCGCGCGGACTTCCATTCGGAACGCAGAGCCTCTACCGAAATAACGGCAATGGAACATTTACCGACGTGAGCAAGGCCGCGGGAATTGCGGACGCGCGCAGCAACTATGGCCTGACCGCGGTTGCCGCCGATTTCGACGATGATGGGTGGCCCGACATCTATGTCGCCTGCGACTCCAGTCCCAGCCTGCTCTTCATGAACAATCACGATGGGACCTTTCGCGAAGAAGGCGGAGTGCGCGGAGTTGCCTATAGCGACGACGGCCAGGAACAGGCAGGCATGGGCGTCGCCGTCGGCGACTACGACTGCGATGGTCATCTGGACATTTTCAAAACCAATTTTGCCGGCGATCTGCCCGTGCTTTATCGCAACCTGGGCAAAGGCGTCTTCGAGGATGAAACGCGTGCCAGTGGACTTGGGGTCGACAACCGCTTTGTCTGCTGGGGCACGGGCCTTGAAGACTTCGATAACGATGGCTTGCCGGACATCACCGTCGCTACCGGCCACATCTATCCAGATTTCGAACGCCGCTTTCCAGACTCGCCCTATAAGAGCCCGATGCTGCTGTTCCGAAATTTGGGGCATGGTCATTTCGAAGAATTATTCGACGAGGCGGGAACGGCAATTCTGGAGCCGCATTCAAGCAGGGGAATAGCATACGGCGACTTCGATAACGATGGCGATATCGATATGCTCGTCATAAATCTGGGAGAGCCGCCATCGCTCTTCCGCAACGACGTCGTGGCGAAGAATCACTGGATCAAGATTCGCCCAGAAGGCAGCACCTCTAACCGCAGCGCGATCGGCGCACGCATTGAAGTGACGGCCGGTGGCGTGAGGCAGACGAAAGAGCAACTTAGCCAATCCAGCTTTCTCTCCTGCAATGACTTCCGTCTCCATTTTGGATTGGGCAACGCGCTGCTGGCCGATGTCACCGTACGCTGGCCGGGTGGTCAGCGGGAGTCCTTTCCTGCGCTCAAGGCTGATCGGCTTTACACCGTCAAAGAGGGCCGCGGCATTGTTCCCAATCGCGGATGGCAGTGAGCCACGTACTACGGATGGTTTGCTTCTTTCCTCAGCAGTGCGTAGAGCAGCGGCTTCCCTGTGGGCTTCTGGCTGCCGCCATGCGGTTCGACGGTCACAAACACCGCGTCGATCTCGGCGAGTTGCTGCGGATCGTCTGTGCGAAGCACCCATCGTCGATTCGACTCGCTGTCCATATAGAGAATGCCAAGGTTCATCGGGCGCGACGCTCCGTTCGACTCGGAATCCCTCTGCCCCCACACCTGAAAATCGCTGGTATTCTTTGCTCCAGGCTGATGGTCCAGATCGAAGGCATAAAACACCAGGGATTTGTTCTGCGTATAAAACACACGGCCGAATGGCTTGCGCGTGCGGCTGGCGCTATCTACGTCGAAGACATCTGCGATATAGAGTTTGCGCGCGCCCATTAGTTCGCGAATGTCGCGATCGGAGACCAGATACTGTTCGTCGTCTTTCATCCGGCGCTCCTGCTCTCGATTGAGCGCCGTCAGCGATGTAACGTCGGACTCCAGAGATGCCACATGCAAGAGCGATCGGTTGTAGTCAGCCTTGAGTGAGATGAAGTCTGTCTGAAGTTTCTGGAATGCGCTTTCACTCGATTCTAGTTGGCCTGCAAGCCGATCACGTTCCTCTTTGAGCGGGCGCAGCTTATCTTCTGCTTCCCCCTTCAAGTTTTCAAGATCGCGCACTCGCGCATCCGCAAGGCCGGCCTGCACTTTCAGTCGTGCGAGTTCCTGGCTCCGCTCAGAGATCTGCAGTTCCAGCTTTGATATTTCGGCTGCCTCGGCAACAAGCAACCTCTCAGAAGAGCCCTGCCTCTCGGCCACTTCCGTCTGCCGAACGGAAAGCGTGCCAGCCTGTAAAGCAGGGGCAACAATGTGCGTCCGTTCGCCGACGCGATACGCCCCCACTGCCACAACCATCAGGACCGCTGCCAAACCGGCTGCTACCAGTTCTCTCCTTACGATCAGGCGCCCAAGTGTCCATTTGCGGCTCGGCTGGCGGTCTAGGATCGACAAGATCTTGGGCAGCCGCTGACCGCGGATTGAAGACAGCAACTGCTCCCGCACGGCGCTATCGTCCCATGTCCTGGATTCTTTCTCGAGCGGCTGGCCCTGCGCCAAAAACGCCATACCCTCCGCTCCGATTATCGAATACTGTTTCTCGATTTCGCGGCATGAGCTGCAAATCTCCAGGTGTTCTTCCAACTCCAGCCTCTCGCTGAAGCTGAGTGAATTGGCGCATCGCAGAGCGCATAGCTCTTTGATTCGTTCGTGTTCTTCGAATCCTTCAGTTCGTTCCATTGCGATGATTCCGTAGCCTTTCAACCACCGCGCTGCTGCGCAGCCGTTCGAGCCCCCGATAGAAATAATGACGCACGTTCCCGAGGGGTTCATGAAGGCGCTCGCTGATCTCTCTCAGTTCGAGGCCGTCAAAATAAAACAATTGCAACGTCTCACTCTGCATCCTCGTCAGGTCTTCAAAAGCACACTGCAAACGATCGAAATCTACTTTGGCCCCAATCTCCCGCTCTACGTCGGCATTTCCCACCAGTGTACTGCCTAGCCCGTCCGATTCAATGTCAGTGCGGAGATAAAATCCCCGGCGCGAGAGGTGCGCCTTGCGGTCCCGCGCTCGACTATACGCAACTTGGATAATCCAAATCTTTGCACTTCCTTTGGTCGGCTCAAACGATAATGCCTTCCTATAGACATAAAGGAAGCAATCTTGAACCACTTCCTCCGCCTCTCCAGCGTCATGCAGAATCCTGAGAGCAATGCTGTACACCAGCTTGGAGTATCGCCGGAATAACAAATCCAAAGCTCCCGAATCCTCAGAGCACAACAGAGACATGAGCATCTCATCGCCCATCTCGTCTGCCGCAACATTCTCTGCAACAGTCTCTGATGCGAGGTGAGGCTGAGCCGGCAGGCGCAACTCTTCCGGTCGTCGCGCTGGAAGTAGTTCGAATTTTCCGGGCAGAGCAATTCGTCTGACCGTGTCTGCATCACTGGCCAAGGGGGGAAACCTCACGAGCACGAACTATACGCCAGCGAATAAAGGATTTTCCAGACAATTGCGCATTCTAGCCGGTTCGAAAAAAACTTCAGATACACTGGTACACTTTTCCCAATGCCGCCGTATATATTGGTGCACGTTGAGCCATATTGACTGCCCTGGCATTCTAATAGTGGGGGGGGACTGCCTGAGACCGGGCGGTTTTAACAGCCTTCGGAGGAATCTTGGAAATCAGCGCCTCATCGTGGGCGGGAAGTCTGACTTGGCGTGTGATTCCCGTTCTCCTGGTCGCTGTATTGTCTCCCGCCTTTCTCCGCGGGCAATCTACCACAGCGTCTCTTACTGGACGAATCACTGATCCGCAACGCGCGGTCATCAGTGATGCCACCGTGCAAGCCACCAACACGAGCACCGGCATCAGCTACCAGGGGCTGACCAATGAGGCTGGCATCTACTATGTCTCCGACCTGCCGCCGGGACGGTACCGCATCGAAGTCGAGAAGCTTGGTTTCATCTCGGTCATCGAATCTGGAATCATTCTTCATGTTCAGGATGCGCTGGAAGTGAACTTCGAAATGGAGCTGGGTTCGGTATCGGAAAGCGTGACAGTGGAAGGCAGCGCACCTCGTCTCGATACGGAGTCCTCGAGCCTGGGAACTGTCGTTGAACGTCGGGAGGCGAACGAGCTCCCACTGAACGGGCGCAACGTCTTCAATCTCATCGCCCTCGTTCCATCGGTGATTCCGCAAGGTAGCGCGATGGGAACGCCGGTGGGTGTCAATCCCTTTGGATGGGGAAACTATCAGGTGAGCGGGGCGTTCGGAAACCAGAGCGTGGAGTATCTCGACGGACAACCTTTGAACATCAGTTACATCAACCTTCCGATCCTGATTCCCATCCAGGACTCTATCCAGGAGTTCAAGGTTCATACCGGCAACCTACCCGCAGAGTGGGGTCGATTCTCGGGCGGAGTTACAAACCTGAGCACTAAGGGTGGTACCCAGTTCATCCGTGGAGAGGTCTATGAATACCTCCGCAATCGTATCTTCAACGCCAATGATTTCTTTCTCAACCAGGCAGGCAAATCGCGTCCGCCCTGGGTTCAAAACCAGTTCGGAGCGGAAGCAGGCGGTCCGCTGAAGTTTCGTCATTGCTGTCAGAACGATCGGACCTTCTGGTTTACGAATTGGGAAGGATTCCGCTTACGCACCGGAGGCCCTTTCACTGCGACTGTCCCCACCGCGGCGGAACGGGCTGGGGATTTTTCCGCGCTAAGCATCGCGATCCTCGATCCTTGTGCGGGCGGTGTGCTGAATGCCCAGGGAGCGTGTCCCGCGAGCGCCTCCCCGCCGATGCCTTTCGAAGGCAAACGCATTCCCGCCAACCGCATCAACCCCACATCGAAGGCGCTCCTGTTCCTTTGGCCACTGCCCAACGCTCCTGGCACGATTGCTCCTTCAGGGACCTTCAACAACTTCAATACCGTGGCGAATACGGGCGGAAATCAAAACCAGCTGGTTGGCCGAGTGGATAAAGAACTGACTGGGAGACAGAAACTGTTTGTCCGTTTCAGCCATTGGAACGTCCTCGATCTACCCATCGATCCACTGCAAAACGGACTGTGCGAAGATCGGTGCCTGGAACACTACGCAACTGACGCTTTGGCGACGGGATACAACTACAACATCAGTTCCATGACCATCCTGGATATGAACGCCGGTGTTAGTTATTTCTCTTACCTGCGCACTCCGAAGAATGCGAACTTCGATCTAACTTCGATCGGATGGCCCTCGGGGTACAATGACGCGATTCCAGCCGAGATGCGAACGCCTCCAACGCCATGCGTAACCAGCTTTGCCGATAACATCATGTGCTCTCAGGGGCAGAGCTTTATTCAGGATCGAGATACTCAATACAACCTTTCTCCCAGCTTGACGCTGGTGCGTGGTCACCATCTGTATCGCGTTGGCTTTCAATTGGAAGCGAGCTATGACGATGCAGCACAAACAAATGTCGCTAGCGGTGCATTCGATTTTTGCGGAGTGGGTGAGCCGTGCTTTACAGGCGTATCGATGGCTGATTTTCTGCTTGGTTACGCAGACAATTTCAGCAATGTGAACAATCATTTTTCTGCACAGGCCGTGGTTCCGGCCTTCACCGCGGGCAAACAGGTGTATCGCGCTTTTCACTTCAATGACACCTGGCGGGTCACCAATGCACTCTCCGTGAACCTAGGCTTCCGCTATGAACTTCCGGGCCCATGGTCCGAACGTTTCAATCGCCTTTCTTACTTCGATCCAAATGCACCCAGTTACATAAACCAGTTCGTCTCTACAGGGTCGACCAAGCTGATGGGCGACGTGTTTCTGGTATCGCCATCGGGGCGGAACAACCTCCCGTTGGCTAAAAACAACGTTGCGCCGCGATTCGGTGCTGCTTACAGGCTGTCGCACACAACGGTGATGCGAACCGGCTATGGAATCTTCTGGATTCCAGACTATGTGGCGTACGCATTGAATCCCAATAACGACATGGTGAATGCGGCAAGTACCACTTACACAGGAACGGTCGACGGTATTCATCCCTATAACTCGATCTCGCTCCCATTCCTCAACGGCATTTCACCCCCCCCTGGCAGGTCCCTTGGAACGGAAGGAACGCAGCAGTTTCTTACTCAGGTGGTACAGTCCATCACTGAGGTTGATCGCGGCAACCATCCCAACGGCTATGTTCAGCAATGGAACCTCAGCGTTGAGCAGCAATTGCCTGCAAGATTCTCTTTCGTCGTAGCGTATGCGGGATCGAAAGGGACTCATCTTGCCCAGTATTCACAGCAGATCAACCAGGTTTCAGACAATCTGCTGGCTCAGGCCGCAGCGCAATTCGCTGCCGGAGGAAGATCGACTGTCACACTGCTTCGCTCGGTCCCAAATCCGTTCTTTGTCAATGGGCAGGCACTTGCCCTTGCGACTCCAACAACGACGGCAGGGCAGCTACTCAGGCCGTATCCCCAATATACGAGTGTGGAACTTTCGGGCCAGGGATCGTTCGCAAGCATCTACCACTCATTCCAACTTACCGCTCAAAGGCGATTCAGTGCAGGAGGAACTCTTCTTGCATCCTATACAACATCCAAACTCATCAGTAACACTGACACCCTAACGGCCTGGCTTGAAAATGGCGTCGGAAACATCCAGGACAATAACAGTCTCCGCGGAGAACGGTCATTGTCCTCGCAGGATGTGCCCCAGCGCCTGGTGATCAGTTATGTGCTCGATCTTCCGTTTGGGCAGAACAGGCACTACTTCAGACACGCCAACGGCATATTGAACAGAATCATTGGCGATTGGGGCATTGATGGCGTCACCACCTTTCAAAGGGGGTTTCCTCTCGTATTCACCAGTGGACAAGTGAATGATGTAACGCTGTTCGGAGCCGGTTCGCGCCCCAACCTGCTCCCTTCCTGCCCCAAATCGGATTCGTCCAGTGGTAGCAATCGCCTGCGCGGCTGGTTCAATACCACTTGCTTTGCCGCGCCTGCAGATTTTACGTTCGGAACGGAGCCGCGAGTCGACCCGACGCTGCGATCTGACGGCGTAGATAACTTCGATCTCGCGGCTTCCAAGAGGGTGTTGTTTGGCGAACAAGACCGCGCGGGCATCGAGATCCGCGTGGAATTCTTCAATCTGTTCAATCGCGTTCAGTTTGCGTCCCCGGATACCACATGCTGCACGAGTAATAACGCGAATTTTGGTGTCGTAACCGGAACTGATCCCGGAACCAATCCGCGCCTTGTTCAGTTCGCAGCGAAGGTCTTTTTTTAGTTGTGGTGCCGCACGCGTCTTGCTCAGAAGAGAGCTCTTCCTGAGAGAGGAACTCTATGAAGGGTCTCAACTAAATTCCGATACTAGGTTCTCCTCTTTGAGTGCACAACAGTTGCGACGGTGGCTCTTGATGTTGCGCGGATTGGATGGCAGACGAAGTGAGTCCTACAGGGTCCAGGGGTCCGTCAGGGCAAACGCATCTTAGTTCTCCATCGAGTGTCGACTCCGAGGATGTGGAGGAGGTAGGGGTGATCCCAAGCGGCTTGTAAGGGTTTGCCATGGATAGCGAGTTTGAAGGTGTAGTCCTGCTTTAGTAAATAGAGGGCGATGCGGTTGAGCAGGGAGAAGTTCTGGGCGGCATGTCCGTCACGTTTGCGGCTCAGGCCGTCGCCAAAGGCTACGTCCAACTCCCAGTGCAGTTTATTTTCGATGCTCCAGTGCTGACGGGCAGCATTGAGCCGCTTGGCATTAGGCTCAAGACTGGAGATGTAGAAACGAGTTGCGTG
>JBEKPF010000142.1:0-9341 GCA_049521035.1 Occallatibacter sp. | reverse complement strand
TTTGCCCGAAAACGCAGCGGGTCAGCTTCTGCATTCTCCGTTTCGAGGCTTGCTCGACGTTTACTCACATTGCAACCTACATGCTCACCGAGCCGCTTAAACGGCCCTTTACATCGAAGGCTCCGACAGCTTTGCTACCTCCACGGCCGCTTCGATTGTTACCGAGCGCAACGAGCCAGTTCCCGGGTGGGTCTACCTCCCACTCAAAAGCACCGGCTTTCACGGCGCTCGCGCTTATGGGATAGTAGAGGGCCGTGAAGCATACGCCTGCGCTGAATGAGCGCTTTGCCCTGTTCGTACCGGCGGACCTCCGTTTCCAGAGAGAGGAGGTAAGGCTTACAAAAAACGCGCATACTCCCCTTGCACTTCTACAGGGAGTCGATGTACAGTTCTGTAGAAGTGCAAGGGGAGACTGTGATAAACCCGCATATCGATCTTCCGCAAGGCACGCTGGATTTGCTCATCCTGAGAACACTTGTCTTGGAGCCCCAGCACGGCTGGGCCATCTCGGAGCGGGTTCAACAGATATCGAGTGACGTACTGAGGATCCAGCAAGGTTCCCTGTATCCGGCTCTGCACCGGTTGGAACGCCGTGGCTGGATCAAGGCCACTTGGGGCACCTCTGAGAACAATCGCCGCGCGAAATACTATGAGCTTACTCGCAGCGGTATGAAGCAGCTTGAAGTGGAGACTGAAAGCTGGCGAAAGCTGACGCTAGCGGTCGCCCAGATTCTTGAGAGCGTGTGAGGTTGCGCAAATGTTCAACGACCTGCGGATTCGCCTGCGTTCGTTCTTTCGTAAAGCTGCCGCAGAGGCGGAGTTGAAGGACGAGCTTCGTTTCCATCTCGACAACGAGGCTGAGAAATACAAGCGCACCGGCATGGCCGACGAAGAAGCGAAGCGGTGCGCGCGCCTTGCTTTTGGCGGGGAAGAGCAGGTAAAGCAGGACTGCCGCGACGCACGCGGAACCCGAATGGCGGAGACGGTCATCCAGGATATTCGTTACGCGCTCCGATCCATGCGCAAGAACCCCGGCTTCTTTGCCATTGCTGCACTGACGCTGGCCCTTGGCATTGGCTCGAGCATCGCCGTCTTCAGCCTGGTGAATGCGATCCTGCTCAAGCCGCTGCCTTATCCAAACGCAGGGCAGGTCGTAATGATCTGGCGTCAAGGTCCGCTTGCGGGAATCGGCGACATGCCATTTTCTCCGGGAGAGTACTGCATTCTGGCCCGTTCGGAAACAGTCTTTCAGAACCTGGGAGCCTTCAAAAAGGACTCCTTCAATCTAACCGGTGTGAGCGATCCGGAACTTCTTGAAGGTGTGCGGGTAACAGCCGGATTCTTTCCCACGCTGGGTGTGGCGCCCGCGTTGGGCCGCACGTTTACTGAAGAAGAAGACCACGCCGGCCGTGAACTAGTGGTTGTGTTGAGCAATCGCCTGTGGCGAACCCGCTTTGGGGCCGATCCCGGCATCGTGGGCAAAACCGTGCACTTGAATGGTTCTTCATATTCTGTCATCGGTGTCATGCCGCCAAACTTCCTGTTTCCCAATCAGGAAGGCATCCCTCCCATACTCGATCTGCCCCGGGAGACCCAACTCTGGGTACCGTTAGCCCTGCCCGCAAACCCTCGTGGCGCCAATGAACTGGGAGTCATTGGACAACTCAGGACGGGCGTAAGCTTGACCGGCGTTGAGCAGGATCTGGAGAATTTCGAAGCAGTTAGGGAGAGGCAGATTCCACAGGAAAAAAACTGGTCCTCGCACGCGGTTCCGCTGATGCGGCAAACAGCGTCGGATGCGCGCCTTCCCCTGCTGTTGCTGCTTGGAGCCGTAAGTGTGGTGCTGCTGATTGCCTGCGCCAATGTGGCCGGACTCACGTTGAATCGCTCTTTGGGGCGCCGTCGCGAACTCACCCTGCGAGGAGCGCTGGGCGCCGTCCGCAGCCGCATCGTTCAGCAGCTCATGACGGAGAGCTTGATACTGGCATTTATCGGTGGAGGGCTGGGCATCCTGCTGGCGGAGTTGAGTCTCCTGATGGTGAAGCACTTTGCTTCCGGCGCGATTCCCCATCTGCATGAGACTGGGCTCGATCTGCGCGTCATCACATTTGCGGTTGGTGTCACGCTCGCCACCGGGCTGCTCTTCGGGCTGGCGCCGGCCATGGGAGCCACGCGAATGAACATGGTGGAAGCACTGAAGGCGGGTGGCCAGCGGTCAGGCGGCAGCGCCACTGCGCCAAAGATGCGCAATGCTTTGATCATCGTTCAGGTTGCGATGGCCATGGTGCTGGTGATCGCCGCGGGACTGCTGGTGCGTACGTTCTATTCCATGCTGCGCGCCGACGCCGGGTTTGATGCCACGCGCGTTGTCACGTTCGAACTCCCATTGCCAACTCCGAAATACGCGGATACCGCGCGCATGGCCGACCTCTATCTCCAGGTGCTCTTGCGCCTCCAGTCCATTCCGTCGGTTCGTGGCGCGGGATTTGCTTCGGTGGTTCCCATGGGAGGAGCGCCGGACGGAACAGTCATCCGCATGCCGGAGCATCCATCCGCGAATAGCTCTGAGAAACCTTTTGCAAATTACGCCTTCATCTCGCCGGGCTACTTTGCCGCCATCGCCGCGCCTTTGCTGCGCGGGCGAGACATCAACGACGCGGACACGCTGAATGCTGTGCCGGTAACCATTATCAACGCGGCGATGGCGAGGAAATTCTTTCCCGGCGAAGATCCGATTGGCAAGCAGGTGGGGGTCGGAATGACCAGAATCCCTGTGAGAATAATCGTTGGCGTGGTTGCAGATACCAAACAGGCATCCCTGCGTGAACAGCCCGATCCCGAGATGTTCGTGCCCGCAACGCAGAACGAGATCAAGGTGTGGCCATCGATGCAGACCATGCAGTTCGCAGTGCGCACGAGAATCGATGACGCATCCATCGCCGAAAGCGTGCGCCAGGCTGTCCATACCGTCGACCCGGATCTGCCGGTGGCAAAGTTCTCGACGCTCACCACCCTGGTTAATACATCCATGACAGCCGACCGGTTTTCAGTAATACTCGTTGGCGCATTGGGCATGCTGGCGCTGATTTTGGCCTCTGTCGGCATGTATGGTGTTATCTCATACTCTGTCCTGCAGCGCATGCCGGAGATCGGCCTGCGCATGGCTCTTGGAGCAAAGCGAAGCCAGGTCTTCGCGATGATCCTTCGCAACGGAGGCCGTTTGGCCATCGCCGGAGTCACAATTGGACTGATTGCAGCACTCGCCGCCACCCGGCTCATGGCACGCTTTCTCTTTGGAGTGCAACCAACCGACCCGTTTACGTTTGCGGTGGTTTCCTTTCTTCTGATCCTAGTGGCACTTCTGGCCAGCTACCTCCCAGCCCGTAGAGCCATGAAACTCGATCCCATGATCATACTGCGTTACGAGTAGCCCTTCACACCAGCTCTCAAACTCTTCTCCGAAATCTTGTTGGAATCGCGCAGAATCGTCGATGCGGTCACCTACTTCCGAATTACTACCCGAATGTCGCCCAGCGTGCGGGTTTCCAACATCGCCTACCAGCGCATTATTTCCGGCAGGATGGGTAGGGTCTATTCCCAGTTTCACAGGCAGCCCATTTACGAGGCATTGGCTCATCAGGACGGCATTCATCTGCTCAGTCGCAGCACTCAGAACGGTGTCAAGCAGTGCACCGTGGCGCAGTTGATGCGGAGCCCTCCGCAAGCACTCTGCGCGCAGATGTCCGTTGGGGATGCAGTCGAACAGACCCGACCCGATCGCTTCCGCATCTAGCCGGTCGCCGACAAGGGGTACTTTTTCAGAATCCTGAACAGAGAAGACCTTGAGCGTGCCTTAATCGACGGTAACAAAGAGCATCCACTGACAAGCCTAGCGGATACCCTTCATATTCCGCACGTCCACACCGATCAACCCTTGTATCTGGCGCTCGAACGCATGAGCAAGCACCGTCCCGATGTCTTGCCGGTCGTTCATCAGGCGGATCTTCACAAGTTGGAAGGCGTCGTAACCCTGCCCGATGTGTTGGATACCTATGGCATCGACCGCTTCGGATTAGAGGAGCTGGAGATGACAGCTCATCCCTGCCCCGCGTGTTGTAAACCCCATCGGCGCTTCATGCGGTAACAGGGAAAGGAAGTACGACCGATGGGGTCGTGAAATATAGTTCAATTTGGGAGTTCTAAGCACTCGATATTCGGCGGCACGTTGGCCGAGAAGTGCGTGGCGCGATGCAGAGCAAACCGAATCCAGAGTTTGACGCCGAATGTATCCGTCGCATCCAGGCCGGCGAGAAACATCTCTTTCATGAGCTTATCCGCCCTTGCGAAAAGCCGGTCTACTTTCTGTTGCTCTCTCTATTGCGAAATGAAACCGAAGCCGAAGATGCCGCCCAGGAAACGGCGATCAAGGTTTATCGCAACTTGCATCTCTTTCGTGGGGAGTCCCAGTTTCGTACCTGGGTGCTGTCCATTGCTCGGAATGAAGGCTTGGCCCGCCTGCGAAAGACCGAACGCCGCCGCGAAGACTCGCTCGACGCCATGACTGAGAACTCCGGAGACTTTACCCCGGCAGCTTTAACCAGTTGGCGTGAGGTGCCCGCCGAAGAGCTTGAGCGGCAGGAGGTTCGCACCTTGATTCGGCAGGCGATTGACGGCTTGCCAGAGATTTACCGTAACGTCATGCTGTTAAGAGACATCGAAGAGATGGACGTGCGTGAAACTGCGACTGCACTCGAGATCGGCGAAGCTGCCGTAAAGGTGCGCCTGCACCGGGCGCGTGCCATGATGCAGCGCGCACTGGCGCCACGATTGAGAGAGAACACACCCCATCGCAAGAAGCTGTTTGGGTGGCTTTAATGAGGATCGACTGCAAACACGTCTGGAAGCACATCTCCGCATACATTGATGGAGACGTGGACGCGTCCCTGCGCGCGGAAATCGACAAGCATCTCGAAACTTGCGAGATTTGCTCTGCGGTGCTGGACTCGACGCGGAATTTAGTCATTTTGGTTGCCGACGATCGCATATTTGAACTGCCCGCAGGATTCAGCGAGCGCTTGCACGCGCGGCTGGACCGGGAGATCAGCTTGGAAGGTGATTAGGCTACACTCTGAAGCGGCCCGCGCCAGCATGGATAAGTGGCTATGAGTTGCGCTGAGTGACAGTCGTTTGAGTTGGCGGATCGCGATGAAGGATTGCGTGAGTCCAAACCTCAAACCCGACCAGCACCAGCGTCAAAATTGCCATCGCTGCCTGCAGCCGCTCCGACAAGCGCTGCTTTTTGCTCAATTCGCGTCGCCGCCATTGCGCTTCGGGTCGGTCGCGTTGCCTTCGCACCCAGGCAAGCACAGTTAGATTGATCACCGCACCCACAACCGCGATCACCAGCATGGGAATGCGGATGGAGTCGCGATGTAGCGGGACGAGAGGCGCGGCGATGCTGCCAGCAGCGAGGGCCGCCAGGCCAATCCCTACGCGAATGCTATTCACGGTGAACACGGCTGTGCAGAGGCTCTGCAGCAGGGCCATTGTCACGCTGGCGCCGGTCACAATGCCCATTCTCTTCGAAGTCTCCAATCGGCCCCCCGAGTCGCCTGGTCAATCCGGACTCGCCCCCGGCTAAGACAGGTTATCGCACCCGAGTTCGTCGGCCAAAATCGGGACCCAACTCATGCATGCGCCTCGACTCCGCGCATTTCGTATAAATATTCACCATTCTTTGCCGCTTTGCCTGTAACCATTTTTTCGTTCAGTCACTCCAAGAGTTTGTACGCCGCATTCTGCGGGGCGGGCCACTGATCCCCCTGCTTCCCCTCAATCGCGGAGACCCTCCGCTCAACCTACGCCTGACGAGGTCAACAATGAAGAACCAATGGAATGCGCTGCTTCTCTCTGCTGCGCTGGCTGGTCTCACCGGAGGATCCGCGGTAGCCGCCCACGCCCAGAACGCCACCAACTCCACCAACGTAAAGGTCGCCAAAGCCGGGCTTCGCTACGTCGGCTACGGCCAGTCTACCGACAAGCACTCCTGTAAGGGCAAGAACGACTGCAAAGGCAAAGGCGGGTGCAAAACCGGCGACAACGGCTGCAAAGGCAAGAACAGCTGCAAGGGCAAGGGCGGCTGTGCCACCGATGGTTCAAAACCACCCCACGCGTTCGTCGCATAATCCCCTCGGGGACTGGCGGCGAAAGTCGGCTTATGCGATTGAGCTTTCCGGTCCCCGCATCCTTTCGGCGTTTCATCAACCATTGACCGCTGTTCACTGACCACTTTCTTATGCCCGGCAATCAATTCAATGCGTATCAGGACCACGGCGTCGGAATCGGACTCCGCATCCCGCACTATGACCACATCTTTTCGTGCAAGCCTGTGGTCGACTGGTTCGAAATCATCTCAGAGAATTTCATGATTGACGCTGGCCGACCGCTCGCTGTGCTCGATCAGATTCTCGAACGCTACCGCGTAGTGCAGCATGGCGTCTCCATGTACTTCGGCTCCGTGACCGAACCGGACCCGGAACACCTGCGTCGTTTGAAGCAGCTCGTCCGCCGCACCAAAACTCCGTGGTTGAGCGATCACCTCTGCTGGGGCAGCGTCGACGGAACCTACACCCACGATCTGCTCCCACTGCCCTACACATGGGAGGCAGTCAAACGCACCGTCGAGCGCGTGCGCAAGGTCCAGGACTATCTTGAGATCCCCGTCGCTGTCGAGAATGTCAGCTCGTATGCCGAGTTCACGGGGTCTGAGATGACCGAGTGGGAGTTTCTCACCGAAGTCGTCGAGCGCGCCGACTGCGGAATTCTTCTTGACGTGAACAACATCTACGTCTCGTCGATGAACCACGAGTTCAATCCGCTGGATTATGTGAACGCCGTTCCGGCGCTTCGCGTGGCGCAGATTCACATCGCCGGACACTCGAAGTATGAGAAGTACATTCTCGATACGCACGACCATCCAGTGATCGATCCGGTCTGGAATCTCTACGCGCGCGCGATCGAACGCTGCGGCCCGACGCCGACGCTGCTCGAATGGGACGATCGCATTCCCACATTCGATGAAGTGCATGCGGAGGCGAAAAAGGCAGAGCGCTATCTTAACCAAACCGCATCGGAAGTGGCGGAGGCGGTGCGATGAGTCATCACTCCGGAACGCAGCCACCGATGGACCTGCGCACCCTGCAGCGCGAGATGGCTGCCGCCGTGATGAAGCCGCTCACCAGCAACGAGAGAATGTGCTCACGCGCGGCGGATGGCCGGCCGATGGATGAAGTTGCGGAGTCGTTTATCGCACCAAACAGCCGTCTTAGCGCCTTCGAACGCCTCGAGATCTACAACCGCCAATACTGGTTCCGTGTTCTTGGTGCGTTGGCGGAGGATTTTGCAGCGCTGCGTGCCGTTGTAGGCCCGCGCCGATTTGAAACCATCTCCGTCGCCTATCTCACCGCCCATCCAAGCCGCTCGTTCACGCTGCGCAATCTTGGCTCGCATCTTCCGGAATGGCTCGCCGCGCATCCCGAACTCGCAGGGCGGCGTCATCGTCTGGCTCTCGACGTTGCCCGCATCGAGTGGGCCTTTGTAGAGGCATTTGACTCCGCTCAGCGCGAGCCGCTGACCGCGGAACAGATTGCGACCCTCGACGGCGATTCGCGTCTGGCACTGCAGCCGCATCTGCAACTGATCGCACTCAGTTTTCCGGCGGACGATCTCGTGCTTGACTTGCACAAGCAGCAGAAGCGCCAGACGAGTGAAGCTGGCGTCAAGCACGAAGACAGTGCCGAGCAGCCCCTCGAATCGCCGCGACTCCGCCCGCACGCTAACTGGCTCGCTGCGCACCGCGTTGACTTGAGTGTCTACTATCGCCGCCTTGAGCGCGAAGAGTTCCAGATGCTCGCCGCAATTCGCCAGGGCCTCACACTCGCCCATGCCATTGAGGCCGGCTTTGCCGGTTCCCGCATTCCCGCGAAGCGCCAGGCGCAGAAGGTGCAGTCCTGGTTCGGCACGTGGGCGGAGCTCGGCTGGATCTGTGTACCCGAACTCGAATCTCTAATCAAAGCGTGAGCGGAGTTTAGGATTGAACTTTTTGCGCCCTGTTGGGTGTAGGTATCCCCCGAATTGAATTCACTTGAAAGCGGATTTCGCTGCCAGATTGAGGAGATTGTATGCAAAAGATTACCGGAATGATCGGGACCTTGTATTCTCGCGTGGCTCGCGTACTCGGCTTTCTGCAAAGCCCGCTGCTGCTCGCCATTCGCCTCTATTGGGGTTGGCAATTTGCGCAGGACGGCTGGGGGAAACTCACCCACTTGAGCCGCGTCGCCAGCTACTTCGCCTCGCTGAACCTTCCCGCACCCACCACCACCGCGCTCTTTGTTTCCCTCGTTGAACTCGTTGGCGGCATTCTCTTCGCTTCTGGCGTCGCCTCGCGTCTCGTGTCGCTCGTTCTCTTTTTCAATATGACGGTGGCCTACCTCAGTGTGCCCGACGATCGCATCAACTTTTCGCACATCCTGTCGAACCCAACCGATTTCTACGATGCGACGCCCTATACGTATTGGTTCGCCGCACTGCTGATCCTTATCCTCGGTCCCGGCCTGATCGCGGCTGATACCTGGCTTGCCCGGCTGTTTTCCGTCAAGCAGAACGCCTGAAAACGAACGCCTTTCACAACATACTCGTTCCGATGATCGGCCGCTATGCAAACCGGTGAGTCGATTGAAGACGAGACCCTCGCGCGGCCAGCGTTCTTCATTCATGCAAAAAGGAAAGCTGCAACCCAGCGCGAAAGGGAACAAGGCCGGCTCATTGATGTTTTAGCGATCCAGGGAAAATCCCGCGCGGCGATTCTTCTGCCGACAGGACTCCGTTGACTCTGTGCAGAAGGGCTTCTCCTTGCCGTAGCTGATGACGCGGAGGCGACTTGCCGCCACTCCGGTATTTACCAACGCCTTCTCAACGGATTCGGCCCGGTTTTGACCCAGAACGAGGTTGTACTCAGTCGAGCCGCGCTCGTCGCAGTACCCCCCAATGAGAACCATTACGTCCGGTGACTGGTAAAAAATGGGAGGTTCTGCTCAATGGGTGACAGACCCACTCAGCGAAGCCGATTACTCACGAAATGTCGCCATGGCGATTGAAATCCCGTGCACTACAGTCGGGCTGGGTTCGGAAGAGGCTCCCGGAGCCTGCGGCGTTTGAATACTAGGGTCTGTCATCAAATTAACCAGATGAGAGTGGCGGCGAAGTGAATGGCGGCCAAGAAATTTCTGGCGGTTTTGTCATAGCGAGTGGCAATGGCACGGAATAGTTTGAGTTTGGCGAAG
>JBEKPF010000141.1:0-17596 GCA_049521035.1 Occallatibacter sp. | reverse complement strand
AAAGACAAGCGGTTTTACCGGGACACGGAGACAATCGCGTCTCCGACATTGGACGATTGGCAAGTCGCGCTACTGGAGCCGCTGGGTCACCGTCGAATGGTGCGCCGCGGGGACCTGGTCTTCAAAGCGGGCCAGCGTGATCTCGGGTTGGCGGTGGTTCTTAGCGGCGAGGTGGAGGTTTTTGAAGCGCGCGACGAGATTGAGCAAATCCTGGGTACGTCAGGGCCGCGCGGTTTTGTCGGCGACGTGGCGATGCTCAACGGCACCTCTGCCGTGGTGAGCGTCAGGGGGAAAGCCGAGGAATCGGAGATTCTCGAAATCCCAGCCGCAGAATTGAGGCGTGCGCTAGTGGAGTTGCCCGGCGTCAGCGGGCCCATCGTGAACGCATTCATCGTGCGACGCCAGCGTCAGCTAAGAGACCGGGAATTCGTCGGCCTGCGCGTCGTCGCGACGGAAGGCTCACGTGATGGGCACCTGATCCACGATTTCCTCGACAAAAATCATATCCCGCATCGGCTCGTTCAATTTGAAAGCGAGGACGGGTGCGGGCTTTGCGAACGCCTGAAACTCGCGAGCAGCGACCTGCCCGCGCTGATTACGACCACTGGCGTGCCGATGTGCAAGCCCTCCTTGCGAGAGGTCGCGCAAGTGGCGGGTCTGCTCCGACCGCTAGCGGATGAGGGGGAAAGCGAGATTTTGTGCGATCTGGCGATCGTCGGGGCAGGACCTGCGGGCCTCTCTGCGGCGGTCAATGCCGCCTCCGAAGGATTGCAGACCGTGGTGCTGGAGAGCTTCGCGCCAGGCGGCCAGGCGGGGTCGTCATCGCTCATCGAGAATTTCTTTGGCTTCCCCACCGGCATCAGCGGGGGCGAGTTGACGAGCCGCGCGCAGCTCCAGGCTTTTCGCTTCGGAGCGAAATTCTCAACGCCGGTACAAGCTCTTTCACTCGCCTTCAGCGAGGGCGACCACGCCGCCGTGCTGCAAATAGAAGGCTGCAACGCAAAGCTTCGAGCGAAGTGCGTCATTATAGCCACCGGCGCCGACTACAACCGTATCGACGCCGATGGGTGCGCGAGCTTCGAGGGCAGAGGTGTTTACTACGCTGCTACGACCATCGAAAGACAGTTCTGCCGCGAATCGACGGTGATCGTGGCCGGCGGCGGCAACTCCGCCGGACAAGCGGCAATGTTCCTGTCCGAGAGCACTGAGAAGGTGTTGCTTGTGATTCGCGGCGCCGATCTCTCCAAGAGTATGTCTAGCTACCTGTCGCTCCGAGTAAAGGCGAAGAAAAACATCGAGATTCTCTGTCACACTGAGATTCGTAAAATGACGGGCGATAGGCACTTGGAAACCGTGGAACTGGAGAATATCGAGACCCACGAGCGGCGCACCGTGAGGACGCCCGCCATTTTTTCGATGATCGGCGCCAAGCCGCACGCTGATTGGCTACCGCCGGAGATCGAACGCGATAACAAAGGCTTCGTAAAAACAGGAGCCGCAGTCGCTGACGCCCCAGCGTGGAAAGGCGCGAAGCGCCCACCAGGACCGCTGGAGACGAGCCGCCCCGGTATTTTCGCCGTGGGCGACGTCCGCTCGGGTTCGGTGAAGCGCGCCGCCGCTGCCGTGGGAGAAGGCGGCATGGCCGTGGAGGGAGTGCATCAAGCGCTCGTCGCATATCCTTGAAACCACCGTTAAGAAAAACGGTTTGAATTCAGAGAACATCATGACTGCCTGTAAGCGCGAAGGAAAGCTTGTTGAGCACTGAGGCTTCCCTGAGAAGATCCCGCCTCAAGAGCAATCAAAGAACAACAACGGCATGTTCTAAGCGAACAAGCCTCCGCATGGTTCCGGAGAGGCCGAGTGGAACGGAGCTGCCATCATACTTCTCAAATAGGGGCCCCTGGTCTCTTCACATTGAAGCGAGGATGCGCGGCCGCCAAGCTCCTCAAGCTTGTTTTATCGGGTGACAACGACGGCGCTTTTCAAGCAGCTTTTCGATTTTGGAAGAAGAGACTTACTCTTCTACAAAGGAATGCTGCGCTAACAGGGACAGTCTGCTGGCCCGTCCACTAACTCTATTCGGATCGAACGATTCCCTCCGACTTGTGCTTGCTCCAAACGGGGTAGGGTATGCCGGCAAGCCGATTGATTGCGAAAGCCTGCACCGTAAGCAGGATCACGGCGACCTCGATGATAACAAGCTCCTTGGGTTGAGAAATGATTCCAAGCGAGACGATGAGAGTCGTCGCCCCCGCGGGTGGATGACTAACCCGCAACAGTGCCATGAGCGCGCCGGTAGCCGAGAGCGAGAGCGCAGTAGCAAGCAACCTTGCGCCATGAACACCGGAGTTAATACCAAAAGGCGGACTCGAGGCGACCGCAAGAGCAAACGCAGCGTACCCACAGATGAGTCCAATTGCGTGCCCCAGGATGGTATTACGCGGGCTGGAGACTTCAGCCAATGGAGAAAAGAAAAAGAGATACGCTGTGGGACCGAGAGATGGGAAGACAAACGGGCTTCCAGTGAGAAGGGCGAGCAAACCGAGCAGTCCAATGGTGATGAAGCCGTTCACGCAGACGTAGATTGCCCACACCAAACGTGCGGGGAAGTGCTGTAGGAGCCATTCCATACGCATGCGCGTAAGAAGGACTCCGACATGCTCGAATCCATTGTGCTCAGGGAGCGCGTCGTAATGTTTATTTACCAAAGGCATCAGATATTGGGGAGCAGATCAAAGTATTCGTCGTCTTCGTTCTTGCCGCCCTCTCCGAGGCCGATCGTCTTTTCAGATTCGATGAATTCAATTCGCTCAATCCACTTGACCATCTTGTAGCCCAGCTGGTTCTCGACGCGCAGGCGCAGCGGGGCCCCGTAGACCTCGGTGAGGGGCTTTCCATTCATCTCAGTCGCAAGCAGGCATTGGGCCTTGAGTACATTTTCAAGACTCTGCGTATCGTAGTAAGCACCCCCATAGAGCGAGCCTCCATACGAGAAGAACGCCACGACTTTGGCGCTTGGCCTGGGCCGGACAAGTTCAACCAAAGACTTCAATGGAAGCCCGCCCCACTTGGCAATGCCGGTCCAGCCCTGGATGCAGTGATGCATGGTGATTTCCTCGGCCTTGGCCAGACGTTCAATGTCTGCGAGAGAGAGCTCGACCGGGTTGTCCACGAGGCCGCTCACATTCAGCTTGTAGTCAAGGAATCCATTGCTGGCCATGAGCTTCCAATCGTCGCGTTCAGGCATTTTGCCATTCGGCCAAAAGCGTGGCGAGATATCCGCCTCGGTGTAGTGCTCGCTCGGGGAGAGACGGTTCAGTGTGGTCAGCATCAATGGGTAGGTGATGAACTTCTGCACATGCTGCAAAAGGCGCGGATATATCCACGAGATGTAATGCGCGGCGACCCACGAGAGCGCGACAATACAAATGCCCACGAAGCCGAGAATCATTCCTCGGTGGTTCAGATCGTCGGTGCCCATCACGATGTGATTCATGTTGCGAACAAAGCCGGTCATTACAATCAACGTCACATGCACGACGATGAAGGCAAAGAAACTGAGCATCGTGAGAAAGTGAATGGAGCGCGCAGATTGCCTGCCGCCAAACAGCTTCGCATACCAGTGAAAGTGATTGACTGCCGCCGGCGACATGGCTATACCGGTGAGGATGGCCGTCGGGCCGAAAACAAAGACAACGGAGAAATAGGCGATCTGCTGCAGCGCGTTGTAGCCGTAAAATCCATTGAGCTCAGCCGGCAGGTGGAATGTCGCATAGTGTACCCAGGTGTTCCAGGCTTGCAGCAGCACCAATGGCGATTGGGGTACGAGACGCCGCCACTGCTCGGTATCGAAGAGCATGATGACAAAGAAGAATCCTGTGATAATGAAGCCATAGGCGTTGAGAAAGTGCCAACAGCGAGCCAGGCCAATGGTATGTCTGTAACCGGGAGTGGCAACGAATGGCGAAACGTAGCGCGCATCGTCCTTCGCGGTCCAGATCCGATCCGTCGGAATCGTGATCGGCGTCAACCGAATCCACTCGCTGCCAGGGGTGCAGTGATTGTTGAAGTAGAGACGAGGATGATCGGCAAGAATCGACAACCCGCTTCGGATAAGCATCGTAACAAAAAGGAAGTTGAAAAAGTGGCAATAGCGCACCCACACCGGAAAGCCATGCGGACCGGCGAAGTTGTTGGGAAAGATCTGGGGGACAGGCGGAATATGAGGAAGCCCAACGAGTAGGACCTCAATCCAGGCAGCAAGCACGGGCACCGCCACCAGCATCGCCGCAGCAATGAGGATCGAGGGCCGAATCCAAATTCGAAACCGCCGATCAGGTGGGTAATGAACGGCAGCATGTGCCGCATCGAACGAAATCATTGAGCGGCTCCTGAGAAACATCCATAAGTTCCAACCTCTAACAATGATTAGGTGCCGTACCCACGATGTGGCATGGCGAGCAATTCCTGATTATCTGGCCAGGAGATGGTCAGGAGAAAGGTCGAGTCAACGATTGCTTCAACGTCGTGCTTGATTGAAGCGCCAAGAGTGAAAAGACTACCAGTCCGCAACTCATAGGTTTGCCCTTGCGTTTTGTAACGGAGGGCACCCTTCAACACTTGGACCGAGCTTGTGCCATCTGCGTGGTGTTCTTCTATTCGGGCGGCAGCTTCCATGCAAATCAGAACAACCCGAAAGTCCTTCTTTTTGAAAAGAGTCTTCGCGTGAATCCCTTTGGGCCACGGTTTGTAATGCTCGAAATCGGCCATTTCATGTGCCAGGTCAAACTGCGCAAGATCGGCCGTCATCGTGCCGTCATCTGCCGCAAGTTGAATTGTCATGCTCCCGCCTTCCTTTCGAAGAGAGTTCGAAGTACGACCGCTTCATTGTGTTCTGTATCCTTCGCTGCGTAGATCAAAGTGATCGCGGAATACTTCTTTGCAGCCTGCACGGCATCGGCAATTGCCGTTTTCGCCTTTGGGTTCTTTAGCTCCACTTTGTACCGCTTGCAAAATTCGAGCCAGCGCTTCGGATCGTGATCAAACCATTTCCTTAGCTCAGTGCTGGGTGCGATCTCCTTCACCCAGGCATTCAGGCGCAAGTCGGCTTTCTTCTTGCCACGTGGCCACAGCCGGTTAACGAGAACGCGAAAACCGTCAGCGTTGGTAGGTTCTTCATACGCTCTCTTGAGAAAGACTTCCATCTTGTCGCGCGCCTCCTATACGTTGCAAACGCGAGAGCTGCACCGCTCGTCAAGGGTTGCGATCTCTCATTGGGATGAGTCTAGCCAGCGCAAGATAGGTGCGCCGGTCAAAAGCGAACACATGGGCGAATCCAGTCATGTGCGGCTCGTCAGAATCGCCCCGCTCCAAGGCGAGCAAGAGCTTCACTCTCAGGAAGCGTGCTGCAACTCTTTGCCCTTGGTCTCGATTGCACCGAGCAGGTTTTGCCACGATTCATCGAAGGACTTTGCGCCCTTCGATTGCAGGTCAGCTGCCAACTGCTCCAGATCGATTCCTGCCTTTCGAAAATTGGCGAGAACAGTTTCACAGTCTCCTCCATCGCTCGGAAGAGTTCCGGCCAGTTTGCCATGATCGGCGAAGGCCAGAAGGGTCTTCTCAGGTATGGTGTCGATCGTGTTTGGCGCGGCAAGAGCGGCAATATAGAGAACGTCGGACGCTGCCAGCGATCGGAAGCCAGGATATCGCGGTAGGCCTTATAGGTCTGTTGACCGATAGCGATGCCGAGCTTGTCCCGCAGTTGGTCGGGGACTTTGTCCATCGTCGCACCATCCCATCGACTCAGGAAGACCGAGGCTACAGACCGAACATCGGGACTAAGGCCCGTTGCAATTCGCCGCTCGAGCCCACGCATGTACGCCTCTGCGGACGCCACGTAGTGCTCCCGAGAAAAGAGAAGCGTCACGTTGATGGCCACACCACTTGCGATTGCTTCCTCGATTGCGGGGTTTCCTTCCTTCGTCCCCGGAATCTTGATGAACAGGTTCGGACGATTCGCTCTCTTGTGCAATGTAGTCGCTGCGGCCACCGAACCCTTGGTGTCATTGGCTAGAAGAGGCGACACCTCAAGCGAAACGAAACCATCATTGCCTGCCGTTCGTTCGTGAACTGCGGCGAAAAGATCGGCGGCGCGAGTCAGGTCCTGCAGAGCTAGTTCAAAGAACAACTCCTCGCCTGAAAGGCCTGATGCCGGCAGACGACCAATTTCCGCGTCATACGATTTGCTCTTCGAGATGGCGTGTTCAAAGATGGTAGGGTTCGATGTAAGCCCAGTAATTGAAAGCTCATCGATATAGCGCTTTAGTGTTCCGTTGTCCAGCAAATCTCGTGTAATGTTGTCGAGCCACAAGCTCTGTCCTAGATTATGGAGTTCCTGGGTTGCAATCATCGCTCCTCCTACTCACCTATTGTCACCCGCGCGTTGTTTCCTCTATAACGACTCTCTCCTAATATTGCTGTTCGTCACTTCAACGATGTGTAGCATCACTGCAAAGATTTGCTTTTGTTGGCTCTGTGATTGAGATGGAACGGCGTGAAGGGGGTTTGCTTGGCGGGCAGGAAGACGGAGAAACATGTGCCGGAACGACCCGGTCGGCGTGTACTCCAAACGCGTATTGAACCACCAATGCGGTTGACGATACCGGCGCTTACCCACAGTCCAAGGCCTGTTCCACGTTCCCCTTTTGTGGTGAAGAAGGGCTGATAAATTCGCGCTCTATTTTCCGGTGCAATACCACTCCCGGAATCAGCGATCGAGAGACAATAACCTAATGAGTTATGAACTTCACTGAGCCAGCGCGGAGCAGGATATAGATGCAGGATGACCTGCCCGCCGTGGGACGTGGCATCAAACGCATTGAGTAACACGTTCGTAACGACCTGCACGATTTCACTTCTGAAGGCGAGAATGGTTCCATCCGTCTCAAGGCGCTGATGAACAACAATCCCTCGCCTCTCAGCCTGCATACTATAAAAGTCCGATACTTCGTGGAGCACCACACTCAATTTGAATTCTGCAGGCTTGTTGCCGTCCCGGTGAAACTTGAGTGCATGTGTGGTAATGCGGCGCAGGCCCTGCAACTGATCTTCCAGTGTGGCAACGTAAGCTCGTGCCTCGGGGCTTGTTTGAAGAGAAGCCAGCAGATATACCAGATTCGTCATCGCTTCTAAAGGATTGTTAATCTCGTGGGCCATCGTCGAGGCGAATCTCGCGGTCACTGCCAGCTTTTCGCTATTGACCAGGGCGTGTTCCATTCTTTTGCGATCTGCAATCTCGCGATGCAATTGGGCGTTCAGCCTCTCTGCGGTTTCCCTAAGTTCATGCTGGCGCATCCCTGACAACAGCAATTGCTCATTCACCGAGATCGCGCGCTTATGGAATTGGGTGGTCTCGGTAACTTGCATCATGATTCTTACTGGATGGCCTCCTGCATCAAAGATGGGCCACATCGTGAACGACAAACGAGCGGAGTTATCTCCTGTCCGCTCTGGTTCCGTCTGGATTTCGACTTCTCCCGTTCTATATACGCGGTTCAGTAAGGCAAGGCAGCCCTCCCAGGGCACTACCTCGATGAGAGGCTTTTCCATCAATTCATCTTTATTCTTGAAGACCAGTCGACAAAAGGTGGAATTGACGTAACGAATGATGTGATTCGATCCAGCAAGTGCAGCCATCGGCAGCGGCGACGTATCCAACATCGACTGCTCCGTGCCCGACACGTCGCGTTCCCAATCTGGGCGAAGACGGGCATCGGGCTCTGGATTCTCTGATGGCGCCTTAGGTCTGATTCTTGGTTTCCGAATCATGAGAGGGCTGTACCTCCTGACCGGACCGGCTCAAACGCACAGGAATTCCGCTGATCAAACCCTGATAGTTTGTCAGACGCTGGTCCAAAATAACCACGCCCTTCGACGTGATTTCATATTCGCGGATATCCTTGGCGTGATTGCCGCCGCGCATCTTGATCACCACCATGATCTTGCGAAGTTGCCCATCGATGGATACATACCGCAGTCGGATGATGTCATCGCAAAGGAAAGATATGGAGTATGTACTGAAAGGAAATTCAGTAAAGGACTCATCTACTTCAACCGTGCTTAGAATCGTGACTCCGATTCCAGTCAATGCGAAGATCATCCGGTAGAGCGATTCGCGAAAGTCGGCGCGGAAGCCTGGCGAAAGAGCCATCTCAAAACCCGCTAGAGAATCAATCACGAGGCGTTTGGCGCCGATCTTCTGGACAGCATCGAGAATTGATTGCATTGTTTCATCCACCGAGAGATCCAAGGGGCGGAGGTAGAGGATCGTGAGTTTCTCGTCTTTCTGCGGCGTTTCCAGATCCAAACCTAAACTAGCGGCCCGCTCCGCATAGGCCTGCGGCCGTTCTTCAAAGACAGCCACTATTCCCGGTTCCCCGTGGCGTATGCCCTCCGCAATGAATTGCGTTGCGAGGACAGATTTCCCGGTGCCCGATGACCCGGCTATGAGCACGCTATCGCCCTCGCGCACTCCCCCATCCAACATCTTGTCCAACTCCGGAACGCCGAAGGAAAGGCGCCGATTGCCGGGCGGATTTCTCTTGCGTGCAGTCAATCCAAACGTGCGCGAGAAGGCTTGCACTCCGGCTTCGGTGATACGGAACGTGTGCAACCCGGGCACCGAAGCCTGGCCGCGCAGTTTGATGATCTGCAGCTTGCGGACAATTGAGTTTCGCTCTGTTGTCTGACGCAACCAGAACAGTCCATCGGCGACTGTAAATATGGGATTATCGCGCAGCTCATCCTCGGCATATTCGCCGATCAGGAAAGTTGTCGCTTGCCAACTAGCGAGAGACAGGGCCAACCGCTGGATGAAGGATTGCAGGTCCATATCGCTTCGCGGCTGCCGCACCATCGTGCGAAATGAATCAACAACCACGACAGCGGGATTGGCTTTTTCAACTTCTCTTGTGATCTCCTCCAAGACGGCGCCTAGGTCCTTCTCGAGCACAACCTGGCTGAGGTTGATAAAGCGAATCGCATCTGGCAACTTGGCGGGATCAAAGAATGTGTACTGCTGCTGGTATCGGAGCATCTTTATGGCGGACTCACCCAGTACCGTGAAATAGAGAGCCGGTCGCTCCGGCGTCGCATTGGCAAACACGAACTGGTGGGCCAGCGTTGTCTTTCCGCTTCCGGGAGCACCCGCGATAATGTTGAAAGAGTATTCCGGAAAACCGCCCCCTACAATTTCGTCGAGGCCCGGAACTCCGGTTGGTAGTTTGTTGATCGTTACTCTTTTGTCGGTCTTCACGATTTTCTCCCATTCCCCGAATTGCGATCGTCAAGGGCAGCACCTGGCCACGCCTCGCGCAGCAGGCTTAACGTTAAAGCTTCGCCTAGAAAAATAAAAAGGAGTCCGAGTAAGCGAGAAATGAGGATGACTCCGCCCTCATGAACCCGATCCTGCTCAACTTTTATCGAAGGTTCAATTGAGCTCAGACCTTCGAGATTTCCTTCCGTTCCAACCCGCACCGCGCTAAGGCTGGGAACTTCTGATCTCGCCAGCACAAGAGAACGAGAGGCTAGCGCGTGAAAGCCGGCGGATCCGGCCAATTCGCTAAGACGCTGGCGCAGCTTCTGATAAACGCGGAGAGTTGGCGTCTCCACTGGCTCGGAGGTGTTGGCCGCACTGGCTTCGTAATTGAGAAGCCGTTGCGCTAAATCTCGCATTTCCGGGAGAGTATTCATATTCAATCCCGCATCGCTCCGAGCGCAAGATTCCGATATTTGTTAGACGCCTCGCGGAAGGACCAGGATGGCAAACACTTTCGCCAACGACCACCCTCATAAGCTGTTCCGCAAATCTAAATTCAAAAGTTGTGGATGAGTCCCGTCGCCACTCAATTCATATAGCGATTTGTTTCTAGGTCCGGTGCGTCTTCTTGCGAACCGCCGGCCTTGCTTCGGATGAGTGTGAAAACGTCCAAAACCGTCGCAATACTGCGAACGCTTCCAGCAGCACTCAAGAGCCCTTCCTCCATACCAGGATGTCTTCCCGCAAGATATTCAATACTCCCACTCACCTTTCTCAGCTTGTCAATTTCCAAAAGAAGGTCCTCGAAAACCGCAGCGATTGCGAGGTCTTCAGATACCGAGTTCGTCTTGTCCGCTGAGGTAGCTACAGACTCTGTCTCGATTTCAGCCTGCAGGCGCAGATCTTCTATCAGGCGCAGCGTTGTCGCTTCGCCAAGAAGGGTAAGAAACAGACCGAGCAACTGCGCGATAAGAATGATTCCGGCCTCGCCATCGTCATCGGGATCAGTCTGAGACCCAACTTCGCCAAATCCATGCAGACCCCCATTCGCCATCACCTGCACCGCCCCGAGGCGGGGAGATTCAGACCTGGCGAGCGCCAGAGCTCGGGTAGCGAGAGATTGAAACCCATCGGCTCCAACGGGTGCGCTGAGTTGTCGGCGCAATCTTTCGTATACGCGAACACTCGCTGGTTCAGTTTTCAGTGAGGTCGTACTCGTATCTGACTCGCGAGCAACGAGACTGCGGGCCAAGTCACGCGTTTTTTTTGGAGAAAGCATCGGTTCCCTTTCGTTACACGCTATCCGTCCGACTCAAGCGTGCAGCGACGTTGGCCATCATACTGCGACGTCGGTTGCTGGATATCGCATCTTCAATCTATGCCCCGCACAGAATGGTTAATCCGGGAATTTCTCCATTTTCTGATAGGGCCCCAAAATGGATGCATCTTCGGTCAGGTCCCCCGGCAATTGGTCGTGCAGAACCACATTCAGCAGGGATTTGTGAACCTGGATTCGGTCGCTGTAGTCGATAAAGCCGAGCTTGCGGAAGCGATTCATGAAGAAGCTCACCCGGGAGCGCGTTGTGCCGATCATCTCTGCCAGGGTCTCTTGCGAAATCTTGGGGAGATATTGTTCGGCCTCGGCAGTCTTGCTTATCTCCGACATCAGGAGAAGAATGCGCGCCAGACGTTTCTCGCTGGAGTTAAAGAGCTGGTCGACAAGATTGGCCTGGGTGCGCATGCTGCGGTCCAGCAGGAATTTCAAGAATAGATCGGAGAACACGTGCTCCTCGTGCATTGCTCGTATCATCTCTTCTCGGTCAATCCTGAGTGCACTGCAGGCTGTGATCGCTGTGACCGTGGCCAGTCGCAGCCCATGGTTCGCTGTTAGTGCCTCTTCTCCTGCAAAGTCGCCGAAGGTGAGGATCGCGATGGTGGCTTCTTTTCCTGACTGGGATACGACCGTGATCTTTGCCTGGCCATTTTGCAAATAAAAAACGGAATCCGCCGGATCTCCCTGCGAAAACACCGTCTGCTTTGGCTCTATATGCACTATTTTTCGCCCCACGCCGGCGCGTGCCAGATAGGAGGCAGGATCAAATTCCGCTCCACCGGTTTGAATCATTCGGAAGCCCCCTTTCCGGTCCATGCACCAGCGATATGGAGCCTTTACCAACTCCAGGCTAACGGCGGAAGTGCCAAACCGAGAAGGGACAGGCAATCACTGCAAAGGCGAAATGCCTGAAACGGATGATCTTATTAACTATCAATGCCAATCTGCGCCGTTTCACACTCTACGCGGTATTCTCCCATATCGTTGCACCTCTTCAGCGAGACGTCTGTTCACTTTTGGTCACTTTTCGAAATGAGCGAAGTACCTGCAATAGTGCAGGCGTTCCTTTAAGCTGGGCACGATCGAGAACCGTTATCGAGCCCAAATCAAAGCCACAACCTCTGCCCCATGGAACTTTCGGCTCAACAGCGGTGCGGCCTGACGTCACTAATTCAGAAAACATGTTGACATTAGTTTCCATGGAAAGTATAATGACTTCCATGGAAACTACTTCTCGGCGCCCACCTGTCTCCGAAATTGAAAGCCATCTAGGGTACTGGCTGCGTCGAGTTTCTAATTCTGTCTCAGGGGAATTTGCCCAATCGCTCCAGACGAAGCAAACATCCGTCGCCGAGTGGGTCCTGCTGCGTCATCTCTGGGACGAGACTCAGGCCACGCCGGGAGAGATGGCCAGCGCTCTACGAATGACCCGCGGCGCGATCTCCAAGATCATCGACAAACTCGAGTCGAAGGGCTGGGTCCGGAGCCGGACTAACCCCGTAGACAATCGAGGTCAACTGCTCTCGTTGACCGGTGCGGGGCGCCGCGTTGTTCCTGAACTGGCGAAGATTGCCGATCACAACGATGAGAAGTTCTTCTCGTGTCTCCATTCGGAGGAAAGGACTGCCCTCCATCGGCTGCTCGGCAAGCTCGCAGCACATCATCGAATGCACGCCGTTCCCTTGGAATGAGCGTATCCATATATCCATTCACACCGTCACAAAGGAAGATCTTATGAGCACCGCAATCGACAATCTAAACGCCGCAATGAAGAGAGCAGCAGCTATCCGGCCGAGGGTGGGTGGATTTCCTTACCTCGCAGAGAGCCTTCGACAGGCCGGGGTCACTCGCAACATTTGGTCTCTTCCAGCCTGCCAGAGCTTGTTCCTGACCGAGCGTGGGCCGGTCATGATGCAGGGTACACCTCTCTTATCGGGCACAGCAGACGTACCGGCCTTTCATCGGGAAGCCCTGATTCGAGCCCTACGAATTGATCAAGCCGGTGAAAGCACATTTCCAGAGTTCCTGGACGCTAGCTGGCGCGCAGGAGTCGTGCGCTACGACGTAGATTTTGCAGCTCGCAAGGTGACCTACCAGGGCGCGAACGGCGAGGAGTACGTAGAAGCTTATCCGCCAGTCGACCTTGATTAGGCCGCGGCAACACATGAGTCAGTTTGCACTCGCAAGTTCTCATTCAAACCTTTCAGCGAGCGCATTATCGTCGAGTCACTCATTGACCCCCTAGAGAACTAAGCAGCACGCAGGGCTTCGACGGCACCAATCAGTTGTCGATCTATACCAGCGGCAACGTCCTCGAACGACCAAGCGATGGGAATATCCGGAGTGACTCCCTTCCCTTCAACCTGGGTGCCTTTGGCGCTCACATAGGCCGCAATCGGGATGACCAGCCGATAGCCAAACCCGAGTTTACTCGCTCTGCGTGTTACAAGACGTCCAGGAGTCTTCATTCCCACTATCGTGGCCAAACTGTTTTCCTGAGCGAACTGGGCCACCATCTCGGCAGCGCCGGCCGTGTGTTCGTCTACCAGGATGGCGGTGCGGCCATGCCAATCGCGTCGGCCAAGCGCCTCGGTATACAGGAAGATCGATGTCTTCCCCAAAAACTTGATTGCCAGACTGGGCAATGCCAGTTTCGATCGAGGGACTCTATCGAAAACGGGGAGTGCGTCGGGGGAGACATTGTTCCGAGCCATCTCCCGGCTCTTGCTGTAGCCGATTGGGTTCCGACCAGGAGTGAGATAGCTCATCAGGGTGAGGCCGCCAATACCTCCGCCCGGATTTCCGCGCATATCAATGATGAGCCGATCAGCATTCTTGAAACGCCCGGCAAAGATCGAGTCCAGCTCATTCGCGAAGTCGATCCCGATCGCTCCAGGGAACAGGCTCACACGGAGATAAGAGATGTTGCCCGTCTGGGTCCCGGTCGCGAGTGCGGTTGGTTCAGAATAGGGATTGTCTTTGTATTTGGGAACCGGGGTTTCAAACGAGACCGTCAGTTCCTCCGCAGGATCACCTCGCAAAATAACAACTTGGAAGTTTTGGTGCATTTCAAAACTCGGGGCTGCGCCATCAGAGAGGGATGGATTGACAGGCTTACCGCCGACCGACAAAAGAACATCGCCAGCTTTGATTCCCGCTCGCGTGGCAACTCCTCCTGGAAGAACATCCTTGAAAACCCAATGGGGTTGACCGTCAACGGTCCGCACTGAAAAGCACGCGTTGATTGCATTTGGCGGCGTAATGAGCGTGCGGTCCGATAGCAATGCCAGGGGGCTTGGCGCCATCTCCGCGAGCATCGTCGCAACCGAGTTCTCAAATGCCTTCTCCGTCTCGGCGTCAACAATGGCGGCACGGTGTTGTTCCACAATCCCGTTCCACACCGAGTCGTCGAAATTGGGATCGAAGTATTTCTCAGCAACCAGCTTCTGGATTCTTGCGAGAATTGTTTCGCGCTGTGACCTGGAAATCGTCATAAGTCTCCTCGTCTCATCGGATTGTTCCGGAGGGATCGCCAACGATCTGGACACCGGCCCAGAAATACGGCGAAAGCCCTTGATTCAGCAGATCGAGCTGCGCGGAACGAAGCGCATCGACCTTCCGCTCGTGCAAGGCCAACCTTGAATAAAACACTTTCATTAGATGCTCTGTGGACTCATCCTCGAGGTCCCACAAAGTGGAGACGACTGAATCGGCTCCGGCTTCTATAAAGGCATTAACCACGTTAGCCACATCAGCCTCACCAACCGGTCCGACGCCCGTGTCGCAAGCGGACAGGGTTACCAATTTCGCTTTGATGTGGAGTTCTCGAATCTCGCGCGCCTGCAACAATCCATCGTCAGGGCCATTCACTTCCGGTGCGAAAATCAGCGCCGACCGATCGGGGTAGTCGACGTCTGCGTAGCCGTGAAGGGCAAGATGGATGACTTCCGTGCTCTCAGTTGATAATTCTTTAAATCGGGTTTCGGTCGCGTTGGCGCCGAGAAGGATTGTGTTTGGCCTCGGTAGGTCGTGAGCGATGGTTTCGACTTCAGCTTCACTTTGCGGTAGCGGTACAAATTCACTTCGCTCGGGGCCGCTGATTGCACGCAGGATCGGACTGCGGCTGTCTGTATTTTGAGTCCAAGCCGCCACCCCGATATACGGCATTTCCGCGCTTTCCTTTTCTTCCGACTGCTGGTTCAAAATGACAAACGCAGTAGACGAGGGCACCACACCCACTGTGTGAGTTGAAATTACGTACGCGCCCTTGTTCCCCAAAGCGGAAAATGGCAGCAGGTGGAGCTGACCGTCGGGAACAATAACCAGGTCCCGTTTCTCTCCATAGTCCTGAATGGGTGCCAACAGTTCTCTGAACAGGGTTTGCGCCAGTGTGGGATCGGTCAATTTGGCATGGATCTCGTTGCAGTATTTTGCCGCATTGGCCTCAATCGCGGCCCTTGAAGGAAGCGAATATGCATGAGCTCCCGATCTTGAGATGGCCAGGGCATAAGACATTGGATTTGCCAGGACATACTCAATCAACAATTGGTCTTGCGAGAGAACGCGCTGGAGCTGACGCAACGACACAGGATGGCGCACCACAAGAGAAAAGGGTCAGCCGCAGCCGACCCTCTTCCTTGCCTTGGTTGAGACCATAACGGCCTCGCTGAAACATTCTCCCAATGGATACGCTATCACCCGTGCATGCTGCAGACCAGCGGTGCGAGCGGAGAGTCAGGGGAAATTGATAACTCTGCCGCCGTCATGCTGCCGCTTCGCCCATCTCTCTGAGTTTGCGATAGACAGTAGTCTTGCCAATTCCCAGCAGCCTGGCCGCTTCCAGCGGCTTGCGATTCGACCTCTCGTAGGCGGCCACGATGATCGCCCGCTCCATCTCAGCCATCGTCGGAAACGCTTCCGCCTCCGAGATCTGGCTGAAGAGGATGGGGGCTTTCTCTTCCGCACCCGGTTGTTGGAGCCGTTCTGTCGCTGCGGAAATCAGTCTGTGAGCCTGTTCGAGCTTCTGAAGGCATTGCGGATCCTGCCGGATCACGACTCTCTCCACGACGCGCTCAACAATCCTCACGATCGGCTCAGGCAGAGCGTTGCCACAGCGCCGACAGTTGGCTCGACAATCCTCACGATCGGCTCAGGCAGAGCGTTGCCACAGCGCCGACAGTTGGCTCGATCACTCCACTGCACGAGTTCGCAATTCTGGCAACGAACCTTATCCCGTTCATCACTCATGATGTCGCCGCCATTGCGCATGTCCTCGATGAGGAAGGCGCGAGCGCGCGGGATTGTGAGCAAGATCTCGCGCGCCCACTTGTGCGTGATGTGCGATGGGCACATCACCAGCGTGGTACTGGGCCGCCCATCTGCCAGCACATGGATTGTGCCCAAAGCCATATAGGTTTTGCCAGCTCCGCACTCGGCCACGATACGCGCTGCCTTGGCTTTGCGCAGGTACTTTGCAGTGCCGGTGATGGCGAGCGCCTGCGCCGGTAGCGCCTTGCGCAGAAGGGTTGCCAGTGCTGGTGCAATGGCGTCCTTGGTGCTCTGTAGAGGCGGATAGGTTTCCAGAATGCGCGAGCCCAATTCAACCGCGTGGGTGCGCAAATAGTCGAACGTAGTTTCCATGCTGATACCTCGCGAAGGAGCGCTCCTGGGAGAACTTACTATGTGCACTGGAGAGGGAAAGGGGAGATATTCGTGAGGATGCGGGCAAGGTCACGCCGGCCGATTTCCGTAGGCAATTCTCAACGTAATGAGATAAAGGCCCCAATATACTGGGTGTACGAGAGGGACCTTTGTGCTTTTCAAAGGCTATATAGACGAGAGCTACGATAAGCACCAGAAGATCTTTTCTCTCTCTTGTCTAATCGCTCAGGGAAAGTCGTTTAGCGAAATGGAGAGGATGTGGAAGCTACACCTCGCTGCAAAGAATAAACAACTGGCGAAAGAAGGCCGCAGGCTCATTTCACGCTACCATGCGACCGACTGCAACAGCCGCCATGGCGATTTTGAGGGATGGTCTGAGGATGAACGAAACGCATTTGTCTTAGGACTCTTTGGTATTTTCAAGCGCACACCGGTTCATACCGTTGGGTACGATGTCGACCTTGATAATCTGTGTGACGTATTCCCAGAATTTGCGGGCAAGCGCCTCGAATTGGCCTACGCAGTATTGCTGGATTTCTTGATGTACACGATAGCCGACGATTTTGAAAAACTAAACCAGGGGCACCGGGACGTAAAGATCACGCTCTACCACGACCGTACTGCGAACGGTAAATATGACCCAACGATTCTGCGGCAGTTCAACAGCACATTAAACAGCAAGAATTTCCCATACGGCCACTACTTCACCTCAATCAGTTCAATGAGTTGGGAGAATTGTTTGCTCCTGCAGCCAGCTGATCTTGTAGCATTTGAAATCTTCCGGGAAGCTGAACAGAAATCCAAGGGCAGGACAAGCAGGAAGTCCTTCGACGCACTCATTAACATGGAGTCATTCGGCATACACACGAAGTCATTCGTGGACAAAGAGACTATGTTCAAACTAAGAGAAATGGCCGAACGGAATCGCGGGGAACGGGAGCAGTTGCTTTGATGGTCCCTTTGAAGCAGTTGTGAATTCTCCACCGCCTAACAGGCGGTGGCTTCGGTTTACGGCTAGAAGCCGGATCGATCGGCCATGCGGCCGATTACACCACGTTGAAGTCATCGTCTGGTTCCGGGGGCTTCTGCTCCTCGATATATCGCTTCCAGACGTCATCGGTCACATTCCCGCTTGTGGCCACCCAATAGCCCGATCAGCATATGCACGTGATCCCGGTTGATCGACCCCGCGTAGATCGCCATTTCCAGGCTTCGCGATATCTCTCGCAAAAGCTCACGGCAGCGCTGCCCTACATCTCCCCCAAGCACCTGATATCGATACTTCG
>JBEKPF010000140.1:0-10398 GCA_049521035.1 Occallatibacter sp. | reverse complement strand
CGCCGACACGACCCTGTACTGTGCATCCATCTCCGGAAACACAATCTGCCGCGCATTGCAACCCCGTCTCCAGCTCCACCACCTGCGCTGCCGAGTAGTCGCCCTCGCTCCCACCGCCGGCCGGGTCCACCGCCACCAGGTATGCCTTGCCCTTCAGCGGCGGCAACCACACCTCCAACTCCCCATTCCGCCTCATCTGGGAAGGAGCCTCCATGGTTGCCAGCCGCATCTCGATAGCCTTCAGCTCGAAGACCGAATCTCCACTGGCCAAAAAGCAGCTTTCGCAATCTTCCGCATATTCCTGTCGCGCCAGTCCGCGAAAATCCGCCCGTATCTGCCGCCGAAAGCCAATCTGCTCCAGATCCAGTCGGCGATGCGCCATCAGATCCCGCTCTTCATGCGTCAGGCTCGTCTCATCCACTGCCTTGGTCCGATAGCGCCGCTCCATCCACCACGGGAAAAAGTGCCGCTCCATCCCCGTCTCGCCCGCCTTCTGCCACTCCTCGTGGAAGCAGCCGCCCACCCCGTCCGGCGTCGATTCCAGAATCAGCTCCGCACCCGGCGCCATCGCCGCCCGCAGCCCCGCCAGTGTCTCGGCAGGGTTGCCCGGCCACCGCGCCAGCTCCGAGCAGTGCAGATTCTGCACCGTCAATCCCCGTCCCGCGTTCCGCTCGCCCGCCGACACGACCCTGTACTGTGCATCCATCTCCGGAAACACAATCTGCCGCGCATTGGCCCGCGAGGTCCGCAATGGCCCCTGCCGTAGTTCCTCCGGAAGCCCATCCAAAAATCGATGCACGATCCGGAAAATCTCCTCAGCCGCCTCCTGAGTATGTGCAACCTCCAGCGTCAGCGTCCCCGGCTGGGTAATCGTCTTGAGGAAAAATCGTGCCGCCGCCCAGGTCGTCAGCCCCATCTGCCGCGCCTTCAGCACGATATTCCGCTCGCCCCGCCGCCGCTCGAAGGCCATCTGCGCCGCATTCGCCTTCAGCGGCGCAGTCCAGCCTTCCCGTGTCCTCACCAGCAGCAGTTGTCCGGCCAGCGCCATCCCCACCGTCTGTCCCCGCAGGCTCGCCGGACGCAGGTCCAGAATCCGTCCAAACCGCACCAGCTCCTCGCGGTCCAACTCCTCCGGACGCAGAGTCCACTCTGCCGCAGCAGCCGTGCCTTCACCTTCTATCTCAGCCACGGCTCCTCCATTTAAACCGGCTTTGCACCCTCGCCTACCACCCAGCAAACTCTGCATACCAGCCAACGCCGCCATCGCCGCCCGTGCCCGCCGTGGTATACGTGGCCGCTGTGTATCCGCTCGATGAGCCTGCCGTGGTTGTGCAACTTGCCAGTGCGCCGCTGCTCCATGTGGGGTTCACCGTTCCGGTACCCAGTGTTCCTCCGCCGCCCAGCACGTTCCACGTAATGCCTGTTCCTGTTCCGCATCCGGCCCCAGCCTGTACCAACGTGCAAGTGCCATTCAGCGCCCCAGCCGTGACCCCGAGCGTAGCTTTCGGTTGTGTCGTGCAAGTTCCCCCCGTTGCCACTGCCTCAGGAACGGTTACCAGCCCGCCAGGACCGCCAGCCACATAGACCGCGGGCCAAGTTGTAACTGCCGCCTGCGACGAGAGAATTACAACTCCACCGCCACCACCCGAGCCGGCTCCAGTTGAGTTAGCCGTTGCAGGACCGCCCGGACCGCCGCTTGCATCGATCGTGCCCCCTGTGCCGCTAAGAGAAGCGCACATCATCACCAGCCCGCTGCCAGCCTGTCCAGCTGCGCCGCCGCTGCTCCCTCCCGGCTCGCCGGTAGAACCACTTAGTTCCAGTCCATCCAACCCGCCCGCACCGGCATTAGTCATTGCCCGCTGAAGATATGGAGCCCATTCAATAGCTCCGCCATTGCCACCATTTCCTCCGCTTGCCGCTCCAGCCGATCCGCCAGGATAAGCAGCTATTGCGGTTGCACCATAACTCGTGGTGGTAGTCACCCCTCCCGTTCCAGCAGCAGTTCCTCCGCCAGAACCTCCGGAAGCGCCTCCGCCTACACCTTTGCTCGTGTTAGTCAAGGTGTTCTTAGTCCAATTAACCAGATAGGTGCCGTTAACTGTGCATGCACCGGTAGCATGAATCACTGCTCCGCCTCCGGTCGTCGCCACATTGGCATACACATACGCTCCAGAGTCAATCTTGAAGCTCGTGTAGTACCGATCTCCCTCGATAAGGCATGGCGCTGCCGCAGTGCAGCTTGCGGAGGTCGCCTCATAAGCACCGTCTCCTCCAGTGCCTAGATACATGAGCCATGCCGGTGTGCCGGTTTGCACGCAGCCCGCGCCGGTGCAAGATCCATTGAACGTTACATTGTTCAAAGTGGTACTGCCGCTCACGTTCAGCGTTGTCAGATTCTCGGTCCCCGTGTCAGTCAGTCCGCTCACTGTGGGCGAAGTCGCCAAAACCGCACTTCCAGTTCCCGTCGTGGCAACGCTTCCCAGTCCGCCACCGCTAGTCGTAGTCACCACGCCCGCTGTAGTAAGTCCCGTATCGGTCAATGCAGCAGATGTGAAGCCGCCCGGAACGCTGGCATTGCCTGAGCTGGTTACCGTGAACGCCGCTGTGTTGTAATTCGAGCCGCCTTCATAAACGATGAAGCCTCCCGTACCGGCTGTGCTCGTGTTATTAACTGCCACCGATGCACTGCCGCCTGAATTGATCACCGTCTGACCGCCCGCGTAGTCCACCAAACGATCAACAGAATTGACAGTATCTCGAATGCGGAAAGTATTGCTCGCATCCTTGCGAATCTCCCACTGACTGGTTCCCGCGTAGTTAGCAAACTCGAACGCACCTATCTGATCCGTGCCTCCCGTTCCCGGCTGAAGCACTAAGTAATCCTGGCTCGCAGCCCCGTTTGCGAACGTCGTAGCGTTGCCTGTGAAGATCGGAGATGCAATCGTTGGCGAAGTCGTCAGCGCCAGAACCGATCCGCTGCCCGACAAGCCAGTGATCTGCGTTCCATTGATTTCTGTCGCATTGGCATTCCCCAGTTGTCCGTCAAGCTGCCAATAGGTTCCATCAAAGGTTGCGGAAATCCAATGCCCGGCCAAGAGGTCGTTGGCGGTCAGATTGCCTGCACCGCCCCACTTCTTGATCGTCGCTGCCGAGGTTCCGTTCACGGCCAGCGTAGCGTTTCCCGTGTTGGCCACATCAGCTTTGAACTGAATATGATCGCCGGTAGCAGGCGTAAACGTTGGCGTGGACGAGCATGTGTAGGCTGTTCCGGAGCTCGAAGCTGCCACGCAATTCGCCGGAACGCTTAGATTATGCGAAGTGGAAGCCACAAGCTGGCTGCTCGAGTTAGAACTCAATGCGTTCGCGGATGCCGGTATGCTGATGCCTGTGAATGTGCAGGTTGTGCTTGAGCAACTTACTCCCGATCCTGTAAATGTGAACGCGCCCGTCGCAGAGTTAATGCTGCTAACTCCACCTCCGTAGCTCGGAATGTTCAAAACTCCGCCGCTGAGCGTGGCAGCCCCCGATGTTCCAGCCGTGGTGAGACTCTGAAAAGCAAGATTCGAAATTTGCGATGAGTTGATCTGTCCGCTGCTATTGCCCAATGGAATTCCTGCCCAAGTTCCCGGCGTACCGGCTCCCACGTTTACCCAGGCCGCCACTCCATTGACAGCCGCGCCAGAGTTCTGCTCCAAGTCCCCTTGCGACCAAGCCAGAGACGTTGGCGCGCTCGATGACTTCGTCGGCATCTGAATCTCAGGTCCGACTACCGGCGTAGAGAATGAAAGCGCCGTTGCGGTCGAGTAAGTTGACGCTAGATTACTCGTGAGATTCACTAATACCGCACTCGAATAACTCGCATCCACGTAAGCAATGGTTTTGTTCGTATCTGTCCCTATCGTGATTCTCTGTCCGGCCGAAAGATCCGTCGCGCTGGTGCAAGTTAGAATGCTTGTACCGCTTGTACCGGTGCAGGTGGTAGCTCCGCCATTCGGAGTGCCCGTCGTTCCGCTTTGATAAACAATGTCGATGGCATACCGTTTCCCGTTAGCCCCACTCCAATAAGCCGGAGGCGCAAGAATCTGGCCCGCAAACAACGTCGTCGCATTGGGAAGCGCCGTAAAGGCCGTGTCCGAATATAGATAATCGGAAGCCGGAATCCCGTATTGCCATAACTGGCCGACATTCACGTCGCCAATCAATGAAATGGGTGACTTATCCCCTGAATTGCCTCCGTCGCTATTGGTTGACGGAGCGTAACTCAACATCGGAATCCAGCCGCTCGTCCCGTAGAGATCGGTTCTGAGTAACTCAGGTATACCCACCCAGCGGGTCGTAGTGTTCGGGGATGTGCCGCTCGGAAACGCCCCGTTCAGGATATTCAAACTAACTGCGGCGTCGTTAGGCGGCGATACTACGAACGACGGAAAATTGAATCCCGCCGTAGTCGGGGACGCCGGAGTTAACCAAGTGTTCTCAAGGTCCATCCAGAATGCTTCCATGGTTGAATTGGATGGGCAATCATACAATGTAAATGCCCCCAGCCCTGGCGTAAGTGATGAATTGATCGCAATAGTCGTGTTGCGCGAGGTGAAGTGAACGCCGGAAGTGTTTACGCAATTCGCGTTGTCAAGCATCACAGCAGCGCCGCTCGTTGCCGAGCCAAGCGCGCTTCGATTATTGTCCACCGTTCCGTTGGCTATTCCAAAAGAGTCCGATGACGTTACCTTCCAATAAATTCCCGCAACTCCTGCGCCATCCGATCTCCACCCCTTGTCGAAATCTACATTGATTCCGCCGTCTGCAAAGTAATACCCGTACTCCGTAGCATCTGCCGCCTGCACGTTTAAAACGCGCGCACCAGTATCCACGCGGTCTCCAAAATAGAAGCCCACGTTGAACGTATTAGCTTGCGTAGACAGCATATTTGTAACTGCTATGTTACTTATGGATTCCTGGCGCCGGGCAGCAGCATCGAAAGCTATGACAACGTTGGCCGAAGTCGCCGTACCGCTGTCGGTAAATGTGCCCAGTGTCGGGCTGAAGGGTATCACGACAGTAAACGAGCTGCCGTTGGCCGAACCTACCTGAGCTATCGTCCTGTTTAAACCCAGGCCCGCTGCCGTACTCAAGCCTTGAATATCCACCCATTGCCCAACGGTCAAATTATTCGTGGCATTGAATGTGACAAGGTAGGGTTGTGCATAAGGCGCCGGGGAGCTCGGTGCGTAGAAGGGCGTTGAATTGACTGCGGCAGTAAACCCGGTGATATTGTAGACAACTCCGGCTGCCGCGCCATTCCAGGCGATAGATGGCCGGCTGGACCCGCTCGACGCGCTTCCCGATGTACCCTCGATATGACAACCATCGTATGCGTTGATCGTCGAAGATACTACGTATGTGTGGGGTCCGGGAAACTCAACAATCCCGCCAGTGGGTTCAATCCCGTTATGCCAGCAAGTATTGAAGGCCGCCTGAATTGCCGCCGTATCATCCATCGTGCCATTCCCCGCCGCGCCAAAAATCGAGTTAGTAACATCGTAGCGAGGGCCGATGCTGGTGATGTTGCCCACTGACAGCGTATTGGAGATACTTACCGGACCTGTAAATGCCGCACCGCTAATCGCGGCCGCACCCAAGTCGGCTAGCGCACCTGGAGCCGTGGAAGCTCCTGTCCCGCCCGCCGCAATGGAAACCGTGTTAGTGCCGGACAGCGATGTGCCTGTGCCGTTGTAATAGGCAATTTGTCCGCTGGTCCCACTGCTGACCGTACCTGTGCCGTTCCCTGTGCCGCAGGCTGCGCCAGTATTGGTCATGTATCCAGAGGAGTCAATCTGCAGGCAGTTATGGCCGCTTCCCGCCGCAAGCCCCGGAAATTGAATCGCCGCGGTGCCTGTAAAGGAAGCGTAGAGACTGCTGCTACTACCCCCGTACACTTTGAACTGAGTCCCTGCCCCCGTCTCGTAGTTGATGCGCACAGCTCCGGCTGCGTTCGAGGTGTTGATGTAAGTATCGCCGCTATTAGTGCTCTGGTATGCCTTGAAGCTATCTAAGCCCCCGATTGCCGAATTTAGTTCCCAGTTGTTGTTAGCGTCCTTCTCCACATACCACTGACTGCCGCCATTCCAGTCCTTGTAAATGAAAGACTCTTTCTGGCTCGTCGTCAATCCGGCCCAAAGAAACTGGTCGATCTCCGCGTCCGCTTGGTTCTTCACTGTCGTCGAGCTAGTGAAAGTCGATGCGCCCGCCACTTGCAGCGTCCCGTTGAACTGCGCATTCCCCGCGCTATTGATCGTCGCCACCGTGGTCTCGCTCGCGCCGCCTGACCCAAAAATTACGCCGCCCGTTCCAGAGTTATTCGAGCCATTCAGCACCACGGCGCCTGTTCCCGCCGAATTGATCACCGTCTGGTTGTTAGTGCTCGATTGGCCATTGTTATACTGGCCAATCGACACCCGGTACACGCTGTTTAGCTCGTCCAGAATCTGATAGAATTGCTCACCAGCCGTCGCATCGCTCAAACCGATCGTCCACCGGTAACCGTAGTCAGTTTGATAGCGGTCCAATAGTCCGCGCTCATTTCCTGTGCCAATTCCCAGACGATAGTGATTGGTAACTGTAGCGTCTTTCTGGCTCCCGTACCAATCGCCATTCATACCATTGAAGCTCCGGTGAAATGTATCGAGAAAGCTATTGCGCGTACCATTGTCGGTCAACTGCCCGGTAAACATCGTCCCGCCGGTTATCCAGCTGTTGTATGAACTGCCCGCATCCGCCACAATCTGGTTGGTTGAACCTTCGTTCCGCAGCCCCACGATCGTGTTGTTCTGCGCGTTCGCCCCCAGGTGCAATGCCGTCGAGCAATCCTCCACATCTCCACCGGTGAAGGTGTTTCCATCGCCCTGCTGTAGGTCGATCCCATAACTCCCGGCGACTGGGTTTCCTCCGCTCGTCGCGCAGTCGATATGCAACCGCACAAACTCGCTCGCGTTCATCCAATCTGTCGTCGCAGGATTCGATATCTGATGACCGATGGCGTTCACCGCGATCAGGAATCCATCGAATTGGTTATCGAGGAATGTCCCTCCCGTGTAATTGCCCGTCCCATCCAATGTCATGCCAGTCTGATTTGAGTTACCCAGGAAATACAAGCTTTCCAGATCTAACTCCTGCGTGCGATAAGCCACAAATCCTTGCGCCGTGCTGCTCGTCGCTGTTGTGATATTGATTGCCGCATTGTCCATGTGGAACCCGTTCGTATCCACTGCATACGTCGGATCTCCCACCTGCACCATCGCACCTGTCCCGGAGTAGAGAAACAATGTGCCGCCCTGGCTTCCGCTCGCCGTACTGGCCCCGCGCAAAGAGCATCCGCGCAGTGACACATTCCTCGTTCCCGCCGTCACAATCAGCTGATTGGCCGTCGAAATCGTAATGCAAGGCAGCAGAATCGTCGCATTCGCCGTCGAAATCGTCAGGTTCGATCCCATCGACTGTGTGCTCGTAAAATTGCGCGCGTCGCAAGTTCCACCATTCGTCGCACTCAATCCACTAAGGCACGCACCTAACTTGGCCCCAAAGTCCATACCGGGGAACTGGTCTACCTGATATAAAGCTCCTATTTGAATAGCCGTCAGTGACCCAGTCAACGTACCGCCTGTCAAAGGCAAATCCAAGGCCGATTCTGCAGCGATCGCCTGATCCACATACGTCTTGCTCACCGCCTGCACAGCCTGCGCCGCCGGCATCAATTGCGCCTGTATCTCTCCCAGCGTCGCTTGCGTTCCCGTCGGCACCACCCAGTATTGGGTGTTAGTCGAGCCGTCGCTCATATAGTAGACCGCCGTGTAAAACAACCCCGTCGGAGTCGCTCCCAAGTTAGGCGCAAGATTTACGCTCACAAATCCATTTGGCGCAATCGCGATCGTCGTACTGTCGGCTGTCACCAACTGACCGTTCGCCGTCGTAAACGATGGCCAGCTCACCACCAGTGTTCCCGTGCCAGGCTGACCGTTTGCAAGGTACACCGTCCCTTGAACCGTAGTTGTGGTGATCGCCTGCGCGTGGGCCGCAATTCCCAAACCCATGCCCATCAAGCCCGCAAGAGTCCACAACAGTCCTATCCATCCGCCTACGCGCAACCACTCGTGATTCGTGAGCTTCATCCGTCTCTCTTCTCTCTTCCGGAAAGCGCGGCAAAGAGTTTATTCTCTCTGCTGTCTCTCCGCAAAGTGTCGTATTCACGCACAGCCGGCAACCGTTCCCACGGCCGCCACAATCCCACTCAACTCGTCTGCCAGAAACCCTGATTCTGTCACTTAATTCCGCTAACTCGCATCGCTTGCAAAAGCCTCTCCGACTCCGCTCGCTCCCTTCATCAGAAGGAAACGCAGCGGAGTCGAAGCCCTGTCTTGAGCAAAGCCAAAATAACGTGCATTTGCTCGTTCGTTTGCAATTCAATCAGCCCGGATCACCAATTCTCTGGTTCACGTTGTCCAAAGCTCGTCTCCGCGGCTGCTTCGGTCACTTCGCCAGTCCACTCCGGCTCTGAAGCCCACTTTTCTGCCAGACTGCAAAGACGTTGCATCATGCCTTCGTTTTCGCAGTCGATTTGCCCGTCAGCAAGCATGAACAGCAGTCTTGCGCTGCTCGCATTGCCGCCAAGTGTGCTTTTCAGCAGCGATTTCACAATCGCATCGCTATGTTCGTCCAGGGCCTTGCCTGCCGCTGTATTCACCTTTGCTATCGCTCGGCTGCCCATTTTCTTCTGGGCCCCTGTTCCACGCGGTTTCCCTGCAACCGTTTGCCTCTGTCCTGCTAACCCCATTTGTCCGCCAATCCCGTCCCACCATTCCACGGCCTCACATCTGCTCCGTAGAAAGGGAAAGGGGCGATTCCTCTTCAGAATCACCCCTGCATCCGCCGAATTGGTCTATCGGGCGCCGCGAATGCTCCGCGGCTTCTTCTATTTGAGGAAGCCGCCTTGCACAGCTCCTCGCAGCTCCATGTCAACCCGGAGTATGTTCTGAATTCTTCAAGAGCTAGGCCCCCGCCTGTGTCATTTTGTCCTGAGCCGCTTCCGTCATTTCTATCCGCGGCCCTTTGCCAAAGTCAAAACATCCACCGCTCTTTGAAGATACTCTCAGTCTCTTTCCACGCCTGCGTGTTCGCGGAAGTGGTCCGAAGAAAAAATTAGTCCGTATGAATTAGGAAAGCATCAGTTTCTTTCCCTTGTTCTCTTATTCCCGATTGAATGTTCTTAGCTTAACCAATCTCCCCGAAATTCCCTGCAATTAAAAATCTTTACGATTCCTTCTTTGTTTCAACCACTTAGTCAGACTTATCCCGCATAGTCCCTTTGACACTAACTCAGACAAAGAAGTAAATGCCTCTCAAAATCGGATCTTTCCCACTAACTTACCAAATGTTCTACGATATCCCGGTGACAACTTCATCCGTCCACGCTCCCATTCTTCTCGTCCACGGTGGTGCCTGGGCCATCCCCGCCTCAGACGCGGTCGCCCACGAAGCCGGGGTCCGCAACGCCCTTGAAACCGGCTACGACATCCTCTCCCTCGGCGGCTCGGCTCTCGATGCAGTCGAAGCTGCCGTCACCGTCCTTGAAGACGATCCCACCTTCGACGCCGGCCGTGGCAGCTTTCTCACCTCCGATGGCCGCGTCCAGCTCGACGCCCTTCTCATGGACGGAGGCCGCATGAAAGCGGGCGGCGTGGCCTGCGTCGAGCGTCTCCGCAATCCCATTCAGGCCGCTCGCCTCGTCCTCGAAAAAAGTCCTCACGTCTACTTCGTCGGACCCGGCGCCGAGCAGTTTGCCCACTCCCATGGCATGACCCTCATCGATAACTCCGAGCTGGTCCTCGACCGTGAGCGCGAGCGCCTCGCCAACGCCAAGCTCCGCCAAGCCGCCGGCCTCGCCGACGAAACCTTCTCCGCTGTCCCCTTGCAGGACGATAAAGATCCCGAAACCGCAGTCCCAACCGGACCCGGCATCCAGGAAAATCTGGGTGCCCCAGGTCTGGGGTCCCCACGGACAGGTCTTAGTCCGAGGGGTGAAGATTCCGCTTCTGGGACTTGGGAAAGAAAGTCCCCATATCCCGCCGGTTTCAACAGTCATGACACCGTCGGAGCCGTCGCCCTTGATTTCCGCGGGAACCTAGCCGCCGCGACCTCCACCGGAGGCACCCTCAACAAGACTCCCGGCCGTGTCGGCGACTCATCCCTCATCGGCTGCGGCTGTTACGCCGACAATCTCTCTGCCGCCGTCTCCCTCACCGGCTGGGGCGAACCCATCATGAAGCTGGTCCTCGGCAAGTGGGCCACCGACCGCGTCTCCAACGGCACCGCCCCCGAAATCGCCGCCCGCGAAGCCATCTCGTA
>JBEKPF010000139.1:0-10610 GCA_049521035.1 Occallatibacter sp. | reverse complement strand
GGCGCGTTATCAATCGAGTCGAACGAACGGAACGTATTCTTCGGATTATGCTTCTGCAATACCTTGGTGATTGCCGCCGTCAACGTCGTCTTGCCGTGATCGATGTGCCCGATCGTGCCCACGTTTACGTGCGGCTTCGAACGATCAAATTTTTCCTTCGCCATAAAAGTCCCTGCATCCCTTTCGTAGCTGTACTGCCCGTTTCATCCCGGGGCGCCGGCCATCCGGCTCCAGCCCCAATACTTTTCCGCCCGCTACTTACCCTGGGAGCGGCCGATAATCTCGTCGGCGATCATCCGCGGAGCCTCTTCGTACCGCGCAAACTGCATGGAATAAGAGGCGCGGCCCTGAGTGGACGAACGAATGTCGTTCACGTAGCCGAACATTTCCTTCAGCGGCACAATTGCCTTGATGACTTGCGATCCGCCCACGCGATCCACGTGCTCAATGCGGCCGCGGCGCGAGTTGATATCGCCAATAATGGTCCCCATGTGCTCCTCGGGGACGGTAACTTCGACAGCCATCACCGGCTCCAGAAGCACCGGGCTCGCGTGACGCGCGGCTTCCTTGAAGGCGATCGAACCGGCAAACTTAAAGGCCATTTCGTTCGAGTCCACTTCGTGATAGCTGCCGTCGAACAGAGTCACCTTGATGTCCACCAGCGGATAGCCGGCCAGAATGCCCAGCTCAATTGCGCCTTGTACGCCCTGGTCGATGGGCTTGATATATTCCTTGGGAATCGAACCGCTCTTGATGGCGTTGATGAATTCGTATCCCTTGCCCGGCTCATTGGGCTCGATGCGCAATTTGCAATGGCCGTAGTTACCCGAGCCGCCGGTCTGGCGAATGTACTTGCCCTCAGCTTCAGCCGACTTGCGAATGGTCTCGCGGAAGGCAACCTTGGGCTCGCCCACATTGGCCTCAACCTTGTGCTCGCGCTTCATGCGGTCGACGAGAATCTCGAGGTGCAATTCACCCATACCGCTGATGATCGTCTGACCCGATTCCTCGTCGGTCCGTACCTTGAAGGTGGGATCTTCGTCGGCTAGACGCGACAGAGCGACGCCCATCTTTTCCTGGTCAGCCTTGGTCTTGGGCTCGATGGCCACCGAGATCACGGTCTCCGGGAAGGTGATCGCGCCAAGCGCAATAGGATGCTGCGGCGAGCAAAGCGTGTCACCCGTCTTCAATTCCTTGAGGCCCACACAGGCGCAAATATCACCCGCCATAACTTCGGTAATATCCTCGCGCTTATTGGCATGCATCTTGACCAGGCGGCCGATGCGATCAGTCTTTCCCGTGCGGGGATTCAGGATCGTGTCGCCGGTCTTGAGCGTGCCCGAGTAGACGCGGATAAAGCAAAGCTTGCCGAACGGATCGTTGATGATCTTGAAGGCCAGAGCCGAAAGCGGCTCACTGTCGGACGGCTTGCGGACCTCAATGACATCGAGATGCGAGGGATTCGGACCTTCGACCGGAGGCTTATCCAGCGGGCTCGGCAGATAATCGACAACGGCATCAAGCAGCGTCTGAACACCCTTGTTCTTGAAAGCGCTTCCGCAGATGACAGGGAAGACCTTCAGATCGATGACGGCCTGACGAATGCCAGCCTTCAGTTCAGCGATGGTCGGGGTCTCGCCTTCGAGAAACTTCTCAAGCAATACATCGTCGGTCTCGGCGATGACTTCAATCAATTGCAGGCGGAACGCCTCGGCCTTCTTTTGCAGATCTGCCGGAATCGCCTGAACGTCGTATTCCGAGCCCATAGCCTCGTCGTGCCAGAGAATCGCCTTCATCTCGATGAGATCGACGACGCCCTTAAAACCAGCTTCTGCCCCAATGGGAATCTGCAGCGCTACCGGGCGTGCGCCCAGGCGCTTGCGGATGGTCTCAAGAACATGCTCGAAGTCCGCGCCGTTCTTATCCATCTTATTGACGAAGCAAATGCGCGGGACCTTGTACTTGTCGCCCTGGCGCCACACGGTCTCAGTCTGCGGCTGTACGCCGCTGACAGAGTCAAACAAGGCGACCGCACCGTCGAGCACGCGCAGACTGCGCTCAACCTCAGCAGTAAAGTCCACGTGACCGGGCGTATCAATAATATTGATGCGAACATCTTTCCAGGTGCAGGTGGTGGCGGCGGACGTGATCGTGATGCCGCGCTCCTGCTCCTGCTCCATGTAATCCATGGTCGCGGTGCCCTCATGCACTTCGCCGATGCGGTGCGTGATGCCCGTATAGAACAAGATGCGCTCTGTCGCAGTCGTCTTCCCGGCGTCGATGTGCGCCATGATTCCGATGTTCCGGCAACGATTCAGAGGTATGGTGCGAGCCACGGCATTTCATCCTTGCAGGCGATCAAGCCCGCGGTTATTCGTACTGCTTCAAAAACACTCCCCAGCCTCTTGCGCCGGGATCAAAACTCATTGCAAGCGCGAACTACCAGCGGTAGTGAGCAAAGGCCTTGTTCGCCTCAGCCATGCGGTGCACGTCTTCCTTCTTCTTCATCGCCGCACCGCGGCCGTTGGCCGCATCCAGCAGCTCATTGCCAAGCTTGTCGATCATGCCCTTTTCGCCGCGATTGCGACCATAGGTGATCAGCCAGCGGATGGCCAGCGAGGTGCGCCGATCAGGATTCACTTCGATCGGAACCTGATAGTTGGCGCCGCCCACACGGCGGGTCTTCACTTCGAGCAGCGGCTTGCAGTTCTCAACCGCCTTCTTGAAGAGCTTCAAAGCGTCGTCGCCGCCGCCCTTTTCTTCCAGGTTCTTCATCGCCTGGTAGAAGATGCCCTGAGCGGTCGACTTCTTGCCGCCCCACATCATGGAGTTGACGAACTTTGTGACCAGCGTCGACCCGTAAACCGGATCAGGCGCGACTTCCCGCTTCGCTATGTGCCCTTTTCTTGGCATAATCCTCAAAATCCTCGGCGCCTTTTGGCGCTTAAACTCACTACCCTAGTCCGAGTTCAGAACCACGCCCCGGAACCGCTCACTACTTCTTACCCTTGGCCGGCGCCGCGCCACCCTTGGCTCGCTTGGCACCGTACTTCGACCGACTCTGCTTGCGGTTGGCCACGCCCACCGAATCCAGCGTGCCGCGAACCACGTGATAGCGAACGCCGGGGAGATCCTTGACACGGCCACCGCGGATGAGCACGATCGAGTGCTCCTGCAGGTTGTGACCGATGCCGGGGATATAGGTCGTAACTTCGATCCCGTTGGTCAACCGGACACGCGCTACCTTGCGGAGGGCCGAGTTCGGCTTCTTGGGGGTTTGCGTATACACGCGGGTGCAAACGCCGCGCCGTTGCGGCGACGCCTGCAGTGCAGGCGATGCCGTCTTGTAGCGGGGGGCCGTGCGCCCCTTGCGGACGAGCTGATTAAAAGTAGGCAAACTGAAACTCCTTACCCAAAACCCTGAAACTTCACTCTTCAAACAGCCGCGCGCAGAGCCTTCAGGCTGCTCTCGTTTGGGACGGCTGAACCACCGTACAAACACAGAGACGCCCTATTTGCTGCTTCGCGTCTGTCTTCGTTCAAAACTCAGACGAAAACCGGGACGGTGGCCGGGCGTTTCCCCGACTTCCGGCGGGAAAAGCCAACTCCGTTTCGCGGTTCCGGCCCGCATAGCCCTCCAAGGTGGAGAACGCGCGAGCACCGTAGCGATTCGCCCCTACTCCCCAACGACGAACACCTGTCTTCGGGGACCCCGTCTGCCCTTCGCAAGAAAAAGGCCATTCCGGGGAACTGTCTGGCCGGCCTGCTGCGCCTGACCGTGGGATTCAACCCGTATCGTATTGCGTGATCGGGCTTCCCGTACGCATATTTCGTTAAGACACACGAACGTAGGCGTTCTTGCGGAACCTTCTAACAATAGCAAGAAACCGCGGTGCGGTCAATGAATTCTCGACCCTCCGACTTGGATTTTTACCGGTCTAGCTAATCGAATGCAGCTTCCAGGCTCCACCCTCCAGGGAAAAGTCGGCGTGACGCTTCCTGCTCAGTTTGTTTCCGGGGTTGTGGGCGATATCCTGGAGCGGTCCGGGCACCCCATCCAGATTCACGCCCTCGGTATAGTCGGCCCCCTTTGCCGTGTCCACCCCGGGGACTATTTCGTCTTGAATATTATTGATATCGTGCGCCTTGAGATGATTGGCGGTTGCGGTGACAACGACGATTGAATAGTTTGTGTCCGTCGCACTTTCAGGCCGCCACTCGATCACATCTCCGCCGCTCGACAGCTTGACCACTTTCTTGCCATCGTCGGTAAGAGTGAAGTCTGCCCAGTAACGATTGGGATACACCTTGGTTCGCGTCCAGTACTTAGCGGTGATTCCCTGTCTCATACCAAGGTCGTTCACTGTGATGCTTGCGCCCACCGGCGCGGTTTGGTCATAACTGGCCTGGATCAGCGCCTGCGCGTCGGCGGCGGTCAACTCCGGCACCGATTTGCAACCAGTTAGCAGCATTCCTGCTGCCAGAAACGCCAGAGTTCCCAGAGCCTTCAACATCCCTGCGTTTTTCATCTTTCCTCCGTAGACCGCACAAAGCGGCCTAAGTTTAATCGACCCGCCATTTTTCACCTACTGTTATCCACTGTCAATCGAATTGCAAGTGACGGCCGGCACGTGCGTTGGACCTCTTCCAGGAGGCGTTGAAGGTTCTGTCGCGGAGACGGGTTACGGCTGCGGCTGTGCCCAACCGTGGCGCTCGCTGAGCGGCTTGGGGAGTTCGATTTACTGCGCTGAAACGGGTGTGACCGGAGTGGCTGCCGCAGGATCGGCTGTGATTCGCCCTAGCAGGAACGCAAGAAAGGCCTTTTCGTCGGATTGCAGACAGACCTGGGCGTTCGGGGACCCGTCGACTGGCCGCGTGAATCCCTTGTCGTCCACGTCCAGTCGCATGGGTGTCACCGGACACAGTTGGGGACGGATAGCATAAGCCACAGCCACTGGATCAAACAGGGTTGGCGTGTCAGGGTGCCCGCGGCTGCCGTCCACCCACTCACCGTAGAGGAGCTTTAGCTGCTCGGTGAGCGGGGATCCATGGGTGAAGACCGTATATCGATCATGTGCCTGCAGGTGGATCTGGGTGGAATCGAGGGGCATCATGAAGACCGGAACCCCGGAAGCAAGCAGCGCGCGTGCCCCGGCGGGATCGCGGTTGATGTTCCACTCCGAACTGGGCGAGCGAAGGATTTCGGGGACCATTCCATTGAGAATGTTGTCGTATCCGCGGTGGATACTGCCGCCCATGAGCACTACGCGCTTCAGCTGTCGAAAGGTAGCGGGATCACGCTCGATGGCTGCCTGCACATTGAAGAGAGGGCCGATGGCGATGAGTGTGATTTGGCCAGGATGGGCGCGAATCTGGTCGAGTAAGAACTGGACCGCATCGGGGTGCTTTTGAGGATTTGCACCCACCGGCATCTGCGAGGCATAAGCTGCCTGGGTGAAGACATTGGTGTGCGGCGTGGGAATACCGGCAGCCACGGGAATATCTGTACGACCCACTGCGGCGAGATAACGATCCAGCAAGCGGGCGCGCAACTCTGTATCTCCATAAGCGGTCGTGATGCCCAGTAGCTGCAACTCCGGGCTGCGCAGCGCCAGTGCCAATGCGAAGGCGTCGTCAATGTCATCGCCAATGTCGGTGTCGAGGATCGCCACCTGCGGCTCTGTCGGTACGACGGCCTGGGTTTCCCCGGCAGACTGGTCGACGCTCTGAGCCGAATGCCTGCATGCGCCAGAGATGACGACGGCCCCAAAGGCCAGCAAGATGACCGACGGCATGAGTTGCATAATCTTCATGGACAATACTCTAAACCGATTAGTGGAAGACCGGTTTCGCGCCCGAAACTCTGCAACCGAGATGCCCGCCGATGGGCTCATTTCTAGTTCATCGGAGCCATAACCACGGCGACAAGAGAGTCGGCACAACCGTAGTAGAGGAACCATTGATTGCGGAAGTACACGAGCCCTTCGGCAAACGTCGTGCCCGCTTTATATTGGCCAGTCTTTTCGTATGGGAGCTCTGGGCTGAGAACCGGGTGTTCCGTCCGCGCGATCAGGCGGGCGGGGTGATTGGAGTCGAACAGTGCTTCACCGGCCGCATAGGCGTTGGCACCTAAATCTGGATCGCCGGCGTTCTCCGCATTCTTGCCGTTGTAGAGCATGACGATTCCCGATCCATTTTCCACTGGGGGAGGGCCAGTCTCGGGAAATGTGCTGTCGAAGTGGCCCGGACGCGGCCTCAATAACTCGACAGGCGCTCCTTGCGGATCTTCGACAGGAGTCCAGTGAATCAGGTCAGTCGAGATGGCTAGTCGAATAGAACCCTCGCCCCAGTACATCCAATATTTGCCATCGATCTTCGCTGCGAGTAATCGGCCTTTGGCCTTGTCGAGCTTGGTAACAATCCCCGCCGATTTGTACTGAAGCTGCGCATACTTGCCGCCAGCCGCCGTAAAAAAGGCGGGGCCATGCTTTGTCCAGTGCATCAGGTCGGGAGAGGTGGCAATTCCCACTGAATACGTCTTGCGGTTCCACTGCGTGTAGGTCAAAACGTAGGTACCATCTTCCGATTCGACGATGCGCGGATCCTCGACACCTCCCGGCCATTCACGCGCTTTCTGCGAGTCGTCCGACGGATAGAAAATTGGATTGTCTTGCCGTGTGAAGTGAATGCCGTCTTCGCTCTCGGCCAGGCCCAGCCGCGAGGTGTGCCCGCCGATTTCCATGGCTCCGGAATCGTCTTCGGCGCGATAGAGGACGTAGATCTTGCCCTCGCGCACGATGGCGGCAGGATTAAAGGTATGCAGCGCCTCCCAGTGAGCGGGCGTTTTAACGATGGGGTCAATAAAGGAAGAATCTGGGCGCGGCACAATGACGGGGTTGCCGGCTGACGGATGCGTGAAGGGTCCGATCTCCCAGGTCTGCTCCGTCTGCGCGTGAAGAACTGGAGTGCAAAGCAGCAGCGCCGCCAGTACGAAACTCCTACGAATGGTCATGGCGGTCCTCAAATCCCAGAGTCAATCTAAGCTATTGTTGCCCTGAGTGTATACGGAGCGGTATGAACGCAGATGCGACCATTTACTTGTTGGGATCAGCGGGGTTAGCCGCATAGAAGCTCAAGGCTGCGTCGCCTTGCTCAAGAAGGCGTGCGCGTTGCAGGGCGCCGTATTCGTCTTCCAACCATTCCTTGCGCCGATGTTCTGCGATGACCAACGCACCGGCAGCCAGCAGCGCAGCAAGCTCTCCGCCCAGTATCCCCAACGTGGACGCATATTCTTTCGCTGCATCATAAGGAGGATCGAGAAACACAAGATCAAAGATTGAACCCGCACCGTGCTTCATCCGCCGCAACGCCGTTCCCACGCTGCCGGCATCAATACGGTACCCGGCCGTCAGCCCGAGTTTGGCCAGATTGCCGCGCAGCACGGCCACAGCCGCGGGAGCACGCTCGACAAGCACCACGTTTGCTGCACCACGACTAAGAGCCTCGATACCCACCGCGCCTGAGCCGGCATATAGATCCAGAAATGTTGACCCTTCGATCCGCGGCGCCAGCACATTGAAGAGCGTCTCGCGCAGCCGGTCGCTGGTGGGCCGCGTGGCGAGGCCGGGCGGGGCCTGCAGTAGGCGGGAGCGAAGTTTTCCGGCAATGATGCGCATTGCAAATCAGAATAGCGGAAGCGAAACATGGCCGCGACCCTCTACAATCTCTCTATGCGAGGTTGGTCAATCCCGCTCGGCCGGTGGATGGGTGTTGAATTACGCGTCCACGCCTTCTTCCCTCTGCTGGCGGTTGTGTGCCTGGTGCTGGGCGCCAAGGACGGCGCATTGCGCGGTATGGGCCTGTTCGTCGTGCTCACGGCGGCCGTTGCCGTGCGAGAGGCTGCACGACTGCTGGTGGCCGCCTGGTTTGGCCTGCGTCTGCGTGCCGTTTTGCTGCTGCCCATCGGCGGATTGTTTGCCTACGCCAATCCCGAAAGCCAGGAAAACGCCAACCAGGGCGCCGCGCAGTTTGCCATTGCGCTGGCTGGGCCGCTGGCCAACGCAGCTACAACCCTGATGCTGGCCGCCGCTTTTCTGGGCGCCGGCGGTAACATCAGGCTTCTGGGCCAGCCGCTCATCACTTCCTCAAATCTGTTGCGAAGCATGGTGTGGATGCAGGCTGGCCTGGCTCTGCTGCACCTGGTACCTGCTTATCCGCTGGACTTCGGGAGACTCCTCAGGGGTAGCTTCGCCCGCAAGCACGGTCTGGCTCCTACCGGCCGTGCAACCACCGGCCTGAGCCAGGTGCTGGCGCTTGCAGCCATGATCGCCGGCATGCTGTTGCAGAACTACTGGCTGATCATTGCCGGTTTTTTCATCATGATTGGTGCGCAGATTGAGGATCAGGGAGTCTTTTTCCAAACCGTCGTGGACACTGTTCAGATGCGCGAAGTAATGCTCACTGATTTTGCCACCCTCTCGCCCTCTGACACATTGGCCGATGCACTGGTTCGCTGCGTCCACTCCCTGCAAGAGGATTTCCCCGTCGTTCGCGGTCCGCAATTGGTAGGCATTGTTTCACGTCAGCGGATTGTCGACGCGCTGCGCAATGACGGCAACGGCTACGTTCAGTCTGTTATGTCACGCGCTTTCCAAGTGGCGCGACCTGAGGACACACTGGGCACCACCATCCGCCGTCTCACTGCCGGACGCGGCCTGGCACTTATTCCAGTGACCGAGAGCGGGCGTGTGGTTGGCATTGTGAGCGTGCAAAACCTGATGAGCTCAATGTCACTGCTTGCCGAACAGCGCCGCATCGAGCGTGAGGATGCCAGCTAGGAGACCAGCTGTGCAAATGGCAGACGACACCGATACGCTGGACAGCCTCGCACCCGGTCTCTATTTGGTCGCAACCCCTATCGGCAATCTAGGCGACATCACCTTGCGAGCCCTGGACGTGCTCAAACGAGTAGACCGGATTGCCTGCGAAGACACTCGCCAAACACAAAAGCTGCTCAATCATTTTGAGATCGCGACGCCTACCGTGAGCTGCCATCAGCACAACGAACGCGAGCGCGCGGCCGAATTGATTGAAGCGCTCAAGTCTGGCGGGCGCATCGCCATGGTTTCTGACGCGGGCATGCCAGGCATCAGCGATCCCGGAGGTTGGCTGGTCTCGGAAGCAATCGCAGCCGGAGTCGCGGTGATTCCTATTCCCGGCGCCAACGCAGCATTGAGCGCATTGGTGGCCTCTGGACTGCCCACAAACGAATTCTCCTTTGAAGGCTTTTTACCGGAAAAGGCGGGGGCCCGCCGCAGCCGGCTGGAAACTCTGGCGGAAGAAGCCGGTCGGCGCGAGACGGCATGCACGCTGATTTTTTATGAGGCGCCGCATCGAATTCTTGAGACGCTCGCCGACCTCGAAGCGGTATGGAGCCCGGCCTTGCGGGTGGTTGTGGCCCGCGAGCTGACCAAGATGCACGAGGAATTCCTGCGCGGAACAGTGGTCGAGTTGCGGCGGGAACTGGCTTCGCGCGAGCGCGTCCGCGGCGAGATCACACTGCTGGTTGAGGCGTCGGGGCAATCCGGTGGCCCCACTCGCGGAGATGTCGCGGCCGCGGCGCACGAGAAGATTGCGGCTCGAGTTGCGCGCCTCCAAGCCGAGAGCGGTGTGGACGAAAAGGAGGCGCTCAAGCGGCTGGCACGAGAACTCGGACAGTCAAAGAGCGAACTCTATCGCGAACTTCAGCGCGAACGTGCGCGGTTGAAAACGGGCTCACGTTGACTCCGCACAACGAAGAACAGCGCGCCTAGTGGAATGAGGATTAAGGCTCCGTCTTCGGGCTCATGGGTGAAATCAGCATCTCCTTCAGCATGGGCATAGAGCTGCCAAAGACTCCTGCTGCACTTTTCGTCGAGCGCTGCGCGTAAGCTACCGAAGGATCGGGGTGAATCTTATCTGTTACTGCCAGCTCCGACTCCTGCTGAATCCGATACGGATTCACTCTCACCCTGGCTAGAAAGAACCAAGGGTACTTCGTCAGCTCGATGCGGTTCACTTCCACGGCATTGGAGTGGTCGCTCATCTGTTCAAGAACGAGTTTGAGCGCGCCGCCAATGGCTTGTTGTGACGTATCGCCGACGCCGCTTCGAAGCCATCCGTCGGCAATCCTGATGAAGTTCCAGCCCCGTGTCTGAATCTTCTTCTTCAGGCGACTTGCATCCGATTTCTTAACCAGATTCCAGCCATCACGGAATTCCTCAGTCGTCAGTTTAAGCCCGTCTGGCAGGGTGATCTGTTCGCGTAACAGCATATTCAGTTCTGCGATGGTGCGCATCTGCATAACCTCTTCCTCAAATCAGTGGTTAACCTGGGGCGAGTGGAAAGACTGTGGTGTTTCCGCGGTCCGGAGCCTCTCACGAAATTGAGTGGAGCCGAGATCAGCACGGCGTAGGGAGCTTAAGATGATCAATAGCGAGCTCATGTTGCTTCCTTTCTGATAGAAAGCGTCTGCGGCGATCCCAGAGGGTGCCTCATTGCTTTGAAATGCCCCGCTCATGGCGATGTTCACAATCGCGGGAAATCTACTCCTCACCACTGAAAGCAACTCG
>JBEKPF010000138.1:0-10654 GCA_049521035.1 Occallatibacter sp. | reverse complement strand
AATGTCTGGCGCAGCTTTGACGCATGGCCGCCCAAAGCTGCCACCGCGAAAACCTTGTACTTCCACTCCGGCGGCAAGCTAAGCTTCGACCCACCCTCTGAAACAAGCAGTGTCGACACCTACGTGAGCGATCCCAGTCACCCTGTTCCCTTTGTGGGCTACACCACCGACACCGTCCCGCAGCGCTACATGGTCGACGACCAGCGCTTCGCAAGCTATCGACCCGACGTGCTTGCCTATGAGACCGAACCGCTGCAAGAGGACATCACTATCTCTGGTCCCATCTCTCCTAAACTCAAGATCGCCAGCTCTGGCACTGACTCCGACTTTGATGTGAAGTTGATCGACGTCTATCCGGAAGATTCCCCTGACCCGGACGAATCACTCAATGGCAACAAGCGAATCCAAGACGCCCCGCCTGTACACATGGGCGGCTATCAGGAGCTTCTACGCGGCGAACCCTTCCGCGCCAAGTTTCGCAACAGTTGGGAGAAGCCTGAGCCGCTCACTCCCGGTAAGGAAACCGCGGTCGACTTCACCATGGCTGATCTCTTCCACACCTTCCGCCGCGGTCACCGCATCATGGTCCAGGTGCAAAGCTCATGGTTTCCGCTCACTGATCGCAACCCGCAAACCTTTACCGACATTCCAACGGCCAAACCGGAAGATTTCAAGCAAGCTACCCAGCAGGTCTTCCATCAGAAAGACGCAGCCAGCGGTGTTGAAGTGCTGGTGCTGCCCTAAGGGCGTTTCACACGAACACGTTTCGGATTCGGCGGGCACGTCGACTCGCGAATTACGAGTTCGGGAAGAATCGCCACCGCGTCCGGGAAAGTGGCTTGTCCGCGAATCCGTTGCAGCAGAATCCGGGCAGCCACAACGCCCATCTGCTGCAGCGGTTGGCGAATCGTTGTGAGGCTGGGATTGTGGTATGCCGCGTTGAGAATGTCATCGAATCCAACAATGGAGACATCTTCTGGCGAGCGCAGCCCGTGATCCTTGAGCGCGCGAATCGCTCCAATGGCCGACAGATCATTGTAACAAACCAAGGCCGTAAAATCAGCGCCGCGGCTTACGAGCTCGCTCGCCGGTCCAAACCCCATCTCCGGCGTTGATACCTTCATCTGGATTTCCACTTTCAGCTCGGGTGGAACCTCCAACTTTAGATCCCTGGCCACAGTCATCATGCATTCCCATCGCTCATCGGCATCGGAACTGTGGCTGCCGCCGCGCATGAAGGCGATCCTGCGATGCCCAAGCTGATAAAGGTGACGCAGCGACAATTCCGCCGCGCGTCGTTGGTCCAGCACCACATTGGTTACGCCTTCAAACTTCTTGTGGCCGGCCACCGCCACCACCGGTAGCTTCATGCTGTGTTCCAGCACCGTATCGATCAGGATGAACCCTTCCACGCAACGGTCCAGTAATAACCGCGGATACTCCTCAATCAGGTCAGGCTTACGCCGATGGCTCGCGGTCAGGTAGAAATAGCCCTCCTCGATCAGGAACTCCTCCACCCCGGCCATGATCTGAGTTGCATAGTGGTCATTCAGGTCCGGGACAAGTACCCCGACTGAAAATGTTTGCCGCTTTCGCAGCGACCGGGCATAGAAGCTTGGCCGATAGTCGAACTTAGTGGCCGCTTCCGTCACGCGATCCCGTGTTTCCTGCGGGATCGACCGCACGCCTGGAGCATTGTTCAGCACCAGCGAGATGGTCGCTGGGGACAGGTTCAGATACTCGCCAAGGGTACGTAGACTGATTGGCTGTCCCGGCTTCGGTTCGGCGCCAGGTTTTGTTCGCTTCACCATTGCAACAGTTTTAACACTCTTCACCCCTTATCCGAAGTGATTCCAAGGGCTTTGACCACTTTCCAGCAACCCTTCAAGTCATCGCACAGCACTCTAACACCCCTTGGAGGGATGTAAAAACGATGAGCGCCGCCTGCCTCGGAAGCCCTTGTATTTGAAAAAGGTGGGAGTCGAACTTCCCCCACCCATCTTGATGCCTTCCAGGACGGAAGGCGTTTCGATATGGTATGAAGCCGACTAGTTCAGACATGTACTCGCGGTGGGCTCCATCGAGACAGCCCTCAATTGACGGGCGATCTGGCTGACCGCAACGGGTCTGCTGAAGTAGTACCCCTGAATCTCGTAGCAATGCTGAGTCCGGAAAAACTGTAGTTGCTCCTCGTTCTCCACGCCTTCGGCCAGGACTTCGAGATTCAGTGCTTTCGCCATATTGATAATTGCTGTCGCAATGGCAGCATCATCGGCATTCACTGCGACATCCCGGACAAAGGAACGATCGATCTTAAGCCGATTGACTTGAAACTGTCTCAGGTAACTCAGGCTTGAATAGCCCGTTCCAAAATCGTCGATCGCCAGCTTCACTCCCATGTCTCTCAATTCCTGAAGAATCGAGAACATCACGTCTGCATTGGTCATCAACAGGCTTTCAGTCAGCTCCAACTCTAGATATTTCGGGTCGAGGCCAGTTTCTTCGAGGATGCCACGAATGACGTCGTGGAACCCTTGCTGGCGAAACTGAACCGCGGAAACATTTACGGCGACAGGCACGGCAGCAAGCCCGGCGTCCTGCCACGCTTTGGCTTGGGCACAAGCGGATCTCAAGACCCATTCACCAATCGGAACAATGAGCCCACTGCGCTCCGCAACTCCGATGAATTTCGCGGGCGGCACAAGCCCCAACAGCGGATGCTGCCACCGGAGCAGCGCTTCCAGTCCTGTGATCGTGCCGGTTCGAAGGTCCACTTGCGGCTGGTACACCAGGAAGAGTTCACTTCTGTCGAGAGCCAGTTGCAGACCATTCGCCAGTGTCAACTGTTCCATGATCTCGACGTTCATCTCTTCAGTGAAGACGCGTGCCTTGTTCGGCCCTTCTTCTTTGGCCGAATACAGCGCAACATCGGCGTTCTGCAGCAGTCCTTCAACGTCCGCCGCATGCTCAGGGAAGATGCTGATGCCAAAATTGAATGACACGTTCAGCGAATGACCGAGGATGCAAAACTCGGCGGCCAACTTTCTCACCACGTCATGAGCAGTCGCAACCGCGTCGGGAGCATCCTTGATATTGCTCAGCGCAATGGCAAACTCACCACCGCCGATTCGCGCAACAATACTGTCCTCCCCCACGCCTCCTTTGATCCGTCCTGCGGTTTCCCGCAAGAGACGGTCGCCAAATTCGTGCCCGAGGGAGTCGTTGATGATTTTGAATCGTACGAGTTCCAGAACCAGAAGGGCCACTCTGCCTTTTCTCAGCCGAGCAGCTTCAATTGCATCGGCGAGTTGTTCCCGAAAAAGAGTCGGATTGGGCAGCTCTGTGAGGGCATCGTAGTAGGCCAGAAATCTGAGCTGGTCTGAAGTTGTTTTGCGGTCGGTAATGTCTTCCGCCGTGCCTTCAAAATACGCAATATTCCCGCTGTCATCGCGTAGCGCGCGCATGTTCAGCCAAATCCACCTCTTCGCGCCATCCCGGCAGAAGAATTCCGCCTCAATCCCTGATGCCTCGTTACCCCGCTCCACCGAGTTTGTCCACTCCTTCAATGGACTAGGGTCAACAAGAAGCTGCTGTTTAAAATTCGAACCCTCCGCCAGAAACTGCGCCGGAGAATCGTAGCCATAGATTCGCGCCATCATTCGATTGACGCTGAGGAGATCACCGCCCGGGCTCATCTGAAAGATCCCAACCAGCGCTTCCTCAAAGATGGTCCGGTACGTGTCTGCCTCGGCTCTCAGCTCTTCAAGGGCTTTTTCGTGGTGGATCAGGAGTCGATTCACGGTATCCAGCGCTTCGTGCCGTGAATCTTCAAGTGGGCGCGTTCGCCTGCGCTCGCGGAATGGCCGTGGGTGAGCCGCACCTGCCCCATCGTTCGCCTCCATCTTGGGAGTCGCGGGGGCAATATCGGCTACCGAGTCTGGACGAGGATCTACCTCTTTTGCGAACTCGTTGGAGCGCATGGACCCCCTATCGGCCAGTTGCCACAAAAACTTCAATGGTTTCCGCAAGTTTGTGAACTCTGGTACCGGACTGTGGTTAAGCCACGATTCCGGTTACACGGATAACTCTCGGCCACGCCCGCGTCATCAGTCTTCCGGACTGGTTACTATGACTGCCTCCGCGTTGAGTTTCGCGTTTCAACAGACAGGATGCAAAGGCTGGAATATGCTGATCGATTTGCCGATAGGCAATATTCCTGTCGATCGGGCCTGGCTTAGCGATGCAGGCAGAAACTGATGCGGACCCTGCCAGGTAAGGTCTGCAATTCGTAACCAGAAAACAGGCCGCAATCCTCTGGCTATCCTGCACTGTGGTTCGGCCGCTCATTCTCGCGTCGTTGAAGGGGCTTGGTAGGTATGACTGTAGACAAGAGCACCATTGGCGGCATAATTCTGGCTCTCACCGGAATCGGAATCGGCTTGGTGCTGGACGGTGGCAAGGTAGCCCAGGTCTTGCAGCCTACCGCGGCCTTGATTGTCTTCGGGGGCACTCTCGGCGCAGTCATGGTTCAGTTTCCACTCAAGATCGTGCTCCGGGCCATAGGACAGCTCAAGAATGTCTTCTTTAATGCCGAGCCTGAGCCGGACTCCCTGGTAAAAAACCTCCTGCAATACGCGTACAAGGCGCGCCGGGAAGGCATTCTCTCGCTGGACGCGGAGTTGGCGAAGATTCAAGACCCGTTTCTAAGAGACAGCCTTATGCTGGCGATCGATGGTGTGAGCTCAACCGATCTCCGTAAGATGATGGAGCTGCAGCTCGAATATGAGGGCGAAAAGGAAGAACGCATCCCAAAAGTATTCGATGCTGCCGGCGGATTCGCCCCAACCATTGGCATCCTTGGCGCAGTCCTCGGGTTGATCCAGGTCATGCAACATCTCCAGGACATCAATGCGGTCGGTAAAGGAATCGCCGTTGCTTTCGTTGCAACTATTTATGGGGTTGCTTCCGCGAATCTTCTCTTTCTGCCCTGGGCCGGAAAGCTGAGGATCCGCCTGCGCGAGAGACAGGTGATTCAGGAAATGACGCTTGAAGCTGTTCTTTCCATCGTTGAAGGCGTAAATCCCAGGGCCTTGCAGTTGCAACTCAACAGCTTCCTGGCTTCGCCAGCGCGGCGAGGTATTGCGAGGGTCGTCTCCAAATGAGAAGGAGAAGAAGGCATCCCGAGGAACCAGAAAATCGTGACCGGTGGCTGGTTTCCTACTCAGACTTCATCACCGTCCTCTTCGCATTCTTTGTGGTCCTGTTCGCTTGTTCATACCGGGACAATCAGGAGATCAAGAAGCTCTCGCAAGCCATCCATGTCGGATTCCAGCAGCTGGGAGCATTCTCGGGCGGAATGAGCAGCTTCGGCGTCGCCTATCATAACGTCACCTTGAATGGGTCCAATCCACCCGTAGAGATTCAGGCTCCGACCGACGAGAAAGATAGCTCAACAAAGAAGCAGTCAGATGACAATCGGTCGGAAGCAACCGGGGTGGACATCGGAGAACTGCAGAAACAACTCGAGTCAGCGATTGGCAAGGAGATTCGGAACCACGAGGTGATCTTGCGGGTTACTCCGGAGGGTTTCGTGATCAGCTTGAAAGACCTGGGATTCTTCAACAGCGGAGAGGCCGCATTGATGCCCGGCGCTGCGGATAAGATCGAACGCATCGCAAAGGTCCTTTCTCAACATGGACTGGATCTTCGCGTCGAGGGGCATTCAGACGACCAGCCGATCCATACCGACGAGTTTCGCTCCAACTGGGAGCTGTCAACCGCACGCGCAACCGCCGTGCTAATGCTGCTTCTTAACGACTCAAGGATCGACCCGAGAAAAGTCTCAGTTGCAGGCTATGGCCAATACCGTCCAATCGCCGACAACGCAACACCCGAAGGCAGGCAAATGAATCGGCGCGTCGATCTTGTCGTAGTGGCAACGACATCCCCGAGGCCGCCCGCGCTTCCCTAGTAACTCCATCCCTCTTGTGGTCTTTCATAACCCATTTCAGCTCCCGCCCGCACCTTCCGTGCCATGCCTTCTGACCCACCAGTAGGAGATTTGCGGCTACTCGCGACGCTAGAAAATACAGCCTTACATGCCGATAAAGAACCAGCGATCCAGTCCTCTGATCGGTGTTTTCCTCCGAGTCCGGGAAATGGATGAATCAGACTATCGGGCAAGTATTTGCCGGGGGAACGAGGCACATGTTTTCTATCATTGGAATAGTCATCGTTTTCGGCGCGGTACTGGCCGGCTTCATGATGGAAAAGGGCCCTGTGGCCGTCCTCATGCAACCGTCTGAATTCATCATTATTGGCGGCGCGGCAATCGGAACAATGCTCGCAGCAAATCCAATGCATGTGTTGAAGAAGATTGCGAGTGGATTGACAAGTATCCTGGCAGGATCGAAGTTCTCCAAAAGCCGATACATCGATTCGCTGAGGATGATGTTCAATCTCTTCAACAAGGCGCGCAAAGAGGGGTTGGTAGGAATCGAAACGGACATTGAAGACCCGGAGAAGAGTCCTCTGTTCACCAAGTACCCGGCCTTTCTGAAAAACCACCACATTCGAGATTTCGTTTGCGACACCATGCGCATGGCGATCACGGGTGGCGCAACTCCCTTTGATGTCGACCAGATGATGGAGCTGGACATGGAGGTTCACCATAACGGTGCGACCAGTCCAGCCACAGCACTTACCACGGTGGCCGACGCATTGCCTGGACTGGGAATTGTCGCCGCGGTTCTGGGAGTAGTGGTCACCATGAGTTCGCTTGGAGGGCCTCCGGAAGAGATTGGGCATAAAGTGGCATCGGCGCTGGTGGGAACTTTTCTCGGCATCCTGTTGTGCTACGGAATGGTGGGCCCGCTGGCAACAAACCTGTCCAAGCTGGTCGACGATGAGCATGCCTATTACCACGTTCTGCGCATAGTCATGCTCTCGTTTATCAAAGGTATGTCGCCGATCCTGGCGGTAGAAATGGCACGGCGGGCCATTCCTGAGCACGTTCGCCCGAGCTTCCAGGAAGTCGAAAAAGCCTGTCGTCAGAAGGACGACGCGCCAGAGTCTGTAGGAGCGGGTGTACCCGCAACCGCGAAAGGTTGACACAGTGGCGGAAACATCGGAAATCATCATCATCAAGAAGAAGTCGGGCCACGGCGGTCACCACGGCGGCGCATGGAAAGTTGCATATGCGGACTTTGTGACTGCGATGATGGCTTTGTTCATCGTGCTCTGGATGATGAATGCCAGCAAAGAAGTCCAGGAGGCCGTTGGCGGCTACTTCAAGGACCCTCGGGGCAGTTCCAAAATGGTTGGCAGCAACAAGAACGGGGCTGGGGTCTATGTGGCGCTGAAGAAGGAGGACTTGCTCAAGCTGAAGGAACAGCTCGAAAAGTCAATTCACCGCCTCGACCCAAACGAGAAGCTGAAGGGCCAGATCGAGATCACGATCACGGACGAGGGACTCAGAATCGAACTGATGGAGTCGGCGAAAGGTACTTTCTTTGAACTGGGTAGCCCAACACCCACCCCTGCGCTCAAGGAACTGCTACAGGTAATGTCGGGGGAACTGAGCAAACTCCCGAATAAAATATCGATCGAGGGGCACACCGATTCCAAGCCGTATTCGCAGGTCAAGTCCTACGACAATTGGGACCTTTCATCAGACCGGGCCAATGCCGCACGGCGACTAATGCAGGAAGAAGGCATTCGCGGCGATCAAATATCGCAAGTAAGGGGCTTTGCCGATCAACGCCTGCGCGTGTCAGATAAGCCGGAAGACCCTTCCAATCGCAGAATTTCGCTGATCGTCCAGTATGCTTCTCAAAATGAAGGCCAGATAGCACCCACCACCGCGGAATTGCATTCAAAGGTCGTTACGCCCCCACAATAACAAGTCCGCCCTGAACCTTGACGTGCCATCGTCTCCCGGTCCCCGGACGATAAGTCTTCGTCACAGGAGTGAGCATTCGCCTTAAAAGGTTCGAACTTTGCCACATTGAAGAACGGCCACGGTTTCCACAAGATTCGCCATCGCCTGTCGTTCTTTGTCGGACGAATAAATGAAATCAAGGCCGGCATGCGTCTCGCCAACGTGCACAAGACGAACTCGTACTTCAAGGGTCCGGTCCTCGTAGCTCATCGACACTTTCCCAAAAGAGTTGGGCTCGGGTGGCGCCTCAATCTCCAGTTTCATTCCCGCTTTGCCGATTTCTGTGCAGCGCCCGGTCAGAGTCGAGTCTTGTACAGTCAACCGAACCGGAAGATCACAGGTAAACCGCGGCTCTCGATATTCGAACCTATGCATACTTGCCCATCCCATGCCTAGACTTCAAGTTTAATGCATTGACAAAGTGAGATAGAAACAAAAAAACGCTCCTCGCTGCAGAATTGGCGCGAACTAATCTCATCTTAGTAACCATCCGGTAATGGGAGCTTTCTTCCCGTTTTTAGGGTGAATTTTGAGCAATTTTTCGTCATCCGAACATTTGGTAACCCAATCCATAGCACTAAAGGGGCACCGGCTGGCACTCTAGCGTCGTTGACTTCCACTTATTCAAGACGTAAGGTGACGATAATCACCCAGTAAGGTACTTGATGGAAGGGTAATATTACCTCCGTGAAACCCTGTCAGCTTAGAAACGGATTAACGCCTCGGGACAATGATTCCGCAGCGAAACAACGCATCCTGATCGCCGAAGAGGACGCCTCTTTGGCCGCCTTCCTTAGCCGGGAACTCCAGGCAGGACCCTATGCCGTAGACCTGGTTCATGACGGCGAAGCAGCTTTGAAGGCGCTTGAAGAGGATCGGCGATACGATCTAGTCATCCTCGACTTGAACCTTCCATTACTCGACGGCGCGAGCCTCATGCAGCGGGTAAGACCGATCAAGCCCCGTCTGGCAATGATGGTTCTAAGTGCTCGGAACCGTGTTGAGGACAAAGTAATGGCTTTCCAGAGCGGAGCAGATGACTTTCTCTCCAAGCCGTTCTCGATTCTTGAGTTGATGGCTCGAGTTCAAGCACTGCTGCGCCGCCACTCGGGAATGATTCCGAATACCTCACGAGTGGCAGACCTGACTCTCCATCGCGAGGAGTACCGAGTAGAACGTAACGGTCGCAGTATTGAAATGACGCCGCGCGAATTTGCAATCCTTGAATACCTGATGCGTAATGCCGGACGGCCGGTCACGAGGGCGACGCTTTTTGAAGAAGTGTGGAAGGCTCCGCACGATCCTTCGACGAATATTGTGGACGTTTATATGAAGTACGTGCGCGATAAGGTGGATCGCCCTGGGGAACGCAAACTTACCCACACAATTCGCGGAGTCGGGTACGAGATTAGCGATGCTCTCAGGGTGGCGGGATGATTGATCAAGAAAGACATGCACGATGGAAAGCGAATTCGTAGTAAACAGTTTCAGAACAAATGTGACTTTCGTACGCTCGATGTTGCAGATACGGGATATCAGCCTCTCGAAGAGGAAGGGTCATCGCACGACAAAGGCCCTCAACAACATCTGATCGATCCATCGCTTCTCTTGGATGAACGATCAGTCTCTCATTGATGTTTCATTTGCTTACGGACCAACAGGCAGAAAGATATCCCATGGGCGTTCCGGTTACTCAATTCGCTCGTTATGAAGATCGACTTCCAATCGATGTCTTCGTTGTAAGCCCAAATCCAAAAATTCGTCAGGCTCTTGGTGACAAACTCAGTCTCCCACGCTGGAATGTAGTCCAGGCGGGAAGTGGCACCCGGGCGCTCGAGTTGCTCGAGGACAACGGTTCTGATGACGGTGTGCTGCTGCTGGATCCGATGCTGCCGGACCTTGAGCCCAATGAGTTTCATGGAATGGTCAAGCAGCGCTTTCCGAACACGCAGATCTTGACGCTGAATTCGCACACTGGTCAATTGCTGATTGGGAGTTCTTCGCCGACCGCGTTATCAACGCAGCTCGTCGATTTGGTGAATCGCGGCGGAACCGTTCAAAACAACAGTATTCCGGAAATCGATGGTCAGGCCCCACGTCTTCGGATTGAGGGCCGTAACAATCTACGCGGCATGATTGGCGATTCCGAACCAATGCAGCGAACGTATTCTTTGACCCGTATGGTTGCTATTCGCGATACCACGGTGCTTGTCACAGGGGAAAGCGGCACGGGCAAGGATCTGGTCGCACAGGAAATCCACCTGATCAGCCCTCGCAGAAAACAGCCATTCATAGTAGTGAATTGCTCCGCGATCCCCGAAGCGCTGCTCGAAGCAGAACTCTTCGGCTACACAAAAGGTTCTTTCACCGGCGCGGTGCAATCCCGCATAGGCCGCATTCATGCCGCCCACGGCGGCACGCTCTTCCTCGACGAAATCGGGGATATGCCGCTATCCCTTCAAAGCAAGATGTTGCGCTTCCTTGAGCAGGGAGAAGTGCAACGGCTGGGTGGCAACGACAATCTCAAGGTAGACGTGCGCGTCGTTGCGGCCACCAATGCAGATCTCAAGAAACTCATCGTGGAACAGAAGTTTCGCGAAGACCTCTTCTATCGAATCTCGGTTTTCCCCATCCACCTACCCCCCTTGCGGGAACGAATGGAAGATTTGGAAGACCTGGCCGTCGCGTTCACCGCCAGGTTTCACCCCGGCGTAT
>JBEKPF010000137.1:0-10888 GCA_049521035.1 Occallatibacter sp. | reverse complement strand
ATTGTCTTCATGAACGATGAATTCTATGACCGCGATACGCCGGAACAACGATACGAGAAGATGAGGGCCTGGGTGAGGAAGCAAATTCTGCCCCAGGGCCTGCACGAAATCCCCAATCCCTCAGAATCCAAGGGCACTTCACGCCTCGTGCACTACAACTGATATCGGCTGGGCGGAAATGGACCCGCGGTTTACGAAGGGTCCTTCTTGGCGACGTTTAGGGCCACGCAATCAGAGCAGGGGACCTGGTGAGCAAAGCCGTCGCTGCCGATTTCAATTAAGAATTCGTAGGGATCAAAATCTGTCTCGGCATGTAGGCTCCCTTTGAAACCGAAGTCCTCGATTGTCTTTCTGGCGTCCTCTATGATCCAGTTGATCAAGCCGACCATGTCATAGGTCTTCTCAGAGGCGTAGGTGATGCCCTGTTTTGTAGCCCGGAATTCCTTCATACCAGGGACGTTTTCCGAGCTTTCATCAGTGAGCCATTGCAGCTCAGCATCAGTAAGCAAGCGGGTGAATTCTAAGGTGCCGTAGTAGTCTGTCTGGTAACCCAAGGCCGTTTTACCCCCTTATGGCACTACCACTGTCCTGCGATCCACACTGAAGTGAGAGCCTGTATGGACCCGCTCCATCAATCGTCGATAGGCGATTGCCGGGCAGGGAACACTTTGCGCCGTGCCTGCGAACGACACCGGGCAACGTACAAATAACGTACACCGAGGAGCCGAAATCAGCCGAAACGGTCCCACACGATCCTAAAACGAAATCTTCTAAATCACTTGCCGTCAATCACTTCCGCTGATTCCAGACCAGTTAGCTCCATCGGTAGGTAGCCCTGAAAAGGCCGGCGTCGGCGGTTCAATCCCGTCTCTGGCCACCACTCATTTCAATACGTCAACTCAAATTCACGATGAGTTCTGGGCGTGCGCCATTTTTTTGCTGGGTTGCGGCGAGGAACTGCGGCTTCAAGAATGCCTGCTTCTCGCTGTGCCCTGGCGTTGCCGGCCATCCGGTTTCAAGACACACGGTATCGGGTGGGCAATGCAGGGTGGGCGGTCGAGTTAATTCGCTCGCGTCTTAAGAATTGTTAAGCGCCGCGCGCGTGCTTTGCTCTGTGCGAGACTTAGAAACCGAAGAGATTGTTGAAATAAGGACGCGTCCAAGGCAAGTAGAGATGGAGACTTTGGAAGAGCAGAGACAATTATCGCTGTTGCTCATCGATGACGATGCCGAGTTGTGCGGCATGATGAAAGAGTTCTTCGCCGAGGCCGGCCATCGTCTTGAGAGTGCATACAATGGCCGCGAAGGTTTGATCTTGGCGCTGCAGGGTGCATACGACTTGGTGATCCTGGATGTGATGCTGCCCATCCTCGACGGGCTTACGGTGTTGCAACAATTGCGTCGCCGCAGGAGCCTGCCGGTAATCATGTTGACCGCGCGCGTGCAGCAGCATGAACGCATTCTGGGCCTGAACACGGGGGCCGATGACTATCTGCCCAAGCCATTCGATCCGGATGAACTTCTGGCGCGGATTCGGGCAGTGCTGCGGCGTTCGGATGCTTCGAATTGGAAAGAAAGCACAACTGTCACGATTGGCGATATCCAGGCGAACAACATGACACGCGAGGTGTGGATTGCCGGTTCGCTGGTGGAACTTACCGCGATGGAGTTCGACCTGCTGGCCATGCTGATGGGATCGGCAGGTCGCATTCTTTCGCGAGAAGAGATTACGGCAGCTCTTTTCGAACGGGCGGCGACACCTTACGATCGCTTTCTCGACGTCCATATCAGCCATTTGCGTAAAAAGCTGGAAGGCGGCCACAGTTTGATCCGTACCATCCGGGGAGTGGGCTATGTCTTTACTGGGTCGGACTAAGATATGGCCGATGAAGTCCCTCTACTTAGAGGTCTTCCTGGTGATGGTGAGCACCCTTTCGCTCTCGTTCCTGGCATTCCGTGCAATCTCAGATCAGATGGAACAGATCGCGATCGATCCAGTATTCGACCGCTTCGACGAGTTGCAGCTCGAGAGCGCACGCGCAGCATTCGATAGTGGTGGATCGACGGCGCTCGCGAGATACATGACAAAGCTGGACGACATTTTCGCAGGCAGGCATTATTTTCTGGACTCACATGGAATAGATCTCTTGTCAGGTGAGAACAGGTCTGCTCTTCTACCGCCGGCTCCCGCTTCGAAATGGCGCGTCCAGGCGCACGATCACTGGATTCTTTCGCACCGGTCAGCGGATGGGCGGTATTGGTTTGCGGCAGTGGGGCTGCGCGACCGGCCGCATCTATGGACATTTCTTCCATACTATTTTCTGGTGGCCGGCGCGACGGGACTTCTGTGTTGGGTGGCATCAGCGGGAGTCGTATCTCCGATTCGGCGAATCGCGGCCTCGATTGCGTTGTTTGGGCAAGGCAATTTATCAATTCGCGTGCATACTCGCCGGCAAGATGAAGTTGGACAACTGGGGCGCTCGTTCAACCAGATGGCAGAACGGCTTGAACGGTTGATTGTTAGCGAGCGAAGGCTGCTGGGGGATATATCGCATGAACTCAGATCTCCGCTAGCGCGGTTGAAGTTTGCGGTGAAACTTGCCCGTACCTCGGCGGACAGCCGCGCGGCGCTGGATCGAATCGAGCGCGATGTGGACCGTATCACTTCGCTGGTCGCGGACATTGTCGAGATTACGTTCATTGAAGGAGATCCCGCGGTTCAGGACACAGGAGTGATGCGTGCGGGGGAGATCGTCGACGAATTGATTCGCGACTGCAAAGTGGAGGCAGAGATTCGAGGCTGTTGCATTGCGGTTCATGGGCGGCTGTCCGGCGAGGTAATGGGCAATCACGAATTGCTGCGGCGTGCAGTGGAGAACGTGGTGCGCAACGCGATTCGCTATTCGCCGGAGCGGGCAACTATTGATGTATTCATTACCGAAGACTCCTGCTCAGCAAAAATAGTGGTTCGCGATTACGGGTCGGGCGTGCCCGAGGATGCGCTTACGCGCATATTCGATCCATTCTTTCGGGTTGAAGAGGCACGTGATGCGACTGGAGGGGGATCGGGGCTCGGGCTATCGATTGCAAAACGTGCCGTGCAAGTTCATCACGGCGCGATCAAAGCCGAGAATGCTTCGCCCGGTCTGCGCGTGGAAATCACGATCCCACTTTACAAGACGCCTGCGTCAAAACTACTCACATCCCGGTGTGAACCCCGCATGAATAGAGGGGCTTAAGAATTCTTAAGGTTCAAAAACTGCCGCTCGTAGTGTAATTTTCTCAATGCCTAATGCGACCGATAAAATCCGCGAGGCATTCGAGGAGACACGGATGAAGCGTTATTTTGGATATGCATTGATACTCGCCCTGTTGTCAGTCCCAGCCTTCGCAGCCAAGAATTCCAAGACCGTTACGTTGCCGGGAAATGTGAAGATTGGATCGACAGCACTTCCCGCGGGCAGTTACAGAGTCACCTGGACGGGTTCGGGAACGGATGTCCAAGTGACTCTGGCGCAAAACGGCAAGACCCTTGCCACGGTGCCGGCAAAGGTGGTGGATGAGAAGCATTCCTTGACTGGCGTGACGACCTCTACCCAGAGTGGCGTTGACTTTCTGCAGGCAATTCAGCTGGACAGCATTAGCCTGGTATTCCAAACGCCTACGGCGTCCGGACAGTAAGCCGTCGATAAGTTTTCTGGGATAGAAAAGATTTCGCGGCGATCGCCTTCCGCCAGAAGTGTCGGTAAGGATGCGCGATAGAAGACTGTGGAGTCTCAAACTTATTTATCGTTTTCATGGAACACATCCTCGCGGCGTAGAGGGGACATCGATCCTGGTTGCTGATCCCAGGTAGATGACTCTTCCATCGCCGCGATCCCTGTTTCAGTTTCAATCGCGAAGGCCCCACTGTGAAGCCCCATATGTGCAGACTCGATCGCGCGCAGGTTTCTCTGTGCGGGGTCTCGAAGTGTCAAAGCGCGATACGATCTGGTTCATTTGCGACACCCAGGTAAAAATGGGTACGATGAGCGGCGTATGGGAGATCCCATGAATCGCCGTGAATTCTCTGCAATACTCTCTCTCTTGTTTGCCGCGCCAGCCCTGGCTCCTGCTGCGGAAGCACAGGCGATTGGCTCTCAGTCGCCTGCTGTCGCAACCTCTCCATTGCCCACGCTGACGTCGGGCTTGTATCCCGGGGATGCGATTCCAGACCCCAAGGTGCAACACGTCTCGCACCACTACGTTCTGGGAATGTTGCCAGACAATATTCGTCTTGAGGCGCATGGTTCGATTCTTGCGCCGGGTGCGCCCCACGAGAAGATCGGCCACCATAGACACTCGGAGATCTGGTTCATGCGTGAAGGCACGGCCACGCTCATGACTGCGGGAGCGACACACACGCTCAAGCCAGGGGACATGGGCATTTGCATCGCCGGCGACGACCATTACATTGCGAACGCAAGCGCTACAGAGCCGGCATCGTACTTCGTCCTCACTGTTGGGCCCCCAGAGTAGAGCGGGCTACTGAATATCCTGAGAGCACCCCTTGACACTCGACAAGAGCAAGCGTCATTCTGTTGTCGAATATCGAGGGGAGAGAAATGCCGACGTCGACGGACCTTTTGCAGGGAACATTGGACTTGCTGATTCTGCAGACGCTGGTGCCGGGGCCGATGCACGGATGGGGCGTTGCTCAGCGCATTCAGCAGATTTCAAAGGATGTGTTGCAGATTGGGCAGGGATCGCTTTATCCCGCGCTGCACCGGCTTGAATACAAGGGATGGATCAAGGCGGAATGGGGGAGTTCAGAAAATAACCGGCGAGCGAAGTTCTACCGGCTGACGGCGACGGGCAAGAAACAGCTGAAGACGGAGCTGGAAAGCTGGGAGCGGCTTTCGTTGGCGATAGGGATGGTGCTGAGCCCGGAGGTATCGTCATGATGAGAGAGTGGCTGACTCGTTTGCGGTTTCTGGTGGCGAGCAAAAAACAAGAAGAAGTGGCCGAGGAACTCGAGTTTCATATCCAGCAAGCGACGGCTGTGAATGTGGCGGCGGGCATGAGCGCAGAGGAGGCGCGACGGCAGGCACTGATCGAGTTCGGGGGGGTGAGGCGGACGCAGGAGCAGTGCTACGAAGAGCGCCCGGGCTGGTGGATGGGCACGGTGATGCAGGATGCGCGCTATGCGCTGCGCGGGTTCCGGCGCAACCCGGTGTTTGCGGTTACGGTGATTGCGACGCTGGCGCTGGGGATTGGGGCGACCGCGGCGGTGTTCAGCGTGGTGGACCGGATTTTGTTTCGGAGTTTGCCTTATGCGCATGACGACAGGCTGGTGTCGGTAGGACTGGTGCAGCCGTTGCAGAAACAGGAGTTCACGCTGGGCGGATTTTACTTCGAGTGGCGGGATCAGCAGAAACCATTTGAGTCGCTGACATTCGAGACGGGTTACGGCGATTGCAATTTGACGGACGCAAATCCTGTGCACCTGCACTGCATTCACGTAGCGCAGAATTTTCTGCCGACACTGGGGGTTAGACCTGTTGTTGGACGGAACTTTACACCGGAAGAAGATACGCCGAATGGGCCGAATGCGGTGATCATCTCAAATGGTCTATGGCTGAGCCGGTTCAACCGCGATCCGGGAGTTGTGAACAAGACGATAGATATCGACGGACATCCGGTCCGGATAGCGGGCGTGCTGCCCAAGGACTTTGAGATGCCGCGTCTGCAGGAAACGGACCTTCTCCGTCCGGCGCAGATGAATGTCGTGGAGCAGCATACGGTGAACAGCGGGATCGGATATCCGATGTGGGCCTTTGCACGACTGAAGACGGGGGTAAGCGTGGCGGAGGCCAAGGCGGAGATGGAGCCGCTGTTTCTGCATACGCAGCTTTGGATTCCTGCGGAGATCCGAAAAGACTTCAACTTGCAGGTGCGTTCCATCCGTGACCGGCAGATGGAGGATGCGTATCGGGCTGCATGGGTATTGCTGGGCGCGGTGCTGGCGCTGCTGCTGATTGCGTGTGCGAATGTGGCGAGTTTGTTTTCAGCCCGGGGCGCGGCGCGGGAGCGAGAACTGGCGGTGCGGTCTGCGCTGGGAGCGAGTCGTGGAAGACTGATCCGGCAGACGCTGACAGAAGCGTTGCTGCTGGCTGTCGTGGGAGCGGCGGTGGGTTGCGTGCTGGCGGAGATTCTGCTGCGAGTATTTGTTGCTATTGCGCCGACGGGGGTGCCGTTTCTGGGAGCGGCGCAGCTCGATCTGCGGATTGTCTTATTCACCGTCGCTCTGGCGCTGGTGTGCGCGGCGATGTTTGGAATTCTGCCAGCTCTCGAGAAACCACGCCCCGCGGCCTTGGCGGCGCGGCAGGCGAGGTCAGGGACGCAAGCACGTTTGCGGCGGGTGTTGGTGGTAGCGCAGATTGGACTAAGCGTGGTGTTGCTTTCCGCGGCTAGTCTACTGGTGAAGAGCTTCTGGAACATGGAACAACAAAATCTGGGAATGCAGACGCGCAATGTGATTACCGTGCATGTGCCGCTGAATTGGGAGCGCTATCCAAAGGGGACGGTAGACTTCTACCTTCGTGCCGAAGCGATCTTTCGCAGGCTGCCCGGAGTGACGGCGGTGGGGATGAGCAACTCGCTACCGCCGGATGGGTGGCATGGCGGAACGCGCTATTCAGATCTGGAGGTAGTGGGCAAAGCGCCGACGCCAGCGGGGGCGGGCGGCGCCGTGGTGTGGCGGCAGGTTACGCCAGATTATTTTCGCGCTCTGCAGGTTCCCATTGTTGCAGGGCGCGACTTCAGCGAGGAAGAACGCGGGATGGATCAGCATCTCGCGATCCTGAGCCGGGACCTGGCGGCGCGCCTGTTTCCGGACGGAGACGCGATCGGGCAGCACATTGAGCATGAACAGTTCAATCCCTATCGTCAGGCGGGGCCGGTGTACACAGTGGTCGGGGTGGCGGCAAATGTGAAGAATGGCGGGCTCAGCGGCGAAGATGATCCGGAATTCTACGAACTGAGAACGAATGTGCACCCGGAGTACTGGGATAACCACCATTTCTTCCTTCTGGAATCGAGTCTGCCGGCCTCCGTTCTGGCACCGTGGATTCGGTCGCGAGTTGCGCAACTGGATCCGACGGCGCCGGTGGAGATCGATACGATGAGCCAGGAAGTGAGCAAGCTGGCGGACCGGCCGCGCTTTGAGATGGCGCTGTTGAGCTTCTTCGCGCTTTGCGGGTTGCTGATGGCGGTGATTGGGCTCTACGGAGTCATTGCGTTTGTGGCCGCGCAACGGACACAGGAGATTGGAGTGCGCATGGCTCTGGGAGCGACACGGTTGGATGTTCTTCGGCTGATTGCCGGAGAAGGCGTGCGCTTGATTGTGCTGGGTGGGGTCTTGGGCGCGGGAGCGGCGCTGGCCACGGCGCAACTGCTGAAGAGTATGTTGTTCAACGTGGGGCCGCGCGATCCGGCTTCGTATGCAGTGGTGGCAGTGCTGTTGGGGCTGGTTGCATTGGCGGCGACGCTGATTCCGGCGCGGGCTGCGATGAAGGTTGAGCCGGTGGTGGCGCTACGGTACGAGTAGGAGGCGTGGCTCAGGCAATCGGGCGGCTTTGCACCCATCGCATGACCCGGTGGTGACGAATTTGCCTGACGCTTCTGGGGATGGGTCGTGCTGGGGAGTCGGGGGTTGGCCTGAAGCTCGTTTCGGGGTATACTGGAGATTCGGCAAGCCGGTGGGGCGGTGTGTCTTGTGTGCCCTGATGGCTTCCACGACGGATCGGCCCTGGCCTGAGTGCACTCCAAATATGGCGCTCGCAGCGGGCAAAATCCAGCGGCAACTTAAGAATTTGGAGCGAAGTCATGGCACAGGTATGTGATATTTGCGGGAAAGGCCCGCAATTCGGCAACAACATCTCTCACGCGCACAACGTGACGCGGCGCCGCTGGAGTGTGAATTTGCAGGCGGTTAAGGCGCTGGTGAATGGCGCGCCCAAGCGGATCCGAGTCTGCACGAGCTGCATCAAGACCGGCAAGGTCGTCAAGGGATAACCCTCAGGCAGCGCCTTCAGCTGGATTGATCGATTGAACCACCCGCGACGCCGCTTTCGAGCGGCGTCGCCGTGCGTAGGTGTGTCTGCCGATCCAATCTGAAAACCTCTTTCCTTTCTCTTTCCATTCTTGTTTGCGGGGCGTATAGTTTCGTTTTTCCGAACCTTTACTGCGAATGGAGAGCTGTATGCGCGTGTGTCTGGACTCATTGCGTTTTGACAAATTGGATGTGGCCGGCCGGGACCGTTGGACGATAGGACTCTGGCACCTTTCCTATGCTCCCGCTTTGGCCGTGGTTCTGGGCATGATACTTGCGGGAACCGCGCCGATCGCCGCGCAATACAAGGTGAAGGTCCAAGTAGATACGTCCAAGCCGCGGGCCATGTTCTACCCGACGGCGATAGGCACGGCACCCGATATTTGGGATGGGAACGCCTACACGCCGGCGACAATTCAAATACTGCAGGATGCTGGATTTACAAATCTGCGCTATCCGGGCAACGGCGGCATCGATGCGCTCTATCACTGGTCAACGGGCACGGTGACCAATCCCTACACCAACGATAAGGCGCCAGATTTTGGCGCCGATAAGAAGTTTCCCAAGGTGCTGCCCCTGATGGCGCAATTGGGAACGGCGCTGATCACGGCGAACTACGGGAGCAATCTGGATGGAAGCGGCGGAGGTGAGCCGGCCGAAGCGGCGGCCTGGGTGGCCTACGCAAACGGGAAGGCCGATAGCACGCAGGTGATCGGCAAGGACTCCAAAGGCAACGACTGGAAGACGGTGGGCTATTGGGCGAGCCTGCGCGCGGCCTCTCCGCTGGCTACGGATGATGGCTTCAATGCGCTGCGAATAGGACAGGCAGCGCCGTTTGGAATTCAGCTGTGGGTGGTGGGGAACGAGCCTTGGAATAACGGCTTCTATAACAATGACGGCGCAAGCGAACCCGATCTGCACCTTGGCCAGGTTCCGACGCATAAGGAATGGCGGCGACACACGGGGGATAAGCGGAACGGTCCTACGGCATATGGTCAGGCCGTGGTTCAGTATGTGAAGGCGATGAAGGCCGTAGATCCGACGATCCTGGTGGGTGCTTCGCTGAAGACGCTCGATCCGGGCGATGGCGATCACGTGGGAAAGAATTGGAACTCGGAAGTGCTGAAGGCTGCCTGTGGCAGCATGGACTTTGGAGCGGTGTCACTGGCGGTGGGCCAAGCCTTGAGTACCGACTACAAGACGTTGGACGAGGATGACCTGATGAAGGCTGCTCTCGCGCACGGGTATGGGATGATTGCCGCGGATCTGGGCGACAAGATGAAGCAGTCCTGTCCTGCGAATCACTTTCCACCGTTGGCGATTACAAGTTTTAGCGCGAACATCTGGGGCCCGGTTAAACACCCGGTGGCGGTGGGCTTGTTTGCTGCAAACGCGATGGCCACACTGATGGAGACGGGCGCCTACACGGTGATGTGGTCACCCATGCATAGTACTTTTTTCCTGGACGACGGGAACCATCCCAAGGCTGCTTACTACGGGATCAAGATGATTCACGAGATGGCCCGGCCGGGCGATGTTTTTGTGATGGCCAATTCGTCAGTGGATGCAGTCGCGGTTCACGCGGTGAAGCGGACAGATGGCGGGCTGGGGCTGTTGCTGGTGGACAAGGAACTGGCTCAGTCGGCCAAAGTGACGGTGACGGTCAACGGCTACAACTACGCCACGAAGGGAACACGGTATGACTGGAACCAGGCGAACGTAGACTCTGGCAAGGAGATTACCGAAGCACCGATTGAGGGCTTAGGAGCGACGTTCACTGTGGATATGCCACCGTCGGGGATCACGGCGATTGTGATTCCTAAAGCGCAGTAAGCCGTTGCGGTGCGTGAACCGACTGTTGCGGTCGGTTACTTGCCTTCTCTGGTGAAGGTGAGTGAGGCAGAGTTGATACAGTAGCGCAGGCCGGTGGGCGCTGGTCCATCCGGGAAGACGTGGCCCAAGTGGCCGCCGCAACGAGCGCACGTCACTTCAATGCGGCGCATTCCAAAGGCGCGGTCTTCGTGCTCGGCAATAGCTTTTGATTCGGCGGGAATCATGAAGCTGGGCCAGCCGCAGCCGGAGTCGAATTTCGCTCCGCTGAGAAACAGCAGGGCTCCACAACCAGCGCAGTGGTAGTTGCCTGTTTCGTGGTTCTCGGTGAGGGCTCCGGTGAAGGGACGCTCGGTGGCCTTTTCGCGAAGGATGCGGTACTGCTCAGGGGTGAGCAGGGCGCGCCACTCGGCTTCAGTGCGTTCGACTTTCTCGGTAGTTTCGCTCATCGTGATTCATTCCCTATGCTTGATCGTTTCCTGCCTTGTGTTTGATGCACGGGGGTGGGCAATGGAACCGGAATGGCGTCAGACTTCGGCGACCAGATCGATTTCCACTAAAACATCCTTGGGCAGACGAGAGACTTCAACCGTAGTGCGCGCGGGCGGGGTCATGCCGTCGGCTGTCAAATATGCGCCATAGACGGCGTTCATGGCTACAAAGTCGTTGAAGTCCTTGAGAAAGACGGTGGCTTTGACTGTCTTGGCGAGGCTTGAACCCGCTGCTTCGAGAATGGCCTTGAGGTTTTCAAGGACGCGCGTGGTCTGTTCCGTAATTCCGGCAGCGACGACCTGTTGCGTGACTGGGTCGAGAGCCACCTGCCCGGCGGTGAAAATCAGGTTGCCCACGCGAATTCCCTGGGAATAGGGTCCGATGGCGCCGGGGGCTTTATCTGTGGCGATAACGGTTTTGCTCATGGGTCGATTGTAATGTGGAACCGGCCCACATCAATGCCAGATAGCGAGC
>JBEKPF010000136.1:0-11269 GCA_049521035.1 Occallatibacter sp. | reverse complement strand
CTCCTCGCAACCAGGCCACCATCTCCTCGTCCGTGCCCATGGCCACCTGATAGGTTCCAGAAATTTGGAATGGGAGCCGTTCTTCCTCGCTGGGAAACGAACATTCGCCGGCGAGTTTTGATTTTCTTTGCTTGGACCCTGGTTCTGTTTTGGACTTCCGATTCTTAAGAGTAGCCATTCTGCACTGTCCTTCCGACCAGGTCATCTGCAGTTCCTAGCCGCCGGTCCCGCAATTGGGTGGGCCGCAGAGAGATTCGAACTCTCAGCCCCGTTATCGTACCGGGGGGCTCCCCTTGCGCGAGTTTCACGTCGCGTTGCCCCATGCGGCCCAAGCTTCAATGTCCTGCTCCCTACCCCTGTATTAGTTTTCTCTGCTCTTAAGCCGGCCCACTAAAGTCGTTAGGTAGTAGCCCTGCGCGTTTCATGATCTCTTCGAGTGCCTCATGGTACCGATACCGCTCAATCTTGCAAAAATGTTTAAACACGTCGGCCACGGGCCGGGGAACGAGCATGTTGATAGGGTCGCGGCTAGGTTTTTCCAGTCGGTTGCTTGGCTCCGGCAATGACCACGTGAGAGAAGTCGGGGTTGTCGCCGCACCTTGAATGGGCTCGTGTCTATCCAATGGAGATCTCTTCATAGCTTTGCCTTTGTTCTCCAATCACTACTGAACATGTAGACTCGACTGGTACTGGGGTGGGTCGAACGGCACAGACCACCAAGCTCGCTCGGCCCCCAAATTCACCAGCCCGAAAGAGATTCGAACTCTCGATCCGCGTCAAGCTTTATTTCCCCGCCGTCGGCTGCCCCCGCAGGCCCGCACCATTTGAGAAAATCTTCGTACTGTCTACGATCTCGTACAGGATATCCTAAAGCAGTCGCCACCATGAATGGGTGGCCCATAATCTTAATTCCAAGATCGGAAAACGAATCCGCGCCCTTCGCTCGGAAAAGGGCTGGTCGCAGGTTAAAATGGCCGATTTGCTCGGAATGAATCGCGGGTACCTTTCAGAGCTAGAAACGGGGAAACGGGATCCGAGTCTTTCCGTTCTGAAGACAATCGCTGATGGTCTCTCGATCAGTTTGTCCCGGCTTTTTGATGGCCTATAGTACTGTCGTGCGGCGTAGGGAACACTGCCCCAGTGCGCCAAATGATGCGAACTATGAGGGCATTCCTAGACGCTCTTCCGCTCTGGCAGCAACAATCGTAAGACCGTATTCGGTGACTTCTTAACCGCCGCAGCAACAGCCCGGATACTCTGCCCCTGCGCTCGCAGCCACTCGATCTTTGTCACCAGTTTCGGATCGGCGTCTTCGGCCTTTGGCCTGCCTCCGACACGGCCCTGCGCCTTTGCACGCTGAAGACCAGCAATCGTGCGTTCTGAGAGCCGCACACGCTCTTGCTTGGCTACTGCCGCGAGAATCCCGATGACGGCCTCTTTGAAGATACCCGTGCTGTCGAGGTACTGCTCCGTGAACGAGCGGTAGTTGACTCCGTAGCTAGTAAGCCTTTGGAGGTGGTTCAGGGTCTCCACAGTTCCTTCGCGGCTGAGCCGGTCTAAACTCCAAAATAAGAGGCAATCGAACTCCCGCTGCGATGCCGACTCAAACATTCGTTGAAACTGCTCACGGTCGCTGCGTTTGCCGCTGGCCCGATCGACGTACTCGTGCACAACGGTCCACTCCTGCGTCTCGGCAAAGGCCCGGAGTTGCCGGAGCTGGTTCTCTGTGTCCTGGCGACCGTCTTTCGTGGACACCCGAGCGTAAATGGCAGTTCGCATGGAACGACTGTATCAGAAAACGGATGTTTATTGCGACAATCAAAACCGGCGCTGAAGTCCACGCCAACCGAGACTCAGTGGGGACCCGTTTTTTGATACAGAGACATCACTCCCCGGCCATGTGAATCTGCGGCGGTCAGCAGTCCGGCTCTAACTAGCCCTGGACATCGTGAAGCCCATCGATCCTCCGCCACCAGTTCCGGGTACGAATTCTTTGGAGACGGAGTCGATCTTAGCTCTGTACCAAGCGCGCTGTACGTGGATCGTAGATCATGTTCGTGATAGAGCCATCGCGGATGTGCTGAACCGCTCGATCGATCACGTGGAGGGGAACGAGAAACCACTCTCGCGGCCGCACCGGCTGCCCGAAGCGATCCGTGATTGTCAGATCAATCTGGGCATGGCCGAAAACGCGGTGAATGATCTGTTCCAATTTGGCGGGGTTTAGGTCGACCAGTTTATAGGTGGCAACCACTTCCACGTCGGCCAGCAGGTACGTCGCATCATGGTCGGCGTGGGCAATCCGGGCTTCCACCGACCCGCCCGTCACGCCGATTTTGTGAATCAACTCCCGGTGCTCCGCCACATATGGCAGGTTCGACTTGCTGCGCAGTACATAGATCGTGCCGCTGGCGACGTCGCCATCCTCGAACTTCTCCGCAAACAGTGGTCCAGGTGACGGTTCGGTCAGCCTGCGCCCTGCCTCATCCTTATAGAGCGCCCGCTGCAGCGACCGCCGCAGAAGGTTGCTCTCTGTGCCGTTGGAGTAGATTACGCGCAGTCGCGCATCGCTTTCGCCATTGGGAGCCTTGATCGTCTCGCCTACTTCGGCCACATAGACAAGCTGGCCGCCAAGGATGAAGAAATCACCCTCTTCAATGCTCGTATCCTTTCCGAAACGGCGCGACTCGCGCCGAGCCGCCTTGAGGTCGCTCTCCGCCTGATCGAAAAGCGGCTTGAATCGTTCAAAGTCCCGGCACGCCGAGCGGTTGGCGATCTCCTCTGCGGCCTGCCGCTCGTCACGCGGCCTCACGTACCTCAGCACTGTAATGTCGGCCTCGCTCTTGCCGCCGCCAACTCCCAGTTCGGCAAGCAGCGCCTCGTCGTTGAGTTCATCGAGTTTCGGCTGTTGTTGCCCGTGGGGAACCGCAAGCAGACCGTGGGTGTCTCGGCCGGCAAGGAGCGTCAGAGCCTCAGGAATGGCCCGCAAGCGATCCAGCCTGACCGCATACAGCCGCTCGAAGATGTCGAGTTCCTCTCCGTGCTGGGGTACGCGGCCATGCGTCTCAAAGAACCGCTGGATATCTTCGAACCCGGCTATGATCCGCTCTTCGCGCGGCGTCCTGCCGCCAGTCTTCGGCGGTTCCGCACTCACGCCAAGCTCGGCAAGCAGTTCGTCGTCGGAAAGTCGATTTGTCGCCGCGTTGTCCTTCATCTGATCCCCAATCACTCGCCTCCGTTGCCGCCATTCGTCTTCTGCTGGGCACGGTGTCGGGCAAAGGCCGCAACACCCTCAGCCATGCGCCTCTCCCAGGCATCTTGGGAGTTGATGTCTGGCAGCCGGCCACGCTCCCGCTTAAACAGCAAAGCGCGCTCCGCCAGTTCTCGTGCCTCATCCAGTGAGATGCTGATCTTTTTCGCCGCAATGCTCGTCTGAACCTGCCGCAACGTTCTTTCGTCCATCGCCTTTGCTAGCACAGCATAAGCCGCCTCGAAGGGATTGATGCGGTCGATCAGGTCAATGTCGAGCTCGCGTACGTCCATCGCGTATCTGCGAATACCATCGATCAGCGCCGTATTGGCTCTGGCCTCGCCCTCGCCGTTCCCGTTGCCGCCGCCCCCCGCTAGCTCCTTGGCTTTCTGCGTCACATTCAGCGCCGCAATAGCGTGCTGGCGAACGGCCTCTTGATCCTCATCGGTCAGGTCCGGGTAGCGTTCGCGCACAATCTTGCCCATATGCAACTGCGTCAGCTCTTCAGGCAGCGTGTTTTCGTGGTCAAAGAGGCCGCGCTCCAGCGCCGTCTTGTCTTGGACAAACGCGGTGATGACCTCGTTCAAATCCTCCCGGCAGATACGGCTTGCCTCGGGACTCTTCGGTTCAACCAGCCCGTTGATTTCGAAATGAATCTGCCCCGTCGCCTCGTTGACGCCGACATTTTTGCCGCCTTCCACATAACCAGTCGGGCCATAATCGAATCCCTCAATGGCTCCGGCGTTCTTTGGCGTGAACTCAAAGCGCGGTGCCAGCACCTGCTCCATCAGTAAGCTGGCCGCAATCGCCTTCAGCGTGTCGTTGATCGCATCCACAACGACGGCCTCGGCGGCGTCAGGCTCCGCAATCAGGTTTGTGAACCGCGCCCTCTCCTTGCCGGGAGCGTCGCGGGTCGAACGGCCAATAATCTGCACAATCTCCGTCAAGCTGCTGCGGTAGCCAATCGTCAACGCGTGCTCGCACCAAATCCAGTCAAAGCCTTCCTTGGCCATGCCCAGGGCGATGATGATGTCCACATGATCGCGGTTGTTGCGTTGCCCCGGGTCTTTCAAGGCTTGCAGAACCTTGGAACGCCGGGCCGGGTCGGAGTCGTCCACCAAGTCCGCCACCTTGATGCGCCGCCCGCCCTTCGCCGCTGGCAATTCGATTACATGGAAGCCCGTCTCAGGATCGACGTACTTCCACTCGCCCAGGACGTCCATGATCTCTTCTACTTCTTTGTGCTTGTCCTTCAGACTCTCCCGCGAGTTCACATTCGGAATATGAACAATCGTCTTCAGCGCCGGATCCAGCACCTTCATAATGGCGTCCAGATAGCGGCCCGTGTAGAAGAAGTATCCAATGTCGAGCGACTTCAAATACTGGTAGCCGTTGAGCTGCTCATAATAGGTATACGTGACCTTGGCAAACCGATCCTCATCTTGCGGAGCCAGCACGGCAACCGCATCGCCCCGGAAGTAGGAGCCGGTCATGGCCACAATGTGCGTCTTATCGCGGGCGATGAACTGGCCCAACTGACTGCCCAGCCGATTGTCCGGGTTGCTGCTCACGTGGTGGAACTCGTCCACGGCAATCAGCCGCCCGTCGAACACCTCCACGCCCAACTCATCCACGGCGAAGCGGAAGGTGGCATGGGTACACAGCAGGATGCGATCGCCACTGGCCAGAAACTCGCCCACTGTCTTTACCTTCGACTGCGCGACCCGTAGCTCGTCCACTCCAGGCGCTTCGCAAAGGTTCCACTGCGGCTTCAAAGTCCAGTCGACAAAGAATCCGTGGTCGGTCAGCTTCTCGCTGGCAAAGCTGCCACCGATGGACCGCTCCGGGACCACCACCACAGCCTGCTTGATTCCCTGATTGTGCAGCTTGTCGAGCGCAATGAACATCAGGGCGCGGGACTTGCCCGAGGCGGGCGGTGACTTGATGACAAGGTACTGCTCGCCCCGCTGCGCGTAGGCCCGCTCCTGCATCGGTCGCATCCCCATCGCGTTTGCCCGGCTCGAAGTCCCGGTTCGGGCCGTGGTGATGGAAACCGATGGGATTCTTCTCTCATTGGTCGGGTTGTCCGCCATCGTCATTGCGCTTTCTTCCTCTTAGTCTTATTGGCTGGCGCATTTGCCGCCGCCGCCGTCATCCGGGTGTACATCTCAAAGAGCTTTTCCAGCCGCTCGGTATCATTGCGGAAACGGCGACCGATGCAGATACGCTCCAGCGTCTCGTCATTCTGCTCGTGCGCATGGCGCAGATTCTCGGGCATGGTCTCAGGATCGTAAAGGTCCGCGATAGTCGCCGGGTAGTGCATCTCGCGGGCCAGAAGAATGTTCTCCGCGCATCGCGTGAGGTCGGCCTTGTTCTGCTCGGTCAGCGGTGGAACGGGGAAGGTGTTCCAGCCTAGGGTATTCGAGTAGGAAAAGCGCATCTCTAAGCGAACACAGACGGTCCCTATCCACACCCAGTGTAAGCGAGAAGCGATGAGTGACATGTTCCACAGCGGCGCGTCATAGAGTGCAAAGCACTTATCCGACATAATGGTCCCTGCCCCCATAAGAAGCACAGGAAGGAAATCGCGGCCTTCGGAACTAACACGGGGCACGACAATAAGCGTTTCATCACCGCGCTGTCGAACCTGCTGAAATGCGTGGGGCCGTGCCGCAGTGTCCCGAGTCATCTTTTTCGAGCTTGATAAGCGTTCTTCCCGAACAAGGTCGATTCGCGCCTTTATTTTCGGGATGGATTGGGCATAATCGCGGTCTTCGTCCGTTATCCAGAGGCAATATCGGACTTGGCCATTGATAGCCTCAAGCGAACCGGCAAACCTTTTTATTAGCTTGTCTTGTTGCTCTTCAGTCAGCGAAAGGTCGTGGAGATCGCTCGGCTCAAGAAGCAAATGCCCACCATCAACCGCCTTGTTGCCGTTATCCATCTTGGACATAGCGCCAAGCACGGTGTCCGAAGGAGCCACAAACAGATTTGGTCCATCAACGAGATAGGCGTTAATGTTATCCGCCTCCCGGATATTTGTACCTCCCTCATCGGCGAGAGAGAACAACCGCCTCATTTTCGGAGGGTGATTGGATATTCCAACGATCACAACCGTGACACCTGCGTTATGACTCGCAAGATTCGCCCACTTGAATGAAGTGTGCGCAAAGGCAATCTGATGTCCCGTGTCGAAGATCAGCGGCCAGAGGATTGGAACCTGTTGGCCTTGGCAGATCGAATTAGTAGACACGAAAGCTGAGGCGGCGTTGGTATGTGTTCCGTAATCAGCGGCCTTGATGAACCAGCCTGCCACATAATCAAGAAAGCCGCCGGATGACGCTCGCCCGTTTAGGAGACTTCGGATATCCGCCTTCTGCTCAGTAGTTTGCCAGGCGAACCCGAGGTAAGGTGGATTCCCACATATATATGTCTCACCCCCCTCGTTTTCAAAGTCGATCTCTGCTTGTTCTTCAGGGATGCCAAACAAATTATCGGCGCGAAACTTGACAGTTGTTCCGGTGGCAGGGCAAACGCTCAACCAATCAATTACGAGCGCGTTACCGCAGATGATCCAGTTCTCTTTCTTCAACGGCAGAAACACGGACCGGGCAACAAGTGGGCCGCGATAGCGCACATCGCTCTGGAACTGGGCAATGACAAGGGCGAGCCGGGCGATCTCTGCCGGGAAGTCGCGCAGTTCGATGCCGCGAAAGTTCTCGATGGGAATTTCCGAGGCGTACAACTCCTCGCCGCGACGCCGGTTGATCTCGGCTTCGATGGCTCGCATCTCCTTGTAGGCGATCACGAGAAAATTGCCCGAACCACAGGCTGGGTCAAAAACGCGAATCCGCGCCATGCGCTTACGCAGGTTGAGCAGCATTCGGGGATTGTCGCCCGCAGACTCCAGTTGGGCCCGCAGATCATCGAGAAAGAGCGGGTTCAAGACCTTGAGGATGTTGGGCACGCTGGTGTAGTGCATTCCCAGAGCGCCGCGCTCGTCGTCCTCGGCAATGGCCTGAATCATGGAGCCGAAGATGTCCGGGTTGATTTCGCGCCAGTTCAACTCGCCCGTCCGCAGGAGGTAGCTGCGAGCGATCCTCGTGAAGCGTGGCACTTCCGTACTGTCAGAGAACAGACCGCCGTTGACATACGGGAAGGCATCGGCCCAGCCTGGCAGGCGAGCGGCGGCGCGGAGCGGCAGGTCGATGTTCATGGCTCGGAAGAGGGTCTCGATCACCTGATGGGTGTTGGAGCCGTCGCGCTCGCTCATCTGATCGGCCGTGTGGGTGAACAGGCCGCTTCCGTTGAAGATGTCGGTATCCTCGGCGAAGAAGCAGAAGATGAGGCGGGCCATGAAGTGATTCATGTCGTGGCGCCGCGCCTCGGTGGCCCACTCCGGGTTTTCCTTCAGCAACTCGACGTAGAGCTTGTTGAGCCGCCCGGTGGCCCGCACGTCGATTGGGTTGTCCTTGATCTCCTTGATGGTGGAGATGCCGGCCAAGGGCAGGAAGAAGCCGAAGTGCTGGGCGAGGTCGGCGTAGGCGGAGGCGATGGTCTCGCCGCTGACCAGTTCCTCGGCCTCCAGCGTATCGCCGTCGGTTGCCAGGACGAACTTGGCCTTGGCGGCGGTGGTCTTGGGGCTCAGCCGCAGCGCCCGCAGGGTCTCGCCTACCTGCCCGGACGCACAGGTGGCGATGTGGATGTTGTTGCGCTGAAGGACGCCCCCGGCCAGGTCCGAGCCATTGGTTTCGCCCTTCCGTAGCCGCTTGATGGTGGTTTCTTTGTTGTCGAATGCCGTCAAAAAGGCATAGGGAAACTCCGCGCTATCAAAGGGTTGAAGCGCGAGCGTCGATACCGCTGCCTCGATCTCTACTGCATTCATGGGTCGCGTTCGTCCCGTGGCGGAGCGATGCCCCTGCAAACAGAGGTGTTGGCGTGATCAGAGGCATCGAATGTCCATCATAAAGGCCGGGGTTCAATGCTGCCCAGCCGGAGTGGGGGCCAGGCGGCCGCGCCCGCGTGCCCGGAGAAGCCCACATCGGCGCACCGCACTTGCCGCTCCGCCTCGAAAACCGCCAGACCTGAGATTAGAGGGGCTTTTTCTTTCCCAAGTTCGCGACCTTTGCGGCAAACTCGGGGGAAGGGCTTACATATCCTGGACCTGGCTCGAGATTTGGCGTCATTGCTTTCTCGCGTCCAAAGGGAACGTCAACTTGAAGATTGGCGAATGCCCGCTCCCGAAAAGCCTTATCTGCCACGCCGAGATTGGTCGAATCGAGTAGGCCGCTGTTCTGAAGAGCAGTGAACATCTGTCCGCGATTGTCAAAAACAACGATTGCGGTGAGGTTCATGGCGGCGGTGCCGTCGATTTGCTTCCACAACCAAGCAGGTTTCTTCGTGCAGTCGTTAGATTCGTCAAAAACGTCCACTTGAAACAGATAGAGCATGTATTGATAGCTGGGCATTGTACGATTCTATCCTCCTCAGCACATCGTTGGTGACGTGGAGCAAGCATTCCAGGAACGGGCAGCCCGCCGAAGACACCCACCCCCGAAATGCACGGCTCTCTTCTCATGCGCACCTTCCGTTCTTAAAAACCTATTCGTATCAGAGGTTTGCATGAGTACAATCTCAATCAAAGAGCAGCCACCAAATTCCTAACGCTTGGGAACACAGTTGGCAGATCGCGGAGCCAACTGTCGCTTGTGGAGGTTGAATGAGCCAGATTCAAGTTCAACTGGTCTTTGAAGGTTCGGCGGTTGACGAGGGCAGGATCGATGCCGGAGCCCTCGCGCAGTCGCTTGCGGGGTACAGCGGGTTGTTTCGCCGCGCCAACGCTGTAATCAACGGCGATGCGAGCGAAGCTGCAGTCCTGGTTGAGTCGAAATTCGAGCCAGGGTCATTCATAGTGAACCTCCAACTCGACCAGCACTTGATCGAAGCCGCGGCGAGCTTTATAACCCATCATCAATTCCTCACAGCCGCCTCCCTTGCCTCCGCCATCGGCCTTATCAAGAGGACCGAATGGGGTGAAACCCTGATCGATGTCTGGAAATGGCTCAAGGGAAAGAAGCCGGATGAGGTTTCACAGACAGGGAATAATACTGAAATCACGCTGGGCACGAACAGAAAGACGGTGCGCAACGTGGTCTACAACCTGTACGGAGACTCGGCGATTCGAGCTGCATTGGGCCAAACAATTGAGCCCCTTCGCCGCGAGGGATTCGACCGCATAGCCGTCAAGGAGGATAGTCGAGAGCAGGTGTCAATCGAAAGGCAAGAAGCGGAGACTCTTAAGTCCGATACGTGGGAGCTTGAGCCACCCAGTACACCCACTGAGGGAGAAAGAGACGCAGTGCTAATCGTTTCCAAGCTCGCGTTCACAGAAAAGAGCACCTGGAGCTTTTTCGACGAAGGCTCGACGGTGGTCGCGACAATCGAGGACGAAGCGTTTTGGCAGCGGGTACACGATCACGAGATCAGCTTCGGTGAGGGCGATAGATTGAGAGTTCGACTCCACTGGAAAGTCGAATCGAAGAACGGAAAGCTGAAGCAGAAGAACAGAATCGTCAAGGTCCATCAAGTGTTTGATCGCCCAAAGCAGTTGCGGCTCGATGGAGGCGAAGACGAGAGCCAGCCACGCCGTCCAATTCGTCGAATCAACTTGCACGATGAGAATGAAAGCTGATGCGCACATGCGGCTTCTCATGTATCTAGCCGGTTTTTCTCACGCGATGCCTGTGTCGAATGCGGGCCAGCCCGCTGGGGCTCCGCCCCAGACCCCGCACTCGCCATGAGGCATCTGGACAGGTGTTAAAAACTCACCTGCCCGGCGCTTGCCAGCGTGAGGCCCTCCAGTGCGTCAAGAGGCTTTCGCGGCATAAACGGCCCCTCCCCTCTTCGCGGGACCCATCCATTTATTCCACGGTCCTTTTGACCCCCTTCCAGGCATCCTCCGCACCTAGAATTTGCGGCGGATTAGCAAACCGCGCGATACAGTCAAATTGTTGACTGCAGTCGGATGAGCTCTGCAGGCTCTACCAAGACGAAGGGGTCAAACGGCAGGCTTCCGCATCGCACTTATCATTGACGATATGAACGAGGTTGTATTGTCCTGACTTAATTCTCGACTCACATCAACTGGCCCTTTCGACAAATTGCCTTTTCTAACTTTTTGGACGTCAATTATCGAATTGCCCTGCACTTCAGCCGATTGATTTTTAGCTGCCGTTTCAAGACCCTCAAAAGGGGGGAGGTCGAAAAAGCACCGGGTCATTTCCATGCTCGCGTATCCGGCGAACCTTGCAAGGGTGAACGGATCGGCGCCAGCGTTGGCTAAGTTTGCGATAGAACTGTGGCGCAGAGTGATCGGTGTCACTCTGTTGAGCCGAGCGATTCGAGAATAACGTTCGACCAGCATGTCGACCCAGCGCCTCGTTGCGGGGCCCGCTGATCCCGTAAAAATCAGCTGGCCCATGTCAGCGCGCCTAGAAAATCCCATACAGTGGAGCGCTTTGCACGTTTCCTCACTCAATGGAATTGAGGTCGGATTCCGGTCTTTACCTCTTCGTAAAGTCATGGCCCCAACGTTCTTACGAATCTCCACATCAGCCCATCGCAGCGAACAAAGCTCTGAAACCCGAATGCCAGAATGCAGCATCAACGTGATCGCTGCTATGTCCTTTGGCGACTTGCCAGATTCAACACTCCGGAGAAGTTGAAGTTGTTCAGACGGGTTCAGATACCGAGGCCGAGATCGTATCTGGCGAGGCAAAGTCACATTTTGAATCCGAGGCATGGCGTGGCGGTCTACTAAGCCGAGGTCGGCTGCCCAACGCACAAAAGCCTTAAGGGACGAGAGCCTTCGATTAACGGTTGCGGCTTTGTACTCGCCTATGGCCCTGGCGTGGGTGCGTTGGGATGACGGTGAGCTCAGGCCTGTCACAACAGAGGTGCTCGATGCGCTTGATCTTGGCTACGCGGTGACAGTGCACAAAGCCCAAGGCAGCCAGTTTT
>JBEKPF010000135.1:0-11459 GCA_049521035.1 Occallatibacter sp. | reverse complement strand
AATTGCTGCGTTAAGGAGGGAGCGATGAACGTTGCCGAAGGAGCAAGGAGAATGCAGTATGCGGGCCGTTGGATGTTCTTTGCCCCGGTGGGCGCCGCGATTGTGTCTGTCGGTTTGGCCATGGCCGTCACCTATCTCCCCACCGGAGCAGACTTTCACATCGGGATACTTGGACTGTTTCCGCTGCTGCTTCCGATCGCATTGATGGGAGCGTTTCTTTGGCTGGCAGGGTGGATTGTTGAGGGCTTTACCAAACCCAAAGAGGACGATTGAACACCGCCCTCTTAAAATCACTCCCAAGGACGCCTATCCAACGCCCGACCTGGCTGCCCAACTACATCCCGGAGTTACAAGGACTGCGCGGGCTTGCGGTTCTGGGGGTGTTTTTCTACCACTGCCATCCGCGACTTGAAGGCACCTGGGTTCACTACGCGTCGCTCTGGGGATGGACGGGCGTCAATCTATTCTTTGTGCTCTCCGGCTTTCTGATTACTTCGATTTTGCTGGAGGCGCGAGAGAAGCCACGATACTTCCGCAATTTCTATGGGCGGCGCGCGCTACGCATCTGGCCGATATATGTGCTGGTGCTGGTGGTCGTCTATCTGAATGCGCCGTGGTTCATTGGGCCTAGTGTCCTGGACGCGATCAGGAGCGCTCCGTGGCTCGTCTACATCTTTTTTGTGCAGAACTTGTTTCACCTCGTGTTGCCGCCGGCGATTGGGCCCACGTGGTCGCTGGCGATTGAAGAGCAGTATTACTTTCTTTGGGCGCCACTGGTGCGGTTCTTGCGCAGGCCGTGGCACTTGATCGTGATTCTGGCGGCTGCGTTGGTGGTTTCCCCGCTGATGCGTTTGACGCACCATGCGTGGATTACTCCGACGCACACGCTTACGCATCTGGATGGCATTGCGTGGGGAAGCCTGCTGGCGCTGGGACTGCATACGTTGCCGATTGGCCGCCGCGCCTGGCTATGGATGGGCCTGGGCGCGATCCCGCTGGGAGTTGCGGTAGCTGGAACCATTGCCGGTGGCACGGCATTTCTCGACTCGGCATTGTCGGTGGCATTTGCAGGTGCGGTGTTGGCCTCGATTGCGTCGACTGGCGCGCGCAATCCGCTGAATGCGATGCTGCGACGGGGACCCCTGGCCTTCTATGGCCGCATCAGCTACGGACTTTATATGACGCACATCATTATCTTCATTTATTTCGGCTGGTTCGATTTGCGCATGGATCGCTACGGGATTGCGGGCAGCCTGGCGGTTGTTGGATTGCGGCTGGTCGCCGCGACGGCTGCAGCGACTGTGCTGTGGTATGGATTCGAGTCGCAAATCCTGAAGCTCAAGCGGCTTTTTTGACTTGAAATTCGTTGGAGCGCGGTGATGCTGGCTTGTTGCGAATTTAAGGCCAGCGCCCGACGATGACGAAGAGCGCCATCAGAAACAGCACCATGTCCATGGCTGCGGTCTCGCGACGGCGCACATGATAGACGCTGACAACCACGGTCAAGAACGCCAGCGCTGCAGCCGCGATCCGCGGGACGATGTACGGGGGCAAAAGGTCGAAGGGCAACAGCAGGCAAATGGCTGCGGCGATCTCGAGGATGGCGATTGCAGCCGCTGCTTCGTCGCGCATGCCGATGAGTGAGAAATCGGGGGCCGGGGGCGCTGCGACCGTTTTCCGCTTGCGGAAAATGATCTGGTTGAATCCGGCCAGCAGGAACAGGCCGGCCAGGAAAATCTGCGCCATCCAAAGGAAACCACTCATCGCTCCCCGCCTTTCCATTTCGTTGGTGTACCGTTCTCCCTTTTGGGAGACTTCACATACAGCCGCAACCTGGGAACCGATTGATGAGGTGATCGACTGGAAATGAAGTTTCAGTCAAGACCTAATGAGGTAAATATAAAGATCAAATGAAATAAAAGTAAAGGACGAATGCGAAAAGCTGCCTCACTTGCGCCCGAAAAGGGCCGGCACACAACCAATGAGAATGAGTTCAGGGATATCGCGAATCGACAGAAATATCTGCTGCCTCAGCGAGTTAAGGACTGTCTCGGCTTCACTTCCCGGATGGGATTTCAGGGCCTTCTCATGGAAGGCCCTAGTGCGGCCAGCGGCCTACGATTACGAAGAGCGCCATGAGAAACAGCACCACGTCGGGAACGGCGGAATCCTGGCGGCGCAAATGATAGATGCCAGCGACAACCATGAGCAGGGCGAGTGCCGCGGACGCGACTCGCACCAGGGCATGAGGCGGCCAAGTGTCAATATCCATGGGCACGATCAGGCCCACCGCGCCGATGATTTCCAAAAGGCCGATGAAGGCCGCCTGACTGCGCGACATGCCGATCTTGCCGCCCTTCGACCGAGCTTCCACCGCTTTAATGAGTTGGTCATAGGCCAGCACCTTGCCGGCTCCCGCGAAGATGAAAACGCCCGCCATTAAAAGTTGAACAATCCACAATAAGGTGTTCATTCTCTGGCTTGCCTCCCGGCTGCGCTTGCAAACTGCCGGATTACGGCTGCAGCAGCAACCGATTGAACTCCGAAATCGAGGGTCATGTCAAGATCGGACCGCACTGCGATGGACGTGCGGAGGGTTGAGAATAATGGCTGCAAGCTTTGGCGGAAGACAGTCTGGTCCCATAAAGTGGTCCCCCGTCTCACCCCTTTGTGACTCGAATCACCCCTATCCTTAACCTGTGGCTGCTACGCTTTCCCTGTCAGGGAATCCAACCCAAGTGAGGTCTGCCATGGTGGAGAACACAATGATCGAAACCGCGAGCAAAGCTATCCTCAGCCCGGAACTGTTGGCCAAGATGGACGCCTACTGGCGCGCGGCCAACTACCTTTCCGTCGGCCAGATATACCTGAAAGACAACCCACTGCTGGAGCGTCCACTGACGCTGGACGACGTGAAGCCACGCCTGCTGGGCCATTGGGGCACGACGCCGGGGCTCAACTTTCTGTATGTGCATTGGAACCGCCTGATCAACAAGCGCAACCTGAACATGATTTTCGTGATTGGCCCTGGACACGGTGGTCCCGGGTTGGTGGCGAACACTTATCTTGAGGGCTCGTACTCCGAGATATATCCGCACATTGAGCAAAACAAGGATGGCATCAAGCGGCTGTTCAAGCAGTTCAGCTGGCCTTATGGAATACCCAGCCACGTGGCGCCGGAGACACCGGGATCGATTCATGAAGGCGGCGAACTGGGCTACTCGCTGGTGCATGCTTATGGCGCGGCGTTTGATAATCCCGACCTGATTGTGGCTTGCGTGGTGGGTGACGGCGAGGCGGAAACCGGACCGTTGGCGACAAGCTGGCACTCGAATAAATTTCTCAATCCTGCGACGGACGGAGCGGTTCTGCCAATTCTGCATTTGAACGGCTACAAGATTGCCAACCCTACGATCCTGGCGCGCATTCCACACGCCGAGTTGGAAGACTTGATGCGCGGGTATGGTTACGAGCCGTTCACGCTGGAAGGTGACGACCCGGCCGTGATGCACCAGCAGGCGGCAGCGGTCTTCGACACCATGCTGGATCGAATTGCTGCGATTCAGAAAGCAGCGCGGGAAGAAGGTTCGACGGAAAGACCCGCGTGGCCGATGTTGATTATGCGCACGCCCAAGGGCTGGACCGGACCCAAGTTCGTGGACGGCAAGCCGGTGGAGAACACATGGCGCGCGCACCAAGTGCCGCTGGACCAGATTCAACAGAATCCAGAACATCTGCGGCAGTTGGAAGAGTGGATGCGAAGCTACAAGCCCGAAGAACTGTTCAACGAGAAGGGGCATTTCCGCGCGGACCTGGCGGATATTGCGCCCAAGGGCCGGCGGCGGATGGGCATGAACGCTCATGCAAATGGCGGCCTGCTGCTGAAACCGCTGAATGTGCCGAACTTCCGCGATTTTGCGGTGAAGATTGAAAGCCGCGGTGCGACGGATGTGGAATCGACACGCGTGCTGGGACGGTTGCTTCATGCGGTGATGCAGGCGAATACGGATACAAAGAATTTCCGTGTTTTTGGTCCCGACGAGACCGCTTCAAACCGGCTGCAGGACGTGATTACCGGAACCGGCAAGGCCTGGATGGCTGAAACGCTTCCGGTGGACGAGAACCTGTCTGAAACCGGCCACGTGATGGAAATCCTCAGCGAGCATATGTGCCAGGGCTGGCTTGAGGGATATCTGCTGACAGGGCGTCATGGATTTTTCTCCTGCTATGAGGCTTTCATCCACATCATTGACTCGATGGCTAACCAGCATGCGAAATGGCTGAAGGTCACTCGAGGGATTCCGTGGCGCAAGCCGATCGCGAGCCTTAACTATCTGCTGAGTTCGCTGGTGTGGCGGCAGGATCATAACGGATTCAGCCACCAGGATCCGGGGTTCATCGATCACCTGCTGAACAAGAAGGCGGACGTGGTGCGCATTTATCTGCCGCCGGACGCCAACACTCTGCTTTCAGTGGGCGACCACTGTTTGCGCAGCCGCAACTATATCAATTTGATTGTGGCGGGCAAACAGCCCGCGCCGCAGTGGCTCACCATCGACGAAGCCGTTGCGCATTGCACTACTGGGTTGGGTATTTGGCCGTGGGCCTCGAACGACGAAGGCGGACCCGAAGTGGTGGTGGCCTGCTGCGGCGATGTGCCGACTATGGAAGCGCTGGCTGCCGTGATGCTGTTGCGCGACAGAATGCCCGATTTACGCATCCGCGTGGTGAATGTGGTGGACCTGATGACTCTGCAGCCGCAATCGGAACACCCGCACGGTTTGCCCGACGAGGAATTCGACCAGGTGTTTCCAGTCGGCGTCCCAGTGATCTTCGCGTTCCATGGTTATCCGTGGGTCATCCACAGACTTACTTACCGGCGGCATAACCACGACAACATTCACGTGCGCGGTTATAAGGAAGAGGGCACGACGACCACGCCCTTCGACATGTGCGTGCTGAATAACATTGACCGTTTCCAATTAGCTCTGGATGTTTTCAGGCGCGTGCCTCGACTGGCAGCGCAAAGGGGCGCGGCCGAGCAGTGGTACTCCGAAAACATACAGCGGCACCGTTTGTACGTCGCCGAGAATGGCGACGACTTGCCTGAGATCAAGAACTGGCGCTGGACCCGGAGCGCGGTCGCGAAAACATCGAGCTCGCAAAGCGCCGACGTATCTGCGGACAAGCCGCCGGTGGGCGAGGATGTGGCCATGTGATCCAGGTTCCCATGCGGGCCGCCCGATCCTTTGCATTTGCTGCGAGGATGGGGCGGGCGCCAACTTCAACCCGAGTTAGTCCTTGCTGACTTTACTAACTCACTAACCCGCTGACCTTTTTCAGCACTTACTCACAGAGGTTCTTTATTCATGTCGTCTTTGCCGGTTTTGGTTTTGAACAGCGGTTCATCTTCTATCAAGTTTTCAGTCTATGAGGCCGGTGACGGCCAGCGAACCAAGCTGCACGAGGGCGCGGTCGACGGAATTGGCACCGATCTAGGCAAGTTCTGGATCAAGGACGCTGCTGGCACGAAGCTGGTGGATCAGACACCGGCTCTGCCGACGCGGGCTGTGGCTTTTGCGCTGGTTGCAGAAGCGCTCCACTCCGGCGACTTCCCTGCTCCTGTGGCCATTGGCCATCGCATGGTTTCCGGCGGGCCTACGGTGCAGGACAATCAACTCATCACGCCTGCGCTGATTGACGAGATGGAAAGCTACACGGCCTTTGCACCTCTGCACACGCCGATTGCCGTTTACATCATGCGTGAAGCGTTGCGGCTGTTCCCCGGAATTCCAAACTTCGTCATTCTCGATACTTACTTCCATCGCACTATGCCCGAAGTGGCGAAGCATATGCCCATTCCGGCAGAGTATGTTGCGATGGGCGTGCGTCGATATGGGGCGCATGGCATTTCATACGAGTCGATCGTGTACCAACTGGAACCCAACGTGCCGGAGAAGCTAATTGTGGCGCACCTGGGAAATGGCGCATCCATCTCCGCAATTCGCAATGGGGAGTGCCTGGATACTTCGATGGGCTTGACGCCGACTGGAGGCATCATCAGCGGGACGCGTACAGGCGACATCGATCCTGGCGTGCTGCTGTTTATTCTGCGCAAGATTTGCGAGACGGCGACCAGTGCGTCTGACGCTGCCGACAAGCTGGAGACTGTAGCCAGCAAGAAGGCCGGTCTGCTGGGTGTGAGCGAGCTTTCGAACGATATGCGCGACCTGCGAGATGCCATCAAGGATGGCGACGCAAAGGCTCGGCTGGCGGTGGACAAGTTCACATGGACGATTGCCAAATGGATTGGGAGTTATGTGGCCGAGTTAGGCGGGCTGGACATGCTGGTTTTTACTGGGGGGATTGGCGAAAACGATATTGCGTCGCGGGCGGAGATTTGCGCGGGGTTAGGCACTCTGGGAATTGTGCTTGACCCGATTCGCAACAATGTGCGCGGTGAAGCGATGATCTCAACAGAGAATTCGGCAGTCACGGTGAGAGTGATTCCGCCCGCGGAAGATTTGATTATTGTGAATCACGTGGTGCGGCTGCTAGGGAAATAACAGTCGAGGAAGACTCGCACTTATTGACATGCTGACGGACGAGATTGCACGCTCAATGCAGACCGATTGAGCGCACGATTGTTCTACACTGGTGGGTTCCATACGGAGTCTTCCTTCATGTCTACTGCCGCTATTCCCACGGATTCAAAACACCTTCCACCGCCAGCACTTCGCCGCTTCGCGTGGGGAGTGCTGGTTTACTTTGTCGCTGTGATTCTTTGGGGCACACTGGTGCGCGCCACGGGATCGGGGGCGGGTTGCGGGAACCACTGGCCGCTGTGCAACGGAACCGTGATGCAGCACTCGGCAAGCGTGGAGACGATGATCGAGTTCACGCATCGCATTACCAGCGGGCTCTCGTTTTTCTCTGTCGTGGGGCTGCTGTGGTGGACATTTGCATGCACTGTGCGCGGACACCTGGCGCGCGCGGCTGCCGTTGCTTCGGTGGCGTTTACGCTGATTGAAGCAGTGATCGGCGCATTGCTGGTGAAGCTGGGACTTACCGCGCAAAGCCAGTCACCACTTAGGCCGGCGTATCTTGCACTGCACCTGACCAATACGCTGCTGCTGCTGGCTGCGCTTACCCTGACTGCGCACCTGCTCAGCCGCCGGACAGGCTTTCTGCGTAGCGGCACTCGTCTTGTTGCTCCGTTCGGCGCGATTGTCACGGTGGTTGTGGTGCTGATTGTCGGGGTGACTGGATCGCTGGCCGCACTGGGCGACACGCTCTTTCCCGCGGCGTCTCTGGCCAACGCGCTGGCACAGGATTTCTCTGCGACCAGCGGCTGGCTGGTCCGCTGGCGCTGGACGCATCCATCGGTGGCGTTGCTGGCCAGCGCATTCCTGTTGTGGCTGCTTGTGCGGGCGAATCGGCGCAGTTGGCATGAGGGTGGATCGTGGGACAATCGCCGGCTCGCCGCGCTGGTGCTGTTGCTACTGGCTGCTGTTTATACGCTGGGCGTGCTGGATGTAGTGCTGCTGGCTCCGCTGTGGGTGCAGGTAGCGCATCTGCTGGCGGCCGATTCGCTGTGGGTTGCGCTCGTGGTGTTGACAGCGAGAATCACACTGGTGCCGAAAGAGCAGGGGTCAGGGGCCAGGGTTCAGGGATCAGGTTCCGCACTGCGCATGGAATGAGGCTTCGGTGATTCCTGTTGGATACTTGGCAAAACAGAGTTGCAAAAAACCCGAGATGTTTAAGATGCCGGGCGTCGATGATATTTATTCCGTCGGCAGTTGCGTGAATGACGACTTCGCGGACTATATCAACTACTGGAAGCACAATGGCTACTGGCTGTTCGACTCGCCTGAAATGATTCAAGAGGTGGCAAGGGAGAACTCGATAGATATTGAAGGATCCTTGCTTTTCTACTACGAGGCTTATGAAGAGGAGTTCACCGGGGAAGCATGGCGCGCATTCTCGGTAGAACCGTTAATCCCGACCAATGTTGTGCGGCCACCTCGCCCGAGGCTGGAAGGATTTGACGTAGTCACTTTCTACTGCGGCACTGCACCTGAATGCTCTCCGCTGTCATGCTGCTCGATGGCAAAACATCTTCAGACAAATTCCCATTGCCTCTTTGAGTCCTTCGACGAGGCTTGGACAAGTATCAATTCGGGAAAATTCGCTGGCAGTGAGCCGGGGCCATATCGTATCTATGCGGTCTACTTTGTCGATTGGCCCCGGCCTCAGATACCTGATCTCTGACCTCTGCTTCGCTACTTCACCAGTACCCCGGCGGCGGCGTAGGTACTGCCTTCCACGGCGGCTTTAATCGCTGGTAACTCGGGCGTGGGCGTGAGGTTTTCGATTACGCCATCGTGCAGCAGGACCGTGTCTTCTGTTTTGCCGCCGCGGATGCTGGGGTTCCAGGCGAAGGCCTGATTGTTGACGACGACCTGAGTTCCTGCGGGCGTGGCGACCCATTCGCGCTCCCCGTAGCCTGTGGGTCCGCCCTGGTGATGGAAGCGCTCTTCACCGGGAAAACCGTGTGCCGCATAGGCTTCCTGGGCTACTTTGAATAACGCAGACGAAGTGGCGCCGACGCGGGTTGCGTTGAGCAGCGCGGCGTTGACTTGTGCTGCGGCTTCAAAGCGCGCGCCAAGCTCCGTAGGCAGCGCGCCGAAGTGAACGAAGCGCGTGATGGAGATGACCAGGCCCCACTTGCGCGCACAAAGATTCAACATGCCGTACTGCTTGAGGCGCTTGCCGCGCGGCACAGCATGCTTGTACTTGAAGATCCGGTCGTCGACGGCATAGAGCGCCACCGAGGGAAGAATGCCGCGGCGGAACAGCGCGTTTGCAGTGATGGCTTCGAGGTCATACTCACTGAGGCCCGGCTCGACTTCATGAAGGGCTTCGACTGTGGCCGCGGCGGTTTCCAAGCCAAGCCAGCGATAGCGCGCAATTTCTGTTTCGCTCAGGGCTTCGCGCAGCGGGTAAAGATTGACCGGGGTCAATCCTGCGCCGGGTGTGTCAGAGCCGACCAGTCCGCCGGCCAGGCGCAGCGCGGTTTCCACAGTGGCATCGCCATACCAGGGGAAAAGCACCGGCTCAAAATCCAGCACGCCAAACTCCTCGTCATGGGCGCGCGGCGCTTCATTCTCGGTGGTCATGTAATAGCGTTTGCCAGCGGCAGTGATCAGCACCGAAACAACGGCCGTTTCAACAGCGGTGCAGACAATCTCTTCCACCGCACCGCCGGTAAGCCAGGCAATGTTCTCGTTGCGCCGCAGCAGAACTCCGGCCAGGTGCTGGGCTCCCAGCCATTCCACGAGCTTCTGATGTTTGGCTTCGAGCTCCGCATTCCATGCAGATTCCGTGACGATGGTGGTGCCGCCGATGACCAGGCTCTTTCCGATTCTCTTGCTCATGATTTGGTTCCTATGAAGGGTCGAGACGAGGTTTGTGAGTTCCCACCCATTCGACGAAAAGATGTCGAATGGATGGGGCACGGGGCCTTTGCAGGGGCTAAAGCCCGTCCTCATTTTCGGCCTGGTTGCGGCACGACTAAAGTCGTGCCCTGATACAAGGCGCATCCACAACTGGGCGCTTCAACGGAGCGCTTCAGCAAGATGCATTCTGCTTAGTCTTCGAGCTCGGGGTGGTAGTGGCTCTCCCAGCCCAGATAGCGGACGGTGGCTTCGTGGACGGCCTTTGAGACGTCGCTGAAGTTGGCGGCTACGTGGTGCTCGAAGCCCTCGCGGCAGATGTACTTCAGCAGTTTCTGCAGTTGCGGAATCTCGGCCACGCCGGCGCCGCCAAAGGTTTCAAGCGGATCGTCAGTGAATTTGCCTGCGCCGGTGTAACCGCGAATGACGCCACGGCGATCGTCGGTGGAGTAGCGCGCAAAGCTCATGGCGCCAGCTTTGACGCGGCCTACGCAGGTGCCGAAGGTGTTCTCTTTGCCCACCGTGCCGGCGATGATCTCCTGGTAATCCATCTTGACTTCCTTGAAGAAGTGCTTGGGCAGGTTGGAGCAGTGGAAGCAGACGCATTTGTCGGGATGGCTACCGTAGTTGTTGTTCCAGTCGAGCAGCGCGGAAGGGGTGCCGGAGGCGAGGGCAAGAATGTACATGCTCAGCGTGCCGGGTACATCCACTTCGCAGGCGGATGGAATCAGGTTGTCGCTCATCATACTCATGATGGTGCAGGGCACGACGCCGAAGAACTCTTCCATCGACGTCCAGCATTGCACCGCGCTGATGGTCACCGCCTTCTCCTTCATCCAGCCGTCGATGACCGCGCCTAGCTTGGACATTTTGAGCAATGCCGCTTCTGGGATGCCGGAGGTGGTGACGTACTTCTTGATGGCGCCGAGTTTGGCCTGCGCGGCGTCGTCCGTGTCTTTCATCTTGTTGATGCGACCGAAGATTTCAGAAAGGTCAATGGGCTCGATGGAGATGCCATGGGTTTCAAGAATGCGCTCAGAGTAGCGCACGGTATTGAAGGCCGCGGGACGTGCGCCAATAGAGCCGATGCGCAGATTCTTTAACCCCTTGACGATGCGGCAGACGGAGGAGAACCATTCCAGATCGGCCTTGAACTCTGCCGATGCGGGGCTCTCAGTATGCAGCGTGGTCAGCGAATAAGGGATGCCGTATTGCATGAGGTTGTTACAGGCGCTCATCTTGCCGCAGAAGCTGTCGCGGCGCGTGGCGATGGTCATGGCATCAGAGCGGTCCGGTGTGGCCTGGATGAGCACTGGAACGTTGAGCCCAGCGTGGCGCAGTGTGTCGGCTACGCCGCGCTCATCGCCGAAGTTGGGCAGGGTGACGATGATGCCATCGAGGTCCGCCGCATGTTTCTTGAACAAGTCGGCGCAGCGCATGGCGTCGGCAAACGTTTCCACAGCGCCGTATTTTGTTTCCTCGGGACTGAGCACAATCGCCTTGTCGCCCGCAGACTCAACTGCAGCAATCATCTCTTCGCGGCCGCTGTTGGCCAAATGGCCGGGAAAAAATCCGCGATTGCCTACCACGATGCCGAACGTCATTTTCCGTTTTGTTGTCATAACTCACTTGCTCCTTATCCCCGCATTTCGGGGTTGCCGCATTTCCATTAACCGTTGCGGCTCGGGCGAAAGCGCAGGCTGTAGAACAAGCCGAGCGCCAGTAATAGACCGCCCCACCAGACAGGCGCGTGCAGGTTGGCCAGAATCACGTTGGCCGTATGTCCGACAACCAGCTCGTACACTCCATAGCCGAAAATCATTGCGCCATAGATGGTGAGAAGAACTCCTATGAAAAACCAGATCGAGATTGCTGAGTTGTGCATGCGTAACCTCGGTTACCAGAAGTAGATGTTGAGGGCAAGGAAGCAGATGATCGCAAGAATCATCCAGAAGTACTCGTTCTTATAAAACGGGACCGGCTCTTCCTTGGGAATCTTTGTAG
>JBEKPF010000134.1:0-11501 GCA_049521035.1 Occallatibacter sp. | reverse complement strand
TCTCTGAAGGGACAGATCGCTACATCTTATAGCGACCCAAATCCTCATCGTTCAGCCCTTCTAGCCAGCCGCGCAACTCCCCAGCAGTAGGACCATCAGGTGGGCCGGAGGTGTTCAGCTTGGCAGCCTGCATCACCTGCTCGGAGACATAAATCGGGCAGTCCGCTCGCAGAGCCAGCGCGATAGCATCCGACGGTCTGGCGTCGATCATGACCGCCTCTTCTCCTTGTCGCAGCCAAAGAACGGCTAAGAAAGTGCTGTCTCTAAGTTCTGTAATGACCACACGTTCCAGCTCGGCATTCAAGTGACGGATGACATTTCGCAACAGGTCATGGGTCATAGGACGCGGAGCTTCCACCTTCTCAATCTCAATGAAGATGGCGTTGGCTTCAAAGCTGCCGACCCAGATGGGCATCACAGTCTCCGAGGCAATATCCTTGAGCACCACGATGGGCATGTTGGTCGACGGGTCCATCATCAGACCGCGTATTCGAACCTCAATATCCATGTCCTCCCCTTCTGTACCAGCTTAGATGGATTCTCCAACTAAACTGTTTGGATGCGTCCCGGTGATCTTCACCTGAAGATAACTTCCCGGAGCGGGCGCGATCGGTTGAGTGCAGGTAAAATTGACCGGCTTATTTTGGCTGCTGCGTCCTGTGACTTGCCCTCGCGCCGGATTCTGCCCCTCTACCATTACCTCAAGAGTTTGCCCCAAGTGTCTAGCGTAATTGATTCGTTGAATTTCGCGCTGCCTATCAAGCAATACTTGAAGGCGCGTCGCTTTTTCGGTTTCTGGTATGGAGTCGATCATCATCAGCGCCGGCGTATTCGGCCTCGCCGAATATTTGAAACCGAAGACGCAATCGTACTCGACTTTCGCCAGTAGGTCCATCGTTTGGATAAAGTCCTCAGCAGTCTCGCCGGGAAATCCTACAATGATGTCCGTCGAAAGTGAGATCTGCCTGCGAGCTGATCTGATCCAATCGATCCGCTCCAGATACCACTCTGGAGTGTACTCCCGCGCCATCAATTTGAGCACCCGCTCCGAGCCGGACTGAACGGGCAGATGCACGTGGTCGCAGAGCGTGGGGACGGCATCGATCGCGTCTACGATGTCGCGCGTGAAGTCCCGGGGATGGCTCGTGGTAAATCGAACCCTCCGGATTCCAGGCACCTGTCCGACCTCCGCCAGCAGTTCTGCGAAGCTGCGCTTCCCTTCCGGATCTCGGTAGCTGTTCACGTTCTGGCCCAGCAACTGAATCTCGGTGTATCCCAGATCGACAATTCGGCGAGCCTCCTCCAAAACCGAGTCTGAACCCCGGCTCCGCTCCTTGCCCCTGGTGTAAGGCACCACGCAATACGAGCAGAACTTGTCGCAGCCCTCAATGATGGTGATGTACCCGCGGAACTGGTTCTGGCGCGCCGTGAATTCCGTCTCGAAGGTCTCGTCAGTCTGCCGGTCGTCCAACCCGGTCACGCGGTTCTCGCCGGCCTCGAGCCGGACCAGCATCTCTGGGAGTTTGCGGTAGGAGGCAGATCCTGAGACCAGCGAGACATACGGCGCCCGCTCGAAGATCCTCTCGCCTTCCTGCTGCGCCACGCACCCCAGCACGCCAAAGCGCTTCCCCGCTTTGTGCAGTTTTTTGTAGTCGTTAAGGCGGTTGAAGACCTTCTGCTCGGCCTTGTCTCGAATAGAACATGTGTTGTAGAGGATCAGGCCGGCGTCTTCCTCAGTCTCGACCTGCCGGTACCCTTCGTGCTCCAATGTGCCGATGACCTTTTCCGAGTCATGGGCATTCATCTGGCAGCCGAAGGTCTCAAGATAGAAGGTTTTCTCGGTTGCCATAACAATCCTGAGTATAACGTGATTTGAGTCACGCCGGCCTGCACTGAGCACTCAACCGTGTCAGTGAGTCCGGCTCGCCCATTCACGATTGTCCGTTCCTGAACACCTAGCTCTCGAAAGCGGACATCGTGAGAGGCCGAACAGGTACCTCCGCTAATGGTTTCAGCAGTTTAAGTGCGGCATCTCCTGGCAACAGACGTGCTCCCGCACTGACCGGATACTCGGCCTAACGAACCATTCCCCATCGCGCCCCGTACAAAACAACTTGGGAGTTCCCCATGCAGACTCTGTTCCAGGATATGCGCTACGGTTTCCGACAGTTGGTCAAGATGCCGGGGTTTGCGCTCACCGCTGTCCTCTCGCTGGCTCTTGGAATCGGCGCCACCACGGCAGTCTTCAGCGTCGTCTATGGCATTCTCATGGATCCCTACCCCTATGCTTCTCCGGACCGGATGATCCATCTGCGCTTGCTAATGCCGGATGGCCAACTGCGCGGATTCCTCGGGGTGACCGGATCGCAGTGGCAGCAGGTCCGTAAGTCGCCAGTGGTTGAAGACGCTTTTCTCCAGGACGGCAACAACATGTCGATCACTGGAAGCGATTTGCCTGAAGATGTTTTGGGCGTATCCCTGACCTCGAACGCTTTCAATTTTCTCGGGGTTCCGGCAGCGCTCGGGCGCGGTCTGCAGCCTTCCGATGCAATCGATGGTCAAGATCCGCAGCCGGTAGTCGTGCTCGGCTACAAGTTCTGGCAGCGTCACTTCAACGCCGACACAGCCGTCCTCGGAAAAACCATCCAACTGACGCGGAAGAACTACACCATCGTGGGCGTAGCGGGCTCGCGCTTCGCCTGGGGAGACGGTGACGTCTACCTGCCCATGAAGGTAACCGAGAGTCAGGGACCGGATTATTACGTGGGCATTCGGCTCAAACCCGGCATAACTCATGACCAGGCACAAGGCGCCCTTGAACCTCTGATCGTCCAATTCGCTAAAGAGACGCCAAGACATTTTCCGCTCGAACATTGGCGGCTTCATGTCGTCGGTCTCAACGAACAGTTTGTCCAGGAACTGGGTGGCACGCTCTACTTGCTTTTCGGTGCAGTCGCATTGCTGCTCCTGATTGGCTGCGGCAACGTCTCCATTCTGCTTCTTGCGCGCGCCACCGCTCGGCAGCATGAATTTGCCGTGCGTGCCGCCATTGGAGCTGGCCGAAGCCGCATCGTCCAGCAATTGCTGACCGAGGCTCTTCTGCTATCCATCGCCGGAGCATCCCTGGGCCTGCTTCTTGCCTACAAATCGCTGGACATGATCGTGGCCAACCTGCCTGAGTTTTCCTTCCCCCACGAGGCCTCCATCCACATCAGCGTCCCCGTGCTGATCTTCTCCATGGCAGTCGCGATTGCTACAGGAATCCTCTTTGGACTCTCGCCGGCGTGGCAACTTTCCCGTCCTGAAGTAAGCCAGGTCATGCAGTCCACCACAACCAAAACCACCAGCGGGGTAAAAGGACGCAGGACCCACAACGTCCTAATCGCTGGCCAGATCGCTCTCACCCTGCTGATGCTGGCGGGTGCGGGAGCGGCCATCGAGGGTTTCCTCCGCGTGGCGTACACCAATCTCGGCTACGACCCTCACAACATCATGTCAGTCGGAATCCCTATCCACGACGGAGCTTACAAAACCTGGGCCGAACGTGCGGCTTACTTCGAACAGTTGCAGCAGAAGGTCGCGGAGGTTCCCGGCGTGTCGATGACGGCCATCTCCAGTAACGCCACGCCTCCGTCGAACGGCTTCAGGACCAAGTTTGAGATTCTCGGCCAGCCGGCAGCGCAGGACCAGTCTTTCCGTTTCAATATGGTTAGCGCCGAGTACTTTCCAGCGTTGCGCATTCCCCTTCTGATGGGCCGAGTCTGGGACAAAGACGAGAGCCATCGGGGCGCGCCAGTCGTGGTGGTCAATCATACCTTCGCCAAACGGTATTTCCCAAATGGCGACGCATTGGGGCACACACTGAAGGTGCCGGAGCTCATCCCGCAGCCACCATACCTGCTTACAGCCCCAGGCACCGCGAGCGGCCTCTTGATCGTCGGCGTCGTAGCCGACAAGGTCGACGACGGACTCGCAAAGCCGATTCTCCCGGAAGCCTTTGTCCCCTACACGGTGGCAATGGGGATGTACACGCAGATACTTGTCCGCTCGCAAGCATCCCCGGTGTTATTGCTGCACGCGGTGCGGATCAAAGTGAACTCCATTGACCATGACCAGCAGACCGGTAGCGATGTTCGCGATCTCGAGCATTGGATCTCACGAACACCTGAGTGGGCTCGTGGACAATTTGTGGCGTGGCTGTTTGGCGCATTCGCCGCTTTGGCGCTGGCGCTTGCCGCGGTTGGACTTTACAGCGTGGTTTCCTACGCCGTTGTTCAACGAACCAATGAGTTCGGCATCCGAATCGCGCTGGGAGCGCAGCGAAGTCACCTACTTGGAATCGTTTTTCGCTCTACGCTGATGAGTGTGGGCGCGGGGATTCTTGCCGGCATTGTGCTCACGGTGGCACTGAACAGAGTGATGCAAAGCTGGGCCAGTGAAAGCTCGCGCGATCCCCTGTTGCTGTTTGGCGCAGTCTGCGTGTTGTCGTTGGCTGCGCTCATAGCCTCAGTCATTCCTGCGCGGCGCGCCTCCGGAATTGAACCCATGCAAGCGATTCGATACGAGTAGCGCCAAATTCACCATTTCCCCGTAGGAAGGCGGTTCCAGATGCAGACCCTGTTCCAGGATGTCCGTTACGGTTTCCGGCAATTGACCCGTTTGCCTGGATTCACGCTGACTGCCGTATTTTCGCTTGCTCTCGGCATCGGCGCAACCACGGCGGTCTTCAGCGTAGTCTATGGATTTCTCATTGACCCGTATCCTTACGCGGCCGCAGACCGCATGGTTCACCTGCGGATTGATACCGGCAAAGGGCAATTGAACGGCGTTGGATTGACTGCAGGCCAGTGGCAGCAGATTCGCCACTCTCCGGTTGTCGATGATGCGTTTCTTGCCGATCAATGGAACCTCACCGTTACCGGATCGGATCTGCCTGAAGATGTCAACGCCGACTACTTCAGCTCAAATGCATTCGAATATTTTGGCGTGCCCGCTGCATTCGGTCGCAATCTACAGCCCTCGGATGCAATCGACGGACAGGACCCTCAGCCGGTGGTCGTGCTCTCCTACAAATTCTGGCAACGGCACTTCAACTCAGACCGCAGCGTAATCGGCAAAACCATGCAGATGGTCCGCAAAAACTACACCGTCGTTGGGGTGGCGGCTCCGCGCTTCACCTGGGACGACGCCGACGTTTACCTTCCCAAGAAAATCACGCAGGACCCTGTTCCCGCTTTCTATGTCGGGGTGCGGCTCAAACCTGGCATCACTCATCAGGCCGCTGAGTCGGTCCTCGATCCCCTCATAAGGCAATTTGCTCAGGAAACCCCAAAACATTTCCCCACCGTGCCATTCCACCTGAAGCTGAGAGGCTTCAACGACGATTTTCTCGAGCGCCTTGGCGGAGTGCCTTACTTGCTCTTCGGCGCAGTATCCATGTTGCTGCTTATCGGCTGCGGAAATGTATCCATTCTTCTGCTCGCCCGCGCAATAGCACGTAATCACGAGTTCGCCGTCCGCGCTGCCATCGGCGCCAGCCGTCGACGCATCATTCGCCAGTTGCTCACCGAATCTCTGCTGATTTCGCTCACCGGCGCTGCTCTTGGTCTGTTCATCGCCTACCGGTCGCTTGATCTGATCGTCGCCAATCTCCCCATGAACTCCATTCCCCATGAGGCAGCCATCCATATCAATCTCCCCGTCTTGCTCTTCTGCATGGCGGTGGCTGTTGCAACCGGAGTCCTTTTTGGGCTATGGCCTGCGCTCCAGGTATCGAAGCCCAATGTCAGTGAGATTATGCAGGCCGGCACGCGCAAGGTCGCCGGCAGCGTCAGCGGGCGCAGGTTCCACGGCACGCTCATCGCAGGACAACTCGCTCTCACTCTGCTCATGCTGACCACGGCGGGAGCTGCCATCGAGGGCTTCCTCAAGATGCTGCACATGCACCTGGGCTATGATCCGCACAATATTATGTCGGTTGGGATTCCGGTGCATGAGGGCACGTACAAGACGTGGGCCGAGCGAGCCTCCTACTTCGAACGGCTCAAATCAGCCGTGGCCGAAGTTCCCGGCGTCACCATGGTCGCCATATCGACAAACGCGACCCCTCCCAACAACGGAAACGGAACGCACTTTGAAATTCTTGGCAGACCTTCCGGCACCGAGCAGCCGGCGCGCCTGAACTTCGTCAGCCCGGAGTATTTCCCGGCTCTGCGAATCCTCATGGCGCAGGGGCGCATCTGGGATCAGACAGAAAATCACAATGCGGCTCCTGTGGTCGTTATCAATCAAACGCTGGCCAAGCGGTACTTCCCCGATGGCGACGCGATCGGGCACTCCATCAAGTTCCCTGATGCGCGTGACGCTCCGCCATTCAATCTGATCGCCCCAAGTGCAACTGGAAACTTGCTCATTATTGGCGTCATCCAGGACAAACTCGACGACGGTCTGGCCGGACCAATTCAACCTGAGGCCTTTGTACCGTTCACCTTGGGCTTGCGCATGTACACACAACTACTGGTTCGCGCCGATGTGACTCCTCTTAGCCTTTTGCATGCCGTCAGTGCGAAGGTGAATACGATCGACCACGACCAGCAGACCAATAGCGGTACCGAGGATCTTGAGCACTGGATTCAAGACGAGCCCGAGTGGTCTCGCGGCCGCTTGCTCACCGGGATTTTTGGCGCATTCGCTGTCCTGGCCCTGGTCATGTCCGCGGTCGGGCTCTACAGCGTCGTCTCCTACTCCGTCGTTCAGCGCACCAACGAGTTCGGAATTCGGATGGCGCTAGGCGCGCAACGGGCACACGTTCTCGCCATCGTCTTCCGCTCCACGGTAGTGAGCGTTGGCGGGGGCATCCTGGCAGGTGTCGTCTTGACGTTTGCGTCGAGCAAGCTGATGGCGCGCTGGTCCGCAGGTGGCACAACTTCCGCCGAACCCTTGTTGCTGGCCGGCGCAACGCTAGTGCTTGCTCTCGTAGCGACTCTGGCTTGTACATTGCCCGCACGTCGCGCGGCCGGAGTCGACCCTATGAACGCGATCCGCTACGAATAGATTCAGCAAGTTACCCGTCGTGGCAGGCCCAAAGTAGCCTTAAAAGCAGAGAAAACGAAATATCGGTGTTGCCTGTCGCTAAAGACGCAGGGCGCGTCGATGAAAAATCCGCCGCGCCCTGTGCATTGAACCACAGTAAATCAGTTGCCCATCCAGATCTCTACACGCCTGTTCTTCTCGCGCCCTGCGTCCGTATCGTTCGAAGCAACAGGAAGGCTCGATCCGAACCCTCGCACCACTTTGGGCTGGATACCGCGCTGTTCGAGTTGATTCTGGATCAACTTGGCCTGGCTCAACGAGGTTGCCTTGCTTTTCTCAGCAGAACCTGCGTTGTCAGAGAAACCAAAGAGCATGATCTTGTCTTTGGAGCCCCCTCCGTCTGCTATCAAGGCAACAACCCGATCCAGATCCGCCTGGGCTTTGTTGTCCGTGCCAGACTTGTCAGTATCAAACCGAAAATCGAGAGGTAGACGTTCCGCGTTCTTTGTCAGCTGTTTGTAGTCGTCCGGCGCGGCCTTCGATACTTCCTGCGTTTCTGGCTTGACGCTTTGGGCAACAAATCCGTCGGCGGCAACCAAATCCTGACCTTGTTTGGAGAGAGCGAATTCAACAAACAACTGGGTGAACTTGTTCCGTGGAATCGAGGGGGTGTAAAGATAGAGCCGCCTCGATAGAGTGTAGTCTTCCGTTGCCACAGTCAGTCGATTTGGCAACAGACCGTGCGTCCCCTTTTCGGAGATCACGATCGGTTTTGCGTTATGAACGAACGGGAGGCCGATAAAGCCTATGCCGTTTGGATCACCGGATACTGCCTCTGAAAGCGCATTGCTATCCTCAAACCTCCGCGCAGATACGACCAACGGGGTTCCATCGAGTACCAGGCTCTTGAACGTGTCATACGTTCCCGAGTTGTCGCTTCTTGCGTAAACATTGATCGCTCCGTGGCTCGCACCAACTTGCGACCAGTCGGTTATTTCCCCTGCGAAAATACGCTTGATCTCGTCCTTATGCAGCTCACTATTTGGATTGGAAGCGTTGACAATGACTGCAATGCCGTCGAGCCCCAGGATATGTTCGTTCCCCGCCGAAGTCATGTCTCCCAACGGCTCCAGTTTGGCGGCCTCATCGCTTTTGATCCTCCGCGAAGCCATGCCAATGTCACAAGCGCTCTCGGCCATGGCAGTGAACGCGGTCGCCGACCCGTGAGCCGCTATGACGATGAAGGAGGGACTCGCATTGCCGGGGAGTATGCCCTGGACCACCTTCTCTTGCGGATTAGCTCCAGGAAGAACGTGAACATCCGCCGCTCCCTGACTCTTCAGGAATGCCTCAGCCAGCGAGGGCACCATACTGTCCCCGATGGTGTTCGAGCCCGCTAGGCGGAGAATTGTGTTATCCGCGTTGATCGAACCAGCGGCCTTTGCGCTGTTCAACCTGCCCCAGGTCAAAAATGCTGCGCCTCCTACGAGAAGAAGAAATAAAGCCGCAATAGCGAATTTAGGAAGCACTGACCTTTTATGCGGGCGCTTGCTTTGGGCGGGTTCGGCCTGAGCCGGCTTGGCTGGGGCCTTGTCAATCTTGACAGAGGTCTCACGGATCTCAGTAACTTCCCTGGGATTCTCGGGGTTCTTGACACGAACGATCGGCCGCTTGTTGGGGACTTTTGCGTCTTCCGGCGCCAGTTCGGCTCCACATTGTGGACAAACAAAGGGCGACCCAACAGGAATTGGAACCAGTTCCCCTGAGTCAGCGTCCCCACACCTTTTAAAATTGAAGCATTTTCCCCATCTGACTGTCATAATCACCCTCCCAACGTCGATACATGCCGGGCCTCCGGTCCCGTTTTGAGCGAACTCAAGGCCGGTAGCCTCTGCCAATTGAGCGTTGGGGGACTTCGTCCGTTGCTCTCACCGCTGATACCGCGGCTTCGGCGCATCCCCTACTAGTCACAATTAGCAGATTACCAGTGTAATCCTAGATTGGAACCAAAGTTGTAAATATCATATGATCTAGTTACTTTTGGGTGACGAAAGTCACGCCGCATCAGGATGAGGGGAAAATATGCCGGAAAGCGGCAGGCCGAAGGGTTCAGCGCAACCCGGTGTGCAGGTAAGCCAGCAATGCGGCCATCTGCTTCTGGTCAAACCGCCCGGCAAAGCCAGGCATCATTCCTCTGCCGGTAAGCACATTGTTTTCAACAGCAGCATCCGTGGCTGGAATGCCGCTGGGCAATGTCTTGCGATCGAACAGTCCGTGCAGATCCGGCGGTACCTTCTTCAGGGCGAGGTCGTTGTCCTGGTGGCAATGAGCGCAGCGAACCTCGTAGAGGTGCTTCCCTTCCGCCTGCTGCGCAGTGAGTTCGGGTGCCGAACGGCAGCCTGCCATGCCGCTCTCGATGCCGACCGCGAAAGCTGCCCCAATAGTCACCCAGATGATAGGCGCCCGGACCGATGCAAGCGTTTTACGCATCCACCTTCTTCGCAAACTGTCCGCTGACGTAATCCCAGTTCAGCACTTGGAAAAAGGCCTTCACGTATTCCGCGCGCACGTTCTTGTACTTCAGGTAATAAGCATGTTCCCAGACGTCAACGCCTAGCACCGGTTTCAACCCTGCGCTGATGGTGGCGTCCTGGTTCGGTGTGGTCTGGATTGCGACCGTCCCGTCAGGATACTTCACCAGCCAGGCCCAGCCACTGCCAAAAACACTCAGCGCCGCTGCGGTCAACTTGTCCTGAAATGCGGATAGCGAGCCGAATTTCGCATCAATCGCCTTAGCCAGCTCTCCTGTTGGCGCGGTGCCACCTTTGCCCAGCGTAGGCCACCAGAAGGAGTGGTTGTAGTGACCGCCGCCGTTGTTGCGAATCGGATTCAGAGCGGATTCGGGGATGGTGCCGAGGCTTGTCAGCAAATCCACCACCGACTTGCTTGCCAGCTCAGGATGCGCAGCTACAGCAGCATTCAAATTGTTCACATACGCCTGGTGGTGTTTGTCGTGGTGCAGGTGCATGGTCTCTGCATCAAAGTAAGGCTCCAGCGCGTCGTAGGCGTAGGGTAGCGGCGGCAGCTTGAAAGGCCCGGTTGGGGGCGTCGGAGCGGGCGCGGCCTGTCCGTTTGGAGATCCCTCCGCCCGCAGGGTTTCAGCAAGAACGGCGACGCTGGTTACTGCGCCGGCAACGGCGCCCATCCGCAACAGGGCGGTTCTGCGACTTATCCGATTGGCAAGATTCACTGATTGCATGGAATGAGGTTCCTCCAGGGATTATTTGTAGTTGGGAATCCGGCGGCAGCAAGTTCCGCCAGCAGAAAGATCGCTCAACCAGTCTGAGCGGACAAGGCTTCAAGGTCAAGAGGACTCTTCCCATAGAACGAGATGCGATCGACTTTGCCTTCATCCAACTCCCTGAGAGACCGTATGCTGGAGCCATGCAGCTTCCCTCTCTTGCCCAGATCCGCGAAGCACAAACCGTTGTTTATCGCCACATGCCACCCACTCCGCAGTACTCGTGGCCGCTGATTAACCAGCGCCTTTCGACCGAACAGAAGCCTGGCGTCGAAGCCTGGATCAAACATGAGAATCACTCGCCCGTTGGAGCATTCAAGCTGCGCGGCGCACTGGTCTATATGGATTGGCTGAAACAGACAAAGCCGGATCTGGTGGGAGTGGTTGCGGCCACGCGCGGCAATCATGGCCAAGGCGTGGGAATGGCGGCACGGCTACTTGGTTTGAAAGCAGTCATTGTGGTTCCCTTCGGCAACAGTAAGGAGAAGAATCGCGCCATGCTGGCCCAGGGCGTCGAACTGGTTGAACACGGACACGACTTTCAGGAGTCGCTTGAATATGCGAGCGCCTTATCCGAAAAGCGCGGTTTCACCCTGGTCGAATCCTTCCACGAACGGCTGGTGATGGGTACCTCGACCTACGCGCTGGAATTTCTTGAGACGGCTCCACGGCTCGATGTCGTCTACGTACCCATTGGGCTAGGCTCGTCCATATGCGGCGTGGCATCGGCACGCAACGCTCTCGGTCTGAAAACGGAGATTGTCGGTGTCGTGGCGGCGCAGTCCCCTTCTTATGCACTTAGTTTCGCGCAGCACACGGTCGTTGAAGCGCCTTCGCTCACGGAGATCGCCGACGGTCTGGCCTGCCGCAAACCCAACTCGCTCGCCATGGAAGTCATCTGGAACAACGTAGCCCGCATCGTCGAGGTCTCCGACGCAGCCATTGCCGAAGCCATGCGCGTCTTATATCAGGATACCCACAACCTGGCCGAGGGCGCCGGAGCTGCCGGGCTTGCGGGTGCTCTAGAAGAAAAGCAGCACCTGCAAGGCAAGCGCGTCGGGATTGTGCTCACCGGCGGCAACGTAGACCGTGAGATGTACGAACGAGTCCTCGCCGGAACCTTCTAGGAAAGATAGAGATGAACACAAGCAACGAGAACCTCACCCCA
>JBEKPF010000133.1:0-11806 GCA_049521035.1 Occallatibacter sp. | reverse complement strand
GCTTTGATCGTCTGGTTTCTGGCATACTGGATCACACCGATGTCAGGCCAGCTTCTGCAGTTTCGAGCCGCCAGCGCAGTCGATATCGAGCGCCTGATCCCGCTCATCAACTCCGCTTTCTCCATCGAAACTTTCCTCGAAGGCACGCGAACCGACGAAATTCGCCTCGCGAACATGATGTGCAAAGGCACCATTCTGGTCGCTGAGAATGAGTCGGGACAACTCCTAGGCTGCGTCTACGTTGAAGTGCGCGGTCAGCGCGGCTACCTGGGCCAGCTCGCTGTCGATCCCACCCATCAGGGCTCAGGCCTCGCCCGCCGCGTCGTCGAAGCCGCCGAAGACCATCTCCGCGGTCAAGGCTGCGAAGGAATTGACATCACCGTCCTCAGCCTGCGTCCCGAGCTACCTCGCATCTATCGCCGCTACGGTTATGTCGAAACCGGCACAGAGGAGTTCCACCCCACACAGCCTCTGAAGCCCGGCGAAAAATGCCATAGCATCGTTATGTCAAAGGAGCTTTAGGGAGCTTTGGAGGCATCCGGCCCGTGCAGATACTTGCTCGCAAAGGTCAGAAATGTCGGCCAATTTGGAGCGGGTGTGTGTCCGCCGCTATGCTGCCGGAACCCGAGATCTCCGTCGATTACAGCCGTTTCCATCACCGGAAATTCTGTTGTCCCCAAGTCCTTCTTGCCCAATAGGCGATAGACAGGCCCTGCTGCGACTTCCGCCAGAAACATGCCACGCGCATCCGCCCATCCGTCGCCTGGTTTGCCCGGTTCATTCCGCACGCTGGTGCCTGCGCCTATAAACACAGGCCTGGGTGCGCACAAGGCAATCAGTTCATGGTTATCCACCGGGAGATCGCCGGGTGTCAGGGGGCCGGCGTATTTCAAGAGATTCGCGCCCATCCAGTAGAAGTAGGGCGTCTCGATATGACTGAGCGGTTCGCCGTAGACGTGCCGGTAGAGTTTGGCTCCGCCTTCGCCGGACGAACTCGAGTACAGCACTGCAAAACGCGGGTCATAGGCCATGGCTACTAACGCCGCCTTGCCCATGCGCGAATGCCCCTCGATGCCCACTTGTTTTGCGTTGACGGTCTTATCGGTTTCGAGGTAATCCAGCAAGCGGCTTGCGCCCCACGCCCAGGCCTTCAATCCGCCCCAGTCCTCCAGCCCGCGCGGCTGGCCTTTGTTCATCAGCCCGATAATGCCCTCGGTCATCCCTGCTGCATCGTCGGCCTGGTAACTGGTAGGAGAGAGCACGGCGAATCCCCACCCCTTCGCCAACACCTGACTTTCCCATGTCTGTCCGTAATCGCCCAGCGCGCCCGTAGTCGTGTCGGAGATCGGCCTCACCAACGAAGCCTTGAACTCACCTGCGAATGCCAACTCCATAATCACTGGAACTGGACCTTTTGCATCCGCCGGCGTCGTCAGCGTCGCATCGATGGTGACCGCAATTTGCGGGCAACTGGAGTTGTCCACGTGCCCCGCCAGCCGCTTCGTCACCACTGCGATACCGCCCATCTTTTCCGGCGTCGTGCTGACGACCTCCCAGGTCACCCGGGGCAGGTTCGCAGGCGTCCGTCCCAGTACCTCGCGGTCGTAATCCTCAACGATCTCCGGTCGACGAACCCTCCACCACTCTTTGGCAGTCGTCACGGGCTTCCCGCTCTTTTCTACCAGCGGATCGGGCAGCTTTGCATAGACGTTGGCCTTCGACTCGTCCCAGTTAGCATCCTTCTCGGTGCCTGGCCGCAACTCCTTGATCCCCAGCAGATCCATCTCCCGCTGGTGCTCCCGTTCAGAAGCAGCTCGAGCTGCCGACTGCACCGGCATTTCTTTGAGCAGCGGAACTGGTTGGGTTGCCGCCGGAGCAGTGGGCGCGGTCTGCGCGTGCAGACGGCACGTAGGTGCATAGGCAATCACCACAAGGCAAACGGCCCCAAGCCATTGACGGAAAAGCTGGCGGAATTCATGCATGTGAAACCTCATTCCAGAGAGATCTATTCAGATATTAGAAATGCGGCCCAAGAATATCGATTCAAGCGAAGTGATTCAAGTTGAGCCCCGCACTGCCGATGAGGATTGAAGAATCACTTTAGAAGGGGCCTCACGCATGTCAATGATCCGCAACCTCCCAATCTCGCGCAAGTTCACCTTTGCCTTTGGCATCGTTTGCTTACTCTGCATCGCGCTGGGTATTTACACCTCCCTTACCTTCCGCCAGATGGCTGCGAAGAATACGGAAGTCAGTGAGAACTCTTTTCCGTCGATCAACCACCTCGCCGAGTCTCGCGCCGCTCTGAATGTTGTGCGCCGTTCCGACCTTGCCCGACTTCTTTGCACCACGCCGGCGTGCGTAGCGACGTATCGAGACTCGCGCCAGCTGGCCCTCGCTGACTATCAGACGGCAATTCGCGCCTACGAGCCATACGTCAGTTATTCCGGAGAACGCGAAGTTTATCAGAAGTTCTCCGCAGACTTTGCGCAGTACCTGGAATTGAGCAATCGCGCCGATCGATTGCTGGAGGAGGGCAAGACCGGAGACGCATTGGACATTCTCATGTCCGATTCCGCGATTCAGAGTTTCGGTTCCTCGCTGAAGGGTTCAAACGACGACGTCAATCTGAACGTGAACTTCGGCACGCAGGCCGCCCGCGAAGCCACTATCGGCAGCGGCCACGCGATTTGGATCAGCATCGCGGTCACGGTCGTCATCGTTGTGCTCTGCGTGGTCGTTGGACTGATTCTCACTCGCGAAATCGCGCCGCGGCTCAACAGATTAAAGATCGCAATGGAAGCGATGGCAGCCAAGGACCTTACGGCAAACGTCAGGATCACCGGCACCGATGAGATCGGCCGTCTTGGTGAAGCGATCAATGCCTGCGCAGAGTCAATGCGTTCCGTCCTTCAATCCGTCGCACAGGGTGCCGAAACGCTCTCAGCGGCGACCACAGAAATCAGCGCACGTTCCGTGCAAAGCGCGGGCAATGCTCGCACGCAATCCAGCAAAACCAACCAGATTGCCGCCGCGGCGCAGGAGATGACGGCGACGATTGGTGAAATAAGCCACAACTCCGAGAGCGCCGCGAGCGCAAGCCGCGAGTCGGCCGAGGCCGCCGATCAGGGTGGCTCGGTGATGCGTGCCGCGACAGCGACCATGGAAAAAATCGCCTCTGCCACCACCTCGGTCGCGGAAAAGATGACATCGCTTGCACAACGCTCCGAAGAAATTGGCAAGGTGGTCAGCGTAATTCAGGAGATCAGCGAGCAAACCAACCTGTTGGCCCTGAACGCCGCCATTGAGGCCGCGCGCGCGGGCGAACACGGCCGCGGATTTGCGGTGGTCGCCGGCGAGGTTCGCCGACTCGCCGAACGCACCAAGGGAGCCACAGAAGAAATTGCAGGAACCATCCGGAGTATCCAGGAAGAAACCCGGACGACTCTCGAGGTGATGCATGCGAGCCGCTCCGCTGTTGAAACCGGCATGGAAGAGACTGCACATGCGCGCCAAAGCCTCGAAGTGATCATTACGTCTTCAAAGCAGGTGGAACATCAGATTCAAATGATCGCCACTGCCGCCACCGAGCAGACTGCGGCCTCCGGCGAAATTTCTGAATCCGCCGGTCACATTTCACAGCTCTCGATTGAAACTGCGCAGGGCGCCGAAGAGGCCGTTGAGGCTCTCAAGAATCTCGCCTCGCTGGCCAGCGATTTGGATGGCATGATTCGTCAATTCCGCCTCGACGACGACAAGCAGTCCGGCGGTACCCTGAGCGGCAAGAGGCAGTCGGCCTATCAGCCGGCGCTGCGCCCCGCGCACTTTTAGGGCCTGCGCGAATGTGGTTATGTGTGCAGGTTACGACATTGGAAATGGACTCGTGAAGGTTGCGGAACACGTGCATTTGGGCGCAGGGAAAAGTGAGATGAAAGATGCGAATAAGGCACAAATTGCGCATTATTTGACGCTAAATGTGCCTTAATTCACGTTAGTAACGGGGTTCAATGGGCTTCGCGTGTGTATGAATGCACATGCATGGACCCGCGAGAGGCTTCCGAAGACGGTCCAGACCCAGAGCTAGTATCGCAAGTGCATTGATTTGTAGCCCTACGGATCTCAAAAACGAGAGTTCTCCCCCTCGAACAAATACCCTTCCCAAGGGCCCCGGACCTGGCCCAGACGAATGCAATCCTTGCTCAAATCTTCAAGGTCTATCTTCAGAATTCGTATAACTTGTTTATCCGTAGCTACGCCGCGCTATGGTAGCCTCCGGTTGTAGACCCTCCCGGCTAGCGTGGGAGCCCACGACCACCATATCTGCATCCAATACAGGTAGCATCCAATCCTGGAGTGATATTCGCATGAGCGCCGTCAAGTATGACCTGACCGTTATCGGTTCCGGGCCCTCCGGGCAGCGGGCCGCAGTGGCCGCCTCGAAGATGAAGAAGCGTGTGGCTGTCGTCGAGGCTCGCTCGGTTGTGGGTGGCGTATGCGTTAACACCGGAACCATCCCTTCAAAGACGATGCGCGAAGCCGTGATGCACCTCTCCGGATACAACTACCGCACGGTCTACGGCATGAACTACAGGGTTAAGGAAAAGATCACGATGGCCGACCTGGCCTTCCGCGTACAGGGAGTGGTGAAGACCGAGGTGGACGTGACCGAGGCACAGCTCTCGCGCAACGGAATCGACGTGGTGCACGGCATCGCCCACTTCGTCGATCCCCACGTGATTCGCGTTGAGGGCCCGCTGGGAGATGCGACGCTGGAATCGGACCGCGTGATCATTGCGGTGGGCACAAAGCCCGCTGTTTCGCCCAAGGTACCCATTAACGGGCGCACTATTGTCAACAGCGATCAGATTCTCGATTTGCCGGTCCTGCCACGCACCTTGATCGTGGTTGGCGGCGGCGTTATCGGCGTGGAATATGCGTGCATGTTTGCTGTTTTGGGCGTGCGGGTGACGCTGATTGAGAAACGCGATCGGCTGCTGGAGTTTGCCGACCGCGAGATTATTGAAGCGCTGAGCTACCACCTGCGCGACAGCCGCGTGACCATGCGCCTGGGTGAAGAGGTGGAAAGCGTCGAGGAGCTGCCCGACGCAACCGTGGTGGCTAATTTGCAAAGCAAGAAGAAGGTCTCCGGCGACGCTTTGCTCTACGCAATTGGCCGCCAAGGTGCGGTGGAAGACCTTAACCTGGCCGCAGCGGGATTGGAAGCAGACAACCGCGGCCGCATCCCCGTCGACGAGCAATACCAGACCAAGGTGGAGCACATTTTTGCTGTCGGCGACGTGGTCGGCTTTCCGTCGCTGGCCTCGGTGTCAATGGAACAGGGCCGCGTTGCCGCAGCGCGCGCCTTCGGCGACCAAAGCACTTCTTCCAACCCGAGCTTTTATCCCTATGGGATCTACACCATTCCCGAGATCAGCTTTATTGGCAAGACTGAAGAACAGTTGACGGACGAGGATGTTCCGTACGAAGTGGGCATGGCGTATTACCGCGAAGTCGCGCGGGGACAGATTCGCGGCGACACTACGGGACGGTTGAAGCTGATCTTCCACCGCGATACGCGCAAGGTTCTGGGTGTGCACATTATCGGCGAGGGCGCGGCGGAACTGGTTCACATTGGGCAGGCTGTGATGGTGCTTGGCGGGACGGTGGACTACTTCATTGACACGGTCTTTAACTATCCCACGCTGGCTGAATGTTACAAGGTGGCCGCATTTAATGGGATTGGCCGCTTGAATCGCTACCAGGCTGGTTAATTGCTGTTCACGCTACACGTAAGGGATGCTTGACTGACGAGATGAAATGAGACGAATCGACGGGGCTTGAGCCGCTGCGATATGCTTTCCGGGGAATTGAGATGCGGTGAGCCAAGCGCACAACAAGAAAGCGTCGAGGGGAGCATCCATGAAAGTATTCAGGCTGTGTTGATTTGCCTGCCAGCCGCAATTAGAGATTTGAATGCCAGAGGCTAAAGAACCAGCCCGGGAGGGCTTCAATGACCACCGCCATCGGCGTTGTAATTACCGAACACATCGTAGCTGGAAGGCTTGAGGATCAGCGGCTGAGCGGCAGCCCGCTTCGTTATCCCGAAGATACAACCGAGCTGGACGCGCTGATCGCCCTGCCCGGCGGCGAACTGGTTGAGCTTCTGGCGACGCAGATTGCCACACTGGCTGCGAATGGCCAAGGGCCTGTGGACGCCGTCGGGATCGCCGTTCCGGGCATCGTCCGCTACAACATTGTGGAGGATGCGCCGAATCTTACACAGATCAAGGGAATGCGCCTTGGCGATGAGCTGGGAAAAGCTCTTGCCGCAAAAGGCATCTACGCACCTGTGCACATCGCCAATGACGCCGACGCCATTGCTGCCGGAGTGGCGGCTACGCGCGGCCAACTGAACAAGCTTACCCGCGTGTGGACGATCGGCAATGGCATTGGCTACGGGCGCTGGCCTTATGTCGAAGGTGTGTGGGAGGGCGGCCATGTCACAGTCACGCTTGATCCCAAGGAGCGGTTCTGCGGCTGCGGTGGTGTCGGCCACCTGGAAGGGATCATGGGCTATCGCGCGATGCGCATGCGCTTCCTGGATCTTGAGCCTGAAGAGGTTTTTGCCCACGCCAAAGAGGGAGATCATCGCTGCCGCGAGTTTGTCGATCTGTGGCATCGCGCTCTGGCTGCGGCTACCGCTTCTTTCATCCATCTGGCCGGGCCGGGGCGATTTTACTTCACCGGACACAACGCGCATTTCCTTGAGATTCCGGTGCTCCGCGCCCATTTGGAATCCATGGTGAAGATGAGCTCGCTGCAGAGCTTCTCACTGGAGATATTGGAACCGGACGATGCAACCGCACTGCTGGGTGCGGGAGTTTCTGCGGTCCGTGCGTTGGCTTCCTGAAGGTTGAGTCGCCGGATCAGGAGATGGCGAGTCAGGGGATTTCCAGACGAGAAGTCCGCGCGACCATTCTCGCCCGATTGGGATGTAGTCAAAGCACTCATGAATCAGCACTTACTGGCCAGTTACCCGCGCCAGGCGGACAAGACTCCCACTGGGCGTCGCGGAGCTTCCGACCAGGCCCCCTCCCGTGGTGCCAACCTGAACGGCTCTCCTGAATCAATCTCCCCAAACGTGCTGACAAAGTCGTAGAATTGGCGGCAAGAAAATTCAGTACTTTTTTGTCACAGGAAAGACTTATGAAACGACTCTTTGTTTTTGCGGCATGGGTCATGGCTCTCTGTCTGGGCCTAGCAAATTTGACCGGCTGCAGTAGTACTTCAGGCCAAACGCAAACTACTCCGCCCGCCTCCATTTCCAGCTTTACCGCGAGCCCGACCACGATTACGGCCGGACAAAGCGCGACGCTGACCGGAACTTTCGCGGGCGGAACAGGTGTCATCACTCCCGGCAGTATTGCCGCCACCAGTGGCGTGGCAGTGACCGTGACTCCCACAGCTACCACCACCTACACACTCACGGTGACTCCGTCGAGTGGGGCAGCCGTTACTGCGACTGTCACCGTCACCGTGAACCCAGCGCCCACCATCACCAGCTTCGTAGCTAGTCCAACGACCATCACGGCGGGACAGAGCGCGACGCTAACCGGGGTTTTTGCCAACGGCACGGGTGTCATCACTCCGGGGAGTATTGCCGCTACCAGCGGCACGGCAGTGACCGTCAGCCCGACGGCGACCACGACCTATACGCTGACCGTCACTCCTGCAAGCGGGACAGCGATCACGGCGACGGCGACCATCACCGTGAATCCTGCCGGTCCGCCGGCGACGATTACCAGTTTTGTGGCGAGTCCGACAACTATTATGGCAGGACAAAGTGCGACGCTTACTGGAGTCTTTACGAATGGCACGGGCGTGATCACTCCGGGCAATCTCGCTGCTACCAGCGGAACGGCATTGACCGTCAGTCCCACGGCGACCACCACTTATACCCTGACCGTCACACCGGCCAGTGGCACAGCGGTTACGGCGACGGCTACGGTTGCTGTTGCAAGCACAGTGACAGTGAATCCTGCGAATCCAGGCATACCGGTTACCGATCAGCTCCTGGGGATGAACATGGCCGCCTGGTATGACGTGACCGACAGCGCCGATGAACCTGGGATACAGTCGGCGTTTCAAGCGGCGGGCATCAAGGCGATGCGGTGGCCGGGCGGATCGTGGTCCGACGCTTACAACTGGGAGACTAATACCGAGTGCGGCAGTTATGCGAACACGGATGACGATTTCAAGGATGTCGTCAACAAGCTCATTATTCCTGCTGGACTCGATCTGGCGCTCACTGCAGACTACGGCACAGGTAAGAACTGCACCGGGTATGGCGACCCCACCGAGGCTTCGGCGTGGGTGGCCGACGCGTTGACCCTGGGCGTCACGGTAAGCCATATGACAGTCGGCAACGAGGAGTACGGGAGCTGGGAGGTGGACAACCATTCCAGTCAACACAATGGGGCAACTTACGCCGCCACAGTGACCGGAACGAGCGGCTACTACTCGCTGGTCAAGGCCGCTTCTCCAAGCACTCTTGTCGGCGTGGACGTGGAGCCCAACTATGCTCCGTGGGATCAGGATGTGATGTCCGGCGCCAAGGGCTCTTACGACTTTGTGGAATATCACTACTACCCGGAGACTCCCGGCGAGGAAAGCGATACCTTCATCACGCAGCAGGCGGCGCAGGAGTTGACCACGAACATCAACACCATCAAGTCGGAACTGACCAAGTGGGGAACTCCGAATACGCCGATTTATGTTGGCGAAATTGGAGGAGCCTACAGTAACCCCGGCAAACAAAGTTGGTCAATCACGCAAGGCTTGTATGCCGGCCAGGTGCTGGGCGAGATGATGAATGACGGAGTCTCGCGACTGACATGGTGGATTGGATTCGGGAACTGCAATGGTCAAGCTGGAAACGATAGCTCATCCCTCTATGGCTGGCAGACTTTCGGAGCTTACAACGTTTTCTCCGATGGACCTTCCGATACCACCTGTCCAAATGCCGGTCCCATCGGTACTATGTCTCCCACGGCACGCGCATTTCAGCTGTTCAGCAACGTGGCGGTCAACGGCGAATCGGTGCTGACGCCGACTGTTGCCGGAGACACGACAGACGTTCGCGCGTATGCGGCAACCAACTCCGGTGGTACGGCGCTGGTGCTGTTCAATCTGAATGAAACCACGCCGCAGTCAGTTTTGGTTACGCTTACGGGCAAGACTTCGTCGACAAGCGTGAACGTCACCACCTACGACAAGTCCATCTACGACCAGTCGCAGAACGACGCGTGGGACCCGCCAACAACTACCAGTTTGGGCGCGCAGAACCTGCCGCTGACGCTTACTCTCACCCCCTGGAGCATGAACGTAGTCATCATCAAATAGGCGCTGCGAGAGGCTTACGACGTATCGTGCTATAACCAACGGGCTGCCCCGATCTCACCAGATCGGGGCAGCCCTTTTGGGGGATATTGGTGGTCGGATTCTTTCTCCTTGACAGCTTAGGGGAGTGGGTGTAGCTTCCTAATCAGCTTAGGGGTGTTTCGTGACCGACCAGGCTCAGCTTCTTCCCGGCACTCTCGACTTGCTCATTCTCAGGGCTGTCTCGCTCGGCCCGCTGCATGGCTACGGCATTCTGCTGCGCATCGGGCAAATCTCGGCCAACGCATTGCTGATTGAACAGGGTGCGCTCTATCCCGGGCTCTTTCGCCTTCTCCGCCAGGGACTGCTCAAGGCGAGTTGGGGCACATCGGAGAACAATCGCCGTGCCAAGTTTTACGAACTGACCGCCGCGGGCCGCAAGCGCCTGCAGCAAGAAACCGCAAGCTGGAATCGGCTGGCGGGCGCCATTGCCGCCGCGCTGGGTCCGCAACCGGAGGAAGTATGAGAGTTCTCGATTCGATTCGCTTCCGCATCGTCACGCTCTTCCAGCGCTCAAAGGTAAACGCGGAGATGGAGGAGGAGCTCCGCTCGCACATCGCGCATCGCGCCGACGATCTGGAGCGCTCGGGGCTTATCCGCACGGAGGCCGAACGCCGCGCTCGGGTTGAGTTTGGCGGACGCGAGAAGTACAAAGAGGAGATTCGTCAGACGGCCGGCGGCAATTCCATCAACACATTCAAGCAGGATTTGCGGTTCAGTCTGCGCGTGCTGCGCAAGTCCCCCGGCTTCACCATCACTGCCGTTTTGACACTAACGCTGGCCATCGGCGCGAACGCAGTCGTCTTCGGCGTATTGAACGCGCTTATCCTGCGTCCGCTGAATGTGCCTCAGGCAGAGAGGCTTTTCGTCATCCAACATGGAAGCGACGTCGCGTCCCACTCCTATCCCGATTATCTCGATCTTCGCCAGCGCAATCAAAGCTTCGACGATGTGGCTGTTTTTGCTATCGGTCAGTCAGGGCTGGATGCGGGCAAAGATCCATCCAATGTCTGGCAGTACGAAACCAGCGGAAACTACTTCGACGTATTGCGCATTCGGCCTTATATTGGCCGCTTCTTCCATGCTTCCGATGAGCACGGCCCAAACAGCGCTCCCTATGTGGTGCTCTCCTACGCATATTGGCACAGCCATTTTCAAGACGACCGAACTGTGGTGGGCCGCGTTGTTCGGCTCAACAAGCACCCATTCACCATCCTTGGAGTGGCGCCTCCAGGGTTCCAGGGAACCATCTTGTTTTTCGCTTCGGATATCTTCGTGCCCATCGTGAATCATGAGCAGTTATACGGTGACAAGAATTTGAAGGCGCGCGGGATTCATTGGATGTTTGAGATGGTGGGACGTCTGAAGCCGGGAGTCACTGCGGCGCAGGCCACTGCCGATTTGAACTCCGTGGATTCGTACCTGAAAAAGAGCTATCCCAAAGAAGAAAGTAATGACCCGTATACGCTGGCGCGGCCTGGTCTTCATGGCGACTATTTGAATGGGCCTACGCGGGCTTTTCTCACCGGATTGATGCTTCTTGCAGGTTTGATACTGCTGGCGGCCTGTGCCAACCTCGGCAGCCTATTTGCGGCGCGAGCCGCCGACCGTTCTCGCGAAGTGGCCTTGCGCCTGGCTCTTGGTTCGAGCCGCAATCGCATTTTGCGCCAGCTGCTCACCGAATCCGCGCTGCTTTCGCTGGCTGGAGGCGTAACGGGACTCGTGGCGAGCATTCTGCTTTTACGTCGGTTGAGCGTGTGGCAGCCATTTCCGCGATTCCCCCTCCATGTGCCGGTAAGTCCGGACGCCGGAGTTTATTTGGTAGCTTTGGTCTTGGCTTTGATGAGCGGAGTTCTATTCGGGATTGTTCCGGCACACCAGATTCTCCGGGCCAATCCGTATGAGATTGTCAAAGCGGGATCGACAGGAGTGTTCGGACGCCGAATCACCGTGCGAGACGTATTGCTTGTCGTCCAAATTGCGATCTGCGCAGTGCTGGTCACTTCATCGATAGTTGCTGTGCGTGGACTCATGCGCTCCATGCACAGCAACTTCGGTTTTGAGCCGCGGAACGCGATGTTGGTAGATACCGATCTGACGACAGCAGGCTACAGCGGCGAAAGAGTACCCGCAATGCAACGGCGCATGATCGATGCCATACAAGCGATTCCTGGCGTAGATTCTGTAGGATCGGTGAATTATCCGCCGTTAGAACCTCCCGGTACTTGGCAAGGGCTTGTCTATACCGACACAACCGAGGATCTGAGCCCATCGAATGCCGCGGCCGACCCTAATATGTTCAACATATCTCCAGACTACTTCCGCGCATCCGGGACATCTTTATTGGCGGGCAGAGCCTTCACATGGC
>JBEKPF010000132.1:0-11878 GCA_049521035.1 Occallatibacter sp. | reverse complement strand
ACGAGCGTCCACTGAATATCTACGGGTTTTCCAAGCTTATCTTCGACCACTACCTTCGCAATCAACTTGCATTGGACCAAGTCCCAATCACAGCTGTGGGGCTTCGCTACTTCAATGTTTTCGGACCGCGTGAGCAGCACAAGGGGCGCATGGCCTCAGTCATCCACCACTTTACAAAGCAGATGAAAGACACCGGAAAGGTGCGCCTGTTTTGCGGCACCGGCGGATATGGGGACGGCGAACAGCGCCGGGATTTCGTTTATGTTCGCGATCTGGCCCGCCTGAACATGTACTTCGCGCAGATCGGCCCCTATTCACCGAAGACGGGTGAGTCTGCAAAGATTTATCGTGGCGTGGTCAATGCCGGTACCGGCGTCAGCCGCAGCTTCAACGATGTAGCCAAGGCACTGATGGCCGTCCACGGCGAGGCGCCCATTGAATACATCCCGTTTCCCGCCGACCTCGAAGGCCGCTATCAACACTTTACCGAGGCTGACCTTACCGGCTTACGAGAGCTTGATTGCCCCCTCGAGTTCACACCGCTTGAAAAAGGTATCGTCGAAACTCACGCCACCCTGCGAGAGATCGGGGACTAGCTCGTTCGACTGGTCGGCGACAGATTCCCCAGCAATGCATCCACAGCCTCAGCGAGGTTCCAGAACCGCAGATCGGCAAGCTCCCGTGCAGCATCCGCGCCATGCTGCTGCCTCTCTGGGTCGCCATCAATAAAAACGGTAAACATTCCCAACCGGCGGCCAAATTCGATATCGGAGAGTGAGTCACCGATCATCGCACTGCTTGCGGAGGTGATTTCGGGGAATTCCGCGACCGCCTGTTCGAACAGCCCCGGCAGCGGCTTGCGGCAGTTGCATTGCCCCTTGTCATGTGGACAAAAGTAGAAACCGTCCACCTTTGCCCCGTGCGATTTCAAGAGATCCTGGAACCTGGAGTGGATTGCCTGCACATCCGCGGCCGCGTAGAGTCCCTTCGCAATCCCTCGCTGATTTGAGACCACCAACACCCGCAATCCCGCTTTGTTCATCCGGCCAATTGCTTCGGCTACTTTTGGAAGAAGATGAAATTCATTCCAGGATGTCACATAGTGGCCTTCTGGCATTTTTTGATTGAGAACCCCGTCCCGGTCCATGAATACCGTGCGCAGTTCACCAGGTAAGGTTCTTCTGTCAGAGTTGACCACACCGTTATGATAGCAATGGCGGTGCATCTATCCGGCTGGCGCGGAACCAGGTGCTGAAACTGATCGCACTGACAAGGAGTGGATCATGTCCAGCAATCCCGATCCCGCAACGGTCTTCGGGAGATGTATTGCGGAGCACCTTGAAGTCGTCCGCCAAGTTCAAGACCGGTTACTTGTGCAGGAAGCAATTGCGCTGGCTATGAAGACTAGCTTGTGCGTCGGAGGCAAGATGATCCTGTTGTTCGGCAATGGCGGCAGTGCCGCCGACTCGCGGCATCTGGCCGGCCATATACTCTCAACTGGATTGAGATGGACTGGGTCCATACCCACGCCTCAGTCAACCACACTGCCATAACAGCCAGCTCCGAGGGTGCACGGTGATCGAGCAATTGCACGCATTGATTGAGGAGATCGAGCACAATTGGACATCCAAGCGCCTGCTTGTGGTGGGCGATGTGATGCTGGACAAATACATCTGGGGTGAAGTGGGGCGCATCTCGCCAGAAGCTCCGGTTCCGGTGGTCCACGCTACTTATCAGAGTCAACAGCCAGGCGGCGCGGCCAACGTCGCGATGAATCTTTCCCGGCTTGGCGCGCAAACACAGTTGGTTGGTTTTGCCGGTGGCGATGAGAACGAAATACAGTTGGCTGAATGCTTGCGTTCGAGTGGAATCTCGTCCGAATTCGTCCTCTCTGAGGGTTTTCCTACTGTTACGAAGCAGCGCATCCTGGGAGGACGGCAGCAGATGTTGCGCATTGACATCGAGCGACTTGGCCCACGGCAACAGGGTGACCATGACCGCCTGATCAACTGTGTGCTCGCCCACCTGCCAAGCTGCCATACCGTCGTGCTTTCCGATTATGCCAAAGGAGCGTTGACACCCGAGGTCTGTCAGGCAGTCATTCAGAATGCCCGCAAGCTGCAAATTCCCGTACTGGTCGACCCCAAGAACGCAGACTTTACTCGCTACCGTGGCGCCACTGCCATCTGCCCAAATCTCGGCGAGTTGTCCGCGGCCGCGCATCTGGATACGCGCGACCTGCATGCCCTTTTGGATGCAGCGGAGGCGATGATTCCCGCTTTCGATTTTGAGTTCCTGATCGCGACACTCAGCGAAAAGGGGATTGCCTTAGTGCGGCCCGGCGACCGCTTCATTGCGCCCGCAGTTGCTCGACAGGTCTTCGACGTTTCGGGTGCCGGAGACACTGTGATCGCGGTGCTCGCCCTGTGCCTGGCGTCCCGGCTCAGCCCCGTGGCCAGCGTGCAACTGGCCAACCTGGCGGCCGGAGTTGTGGTGGGCAAGGTAGGCACCGCACCCATTGAGAAATGCGAACTGCTGGCCTCGCTGACTCCTGAGATATCTCTTCACACACAGGACAAGGTTGTCACACGCACGGAACTGATCAACCGTGTCGCTATGTGGAAGTCGAATGGCGAGCGGATAGTATTCACAAATGGTTGCTTCGACCTTCTCCACATCGGACACATCACATTGCTCGAGCAGGCCCGCCGCTTCGGTGACCGGCTCATTTTAGCTATCAACAGCGATGCCTCGATATCCGGCCTGAAGGGCCCCAGCCGCCCTATCGTTGGTGAAAATGAGCGCGCCCGCGTGCTGGCCGCCTTGGCCACTGTCGACGCTGTGGTGATCTTCAGCGAGCCCACTCCAGTCGATCTGATCGTGGTAACTCGGCCGGACGTGATCGTGAAAGGCGGCGACTACAACGTGGATACTGTGGTGGGCGCAAGCGAGGTCCGTTCCTGGGGCGGGCAGGTGAAGATCATTCCGCTCGTTGAGGGTGTCTCAACCACCCGTCTGATCGAGAGGAAGGCATGCAACTAGACGAATGATGCAATGGGGCAAAGCGCAAGGCTCCAATATGATGTTCATTCAGGCAAACTCCACTATGAACGCGGTTTGTTCAGCGTCAGCCAGAAGATTCCTCTTTATTCTTCGTACTCAGGAGCGGGTTGTCAGGTTTGCTGGGAAGGAGCATCTCCGGCCAGAATCTGGTATGCGCGCAGCTCACCGCACGGTAAGTCCGTGGTGGCTCGATTTATGAGTCAACCAAACGACTCCTGCGTGAAGCAATGCCGTTATCATGAGTGCCACAATCGGCGTTGCGGAATCCAAGTCACGAACTTTCCGTCTTTGATCTTCATTTCCACACCGCAACTAAAGGAAGTGACGAAATACGCTCTCGGATTCCAATCGCCTGGAATTGGCGCGCGTCAGTGCCCGGGGACTGACTAGACAGGCCGGGCGCTTTCTAACACACTCATTTTCAACATTTTAATCGAATACTTCGTGCAATAGCGTCGCAGCAATTGCAATGAAGTCTATAGCCCTTTCCAGCATATGCGAATTGCAGAATGGTGCGAGCACGAGAATTGGAGCACTTGCTATCGTCTTATCGGCACAGTTAGGTTTGTGGGAGTCGATCACCGATTGTCCATCGCCCAGTTGACGTCTCATTGCGAATGCGCACCGAAACTATCGATCACGCTCAGTGTTCAACATGGTTAGTTGCCTGGATGGCAGACGTCGCTGCTAACGAATTCCTCAAGACCGGCTGGTCTAGTTGACTCGCGCACATGGTGAAAACACTCGTTGCCGATCGATGCACAGCTGGATGCAACTTAGTTCAGCGGGATGCATCTTACTCGACCGGAGAAGAGGTTTGGCGTATTCTGATTCCGGTTGGCTTGGCGGAGTCTACTGCAGAAAGTTCCCCATAGAAACACCGGCTCGAGTCTCATCGCTTTTGCCAGATAATCGCAGTGTCTGACTGCACTTTCTTGCCATGGCTCAAACGATTCACCCATTGACCTATGGTTGCATTGCTTGCAGGTTGTATGAACCGATACCCGAGAAGATCGTTGATCTTAAATCCTCAAGGATGCGTGTAAACTAGTCCGCAGGGATTCGCGTCGGGGGGCGTTAATCTGCAACTTTGGAAGGAGATTTTGAATGTCGCGATATCTGTTCCCGAAGCTGACCCTGGCATTTTTCTTCGTGGCCGCAACAATTCCTGTATTCTCCCAAGTGGCCCCGGCAGCTGAAGAGGGTGGCTTACCCCTCGTTGTTGGCGTCGGTATATCCGATTACGACCTCGATTGGGGATACGGAAGCAGAATGATTGGCATCTCCGCATGGGCGGACTGGCAACTCGAACACTTACCGGGCCAGTTGCGGAACTTGAGCATTGAGGCCGAAGGGCACGCAATTGATTACGACCGCCCGGCGAGAGTGCCTAGCACCATGCGCCAAGACACCGGTCTGGGTGGGTTGAGCTACACTTGGCGACACTATCGGAACCTTCGACCCTACGCTAAGTTTTTGGGCGGCATAGGCAGCATCGACTTTGGCGAAATCCCCCCCCCGAATCCCTTCTACACGCATGATACTTTCTCCGTCTTCGCTCCTGGCGGAGGCGTGGAATACCGCTTTTGGCGTCAGTTCTGGGTGCGGGGTGAATACGAATACCAGTTTTGGCAACATACTTTCGGGCCGCGCGATCTTACCCCGTCAGGCTTTACCATCGGTGCCAGCTATCACTTCAGGGGCACTTATCCATCTTCCCGCTAACCGCTCGCGGATGGATATCCAGAATATTTTTATAGAAGCGAGTAATGCGTCTCGCACCGGTGAGGGGTTCTATCGAAGGGGATTTGCCGAACTTCACCTTTGCGATCGCTTGCGGCGTTGCTGACCACAAGACAGGCGGACGTAACTGCAGAACATATCTAATCTCAAGATCGATCACACTAAGTATCGATAGAAATAGATCGTACGTTGCATACCACTACTAAGGCTCGTTTCCGTTCTTGGCGCCTAGGCCTCATTGCACTTATCTAGCCAGCAGCCGATCCCAGAAACTCCTTGAGCCGGACTTCGGAATGTCTTTTGGACCGTGCCTGGAGGCATCGTCACCAGATTGCGTGGAGCTGGATTTGCGGAAAGTGGACTTGGATTTGGGTGGGTAGCGACTTACATCGAATTTCATTGGGACATACTCCCACAAACCCGCCGGTTCTGGTTGCTCTGGCCACTTGGCGCCTTCAATAGCGGCCAGGGGATTGGTGACGCAGAGGCGTCGCGCAGTTTCTACGCCCGTCCGTTCGGCAATGTAATCAAATCCTTTTTTCAGATGCGGCGGTCGCCATTCGGGATGGTGAGCATCCGTCGCAACGAAGTGTACCCAATTGCGCTCAAGCAGTTCATTGGAAAACGCCTCCGCCAACTCACCGAATCGTCCATACAACGAACCGGAAGTTACCTGAACCAGGCACCCCTGACGCAACCAGTCCGCAAGCAATTCTGGCCTGCGATGCAATGCCGGATACCGCTCGGGATGGGTAACTATCAGGGTGTAGCCCACGGATTGAAGTTTGAATAGAGCATCCGTAAGCTGGGGAGGGATCACATGATCGGGAAATTCGATCAACAGGTAACCTTTACCTTCAATCGAGTATCGCAAAGGATTGAACAGCGCGTCGGTAATGTTATCAGCGGTAAGGTGAAAATCGCACCCCAAGCTTAACTTGATGACCCCATCAAGCGATCTACGCAGTTCGCCGATGCGTTTTGCATTTATCTCGGCCTGGTAGGGATAGCGGTCGTTGGCATGAGGAGTGCAGACGATGTGCGTTACACCCTCCCTTGCCGCTTCATGGGCCATCGCCAGGGAAGTTTCCAAATCGGGCGATCCGTCATCAACCCCGTAGATTAGATGATGGTGAATGTCTATCAATTTGTCCTATTTTCCAGCCGATGCGGGGGAATACTTGATGAGTCTTCCAAGACCCCGATCGCCGAGGCCCAAGTCTTCAATTATCCGTGCCGATCAATCTCTCTGCCAAGGAGGGAACCACACTTCGGCGTTTTTCCACGTGCCCACGCAATTGCTGTCGGCTTATTCACGAAGCAGTTCCGCTATGTTCATTGTATCTCAATCTCAGGTAGAATCTGCTCCGGAACGCCTCCGCGTGACACCCCTCTGACATACTTATCTCGGATGCAAGAATGCGGATGGATGGAGTATTCATTATGTGGGTTGGGATCGGTAGCGTCAGATTTTGGCATGAGTTACTGAATTGAGGGTGCCATTGTCAAGACTCACTGCGCACTGAGCAGAATTGGCACATCCTTGGCATTATGGGATTTCGGCTCACTCGCTTTTTTGAAGCTGCTCCGCCGTGATGGCTTGGTTGCCATCGTCTCCATCAACTGGTATAGTGCGAGCTTAGTCCTACGTTTTCTTGTAGATCGGTGAAGTTTTCATTGATGACTGTATTCATGCATCGCTGGAGCTAAAGCACTTGACCAAGCCACAATCTACTCGAGGAGCGCACGGCTGAAGCCTTAGGGAGTTAAGTGTTCCTGGAGTAAGTGAATTGCCGGACTCTCGTAAGAATCGAACGACCAGCGGCGTGAACCCGGCAGTCCCGGCTCAGCCAGCGTCCCGGAAACCCACCATGAGCGATGTAGCTCGATTGGCGGGGGTGGGCACCATGACTGTTTCGCGAGTTCTCAGCGGAACAGTTCCTGTCTCAGCGGAAACAGCTCAGCGCGTACAGACCGCGATTGAGCAGTTGAAGTATCGGCGCAACGAACTGGCGCGTGCATTTCGCGGACAGCAAAGTCGGAGCATCGGCCTGATTATTCCTTACCTTTATGACCCATTCTTTGCCAACTGTGCGCACGCGGTGACGACTGTGGCCAAGGAGCATAGCTACTCCGTCATCATTACAACTTCAAACGAAGATCCCGACACGGAGTTTGCGGAAGCAGAGCAGATGCTGCAGCGGCATGTGGATGGGGTCGTGGTAATCCCGGCCAGATTCCGGCAATCCCGCCTTACACGCGGCTTGTTTGGCAAAACCCCAGTTGTTGCCTTTGACCGCCCGGTCGACGACCCGGCCATGGATGTTGTTCTGGTCCAGAACACGGCCGGTACGCGACGCATGGTGGAGCACCTGATCGAGCACGGACATCAGCGCATTGCGTTCATGGGGCTCAGCCGAGTCCTATTCACTATCAACGCTCGATTCCTCGGATATCGCCGTGCGCTTCAAGATGCAGGCCTTCAGGAAGATTCGTTCTTCGGCTGCGAGTCTGAGGAAGACACCTTGCGCGCAGTTGAGGAGAAACTGCGGGGACCAAACGCGCCCACAGCCATCCTTACATCGAATACGCTTGCCACGCGCTATGTTCTCAGTGCGCTTTTGCATCTTGGTGTGAAGATGCCGAACGATCTGGCCTTCGCTGGCTTTGATGACTTCGACATGGCGGAATTCACTTCTCCATCCCTCACGGTAGTTCGCCAGCCCGCGCTCGAAATGGGCCGGGTCGCGACCAGCCTCTTGTTTGATCGCATTGCACGCGGCGAGCTTCCGCAAACAGGCAACAGGACTGTTCTTCCGGTGGAGATCGTTTTGCGCCGCTCCTGCGGATGCAAACACCGCACACCCATTGTGATTCATTAGCGGTCAGGACCGCCAAGCTTCTCCTGCTCGCGGTTGCCGTTGCCCTCGTATACTCGACATAGAGCATGCTAGCCCATCTTGAAACAATTCTGGCTACGACGCGGACCACAGTGGCTGCATCCAAGACCCGTGTCCCGCTGGCCGGATTGGAACGCGAAGCCGCCGCGCACGAACCTCGGGGATGGGCAGAGGCATTGAGGCGAAGAGCCGCAACTGGCCCGGCAATTATTGCGGAGATCAAGAAGGCCTCGCCTTCGAAGGGACTGATTCGCGCGGATTTTGACGCGGCCTGGTTGGCAGGGCGACTCATGCACGGCGACGCTGCGGCGCTCTCGGTCCTGACCGACGAGCCTTATTTTCAGGGCAGCTTGAGAAACCTCGAATTGGCGTCAAATGCGGTGACACTCCCCTGCCTGCGCAAGGATTTCACGGTGGATGAGTACCAGATCGTGGAAGCGCGCGCACATCAGGCGGACGCGATTTTGCTGATTGCCGCTGCGCTCCATGACGTCGAACTGAAACGCCTGGCCGCGACAGCTCGAACGCATGAACTCGATGTACTGGTTGAAGTACACACAGACGAAGAGCTCGATCGGGTTCTGGAGACTCTGGGAGAGACTGGCGCCGACGCAATCGGAGTAAACAACCGGGATCTCAAGAGCTTTGATGTGCGGCTGGAAACGTCGCTTCAGTTGATCGAACGGATACCGGCGGCCGCTGTGAGGGTGGCAGAGAGCGGCATTTCGACTGCCGAAGATCTGGTCCGATTGCGCAAAGCGGGATTTGATGCGTTCTTGATCGGCGAAAGCTTGATGCGGCAGGCGGATCCTGGCGCCGCATTGGCGGACTTGCTCGCAGGAGTGGCTGCTGCACGATGAGCATGTGGATCAAGATTTGCGGCAGTACCTCACTGGGAGACGCGCAACTGGCCAGCGAGGCCGGTGCTGACGCGATCGGGTTCGTGTTTGCGCCGAGCCCGCGGCGCGTGACGCCCGCACAGGTGGCAGCCATCGTACCGTATCTGCCACCAACGTTGGAGAAGATAGGCGTCTTTGTGAATGCGGGACTCGACGAAATTTACTCTACTGTACGTGTCTGTGGGCTGACAGGAGTGCAGCTTCATTCTGAGGCCGGACCTGGCGTCCCTGGCAGGCTGCGAGAGCGGATGGGAGGCGAGTTACGCATTTTGAGGGTGGTGCATTTCGACACTGGGACCGTGGATCTGGTGGCGGAACAGATTGACCAACACACTCGAAATCGGGACGTTGACGGAGTGTTGGTCGACTCGCACACGCCCGTCGCAGTGGGCGGTACCGGCGTGACGTTTGACTGGGCAAGCGCTCGCGAAATATTCCTCCAGAACGCGGAGACGCGGAAGCGCCTGATCGCCGCGGGTGGGCTAAGTCCGGAGAACGTTGCTGAAGCGATTGCAATCCTTCGGCCTTGGGGAGTCGATGTGGCTTCTGGAGTTGAAGCTGCGCCGGGACGCAAGGACCCTGTTAAGGTACGTGAGTTCGTGACTCGGGCGAGGGTGGCAGATAGAGAGTAGGTCACCGAGACTCGAAGCCTGGCTCTATTCAATCGAGGTTCACTCATGGAGACATTTCTTTCGCCCATCGAGAAACCAAAGGCTCCATTCATGAAGCTGGCGTATGCCATGACCCGCCGGCGATTCGGCAAAGTGCTTACGCCGCTGAGAGTGTTTTGTGCCCGACTACCAGTGGGTTTTGGCCTGTTCTATTCCAAGATCAGTGAACTAGACAAAAAGCTCGAGTTGCCGCCGGAGACCGTCATGCTGATCCGCGAACAGGTTGCGCGGCTCAACGTCTGCCTTTTCTGCATCGATATCGGACGTTCGTTTGCGATCAAGGCCTCAATGAGCGAGGCTAAATTCGATGCGCTCGACCACTACGGAACGAGTTCCCTGTTTACCGACGGTGAGTGCGCTGTGTTGGATTATGTGACCGAGCTGACAAGAGACAAGAAGGTCGACCCCAAGACCTTTGCACGCCTGACCGCTCACTATCCCGAACGCGCAATTTGCGAGATTGTTTGGCTTGTTGCAAGCGAACATTTCTACAATATGACGAACATCGGGCTCAACATTCACTCGGACATGCTTTGCGACATCAGTAGAAACAGGAAGTAGGACAGTGAAACTCGGCTCCCGGCTTAGTCTCGAGCATGCTTTTCAAATTGCAGGCAACCGTCAGCATCTGGGTGACCTCCCAGTGCAATTCCGCGGCATGAGTTAGATTTGTGTAAAGCTTTGACACACGATCCACTCTGTGACAAGTGCATGGCCTAATCTGGATTAGGCTACTCCTCAAAACGAGATCGAGAGACCATGAATCTCCGAAGAATGCCCAGATTCATCGCAATTTTCATTCTGCTGTTCGCGGCTCCGCTCATTTACGGGCAAGTTGATGCGTCCAGGGCCGCACCGCAAGGCGACACCGCTCCAAATCCCTCGGCAGTTTATCTCGCGCGTCTGTTTTCACCGGAGAATCTGCCGACCGTTGCGCTGTTCCTTGTAGGAATCTTTGGAATCATCGTGGCCAATGGAACACTGCACGCCATTGAGGAGCAATCAAAGATATCCAATGCTATCCTCGCAACTCAGTTTCGGCCCAGAGTGATTGTTCGCAGCGTCAAGCTGGACCCATCGTCGTGCGCCATCTATGATCGCCGCGGCGATGGCTCATGGAAAATTGAAGTCCTGTTGACAAATGTTGGCGGAACCCTCAGCCATGTTCAAAGGTGCGACGTTAGTTTCGATCTATACGCGGAGAATGGCTCCCCCTACGAAACCGTCGGCGCTCAGACATTGGATGAGCCGTTCGTTTTACGTCCCGGAGATCGGCATTCGCTCGAACTCAAACTCCCCGGAGACAAGTTCCGCACGATCCTTCATGCAATGGAGACGGCCTTCGCCAATCACACCACCAAACTGGTGTGGCCCACGTGCCGAGGAACAATTGTTTATCACGACGAGAACGGATTTGAGAGACGAACCGGCTTTGCACGGCAATGGGAGATAGAAACCAAGCACTTCAAGCTGATCGACGATCCCGAAAATGAATATACCGACTAGCAGTTTCTCCCGATCCCCGCTTTGGGCCGATATCTGAATGGAAACAGAACTTCAGAGTCTAAGAGCACACAGTATTTTCCTAGTACACTGAACTGTTCCCCCAATTACTGGGCGAGTCTGCAGGAGGTCCAACCCATGGCATCGGTCATTGTTCCATCCATTCCATCCGAGTCGCGGCCAGGCCGTTTCGGCGTCTATGGCGGACGCTACGTGCCGGAAACACTGATGGCGGCGCTGGTCGAACTGGAACACGAGTACGAAATTGCCAAGGCTGACGCGGCGTTTCAGGCTGAACTGGCCGACCTGCTGAAGGACTACGCGGGAAGGCCAACTCCACTCTATTTCGCCAAGCGCCTCACGGAACAATTGGGCGGGGCAAAGATTTATCTGAAGCGCGAAGACCTGCTGCATACCGGCGCACACAAAATCAACAATGCCCTTGGCCAGGGATTGCTCGCCAAGCGCATGGGGAAGAAGCGCATCATCGCCGAGACGGGCGCGGGACAGCACGGCGTGGCCACCGCTACGGTGTGCGCGCTGCTCGGCCTTGATTGCGTGATCTACATGGGCGACGTGGACATGGCGCGACAGGAACTGAACGTGCTGCGGATGCGCCTTTTGGGCGCGGAGGTCCGCGGAGTTTCCTCGGGGTCGAAGACGCTGAAAGACGCCATCAGCGAGGCCATGCGCGACTGGGTCACCAACGTCTCTGACACGCATTACCTGCTGGGCTCCGTGCTGGGCGCGCACCCGTATCCTATGATGGTGCGCGATTTTCACAAAATCATCGGCGAAGAGGCCCGCCGCCAGATCCTGGAAGCCGAAGGACGCCTGCCGGACACCATCCTCGCCTGCGTGGGCGGCGGATCCAACGCCATCGGAATCTTCCACGCGTTCCTGGCCGATAGCGCCGTCGCGCTGGTGGGCGTGGAAGCCGGCGGACGCGGCAACGCCATCGGCGAACATGCCGCGCGCTATCGCGGAGGCGCCCCCGGCGTGCTGCAGGGCGCCTACAGCGTGGTGCTGCAGGACGAGGATGGACAAATCGCCCTCACACATTCCGTTTCCGCCGGCCTGGACTACGCCATGATCGGCC
>JBEKPF010000131.1:0-11918 GCA_049521035.1 Occallatibacter sp. | reverse complement strand
CAGCTCAAAATCAAAGCACCTCGAGCGTCGTGCGCAATTGCTTCGAGTTCGTTCAACCCTGCATGAATGGAACTCGCAATCCCCTCCTCCCACTTTTCATTGATCACGACGATCGCATCATTCAGCGCGACAACCGCGCGAATGCTTTCAAGATGAGCGCCAAGCACAACAAGGACTGGACCGGCGCCAGCCTCATATGCCAGCCGGATCGAGCGCGCAAGCAACGTTTCGCCACCGTTCATCAGCAACTGCTTTGGTTGACCCAGCCGTCGGCTGGCTCCCGCCGCAAGAACGATGGCAGCAACAGAACTCTTCACGGCTGCCCTTCAACATCCGGTTGTAACATGATCAGCAATACCAGTCCCACAACGGCGAACATGCGGAATGCCGCCTCCTGACCATTCCACGTATGCGACTGCCACATCAGGAACCACTCCCCGCCTACGGAAAGGAAGGCAACCAGCCACATTGACATCGATAGAGCGAGCGCCATCACGGCGGGTCCCTTGGACGAGTTGAATGCGTCTGCCGGAAGCCGAAGCGCCTTAACCAGCCTCGCCATTCCCCACCACAGCAAAATGGTGTTGGCAATCTCCCACAGAATAATGCTGCAATAAAAAGCCAGGTGAATGGTAGGCGAAGTCAGCGCCCGCCAGAGACCGTGGTTGCCGGGAATCGTTGTGTCCATCATCAGCACATGGCGAACAAACTGATAGTTCGAATCGAAATCGGTGAGGTTATTGAAGACTACCAGCGAGGAGTAGAGAGCGATTCCCGCGAGCAGTAACAGCTTCGCCGCGCGTGTGATCATCGGACTCTCCCTGCGGCGGCAAAGGTTCTGAAGTATGCGGTCAGCGCATCCATAGTTGCGTCGTCGTATTCCGCGTGAGACGGCATCTCTGCGCCCGGTGTTACGGACGCCGGATTGCGAATGATCTGGCGAAACTGTTTGCCATCCTCATTGGCTTTCTCGCCAAGCTTCATCCAGGAGCGGCCGGCCACCGTACCTCCCTCGGCGCCCATGTTGTGGCAGCGAAAACAGTCCTGGCGTGCGATTACATATCCCTTTTGAACCGCTGAATCCGCAGGCCAGTCACCCCGCGGACGAATTGCACCAAACACCTCTGATTCGCCGCGCAACTCGATGCGCACAACGCCGAAAGGAATCTGCGGTTCATCTTCATGGGACAGTACCTTGAATGCCGGCTTGAAGATTGGATGCGAGATCAGGTAGGGCCCTATCGACCCGCCGTAGATTGACTTTGGCCACTGGTCGCGCAACTGACCATTGATGCGCAGAACGAGCAACGGATGATGCGCCACCAGGTAATCGTGCGGATAATTCCCGCGGTATTTGTCGTAGGCGATGGCAACGATCAACGGGTCGTCCTCCTCGTTGCCAAACATCCTGGCGAGCATGGTCAACGGCACCCCGCTAATCTCCGTCTTCCCTGAAAAGTTGGAATCGTCGCTTACCGTGTAACTCTCCTGCGGCAGGCGTAGCAGATCCTCGTAGCGCACATAGCGTGAAGCGCCGGAGGGCACCCCTGCAAGTTCTCCTCCCAATTCGAGATCGCCAGCTGAGGACCGCTCGACATGCAGGAGATTCTTGAAATTCTCCCGGGACGGCGCACCAAGCATCGCGCCGGTAAGCAAAATCAGTAAAAAGGCTTGGACCATGGCCTCATGCTAACTGCCCCCACGTCAAATGCCCAAAGAAAATCCCAGCTACGCGTGCTACATTCAAAAGCAAATGTCGCAGCTTACGTCCCCTGAAGAGAACCTTGCCGCCCTCGGTCTTGTACTCCCGCAGTTACCTGCTCCTGGTGGGAATTATGTCGCTGCCAAGCGAGTGGGCGTCGTTGTTTATCTGTCTGGAGTCATCTCCACCGGCCCCGACGGCGTAATCAAGGGAACAGTGGGTCTCGATCGTACCGTCGACGATGGCTATGCGGCAGCCTCAACCTGCGCTCTCACCCAGTTAGCAGTCCTCAAACGCGAGCTTGGCTCACTCGATCGCGTCGCCGAAGTTCTAACAGTGAACGGCTATGTGAACGCTGCATCCGGATTTCCGGACTCACCCGCTGTGATCAATGGCGCTTCCGACCTGCTAGTTCGCGTCTTTGGCGAGGCAGGACGCCACGTTCGCGCAGCCGTGGGTGTCAGCGCTTTGCCGCGCAACGCCTTGGTTGAGTTGCAAATGACCGTGAGGGTCACCGAGTCATGACCGAGCACGTACTCTTCGCCGAGCCCACTCATTCGGTGTGGGACCGCTCACTTGAACCCCGCCTGCACATCGAACCCGGCGACGAGGTTGCCTTCCAGTGCGTGGATGCAAGTGGAGGGCAGGTGCATCCTGGCATGACCACCGCGGAGTTTCTGGCCATAGACCGCACCCGCATTCACGCCCTTACCGGCCCGGTCTGGATTAACGGAGCAGAGCCCGCCGACGTCTTGGAAATCGATGTGCTGGCAACGCGGCATGCCGATTGGGGATGGTCCAGCACCCTTGCCGGTCTGGGCTTTCTGAAGGATCGTTTTCGCGAACCTTATCTATTTCATTGGCTGCTCGAAGGGGAGACCACCAGTTCACTCGCTCCTGCGATTGTACCGTTGCGACCGTTTCTGGGAATCATGGGCGTGGCACGCGCCGAAGACGGCGCCTTCCGCACTCGTCCACCGGGCCCCTTTGGCGGCAATCTTGACGTGCGTGAACTATGCGCAGGATCCCGTCTCTACCTGCCGGTCTTCAATCACGGTGCACTCTTCAGTTGCGGCGATGGCCACGCGGCGCAAGGAGACGGCGAGGTATGCATCAACGGCATCGAGTGCCCGCTGGACGTGACGTTGAGATTCAAATTGCACAAGCAGCAACCGCTCACCAGTCCACTCGTTGAATCCAGCGATGCAACCGCGCCTGACTCCGCCGCTGACTCCTGGGTGGTTGTGGAAACTGGAGCCGACCTTGCCGATACCGCCCGCGCCGCCACCGACCGCATGATCGATCTTCTCGTCAGCCGCTGGGGTTTCAGTGACGTCCACGCGTACATCCTTTGCAGCGTGGCTCTCAAACTCCGACTCAGCCAGGTTGTAAACGAACCCGTCTACACCGTGAGCGCCGCCCTAGCCAAACAGATTCTCCCTCATCGGAAGCTTTTCCCAACGAGATGACGACCGGCATGAAAATCAACAATCCTGAAGTCGTGGCTGAACTGCGTGAACTTTATCCTCGCTATGAACATGCTCTTGTGACCAACGATGTGGAAATCCTGGTTGAAATGTTTTGGGCTGGCCCGCAGGTCATGCGCTTCGGAGTCACAGAGAATCTCTATGGCCCCGAAGAGCTCGCGAAATTTCGCAAAGCGAGGCCATATGCAAATCTGGCGCGCACCATTACTCGCCTCGATATTGTGAGTTTCGGCTGCGATTTTGCCAGCATTACGCTGGAATTCGAGCGCACATCTCCCGCCGGCCCTGTCCGAGGACGCCAAAGCCAGGTCTGGGTTCGCCTGCCGGAAGGTTGGAGAATTGTTCAGGCGCACGTATCTCTTTTTCCACCGCGCAATGCTCATAAGTCTTGATTTTCGCTACGCGAAAACAGCGGATCTTTAGATGAAATTTATGTCATAATCGTTATTCTATTCACACCCCGTAGTTCAAAACGGCCATAAATCAGACCGAAAACGAGCTCAACTCGTATAGCTTCTGTTTCCTGTTTTTTGAAAGACTCAAAACGCGTAGTCCATTCAGCGTTTTTTGACATATCAAAAAACCTATGGGGAAAACTCTATTTCCGAGGCCCGCCACTTGAAGTATTCCATGCGTAATTTCTCCTCTCTGCTTTCCCGGCTGTTCGCGATTGCGGCAGTCACTGCGCTGTGTTGTTGTTCTTCTCTGTTGGCACAGCAGACACTCGGCGGCATCACCGGCGAGGTCAGCGATGCATCTGGTGGCGTGATTCCCAATGCCAAGGTTACGGTAGTAGACGAGCAGACCGCTCTCACGCGTACAGCGCTGACCAATGGTTCAGGAGTTTACAGCTTTGTAAACCTTCCCATCGGTTCCTACACGGTCACTTATACAGCCGATGGATACGATGTGCAGAAGACGCAGCACATCACGGTACAGGCCAACCGCACGGCAACTGTAAATGTCTCGCTCAAGGTCGGCCAGACCTCGACTACGGTCGAAGTGGAAGCATCGCCTTTGATGAACGTTGTAGACACCACGGTAGGGTACGTCCTCGATAAGAGTGAGATTCAGTCCGTGCCGCTGCCCACCGGCAGTTTCACGGGCCTCGCCACGCAGTCCACCGGCGTCACTGCCGAGTTGAGCGGCGGAACAGGCGCGAACTCCGGTCTGGGCAACGAACCCATCTGGGCCAACGGACAGCGCGATACTTCAAACTCATTCTTGTTGAATGGCGTTGACGCCAGCAACCTCTTCAACGGTAAAAGCACAAGCCAGGTATCTTCGGCGCGTGTCATCAACTCCACCGGCGCTCAGACCAGCCCAGGCGGTGCAGGCGGTGTCATTCAATCCGCCGCATCCATTTACCTCACAATCGGGAACGCCATTCCCACGCCTGCGCCCGAGACTATTGCGGAAGTCCGCGTCAACGCCTCAATGTACGACGCAACCCAAGGCTCCACCTCCGGGGCGCACATCGATCTGAGCACCGCCTCCGGCACAAACACCTGGCATGGCACCGCCTACGCACACCGCGGTACCAATTGGATCAACGCGGCCCCATTCTTCTTCAATCAAGACCCCGACGTTCCAGCGGGCGACAAGGTGCCCCAGTTGCACCGCTACATCGCCGGAGGCACTTTTGGTGGTCCCATCATCAAGGACAAGCTGTTCTTCTTCCTCGGTTACCAGCACCTGCACGTCTCGGATGCGGAACTTGGCGACTCATTCCTCGACGTCCCGATTGGACTGACCGACGACCGCTCTGCGAACGGTATTGCGAACGTGAGCAACAATTCCTTCGGCGCCAATACTTACCTTGACAACCCCGTTACCGCTGCACAAATCGACCCGCTGGCCCTGATTCTGTTTAACTCTCCCGCGCTTCCTGGCGAGCCTGGCAAGTGGCTCATCCCGAACGATGCTCTCAACGGAGCCGCACCAACCATCTCCCATTTGGACAATGCCTTCATCCCGGGAACAGGCCGCTTTACTGCGGATCTGGCCGTAGCCGACCTCGACTACAACGCCACCAAGAAAGATTCTCTCGCGCTCAAATACTTTTACCAGCACGATCCCACCGTCGCGCCCTATTCCTACTCCAGCGTACCCGGCTTCGCCGAGCATCTCGACTCCGGCGCGCAGGTCGCCTCCATCACTAACACCTATATCGTGAAGTCCAATCTCAGCACCACCCAAACTCTCGGCGTCATTCGCGAGAAAAACTGGGGTGACAATGAACAGGCGTTTGGCCCCGGCTCCATTCCTGGCGGTAGCGCGGGCACCGGATCTATCAATATGTTCGGATCAAGTTACTTCCCGGGCATCTCCATTTACAACGTATTGGGGCAGAATCAGCCCTCCGGAGTCAGTCCCGTCTACTTGAATATCGGCCCCAACGCCGAATCGCAATCTGCCAATACCGGAGCCTTTCAGAACCGTCTGGCACCGAGAGGCGACGCCATCTGGATACTCGGCAAACACACCGTCAGCTTTGGCGCCAGTTACACCTATAGCCAGCTCAACACCATCGACAAACGCACCGGCACTGGCACAATAGCCACCGACGATTTCAGCCAGTTCGTACAAGGTTTCGTTTCTCCGGGCAGTTCGGCTTCAGGCTTCTACGTAACGTCTTTCCTGCAGGGTGACGCTAGCCGCTATTACCGCTCTAATCAGCTCGGCACATACGTGCAGGACAAGTTCCAGATAACCCCGAACCTATCGCTCACCGCAGGCGTGCGTTATGACTGGGATGGCGGCCTCACTGAGAAGTACGGCCGCATCTTCAACTTCGATCCCAGCCTCTATAACTACAGTGTCGGTTCTGACACCATTCAGAACACCGGCCTCATCATCGCCGGCAACAATGCCAACGGGACCCGCGGCGTCAGCAACACCACTCTCACCGGCCGCCAGTGGGGAATCGGTCCCCGCATCGGTGCCGCATGGGCGCCCGCGATGAACCACAACAAAGTGGTGTTCCGCACCGGCGCCGGCATCTACTACGATCGCGGCGAGCTATTTACTTACCTGTCGCCCGGCTACGCCATCGGCACTGTCACTGGGGGCCCCTTCGGCGTGAACCAGCAACTGCCGTTTGTCAACACCTCCCAGTGCCCCAGTTCCTCGCAATCCCTCTACCAGTTCTACATTCCTACCTGCGGAGGGAACGGCGGCTTCGGTCCTCCCACCGGACCGCCGACCTCCGAATCCGGCAATCTTGAGAACCCCTATGGGACCGTCCTCGCAAATGCCGCGCCCAGCAACCCCAAGGCATCGGACCTTAGCAACTACCTTCCCAACGCCTGCAGCATCGAGAGCAACGGCTTGGGAGACATTCCGGGAATCTGTGCGTCATCTGCAACCAACCCGAACGGGTACGCGATCAATAACGGCCAGCCTATTTCGCTGGGTGTCTACGACCGCAAAAACAAACTGCCGTACACCATCAACTACACCTTCGATATGCAATGGCAGCCGCGTCCCGACCTCGCCGTCGAGATTGGCTATGTGGGCAATGTGGGTCGCCACCAGGTAATTCCAGTGCCCTTCAACCAGCCCAACATCGCCTCTCCCTCCAGCCCCTCTTTGGGCGGGGGCGCCTACCAGCAGAATTACAGCTATGGCTATAACGTCGGCGGTGCAACTCTGCCGGATGGCTCTAACTATCTGGCGAACTATGAGGGCGGAAACGTCGACCTCCGCGTTCCTTACATCGGCTACGCGGCGGAATCGATTGACTACCGGGCAGCCGGCGTAGACGCTTACAACGCGCTGCAGACGCACATTGAGAAGCGCATGAGCAAGGGCATCCAAATGGGTGCATCGTACACCTGGTCCCATTCTCTCGATGAACAAAGCGGTCTGGGTCTCTTCTATAACGGCAATAATGCACTCAACCTACGCAGCGGCTATGGCTCCTCCGACTTCGACCGCACCAACATCATCAGCGTCAACTACACCTACCAGGTTCCCGACTTCGCCAACAAGCACTCACTTGAGGGCAAGGTCATTGACGGATGGTCGCTGGTCGGGCTGGCCGTTTTGCAAAGCGGCCAGCCTTACAGCATCATCGACTTCTCCGGCGCAATAGGAAGCATCTACTATTCGACAGCCGACGGCATCACCAACCCCATCGTCCCGCTGGCTCCGGGCTGCACCGCCCGAAGCGCCTTGACCAAGGCTTCCGGCGCATGGTTTCCGGTCACGGGCGTATCGGCTTTGAAGCCCCAATGTTTCACACTTCCACTGCTTCCGGCGGGTGGCCTTGGCGGCGCAATTCCCACCTCCGATCCGTACGAAACAGCCTTCACCACCGGTCAGCGCAACATCTTCAGGCAATCGTTCCAGAAGCGCGCCGATGCTTCTCTCGTCAAAGAGATCCCCCTGACCGAGAGGTTTAATCTCAAGTACACCTTTGACGTATACAACGTAACCAACACCACCAGCTTCGATATTCCCGGAAATGAAGTTTCACAGAACGCGGGCTACAACGCATTTCCTGCGTCAGGAACACCCGTTTCCCCCGGAACCTGTAACGCAGCGGGTGTTGGAACCGTTACCGGGAGCTTCTACGCTTGTCCGAGCGGCCTGGGCATCGTGCAACACACCATCGGTGCCCCACGCCAGATACAAATGTCCCTGCACCTGGATTTCTAACGTAAGCGTTCGGAGTTCCTTTCAATTACCCACAATTCGAGACGGGGTTGGTTAGTTATTGATGGATCGTATGCTGCCTCAAGGCAGATACTTACGCTTTGAGAACGATTCATGGCGAAGTGATTGCCATGAGGAAACTGCGACAGGGTCAAGGTGTGCAATGCCGGGAGTCGTCTGCGGATTTCCGGTCGGGAGAATGGATAGGCAATGAAGTGGTGGGATGCGAGTTTGAGGATGTTCGGCATGGCAAGCGACTGCGACAGCTTTTGGAACAGTTGTCACATAGAGTAGGGGCGACCACGCCGTGGGCATGTCAGGACTGGGCTAACACCAAGGCGGCTTACCGCTTCTTTGGCAACGAACGGATCAGCGAATCCAATATTCTCGCCGGTCATTTTGCCTGCACGCGCGAGAGATTTTCCGCTAGCCGCGGCTTTCCCCTTCTGGTTCTTCACGACATGACGGAGTTATCTTATCGGCATGAAGATACTACATCGATCGGAATCCTGAAGAAGATACCTGCAGGCCACAAAGGGCGTGCAGGGCTTTACACCAGTTGCGGCATTCTGATGCACTCCAGTTTAGTAGCTACCCGCGACGGGCTGCCACTGGGTCTGGCGGCGATCAAATTCTGGAGCCGAGACAAGTTTCACGGTGCGAATGCGCTGAAGCGCCGGATTAATCCGGCGCGTGTGCCAATCGAGAAGAAAGAGAGCATTCGCTGGCTGGAGAACCTGAGACAGTCCACGGAATTGCTGGCAGACCCCGGACGTTGTGTGCACATCGGAGATCGGGAGAGCGACATCTATGAACTGTTCTGTCTGGATCAGCAGCTAGGCACCCATTTCCTGGCGCGCACCTGCGTCGACCGGCGGGCCGGAGATGGCGAACATACGATTCGCGATGCGATGAAACAGGCTCCGGTTCGGGGACTGCATCGTGTTCAGGTGCGGAACAAGCAAGGGGAGTTTTCTACTGCAGTTCTTGAAATTCGCTATCAACGCATGGTGGTTCGCCCAACGACGGCGTCATAGCGACTCTTGATTCACTCAAGAATGCGCCTAGCCCGGCCTTGAGTTGTTGGCGGATTCGAGCTCTGAAAAGTGCCCCTGACGAAAGAGCAGAGGCTAAGGCGCTCTTCTCGGCAGACATGCTAGATGTTTCAAGTTGCGCAACGATTGTGAGATCCGGCTCATGCTCTGCAACGGAAGTCGTCGCATACCAGTTGACAGAGTTGTCGGTGTCCTCGGCTAAATTCGAGATCTCTGCGTCATTAGAGCCAACTCAAGACATTGACAGCGAGGCCCCCCGAAATACAGCTTGGCAAACATGACTTCCGCTGGACGGGGTTGGACTGGTCTGGTACTATTTGTTTTATTTTCTTATAATTATATTAATTATTCGGAAACGGTTGGAATGAATCTTGGCGGAGAGGGAGGGATTCGAAGCTGAGCGTTTTAAATCATATATTTAAGCACTTTGTCGGGTAGTTGTCGGGAATATAATATCCAAAGAGACCCTCGGCCATGCCCCAAAGCCACGCTCATGATTCGCTTCAAACGTGCCTCCGATCCGAAGTGGATCCGGCGACCAGCCGTCTACCGTTCCACAGGCCGAGTACGTTCCGGAGTCGCCGAATTCAAGGATGCCGAAACCGGCGAAAAGTCCGAAGTGGACATCGGCGACAAGTATACCTTCGACATTCGCGTCGAGAATAACGGCACCACATACAAGCCTGCGGGCAAGATTGCAGCCGATGCGGAAGCGTTGCGCGTTCAGATCGCCGGGAAGCTTGAGGCGCGATCCGCGGGTGATTCTGCTGAACTCAGTGGCTCTCGCTGCGCTCGGGCAGCTCAAAGGCAACGACACACAGGCGGGGACCGCGCCGGTCTTTCCTTCGGCGCGCACGGGGGATTCCCTGCAGGGCTCGCGCGGGTGGTTTTCGACAGCACTCGATGACGCGAAGGTGCTTGATTTTGCGTGGCATTGCAACCGCCATACGTTTGCCAGTAGACTTGTTATGGCCGGGGTCGATCTGCGCACGGTTGCAGAGCTGCTCGGGCACAGGACACTCCAGATGGTCATGCGGTACTCCCATCTAGCACCGGAACAACAGACTTCGGCGGTCGATCGCCTGGTCAAGTTTTCGGGACAGAACGGACACCGGAGCGGACACCGGAGCGTTCGGCGTGAAAAGGTAGAAAACACCCAAACAAGTAAGTAGTTTAAAATGATTAAGTTACCTCACGGAGAGGTGGCAGAGCCCGGTTGAATGCACCTGACTCGAAATCAGACATAGTCGCAAGGCTATCGGGGGTTCGAATCCCTCCCTCTCCGCCATATTCCGTCCAGAGCCGTCCATCTCCATCCGTTCCAATCCAGAAAACTACATAAGTTACTCAAAATAGAAGATTCCCAGTCCACACCAATCCGCGACTCACCTCCCCAAGCCAGAGTTGACCGGGGGTATCAGCGGGGTATTCTAACTTCGCGCCCCAGTCAAAGCTTCGCTCCCACTGAAATCCTTCCGTAGAATTCGGCCTCTAATGAACCAGCGTCGTCAACTTGCAAACACAAGATCGACGATACCTCACTCAAAACTTCAACATCATCCTCCTCGCTCGACATGGGAAACCTCTCGCTGAGATTTGTGCTATTCCGCATCGGCAGACAACACCAATGACGAACCTGAGCCGTCAATCGTGCCGGTAGCGAAAGTTAACAGTTCTTCCAATTCAATTCATCTGGTATTGATTCCAGTCGACCCGTGACAGTTCTAGGCTGGCACCACCTTGAAGCTTCCCACTTCAACGGCGAATTACATTCCGTATCCCCAACCGGAGGTCCATGTCATGAGATCAAATGGAAAGTTCAACGCCTTAGATGGGTCGTTGAAGTGCGGCGCTGCAATTCTTGCGGCTCTGCAAGTATTTGCAACTCTTCCCCAGCCCGCATACGCCGCTTCCGCTCCCAAGACGACCACGCCGATCAAGAACGTGATCATCATCATCGGTGAAAACCGCACATTCGATCATGTCTACGGAACCTATGTTCCGAAGGCTGGTCAAACCGTCTGGAATCTGCTATCCGAAGGCATCGTCACCAAAGATGGTAAGCCTGGCGAGAACTTCTCCCTCTCCGCGCAGTACGCCGGATCGGACACATCCACTACGAAGGTTCAAATTGGAAACACGAATGTGGAGGGCATCTACACCAACAGCCCGAGAACCAAGACTCTCTATGAGAAGCTGCCGCCTTCTCTTACCGGTGGCGCACCGACCGCGGGCACCATCTACGGCTTTCCATTCCTGTCAGAAGCAGTGGGAAAGGTTGCCGATCCAGATCTGGCTCGCGGCTACGACAAATATCTGACAACCGGCGCAACGGGCCTGCCTGCAGGCGCGATTGACACGCGCATTAGGGATGCCGCAGCCCCTGCCAACGGGGTGTACCAGTTGACCGGCCCCAACATGCCTTACGACGCTTACACCTCGAGCCCGGTGCATCGCTTCTTCCAGATGTGGCAGCAGACAGATTGCAATGTAGCGTACGCAACGGAAGACGACCCGAGCGGTTGCCTTCGCGATCTTTTCCCATGGGTTGAAGTTAGCGTGGGCACGGGTAGCAACGGCAGCACGCAGCCAGTTGGATTCAATAACAAGAGCACGGGCGAAGGCTCCACCTCCATGGCCTTCTATAACGTGGCAAAAGGCGATGCTCCGTATTTTAAGGAGCTGGCCGATCGCTACACCATCAATGACAACTTCCATCAATCGGTGATGGGTGGAACTGGTGCGAACCACATTATGTTCGGCTTTGCAGACGCGATCTACTACAGTGACGGTGCGGGCCACGCCATGGCGCCTCCAACGGAACAGATTGAGGACGTGAATCCGCAGGCCGGCACCAACAACTACTACGATCAGGACGGATATTCGGGCGGCAGCTACGTAAACTGCAGCGATCAGAGCGAAGGCGGGGTGGTGGCTGTCACTAACTACCTCGAGTCGCTCAAGAGGCCTGTCAATCCAAATTGCGCAGCAGGCCACTACTACCTGGTGAACAAC
>JBEKPF010000130.1:0-11946 GCA_049521035.1 Occallatibacter sp. | reverse complement strand
GCTTCCGCGGCCCCTTCGGCAAAAAATGGAAAGCCAACTCGACATTATGCCTTTGACAAACCCGCCCAATTCGTGTACTATTTACATAGTGGGTTGGTAGCTCAATGGGAGAGCAGGGGAATTAAGCAGGGCAGCGCAAAAGTTTGTAATCCCTTGGTTGCGGGTTCGAATCCCGTCCGATCCACCAACAACATTAACGCGCTGCTCCACCTAGGCCGCCTTCATTGGCGGCCTTTGGTTTTTCTAAACTAGATGCGGAAAATTGCCGATAAATACGTTTGGTTATACGAATGCTTGGACCTTGGAGTATAGTGGCAACGTGATCGTTGCACCTTCTTTTGAAGGCCCATATACTGGGAGGAGACCATGGAACACCAGACACAGCCGCGCAACTATTCTCTCTCTTGCTTAATCTCAAGGGATCACGTGACCAGCACGTATATCGGTCACTGCCTAGATCACGACATCATGGAGTGCGGCACCACAGCCGACGATGCATGGGAAAACCTGAAGAGCGTCATCAAGAAGCAGATTGAACACCATAATCAAACGAAAGCCGGAAATCTCAACCGGCAAGCCAAGAAAGAATGTTGGGACTCATTTTTCGAGGCAGTTCGTCGCAATCCCGGTGGCCTGACAGTCGAAACTATAGAGATCGACCTTCCGGCTCCTCTTCCCGAGAATGAGATAGGGATATGGCTACAAAAGTTCACTCTAGAGGAGTTCTGGAATGGATCGCAATGTAAGTCAACCGCTTTCGTTTAGGAGCGTCAAAGGGCGCTTCCGTCTCATCGAGGTTAACTATGTTTCGTACACTGACGGCACGGGCTTCTTTGCCGTAAGTCGTCCGGACAATCCCCAGCCGTTCCCTTTTGCGCCCAGCCTGAGAATCTTTGTCGGAAAGCATGGCGAGGACGATATCATTCCCCTTCCGGTAATCGAAAACTGGATGTCTCGGCTGGGGGTGACCACGCAGGAGATCGGGACCTTTTGGGCCGTGCAGGATTTGGAATATAACCCTCGCCAAACAAGTTTGAACTTCTAGCCTGCCTTCTTGGTGGGCTTCGGCGCTTTAGGGGCCTTCTCCGGCGGCTTCACCTTGAGCACGTCCCTCATCACTTCTTCGAATGGAAGTGGGATGTGCGGGATTGGCTTCTCGTTTGTGGCTTTTTTGGGAGTCATTTTTCACCCTTATACCTGGAAAGTCCCAGCGTCTTGAACTAACGATCCTCGTATGGTCTTGATTGGTGTGGCGGGGGTCATCGCCTGAAGGTTTTTGATGCCCAACTGTTTAGGCCTTTTCTGCAATGTTGAATCTGTCGTATAGAACTCGCTGCATCCGACCAATTGAGCTGTAGCGATGTGAAAGCAGTCCCATTTTCGACGGCGATTCTCGCAGATCCTCTCTAACCGCTGGTCTTCTGTTTCCGGCTTACCTTTTCCGCCTTTTGATGTCTCTTTCTCGGCTAAATCCTTGAGTTCAGCTTCGCGCTTTGCCGCAGTTAATGCAACCTCTTTCGTGACAGTGTAAACCCTAGCAATTTTGCTTATATCTCCGTAGGTGTCCTTGGCGACTGCGCCAGACCTATGGGCCGCTACGGCCATTTCTTGAACGGTGATTATGGACGTGTAAAGTCTCACTTTATCGTCAGCCAGTTCCTTCAAAAGTTCACGAATCCGTTTCTTTTGTTTGCTGAGCTTCGTGCCGATCTCTATGAAGATCGAAGTGTCAATGTAGGCTGTTCTTGCCACGTTACCTCCCTCGAATATCTCGAAGAATTTTTTGGGGATCACGGCTCCCAAATACTTCGCCGTATTCCCGACTGAACTCGTCAAAAGCTGCTACATAGTCCCGTTTTTCTTCTGGCTTGATTTCCTTTACATCGATTCGCGGCAGCTTCGTTCTGAAGTAGCTCGCATCGCCGGTCGCCACTACCTGCTTAGAAAGCAGACGCCTGGCTCTGTCATAATCGGTGGGATGAAATTTCACCCGCCACTTGTTTCCATTGTCCTCTTCGAGTTCTCCCCATATATCATCTCGATCCTCGATGCGGCTAATATCGGTCAGCTTTCGCAATTTCCCGTATAGCGTCACGGACTCTACTGCGAACTCTGCTGTACTCAGATCGCGCAGAACCTTGATTCCTCGCGCAGAGAATTTTGCGGTATCGAGGACCTCTTGCTTCTTGGCCAGACTCAGGTGCAAATCTGTGCCATCTTTCTCCTGCATCGGAATGATGCGAGCTAGTCTTCGGAATACCGGCTCTCCATACTCATCGGCAGAGGCAATATCTTTTTTTTCGACCAAGGCCGTTGTGCCGATTACGCTACTGACCGCACGGATGCCGTTCTCAATATCGCGTGTAATCGCGGCACTCGTACGGACGCTCCCCTTTCGGAATGCCAGTCCCGTAATGCCTGCGAGAAGTTCGATTCCGAAGTCACCATCAGGATTCTCTACTCCGCGATCCCTCTGTATCTTTCTGCCAACCTCTTTCACCATTTGATCCAACTCTTGCAAAGTAGCAATCACATGCCCCAGCGGAAGCCGGTTTTCATTGGCTTTTCCATTCTTGAAAGAGATGGAGAAAATGGCGCTATCTATTCTCTTATTCATGGCCGACTCCTCGTGATACACTGATCGCGTTGAGTTCGGCAACTGGGCAGAGGTCGCCAACAGAGATTAGATTGTAGGCAAAAAGGTCAGCTGGCAGGCTGACCTTTCGCTGTTCTATTGACCTTGAAATTCCGTACCTTCCCTTTCAATTCATCTGTTTTGAGTCCCGTAGCATCAACCTCTTGCCAGTTGTGCTCTTTAACGCATGCACGGTCCTCATAGAGTCCGTTTCCTTCCGGGAATTGTACCGGTAGTCGAATTCCGTGAGGTAGCGATGCAGGTGTTGCTGGCCGACATGATGGTATACCCCGTTTATGCCACGCTTCAATAGCCCGAAATACCCCTCGACGCTATTTGTTGTGATGCACACGCCATCCTCGTAACGGACATACTCATTCTCGAAGTGGTTTACCTGGTCGTGTTTCCGGCCCATCAGAGCGCCTTTGAGAGTAGTAGAGCTATCCGTCATGACGTGGGCAGTGGGCGCAACCATCGCCTCAACAATCGGCTTTAGATTCTCTGCCGTCACTCGCTGGACGTGCATGGACTGGACGCTACCGCCGCGTTGCAACACGGCCACAACAGGCGTTTTGTTGGCAGTCTTATTGCGCCGATTTGCTACTTTTCCTTCCTTTGTGCGTTGCTTGCGGAGCTTCCCTCCAATCCACGTTTCATCGATCTCGATAATGCCATCCAGCTTCGATGACAACGGTTCTTGGGTCATCGTATAGCGAATCCGATGAGCCATGAACCAAGCACTCCTGTACGTCACTTTGAGCATTCTGTGAAGCTGATGGGCACTCATGCCCTTCTTGCTAGAACACAGCAGATGGTAAGCCAGCAACCACTTGCTCAAGGGGATATGGCTGTCCTCAAAGATTGTGCCAACGGTCACAGTGAACTGCTCCCGGCACCCGCCGCACTTCCAGACGCCAGCGCGAACGTGTGTGTCCTTCTTGGACGGCTTGGGGGCAAGGCGATAGGCATTATTCACTAAGCCGCAATGGGGGCAGACAGGGCCATCCGGCCAGCGCAGCTTTTCTATGTATTCCCGCGCTGCGTCCTCATTGCTAAAGTGTTTAGCCAGTTCGATTAGGTTGATTTCACCGTTTTCCATATCTAAACAATAGACTTAATCTATGGGTTTGTCAAGTGCATAATGTCGAGCCAACTTGACATTCGCATCGCTCCTCATTATTCTAATTGGAAAGCTAACTTTACATGACGTCCACAATCACAAATCGGGTCAAAGAGCTCCGCGTCGCTCGCGAGTGGACGCAGGAGCAGTTAGCCCAAGCCACAGGCGTCTCCCGCCAGAGCATCAACTCCATTGAGCGCAACCGCTATGTGCCTAGCCTTGAACTGGCTCTCACCTTTGCTCGCGTCTTCGCCTGCCCCACCGATCAGATCTTCTCTCTGGAGAAACCGCAATGATTCGCAAGCTTATCGATCGCCTGCTCCTGCTCGACCATGTCGCCGACGAGCGCTTTCAGGAACATGGCCGCCGCTCCACTTCGGCGGCCGCCGTCGTGGGCATGTTCACCCTTTTTGTGCTGCTCCAATATCGTCTGCTGATCGAGCACCGTGTCAGTTGGGACATCATCATAGTGATCTACGTAATGGGCGCTACCAAAATCGCCCTCATGCTTTGGTACCGGTTCAGCAATTAGGAGAAAAACTCATGTGCCTCGCATATCGTCGCAGTCTCGAACCCAAAACCCGCCGCATCCTTGTCGCCGGGCAACTTTCGCTCGTAGCGGCCAACCTGCTCTTTCTCTTCGGCCGGCCCCTCGAACATTTCTGTCCCGGCGTCGTGGATGCCCTGCGCGGGTTTCTGCTCGGCCTGGCTATCGTCTTCCTCCTCTGGTCCAACCAGCGCAACCGCTGCGACACTGAATCCCACGCATAGAAGGTGACCATGTCCATACTCGATGAACGAAATCCCGCAAAAACAATTCCGCTCCTGGTCCTTCTTCTGGTCTTCGCGCAACTCGACCTGGCCAGCGCCGCCGGCTGGCCGCTCCCGCTGCTCAGCCTGCTTCATCTCACCCCGGCGCCCGACGATCTCGTCCGCGGCTGCTGCGCCGGTATCGGCGCCTCCATTGACATCCTCGCCGTCTTCACCATCCTGCGCATTGTCGCCCGTCGCACCCTCAACTCCGCCAGCCCGTACAACCATTAATCCAATTCACCCAGAAGGGAATCGCCATGGATCTCGCAAAATTCACCGTATCCCGCAAATCCCTGCCCGATGCGCTTTCAATTCTCATCGTCGGTTTGATGCTCGCCACCTGTGCCGGCTCCTTCGGCCAGGCACTCGCCTCCGCTTTCCATCTCACCCTCAATCAGGCTGATTTCGCCAACGGATTCTTCATCGGCCTCGGTCTTACACTCGAAATCGGCGCGCTTATCCTGCTCTGCACATGCCTTCCCTGCCGACGTCACACCTCATAGAAACCGCGCCCGTTCTGCCGCAGTCGGTATCGGACAGCTCTCTAGCCTCCCCCAAATCCGATACCGCCACCGTGCAATCAACCGATAGCCAAGGTCCCGCACCGGCCGCGGAATCCATCCAAACACAATGCCTGCGGTTCGCCAAGGCTGCGGCAATTCGCCCAACAACTCACGCGCCGCGTCCGACCGCAAGAAGACTCGCTCGTCCGGCCTACCTGCGTTCCGCACAACCACAATCGTGTTCGGTCCCAGCTCCGAGCCCGGCAAGCCCAATCCATACCGCGTCAGCAGCTCGTTCGCCCTCGGCGAATCCGAAGGCACAAACCGCAGTCGATCATCGCCATCGCGCCGCAGAAACCATCGCACCGAGCGATTGCAAAACCCGCAATAGCCATCGAAGATGACCAGCAGCCGATCTCCGATATCATCCAGTTCGCTCACACTCACCGAGATGCCTGCGCAAAGAAGCATGATTCAATTCCCCCCGCCGCGCATCCTTCCCCCTTCTATACTGAACCAACCATGAGCTCTCACGCCCCAACTTCCACACGCACCCGCTCCCAGGTCCTCCAGCAGCGCGCTGAAAGCTTTTTTCCCAGCGGCGTCAACTCGCCTGTTCGTGCCTTTCGAGCGGTCGGCGGCGCGCCGCCCTTCGTAGAAAGAGCCCAGGGAGCTTGGCTCACCGATGCCGACGGAAACCGCTACATCGACTACTTCGGTTCCTGGGGTCCCATGATCCTCGGCCACGCCTTTCCCCCGGTCGTCGAGGCAATTCAGCGTGCAGCCCGCAACTCCGCCAGCTTCGGCGCCTCCACGGCTGCCGAGGCCGACCTCGCCGAGCGCATCGTCGCATGTTATCCCGCCATCGAAAAGCTCCGTTTCGTCAGCTCCGGCACTGAAGCCACCATGTCCGCAATCCGGCTCGCCCGCGCCGCCACCGGCCGCAAGATCATCATCAAATTTGAGGGCTGCTACCACGGCCACGCCGACGGCCTGCTCGTCAAAGCCGGCTCCGGTGTCGCCACCTTTGGCATCCCTGGCTCAGCCGGAGTCCCTGAAGAAATTGCACGCCTCACCCACGCTCTGCCTTACAACGACTTCGCCGCAGTTGAAGCCGCATTCGATGCCCATCCCGAGGCCATCGCAGCCGTCATCCTCGAGCCCATCGTCGGCAACGCCGGCTGCATTCCCCCCGCTCCCGGCTATCTAGCGGCCTTGCGCAACCTCACAATTCGCGAGGGAGCCTTGCTCATCGTCGATGAAGTTATGACTGGCTTCCGCGTCGCTCTCGGCGGAGCGCTTGAGCTCTACAACCTCGACGCCGATCTGGTCACCCTGGGCAAAATCGTCGGCGGAGGTCTTCCCGTCGGTGTCTTCGGCGGCAAGCGCGCCCTCATGGACTTGCTCGCCCCGCTCGGCCCTGTCTACCAGGCCGGTACTCTAAGCGGCAATCCCTTAGCCATGGCCGCCGGCATCGCCACCCTCTCACATCTTCAGGCACACGCCAGCAAGATCTATCCCCAGCTTGAATCTACCTCCAAAGCCGTCTTCGAAGGCGTAGTCGCTGAAGCCGCCAAAGCGGGTGTGCCCCTCACCCTCAACCGCATCGGCGCCATGGGTACCTGGTTCTTCACGCCCGATCCGGTCACCAACTACGACGAAGCAGCCAAGTCAGACACCGCCGCCTTTGGACGCTTCCACCGTGCCATGCTGGATCAAGGCGTCTGGCTCCCGCCCTCGCAATATGAAGCAGCCTTCCTAAGCACGGCCCATGGGGAGAAAGAAATAGCCGCCACCATTACCGCAGCGCGCGAGGCGTTCAAGGCTGTATTAACGAAATAGACTGGGTGGCCCGGGTCTCGTTTTGAGACCTGGAAAAGCAGAAGCCTCAAGCAAGCCGCGCTCTAATCCCAGGCATCCAGCCTCACAAACCGGTGGCTCTCCTTGTAGCGCGCCAGCAGTTGCCCCGCCGCAGCCACTGACGGTCCTCGATTCGCACCTAACCCCCGGTGCCCACCATCGTGCAGCACAATATTGGTCGCCCATCCTCGCCACTCCAACCGGTCGATTGTCCGCATCAGCCTCGACGCAATCGCGTCCGCCGAAGGTTCGCTCCAGTCCGTCGTAATCGCGTTCCACGTCACCGGAATCATTCCCAGCCTCCGCGCCGTGCGCAGCACAAACGGACGCCGCGCGCCAAAAGGCGGCCGAAAGTACTTCACCGGCCCGCCTGTAATCTGCTCCAGCGTCTCTTTGGTCCGCGTCAATTCCTCTCTCACGCGCGCCGCAGCGGTAAGCGCCAGGTTTGGATGGCTCCATGAGTGATTCCCGATCAGGTGTCCACCGGCAACAGCCCTTTTCACAAGCTCCGGCTCACTCTGCGCGAATTTTCCCACCATGAAAAACGTGGCCCGCACATCGTTTTTAGCCAGCAAGTCCAGCAACTGCGGCGTCCACGCTGGATTAGGCCCGTCGTCAAAGGTCAGCGCTAGCTCACCCGGCCTGCGCGGCGCAGCGAGCGACTTTCCAAAAATCTGCGATGTCGGCCACAACGCCGCATAAGCGCAACCGCCCCACGCCAGCCCAAGTCCAGCCGCCGCGCCCAGTCCCGTGTAAATCTCAGTCGCCAAAGGAGAAAACATAATCGTCATTCAGTGTGCGGCCCAACCCCGGCGATCCGCAAGCCCCGCTAAACTGCAAGCAAAACCAACACGAAACTCAATCCTGCATCAGTATTGGGACGCCGTCCTTGCATCTGTTTCCTCCATCAGGCGTATACTTTTACTTGTTCGGGTCGCATCCTGAGTCCACGGAGCGGCACTGGAGACAACATGAGCCTTACCAGCTTCCCCGGCAGCGCGAAGTCTTCTCATCCCACTACACACCTCACAAAAGTCACCATCCCCGCGCTCTCTGAGATGAAGCGTCAGGGCAAGCCTATCTCCGCACTTACCGCCTACGACTACTCCTCCTCGCGCCTCGCCGACGAGGCCGGCATCGACCTGATTCTGGTTGGCGACTCCCTCGCCATGGTCGTCATGGGCCACGAAAACACTCTCGCCGTCACAGTGGACGAAATGCTCCACCACACGCGTGCCGTCCGCCGTGCCGTCCATCGCGCCCTTGTTGTGGCCGACATGCCCTTTGGCAGCTACCACGGCACTATTGCTGAAGGCCTCGCCAACGCCGTGCGCTTCTTGAAGGAAGCCGGAGCAGAAGCAGTCAAAGTCGAAGGCGCCCGCATCGACCTCGTACGCGCCCTCACTGAAGCTGAAATCCCAGTCGTCGGTCATCTGGGCCTGACCCCGCAAAGCGTGCATCGCATGGGCGGCTACCGCGTCCAGGCCCGCACTACTGAAACTGTGCTGCAACTCATAGCCGACGCACACGCCCTCGCCGACGCAGGAGCAGGTGCCATTGTCCTTGAAGGCGTGCCCCGCGAGGTGGCCGCGCAGATCACGGCTGAGTTGCCAATCCCCACCATTGGCATCGGCGCCGGCCCCGATTGTGACGGCCAAATTCTGGTCTTCCACGATCTGCTAAACTTGACCTTCACGCCAGCGGCCAAATTCGTCCGCCGTTACGCGGATGCCGGCACCATGATTCGCGCCGCCATTGAACACTATCGCGAAGACGTCGAGCGCCACACCTTCCCCTCCGACGAAGAGAGCTACCACCTGCCTGAGGCAGCACGGAAAGCTCTCATGCAAGATCGTAATGAGATGCACCAGAAAGGGGCACTCCGGGAAGCCTGATGGAAATTCTTCACACCGCAGCAGAACTCCGCAACTGGTCTCGTACACACCGCAGCAATGGCAATACAATCGGTCTGGTTCCCACCATGGGCGCGCTTCATGCTGGACACGCGTCGCTCATCCGCGCCGCTAAGGCCTCTTGCAATGCCGTCGCCGTCAGCATCTTCGTCAACCCCACCCAGTTCGGTCCCAATGAAGACTACGCCCGCTATCCACGCACCTTCGGAGCCGACTGCTCCCTCGCTCAGTTCGAAGGCGCAGGCCTGGTCTTCGCTCCATCGGTAGAAGAGATCTACCCCGCAGGCGCATCCACTTTCGTTGAGGTTGAGGACATCGGCAACCGTCTCGACGGCGCATCCCGACCCGGCCACTTTCGCGGCGTCGCCACCGTCGTCGCCAAGCTGCTCATCGCCGCAGAGCCGGACCGCGCCTTCTTCGGCCAGAAAGATGCCGCGCAGATAGCCGTTCTCCGTCACATGGTCGAGGATATGCGCTTCGCTACCGAAATCGAGGTCTGTCCCATCGTCCGTGAGTTAGATGGCCTGGCCCTCAGCTCACGCAATCGGTATCTCAACCCCGCTGAGCGCACCCAGGCCTTGGTCCTCAGCCGCGCCCTCCATCGGATTGAAGGCCTTGTCGCCGAAGGAGAGCGTCGCTCCTGCGCTCTCATCGAAGCAGCCAACCAGCTCTTCGCCGCCGAGTCAGAAATCCGCATCGATTACATCACCGTCGTCAACTGGGCCACGCTCCTGCCCGTAGAGGTCGCCGTCCCAGGTTCTCTCTTCGTCATCGCCGCCTACGTAGGCATCACGCGGCTCATCGACAACACCGTGATCGGTTGAGACTGGCACCCGTGCCACCTGCTTTGCCGATTCGCGACGATGCCATGGAACCCCCGCAAGCCTCTTTGCGTAAAGGCGTGCGAGGCCATCGTGGGCGAGCATTCAGGAACTGTGTCCAAGAACGCGGCAGGTTGGCAGGAAGATCGACGAGGGAAAACATGGGTCAAAACTTCCGCATTGCTGATATGGCTGGTCGCTGCGGTAGTGGCATTTCTTCCCTTTGCATTTGACACGTCTGCCTGGGATGCGGTGACGCTGCACGTCCCAGGAAATCAGGGCAATTGGTGGCACTTCCTTGCAGGTGCTCCGTTTTTTCTTGCTTTTCCCATGGTTTGGCTCCGTCTGCGTTCGCTTTTTTCAACGCGACCTTCGACTACGTTTGGCCAACGTTTGGTCTGGGGCTTTGTCGGTTTCTCGATTGCCGGCACAATCGCAGTGGAAGCGCCATTTCTGTTGCATCTGGCCGGAACCAGCGAATGGCAGCGCTTCACCGTCCTAAGTCTCGGCTTCGGCATCGTCATCGCCAGCGCTGCAATTCTATTCACGCGCCGCAGCCATATCTCTCCCACTCGGGCGTGTCTTGCCGGTCTCGATGCCGCTTATCTCGCCAACATGGCATTGTGCCTCGTCGTTTACGCCGGGGCCGCCGGGGATATAGCGTCAAGGTCGGGTTGGTTTGTATCGATTGTGATTGTGTGGCCGATCCTTCTCGAGCTTGCTTGGCTGCTCGGCCAGACCTTCAGAACGGGGGCGTCGTAAATCAATCTTCGAAAAGTTTGACTTGCCGGACTCCCATTTTTTTCACAGCTTCCCGTGCTAGATGTGCGATGCCCGCGTAATTCCGATTGCGCATCCGCTCATCCGGGCTGCAATCTGTAGTGAATGCCCGAACTCCCCGATATCACGGCCTACATCACCGCCATCGAGGCGCGCATTCTCAATCAGCCTCTCCAGCGCGTCCGCCTAGCCAGCGTCTTTCTCCTCCGCACTGTTGACCCTCCGCTCTCCTCCGTCGAAGGCAAAGCCGTCCAGTCCATCCGTCGCATCGGCAAGCGCATCGCATTCGGTTTCGAAAGCGACCTGTGGCTGGTGCTGCACCTCATGATCGCCGGCCGCCTCCACTGGCGCCCGCCGCTGACCAAGCTCGCTGGACGCAATGGCCTTGCCGCATTCGACTTCACTTCCGGCTCTCTCATCCTCACTGAAGCAGGCAACAAGCGTCGCGCGTCGCTCCACGTCCTGCGCGGTGAAGAAGCCCTCCACGACATCGATCCCGGCGGCATCGAAATCTTTTCGACAGACCTCGACGGCTTCCGCACCACCCTCTCCGCCGAGAATCGCACCCTCAAACGTGCCCTCACCGATCCTCGCCTCATGAGCGGCGTCGGCAACGCCTATTCCGATGAGATCCTCCACGCCGCCCGGCTATCGCCCATCACCCTTACTAGCAAGCTCACGCCCGAAGAGTGGGAGCGCCTCTTTGCCGCGACGCGCTCCACGCTGTCTCTCTGGGTCGACCGCCTGAATGCCGAGGCACAGCAGAAATTTCCCGAAGGCGTCACCGCCTTCCGTCCTGAATTCGCCGTTCACGGCAAGTTCGATCAGCCCTGCCCGCGCTGCGGCGAAAAGGTGCTCCGCATCCGTTACGCCGACAACGAAACCAACTACTGTGCCCGCTGCCAGACCAACGGTAAGGTCCTCGCCGACCGCAGTCTCTCTCGCCTTCTCGGCGCCGATTGGCCGCGCACCCTTGAAGAGCTCGAAGCCCTCAAGCGCCGCTGATCCGCAAAAACCAGTGCCAACAATTCTTCTTGACACCTCCGTTGCGGCTCCCGCACAGTCAACTGCAACACTCCATTCAAGCCGACCTGCGATCTACTCATGCCCTGCCTCCTCGGCCCGCGTAGTCTGACCAATGTTCGATCAAGGAGACTCTTCCATGCATCATCTTCACTTCAATCCGTACGCCATCGTGGCCTCAGCGGTCTTTCAGTGGTTGTTAGGTGCAATCTGGTACTCGCCCATTCTCTTCGCCAAACCGTGGATGGTCATGGTCGGTCTCAAGCAAGGAGAGGGAAAGAAGAACGCTCTGATCGTTGGCATGATCGTGTCCTTCATCGGAAGCCTCGTTCTCTCTTTCGTCCTGGCGCATTTGATACTCTGGGCTGGCGCAACCACCGTAGCGTGGGGAGCGCTCATCGGCTTCATCGCCTGGGCTGGCTTCATCGCATCGCCGCTCTCCGCTCAATACATCTACGAAGGCCGTCCCTTCAAACTT
>JBEKPF010000129.1:0-12058 GCA_049521035.1 Occallatibacter sp. | reverse complement strand
TACCTTGAATCCCTACCAGGCGACGATGCTCGGCGACAATGACGCCTTTGTGACCAAGTTCAATGCGGACGGCTCGTCCCTGGTTTATTCCACATATCTGGGGGGGCAAAGCGCCACCCAGGGCAGTTCCATCGCCGTCGACTCGTTCGGCAATGCCTACGTGACAGGATCTACGACATCCAACTACTTTCCCATCGTTGACGCTACGCAGCCGAATTGCACAAGCTGCTCCAGTTACACTTCCGCGTTTCTTTCGCAGTTCAATGCCACCGGTTCCTCATTGCTCTTTTCCACTTACCTGGGATGGAGCAATACGAACACGGCCTACGGTCTTGCCCTTGATCCCACCGGAAACGCTTATGTAGCTGGACTGACCAAGTCCACTGACTTTCCCACCGTGGCACCGTTCCAGACAACGAACAATGGCACCGGTGGCAATGCGTTTGTCGCAAAATACTCATTTCCCCCTGTTACCGCACTCACAATTTCTCCAACCACCATTACGTCCGGCGCAGTCAACGTCGCTTATTCTCCAGTTACGTTTGCAGCGACAGGAACCACAGGAACAGTGACCTTCGCTGTGTCCGCCGGTCCATTGCCGCGAGGGATGACCCTGACATCTGCCGGTGTGCTTTCCGGAACTCCAACTCAGGGTGGTACGTTTTCGTTCACTTTGACGGCGGCAGACTCGGCTGGCGACAGCGGCAGCCAGAACTATTCGCTCCAAATCGCATGCCCCACCATCACTGTCACGCCGACTACGTTGCCGACGGACACTTCAGGTACTGCATTCTCACCCGTCACCTTCACCGAATCCGGCGGAATAGGGGTAGCCACATTTACGGAATCGGGCGCCTTGCCCACGGGCATGACCTTCGCAGCGGCGGTCCTCAGCGGAACCCCGACGCAGGCGGGAAGCTTTCCTCTTCAGATCACGGCAACCGACTCTGCCAGTTGCACGGGAACGACCAGCGACACACTCACGATTGACGCCGTGGGCGGACCGCCAGTAATGGTTCCGGATAACGAGACCATCACCGTGTCGGATACCGAGTCTTCAGCCGCTACGGTCCCGGACAACGAGATCGTCACTGTGACAGATGCCGAACCTTCAACCCCCATGGTTTCGGACACCGAGACTGTCAGCGTGGCGGACACCCTGCCCTACGCACCAATTACGATCGTTCCAAGCCCGTCTTCTTTCAACACCAACTCTGGTGCGGGGACGCCAGGCGTGATTTATGGGCCAGTGACATTCACAGCTAGCGGTGGGTCGGGCACACTTACGCTGGCTGAATCTGGCGGACTACCACCCGGGCTGACATTCGGTAGTGGCGTACTTTCTGGCACGCTCTCTTTGTCTTCCGCGGGTACATACAGCTTTTTAGTTTCCGCTAGCGACGTTTACGGAGATCAAACCACCGAGCAAGGATACACGCTCACCATTGCCGCGCCGGTTCCCACGCTGAAGATCAGCGCGGACCCGGACTCCTTGACCATCGCTCAAGGCAAGACGGGAGAGACCATGCTTGACTTCGTGCCGTCCGGTGGCTACGCCGGTACGCTTGCCCTGAGCTGCTCCGGCCTTCCTGCCAACTCGCTCTGCTCGTTCACCCAGAACGGCCAATCAGTCAATTCAGTAACTCTAAATGGAAACAATCAACAGGCAAGCGTGGTGCTGACGATTGAGACGGACGTGAACAGTCAACAGGCCGGAATGAGAGTCGTTCCATCACCACTGCCGCCGCCCGCGATCTTGCCTGCAGTTGCGATGTGGTTCTCTTCGAGCCTGCTCGGCTTAGCCTCCTTCCGCCGCAAGCGAAAGATGGCGCGGAAGAACCAACAATGGCTCAGTCTGTTGTTGCTGTCGCTACTCATCAGCGCTGCGACAGTCGGTCTGGCCGGCTGCGGAGGAGTGTCCAGCTTCGGTGCCGATGTCACTCCCGTTGGAACATCCACCGTAAAGATTACCGCGAGCCCGGGATCGGGAGCCGCGCAGACATTGAGCCTTAGCGTCACGATCACTCAGTAGAAGTCTGCCGCGGCGATCTTAAGGGCCAGCAATATAAAACGCCGAAGTTACCGGCAGGAAGTCTGGCATCATGCCAAATCGCCAAGGTACTCAGAGGCGAAGCGCATTCCACATGGACGAATAGTCCGCCTCTCGGACTACATTTACAGGTGATAAGATGGCGGCCCCATTCGAATCCTGGGCACCCTACGTTGCGGTAATGAGGCGGCCTGGTATCGCTACGTCAAGCGCTTCCTACGACCGATCGGCATACGAGACGGCAGATCTAGTACATGAACTGATAGCACAGAAGCTTGATGTTCCGGTACTAGCGATCGCAGGTGAAAAAGGAATTGGAGCGCAGGCTGATCTTTTCCAAACGGTCCTGACGAACCGCGCCGGGCACCGGGAATTGATCAGCAAACGATGCAAGTGATAGGTGATTGAAAACTAGCCAAACGCAAGCCGTTTTAACCTCTGCCGTTTCAAGGCAACGATCGCGATATTCGGCGTGAGTGAATTCGGATTTCAGCAGACACGTGGGTTCCGAGCGCTCAAGGTATGGATGGCGCTCTGCTTCCACGGCCTGGCAGGATACCGCGCGGCTATCGAAAAGGACCTGATGCTTGCCGGGTATCTGGCGTCGCTGCTGAGGAGTGACGGCAATTTTGAACTCTTTGAGCCGCAATCATTAAGCATCGTATGTTTTCGCTTTTCGCCTCCAAACCCAACCGGCGATGCTCAGCCTCTTGAGTCGCTCAATAGGGAAATTCTGGAAATTATCCAACTTAGCGGTGTGGCATTTCTTTCGAGCACAGTTATTAACGATAACTTCTGGCTGCGGGCGTGCATCGTGAATCCCCGCGCTACCAAAGCCGACATCCAGATTCTGTATGAGACGCTGCGGCTAACGTCATCCCTGGTGCTGGACAGGTCGCGACGAGTTATGCCGGGGTGAATGGCGTTCTATCCTATCAATCACTAAATTGCTTGCGGGAGTGGCCGGGGCAACTCGAGGCGTTTGTCCCTTCGAGAAACGGCATGGCAAGGGAACTCGGAAGATCCATTGCTTCCGGTCGCACGGCCGAGGCGCATGAGCGGGGGCCAGGATGGGTCCTCAAGCTGTTTCGAGAAGAGATAGACTTGGCGGTCGTGCGGCGTGAACACGGCATTGCCGCCGCTGTTTTCGAGGCCCGCGCACCTGCACCGAGAACAGGCGCAATTGTTTCGATAGGCCCGCCATATGGGCTTGAATACGAAAGGATCGAAGGAGTTCCCTTACCGCACGCCATGCGTGCATATCCAACGAAGCTGCTTTACTATGCCGACCCGATGGCCGACACCCGGCTTCAGTTGAACAGCATCGAGACTATCGAAGGTGTTCCCCTGCAGCGCACGACCATTGAGCAGAGGCTAAGCGCTGAAATCGCCCTTGATTCTGAGACGAAGATACGTGTTCTGTCTCGCCTGAACGAACTTGGGATGGGAAGCAGCCTTTGTCATGGCGATTTTCATCCGGAAAACATCATCCTGCAGGGAAACAGAGCAACTGTTCTGGACTGGACCGTTGCAAGTTGCGGGGACGCCTCTAGTGATCTGGCGCAAACTCTAGTCATTTTGAACGGGTATTTGGAGACGATAGGGACGCACGCGCCAGAGGCGGATGCTCTTCTTCAATTCATCCAGCGATACTTATCCCGGTATTTGCGCTCGGATCCCGTCTCGGGGGAAAAATATTGCGCTTGGGTACCAATCGTAGCCGCCGCGCGTCTGAGTGATTTTCATTAGAAAATCACGACTAGGCCGTCCCCAATAGACAGTCTGACAGCCCTTCTGGGCTTGACGTCGAAAGATCGCGCAAAATCTCCTGTTGCTTTCCAAAATGAACCATGCCATCATTCCTGTAGGAAACCTAAAGGTTGGTCCCCTCATGAAGGAAAAGCCCGACGTTTTGCAAGGAACGCTTGCGCTGATGGTCCTTAAAACCCTCGATGTTCTGGGCCCGCAGCACGGCTACGGCATCGCCCGACGCATTGAGCAGATCAGCGGAGACATTCTGGCCCTCAACCAGGGCACGCTCTCCTTGCTGCTCAAGCTTGAGCATGAGGGCTCCATTGTTTCGCAGTGGGGCGCATCGGAGAATAACCGCCGTGCCCGCTTCTATCGCCTAACCACGACGGGCCGCAAACAACTGCAGGCGGAGACCCGGGACTGGGAGCAAACCGCGGCGATCATCACACGATTCTTCGCGGTGAAGGCGGAGGATTTGTCATGAGATTCCTGAGAAGGTTTCTGGCGCGGTTGAAGAACTTTGCCACCGGGCGGCAAGACGATCAACGGCTGCGGGAAGAGATGGAGGAGCATCTGGCTCAGCAGACGGAGGAGAATCTCCGCGCCGGCATGGAGCCGGCGGAGGCGCGTCGCCAGGCGGTGCTGAAGTTTGGCGCGGTGCAGGCCGTAAGGGAGAACTATCACGCGGAACAGGGGCTGCTGTTGATGGAGCATCTGCTGCAGGACGCGCGCTACGCCCTGCGCATGCTTGCCCGGTCGCCCGGCTTTGCCGCTGCCGCGATTCTGACCATGGCCCTGGGCATCGGCGCCACAACGGCCATCTTCAGCGTGGTCGACGCAACGCTCCTGCATCCCTTGTCCTATCCAAAGCCTGACCAGTTGGTGCGCATCGAGGACGATCTTCCAGGCGCAGGTACGCTGGATGCTGGCCTGTCGGTACCGGAGTTGAAGGACTTTCAGCGTTCGGGAATTTTCCAATACGTCTCGGGTGACTGGAGCGCATCGGGAAACCTGACCGGATCGTCCCAGCCTTTGCGCATCGCTGCCAAGATGGTTGCACCGAATTATTTCGCATTGCTGGGTGTGAACCCGCAGTTGGGCCGCACTTTCGATCCCCATGATGAAACTCCCGGATTTAACCTCGAAGTGATCATCAGCGATGGGCTGTGGAAGCGGGCGTTTGGCGGCGACCCGCATATTATCGGCAAGAGTTTGCGACTCGACAACGACGAAAATCATGTCATCGGCGTCTTGCCTCCCGGTTTTCGCGATCAGGGGAGAACACCGGAGGAAAGGAATACTGATTTGTGGGCGGCAGCAGGCTTCTCGGGCGTTCCTTTCCCCCCGCCAGTGCGCAACTTACGGTTCACTCCGGGAGCCATTGCGCGCATCGCTCCAGGCTTGACACTGGCCGCCGCACAGAGCCGGATGGACGCGCTTGTTGCATCCCTGGAGAAACAATATCCCGTCGATTATCCGATCCAAAGTGCGTGGAGAGTCCGGCTGGTGCCTCTAAAGGAGAGCCTGGTTGGTAATGTTCGTCAGTCGCTGCTGCTGCTGCTGGGCGCGGTGGGAATGGTTTTGCTGATCGGATATGTCAACGTGGCGAACCTCCTGTTGGCGCGCGCCAGCGTGCGAGCGCGGGAGATAGCTCTTCGCCAGGCCCTTGGAGCGGGGCGGAAGCGGCTGGTTCGGCAGTTGCTCACGGAAAGCCTCCTTCTGTCGCTTCTCGGCGGCGCAACGGGAACAGCTATTCTGTTCGCAACCGAGGGGCTATTGCTGCGCATGGTGCCGGAGAGCCTCCCGCGGCTCAGTGAAATCTCCATCGACTGGAACGTGCTGCTGTTTGCGCTCTTTCTCACAGGGTTTGCAGGCATCCTCTTCGGCCTGGCTCCCGCTTTGCAGGCGAGCCGGCTTAACCTCACTGACAAGCTCAAGGCGGAAGGGCGCGGCACAACCGGATCAGGCGAGCAGGCGCGCACGCGGCGCGTGCTGGTGGTGATGGAATTTGCGCTTTCGCTGGTGCTGATGATCGCGGCGGGGCTTCTGCTGCGCAGCTTCTGGGACGTGTTCACCGTGGGGTTGGGTTTCAATCCGCAGAATGTAATGGCTGTGCGCACCCGGCTGCCCGTGCCCAACGATCCCAAAACCGATATTTATGGAACCGCTGCCAAGGAGGAAGTGCTCGTGCGCGAGATGCTGCGCCGGGCCCGGACGCTGCCCGGAGTCGAAGAGGCCGCCGTCGGGAATTTCGAGTCCGTTCCGTTAAATCATGACCGGAATCTGAACCAGCTCATCATCGAAGGACGCGACCTTCGCGGCAGTGACCCGGCTTTGGTGGAGAGATCAAACGTAAGCCCTGGATATTTCCATCTGCTCGGTATCCCGCTGGTCCACGGCCGTTTCTTCACCGATCAGGACAACGAGAGTGCGCCCCAGGTCGCAATCGTCAACGAGGCATTTGCGCGAACCTGGTGGCCCAACGAAAATCCGGTAGGCAAGCGTGTCAAACTCAGCGGTCTCACTGCGGCCACTTCCTGGACTACGGTGGTTGGTGTCATCGCCGATGCGCGCACCGAATCGCTCGAGAAACCGGATGTTCCACAGATATACAAATGCTTGTTTCAAATAACGGAAAATGAGCTTGCGCTCTTCCTGCGCGGGCGGTTGGACCCAGCTCGAATTCCGGATGAGACGCGCGTGGCGGTGCAGTCCATCAACTCCGGGCTTCCGGTGTTTGGAGCGATGACTCTGCCGGGCATCGTGTCGGGGTCCCTGTCGCAAAGGCGATTCTCGATGGAGATGGTGTTGATTTTCGCCTTGTCGGCTCTGTCGCTTGCAGCCCTTGGAATCTACGGAACCATTTCGTATCTGGTGAACGAACGCACTCACGAGATTGGCATTCGCCTCGCGCTGGGAGCAACCAGGGGGACGATTCTGCAGATGATTCTGCGCCAGGGATGGGAGTTGGTGATCACGGGCACCGCGCTGGGACTCGTCGGCGCGCTGATTGTGTCGCACTTGATGGCAGGGCTGCTTTATGGTGTGAGGCCGACCGATCCTGTGACGTTTGTGGGAGTCGCCATTCTTCTGATCGGTACCGCTCTGCTTGCCTGTTACCTTCCGGCGCGGCGGGCAATGCGTGTCGATCCCATGGTGGCGCTGCGCGATGAGTAGCCTCTACCGGTTGTGCCACTCGAGGTCCGCTTCGGCTGCCTGCCGCCAATTCCCGGCCGGTCTCGCCTCTGCTTTTGCTTGCGGTCGCGCTTCTGCCCGGCTGCTTTCAGGCTCTGCATGCAACCAAGGTCAACCCGGATGGATGTCCTTCGGAAACCTTGAACTCGGCCGGCATCGATTCAATGATCTTGCGATAGAAAAGGGAGAAACCATGACACTCAACCGCTGGAAAACTAAGGTCTGGAAATTTAACGGATGGCCCGCTTGCGGCATCGCTCTGGCCGCCTTTGCCGCTGGATCGCTCACTACTGCCCGCTGGATGCACGTGGATACAGTGAGCGCCGCCAGCGGGCGCGTCTTCGAGCTTCGCGTGTATCACGCCGTGCCGGATAAACTGCCGGCACTGGAGTCTAATTTTCGAGACACCTGGTCCAAGCTGCTCGCCAAACACGATCTGCAGGTTGTAGGTTACTGGGTGCCCGAGGGGACGCCGGCCTGGGACAACACATTCATCTATCTCGTGGCTCATTCCAACCGGGAGGAAGCGAACAAGAACTGGGATGCGATGCGGGCCGACCCCGCCACTCAGGAGATGATCAAATCCGAGAAGGCCGACAAGCTGGTGGAGAAAATTGACTCGACTTACATGCGGCCGGAGGATTTCTCACCCATGAAGTAGTCTCGCATTTGAATCGCAAACCAAGAAACGCCGCGTTGAGACCTGCATTCGGCGTTACGAGCAGGACGAGTCGTTCAAAACTACGTAGAGGATTTAACCATGAAGAAGGTTCTGACTCAGTTCGGAGTGTGCGCGCTTGCGGTGGCTCTGATGACGCCGTTGGCGCAAGCGCAGGCGCAGCCGGCAGGGATCCAGTCCGCCTTCGGAAAAGATGCCGGAACGCTTTCCAACAAATTCACCGGACTCGCGCGCGTCATGTCTGGCAAGTACGACTGGAAGCCCGGCCAGGGCGTTCGCTCTGTGGGCGACGTGTTCAACCTGATCGTTAAGGAGAATGGCATGCTGGCCGGGGTGCTCTCGGGCACGCCGAATACGGGGGCACAGGCCGCGCCCATCACCGATCCGGAGAAAATGCAGGAAGCTCTGAAGGCATCTTACGTCGATCTGCAAAAAGCGATTGCGGGGCTTTCCGATAACGACCTGCATGCGCCGGTGAAACTGTTCGGAAGAGACATGACGAAGCAGGCCGCGCTGATGCTGATTATCGAGGATCAACACGAGCATCTGGGGCAGTCGATCGCGTACGCGCGCACCAACGGCGTGGTTCCGCCCTGGTCAAAGTAGGAGTGCCGTGCGCGGCTATCATCGCGCGTTTTTTCAATGTTAAGGTGGAGGATCTCGTATGAAATTCCTGCGACGTTTTCTAATGCGGCTCTCGAACTTCGCCACCGGAAGGCGCGCCGACGAGCGCGTCCAGGAAGAGATGGCTGAGCATCTTGCGCTGCAAACTGAAGCGAACCTGCGCGCCGGCATGTCGCCTGCCGAGGCGCGCAGGCAGGCCGCACTGAAGCTTGGCGCGGCCCAGGCTATACGCGAGCACCACAACGCCGAGCAAGGTCTTCCGCTTGCTGACAATTTTCTCTTTGATCTCCGCTTCGCTTTTCGAATGCTGCACCGGTCTCCCGGATTTTCCCTGATTGCCATCGCGACCATCGCCCTCGGCGTTGGCGCCACCACCGCCATCTACAGCGTCATCGACGCAACCCTGCTGCATCCTTTGCCCTACCCCCACCCCAGTGAACTGGTGCGCATTGAAGCCAACGTTCCCGGCGTGGGCGCGCACGACATCGGCATCTCCATCCCTGAGTTCAGAGACCTCCAGAACTCCGGAATCTTCCAATATGTGTCCTTCAGCTTTTTCGGCACCAACAATCTCACCGGCAGTGCCCAGCCCGCGGCCATCCCCTCGAAGTCGGTCTCACCGAGCTACTTCGCGGTGCTCGGCGTGGACGCGCAGTTGGGCCGCACCTGGGATCCGCACGACGCCACACCCGGCTTCCTCCCTGATGTCGTCATCAGCGATGGGATCTGGAAGCGCGCATTTGGCGCCGACCCGCACATCCTCGGCAAGACTGTGCACCTTGACAACGATGTCTATCATGTTGTCGGCGTCATGCCCGCCGGCTTTCGCGACCAAGGCCAAAACGGCGAGGAGCGTAGTAGCGAAATGTGGGCGGCGGCCGGATTTTACGGCGACCCCGCCCCGCCGCCGATGCGCAGTACGCGTTTCCCCTTCGAGACCATCGCGCGGCTTGAGCCTGGTCTCTCGCCTCAGGCCGCGCAGCAGCGCCTCGATGCCCTGGTTGCATCGTTGAAGAAGCAATATCCGGCGGATTATCCGCCTCAAGGCGCGTGGTCTATCCACCTCACTCCCCTGGCCGAGACGCTTGTTGGCAACGTTCGCCAATCTCTCATCCTGCTCTTCGGCGCGGTGGGCCTGGTCCTTCTCATTAGTTGCGTCAACGTCGCCAATCTGCTGCTTGCCCGTGCCAGTGCGCGAGGCCGCGAGATTGCGGTTCGCCAAGCGCTGGGAGCGCAAAGAACGCGCCTCATTCGCCAGTTCATGACCGAGAGCTTGGTTCTCTTCGTCCTGGGCGGCGTCATCGGTTTTGCCATTCTGTTCAGCGCGAGAAAATTCCTGGTGCGGCTCATCCCTGAGAGCCTTCCTCACCTCAATGACATTTCGATCAACTGGGGCCTGCTGGCCTTTGCCATCGCCGTTTCTCTTGCGGCGGGAATCATCTTCGGGCTTGCTCCCGCGTGGCTGGCAAGCCGTCTTGATTTGACCGGCACGCTCAGGCAGGAAGGGCGCGGCTCCGGAGGCTCCCGGCAACGCTCCCGCGCGCGCCGTGTGCTCGTGATCAGCGAGCTGGCGCTTTCCTTGGTGCTGATGATCGCGGCGGCCCTCTTGCTGCGCAGCTTCTGGGACTTGTTCAAGGTGCAGCTCGGCTTCAATCCCACTCGAGTCGTGGCAATCGAGACCAGGCTGCCGAATCCCAACGATCCAAGTACCGACATTTATCGAACCGCCACGCAGGAATCGGTGTTTCTGCGGGAAGCTCTCCGTCGGATCCGGACGCTTCCGGGCGTGGAAGAAATCGCCGTCAGTGATCGGGCGGCCATTCCCCTGGGCCATGGCCCGGACGATCGCCGAACTATTCCATTGTTTCGCGAGGGCCAGGAAGCGCAGAGCAGCCAGCCTCCGCTGATCGATACATCGATTGTCTCACCGGAATATTTTCACGTGCTGGGCATGACTCTCTTGCGTGGACGCCTCTTCGTTGATCAGGACCTTGAAGCTACACCCCTGGTCGCAGTCGTCAACCAGGCCGCGGCCCGCATGTACTGGCCCGGCAAAGATGGGAAGGGCGAGGATCCGGTCGGCAAGCGAGTTCGTATGTTGGGCCGTTTGGGCCGTACCAGACAGGACTGGACCACCATCGTCGGCGTCATTGCCGATGCACGCACAGAATCGCTCGCGGACGCCGGCATTCCGAAGATTTACCTCGACATCTATCAGCGCCCCGCCAGGACTCTTGCGTTCTACGTCCGTGGACAGGTCGATCCCGCCGCCATCTCCGCGCAGGTGCGGACGCAAATCCAGGCAGTCGATGCGGAGCTTCCCGTCGTCCGCGCGGAAGCCCTGGGTGAGGTTATCTCCTCTTCGCTCTCCGTGCGGCGGTTTTCCATGGAAATGGTGGCGCTGTTTGCCGCGACTGCCTTGCTGCTCGCGGCCCTGGGAATCTATGGAACCATCTCCTTCCTGGTCAACGAGCAGTCGCGCGAGATCGCCATTCGTCTCGCACTGGGCGCGAAAAGGCGCGATATCCTCAAGATGGTTTTGAGCCAGGGACTCACTCTGGCCGCCGCCGGCGCTGGTGTGGGCCTGGTTGGCGCGCTGATTGTTTCTCACCTCATGGCCGGCCTGCTTTACGGCGTCTCGCCCTACGACCTCTCCACATTCGCCGGCGTAACCACCGTCCTCACCGCCGTCGCCATCGCCGCCAGTTACGTCCCAGCGCTGCGCGCCATGCGCCTCGATCCGATCACTACACTCCACGCCGAATGACCCTTGACACTGCTCGAGACTTGTCTTCACAAGTTGCTGCCACCCCAATGACCTTCTCCGGAATGCTGATGAATTCACCCACAAAGAGTTCCAGGGGATTAGCCGAAAAACGCCGTCGTGTTTACCGATTCCAGTGGGTGACTTTCCACATGGACGAAAAGTCGCTGCGCGCCAACTTGAACTTGGGTTGGCTGCCTCACGCTGTATGGGGGGCAAATCTACGAAGCCGGTTACGGCAAGTGATGGGCAGACACAGGACCGACCTTGAACGCTTCAGTCGCACATATTCGTCGTTGGAATACGCGGTATCGGCTAAAGCATCGTCAAGAAGCACGCGCTCTTGCGTTCGGATCAAGCAATGTAACGCAGACTGCGGCAGGTCGGACGACGTCACGACTGCCCAGTGAACTACTACCTCAACTCTGCCCTGCCGGTGTCGGCTTCAGCTTCAATCCGCGGCTCACCATCCCTAACGAGGATCAACCAACCGCGCTCTGCGCCGGCATACTCGACTGCGATTCGTACAAGCCGTATGTCCAATTCACGGCACCATAAAAACCACCAAGGAAAAGATAAGACATGAGAACAAAACTTCTAGTTGTCGCTTTCGCTGTGAGCGCTCTATTCATCGTCCAGTCGCAGGCACAGACAGCGGATTCAGGCTTCCCAAAAGGTGAGCTATCGACAGCCAAGAATCACACGGGGAATATCTGGCTCAGTCAACTCAATGTGGGAGACAGTACACTCGATCCCAGTATTGCGATGGCAACCTACGATGCCGGTGCGAAGCTGGATTGGCATATTCACCCGGGCAGTCGGTGACCTGCTCCCGAAAAACTCAGCCATGGAGAACTGGTGTCCTTATCCGACTGACCCGCCCCGGAAAACTCTGCCGTGCGAGGCTGGAAATTCCGACCTGCATGGTTCGGTTAGTGCCCGTTTGGCAGGCACGAATGCGGTTAATGTAACTCAAGTGATGGTCTCAATCAAG
>JBEKPF010000128.1:0-12071 GCA_049521035.1 Occallatibacter sp. | reverse complement strand
CTTTCCGCCAGGTTTCTCATATATTCTTCCACATTTTGTTCACATTCATGATCAATTGATCGATGTATGATCATAGTGGGTCGGATTCCACCACAACGAGGAACCCGGCCAGGATGACGATATGCAGACCTTTCCCCACGAGATGTTGCGCGAAATCTACGAGCAACCCGAGGCGATTCACCGCACCCTTGATCTCTATCTTGCGCACGATTTTCTCAAGCCCGATGTGGCCCAGCGTCTCTCCACCTGGTCCATTCCCGAGGGTGAAATTCTCATCGCGGCTTCAGGTTCCAGCCGTCATAGCGGGTTGGCTGCGGAAATCCTGCTCGAAGACCTTTGCGGCCTGGCCGTCGACGTCGAATATGCCAGCGAATACAGCACCCGTGGAAATGACGACAAGCAGATCATGCGTCACCCCAGCGTTCTGGTTCTCTCCCAGTCGGGCGAAACCTCTGACACTCTTGCGGCCTTGCGCGAAGCCGCCCAGCGCGGACAAAAGACATTGGCAATCACCAACGCAGCCGGTTCTTCCATGGAGCGTGAGGCCGATGTTTCCATGCCTCTTGCTGCGGGCCGGGAGCGTGCGATTCCTGCCACCAAGAGCTTTACCTGTCAGTTGACCGTGCTCTACCTGTTGGCGCTCTACGAGGGCGCTCGCCTCGGGCGCATGGATACAACCGTGTTGGCTCGTCACATTGAAGAGCTGCGCGCCTTGCCTGATGCCATCGAGACGCAACTTGATGGATGGCGCGAGCAAATGTCCGCACTGGCACACAAGTACAACTCCGCCTCCACCTTCCTCTATCTGGGCCGTGGCATCCATTACGCCATCGCCCGCGAAGGCGCGTTGAAGCTGAAGGAAGCCTCATATGTTCATGCGGAGGGCTATCCGGCGGGCGAGTTGAAACACGGCCCAAATGCGCTGGTCAGCGACCGCGTGCCGCTCGTGGTGCTGGCCACGGTTGATCGCGCGTTGAGTGGCTCAGTCCTTCGTCATGAGAAAACATTGCAGTTGCTCAATGACATGAAGGCACAAGGGGCCAAAGCAATCGCCATCGCCAACGTCGGCGACGAGGAAGTCCAGAACCTGGTAAGTGACTGCGTGTTTGTGCAGCCCGCTCCCGAATACCTTCTGCCGATTCCCGAGGTGATTCCGCTGCAGCTCTTCGCCTACTTCATGGCCCTGGAGCGTGGCGTAGACGTCGACCGGCCGAGGAATCTTTCCAAAGCCGTCGTGGAGCAGGCGACGTCGTAGATTACGGTACCGCTGAGGTCATGCTGGAGTGCTGGGTTGCCGGCTATTTCTACAGCGATTCCGTGAACATACCTCTCGTCGATACGACACAGTGGTTATCCGGATGAGGGGCAACATGTCTCGGATCGTCTGCATCGGAAAACTCAAGGATCTGGGGATGCATCCCGGGATCAGTGCGGCCCAGCGCGGCGGCATAGGCTCATCGAATCGACTGAGTTACCAGCTCTTCTTGATTAGAGTGTCGAAAGCAAATCCGCCATTGGGGTCGCGGGTGGCGCTGAACGCGACTCGCGGGGAAACCTGATATTGCCCTTGAATCGTCTGGCTCTGCGTCGAAGCTACGTTCGTTGAAAAAGTCACGAACAGATTGCCGGTAACCCGCTGCTGTATTGTGACGTTTGCTCCGGGTGGTCCCTGTGTACTGCTTCCCGCCAAGACCGGGTTGATGGACAGTTGCGAGATGCCGGCCACCTGGGAAATGCGACTGGTCACTTGACTCGAAACCTGGGAGGCGACAAGGGATTCGGCGGTCTGGTTTGTGGGCGTCGGGTTAGCGTTGCTCGCTTCCGTAGTCTGTCCGAAAGCAAGCAGGTTGATGATATCTGCTTCAGGCAGCGCAGGGTCTGAACTATAGCGCGTGCGCAACTGCTCCACAGGACCTTGAAACGCCAGGTTGATGTTGTATTGCTGGATCAATGTGGTCAAAGTAAGGTTAACCACCGGCTGTGTCTCAGAGGGATTCACGAACTGAATAGTGCCACCGTTGAGTACGAATCGGTTCCCGTTGAGTATGATGTCACCGTTGCTCAAGTTGACACGCCCCAGAAGCACGGGGTTTGCCGCTGTGCCACGCACCTGCAGATTGGCTGTCCCGCCGATGCTCAACGTCCTGCTGGTGAGGTTCACGCTGTTGGCCGAGTTTACCGCGACGTTTAGCTGAAGATTCTGAGCAAAGCCGCGCGAAGGCGGCGCCGGCACTCCGGAAAACTGATTAATGAAATCATTCAGATCGAATGCCTGGGTAAAGGACAGGTCAGTTAGACTTACTGTACCGCCAAGCACCGCATTGTCCGTCGACCCCGAAAGCCGCAATTTTGCATCAACATTCTCTCGCATTCCTTGCGGATACAGAATGCGTGCTCCTTGCGTGCCCAGGCCCAGATCGAATTGGATGCCGGGCCTGTAAGCAACGCCGCCCTGGGCAGTCACTGTCCCTCCTCCCACATTACCCTTAAAGTCTTTGATGTTGATTCGATCCTTGGTCAAGGTGAGCACACCGTTGCCATGCTGCAGCCCGACCGGCAAATCTCCTGAAGCAAAATTCGCATCGACCACATCGATTTCACCGGCAAATTCGGATCCGTTGATCGGCCCACGCGAATCGATGTTGAACCGGACTTGACCGGAACTGCGCACATCGGGATCGAACAGTTGCGCGAGTTCCAGGTTCACGGTTCCCTTCAACATCACGGACATGACGCCGGCGGCATTAGTCGGAATAGTTCCCCCAAATCGAAGGTCTGTATCCGTTCCGCGAATTGCCGAAGGTTGGAGATGGATTACGCCACTCGTGTAGTCGACATGGATAGGAGAAGTTGCAGCCAGTTCGACGGTATTTCCATATTTCACCTTGAGCACCGGAAGAGTAACGTGCGCTTCAAGCTGATTCCCATTTTTCAACGGCCCATGGAGAGTTGCATGCACCTCGGTCTGCCCAGACATCCCATTGGCCTGTGGAGCATAAACAGCGAACAGAGGTCCCAACGGAATCCCCTGCGTGTCTAGCGAGGCGTCAGCAAGATACTCGCCGCTCAGGTTTACCTTCGCTTTCGCCTGAATGGACGTATCGACTGCGGAAGATTGCAACGTCGCATTCGCAATGTGGTCCGCCACGTTTATCTGCAGAGTGATCCCGGTCATGGTTTGGTCTTGCATGGCCAGGGACGGAATCTTGACCGTCGCGTCAAGTTGCGGATTGTCGAACGATCCCTGTCCCTTTGCGCTAAGTTCCAGTACCCCGGTTGCATTCAGATTCCGCGCCCTCACAACCTGCAGCTTGCCAAGCTCGATTCCGCTCGCTGTGAGTTCCGCCATATACATCTTGTCATGAGGACGAACGGTAGCATTGCAATGCACGGCGCCGGCTGGAAGCTGCATGGAGAGATTTCCGTGAAACTCGTTCCCGCTGCCATCGAAAGAGAGTTTCGCCGATTGGATCGGCTGGTCGTACGCAGTCAGATTTCCCAGGGAGACGCTGCCGCTCCCAACCGGATTGAGTTCACTGCCGTGCAGTGCAACATTGGCACTCAGCGTTCCCGTTACCGGGATCTTCTGTCCCGCGAGCCTGTTCAAGTCCGCAAGATCCAATTGCGATGCGGTGAGCTCGATCCGAATTGGGCTGCTCTCCGTGAAGGACCACATGTTCAATCCTGACGACGCGTTGAAGGTGATTTTGCCGCGAGACGCGGATTCAAGATCGGCGAGCTGAAGGCTCGCCATGCTCGGACTCAAATCTACATCCGTCCTGAGGACTTTCCAGGCTGTGCCGTTGTAGCGAAGATCCGATGCTGTGAGTTGTCCCGTCAAATGTGGAGCTGTTGTGGACCCCTGCACTGCCCCCGAAAACATTGCAGATCCAGACAGTCCCATTGGCTGCAGGGTCTGACCCTGCGTAATAGGACGGAAGACATCTGCGATCGTTTCCCATTCACGCAGATCCTTGGCCTGCATCTGAAGCTTCACGCTGGAACGGCAACTGATAGTGCCGTTCATGGTCAGGTTGGTTTGAGCCGTCCGCGCATAGCTATTCTCCAACTCGAGTTGGCCATTGCTTCTTGAATACGTGGCGTGAATCGCGCTTTCGAACGGGAAAGCCGAAGGAGATACGCTTCCATTTGCGGCGCCGGCCGGAACGGCCACGGAGGCTTGCCTGAGAACGTTGTGGTTGGGCTGAACCTGCCCTAGAATTGTCGCATCGGTGTGCGCCACTAGATTCTCGAAGCTCTTGCCCCAGGACGCCTTAGTATCTGCATTTAACCTCCCGGAGACATTCACCTCGCGCACTTGGGCAGTAGGACCGAATGCTCCCACAAGGCTGGCCAATGAAACGCCTCGCACCGCGGCAGTAAGCTCCGAATGCGAGTCGCCACCAATGTTCTTCATGGTGCCCTGGGCGTTGATTCCGCCACCAAGGACAGCTGCATGAAAATCGCGCAGGAATACAGTGCCGCCCGCAAGCTGGTAGTGCGCAGCGACCTGCTGCACTTGAGCGCGTGCAGTGGATGTGCGAAGAAACAGACTGGAGCTCGTCAGGTCTCCATCCACGGTCAGCGAGTCCAGCGTTGACTCGTTTGCGACTTGATGAAACTGCACATTGCCTCTTGCCCGCACCATGCCTGCGGGCACATTGGGCTCACGGAGAATGTCGCCAAGGTCTTTACAGTCCGCAGTCGCCTCGTAGTGTCCGGTCACCTGAGGATCGCTGTAGTTCTGGAGCGCAGCGGAAATGACGACGAGCGACTTGCCGAGCGATAACTTGCCCAGGCTGAGATTGAATGTTGCGGGGCTCGCTTCAAATTGCGCATCGAGGCTGTGGCCGACAGGCCGAAATGTGCCGTAGGTCACGTGACCGTCGGAATAGGCCACTCTCCCGGAATACTTCTTCAACAGGCCATTGAATGAAGCACGAAATTGAAGATCGTGCAGATCAGCCGCCAGAGCGCTCGAACGGTCATTGAAATAAAGCTCGCCATGATCAATCACCGTATGGCGAATTCCCAGATCGAACACGCTTGTATTGTTGCTTTGACCGCTTGACTTGAGTGTCGGAATATTCGAAACTCCGTGAGCATCTATGACGACGTGAATCACAGGATGGTCTGCGCGAAAGCTGTCGAGGTACCAGGTTTTCTTCAAGACCGATACAATGCGCACACCCGCCTCAAGATGATCCACTTGCAACAACGGTGGATTCGAATAGGGACTCGCGCCGTCGACTGTGACTCCATACAGGTCAAGTTTCAATGTAGAAAAACTCAATGTGAAGTCCTCGAGTTGCACGCGCACGCCAAGACTTTCACTGGCCTTCTGCTCCACGGTGCGACGAAGGTAGTCATGAAAGCGCGCATTGTGCAGCAGAACTGCCACGGTGATGGCGATCAGTAGGGTCACGGTTGTCATCCCGGCCCAGGTCCATGTCATTACGCGGAAAAACGGATGCTTGGTTGCGTGCCAGCGTAGGTTGGATGGGTCGCGAAGTTCAGATAACAGATCAGAAAGTCTCATACGCTTCTCGCTTAGAACGCTTGTCCGATAGAGATGAAGTAATTCGTTGCCTGGATTCCTGTGACCGGATTCAGGTTCTGTCCCATATCAAAACGAATGGGACCAATGGGCGTTTTATACCTTAACCCCAGTCCAACATTGTTGCTGTAGAGGGATGTGAAGTTATGAAATCCCACATCCGGGAACACGTTTCCGCCGTCATAGAAAACCACCAGCCCGAGACCTTTCTTGATCCGCAATGGAATGCGAGCTTCGGAATTGATGAGCATTAGTTCATTGCCGCCTTCGGGAACCTGGATGAATGTGTTGCAATTCGCCGCTCCATTAGGGCAAACCTGCACCTGTCTCTGCGGACCTGCTCCATCCAATGGAAACCCGCGCAGCGAGTTGCCGCCGCCTGTGAAGAATTCTTCACTTAAAGGAACGCTGCTATTGGCAAATGGTTGCGCCAAGCCAATTCGAACGCTGTTGGCCCAAACGATATTATGAAATCCCTGCTTGTAGAAGGCCACTTGCGCCGTCAACTTTGCGAAGTCTACGCTCGATCCAAGCTTGGTGTCATTGAAATCCACTTCGATGGATTGTAAGACTCCCTTGTGTTCATCCATTGGATTGTCGCGCGTGTCCCGTGTAAGATTTGCGGCCAGGGTGGAAAGGCGAACGTGCTGATCCTGGGGCAGCACCAGGTTGGGTATCAGGATCCGCGTGAGATCCGTCTGGGTGAAACTGTAGCGAAGAAACAATGTGTCTTTCTTTGCCTTGTCCACGGGCCGCTGCAGCTGAGCGCTGGCGAGTTCCTGCTGCGCTGAAAAGATCGGGTTTTCTTCGTTACGTTCTGCGGAAACTGAGGTTGTTGCCTTCCATCGCGACCATAGAAAGTCCGGAACGATGTAGTAAGCTCCACCGCGCTGGTCGAGTCTTCCCGCGAATCCCGTGAAAGAGAGCTGGTCTCCTTTTCCGCCGACATTATTGCGTGTGTATTCAAACGACCCGCGCGGCCCGTAATACGTCACCTCGCTTGAAGAGAAGTTGGATGGCAACCCCACCGGGGGCAGACCCGGAAGCGCCACCGTGCCGCTTGGAATGCTGCCGCCGCGATCGATGACCTCAAACCCGATGCCATAAGTAATCTGGTTTCTGCTCGCCTCATGTACTTTGACGACCACATCTTCGGCGGATTGCGTAGTGATCTGGCGCTTGGGATCTACCTCCGCCCAATCGAATACCCCTGCATGGTCATAGAGACTACTCCCGGCGGTTAGCAACTCCGATTCCGTAAGCGGCGCGCCTGGCTTGATTCCCGAAACATCCTGATTGATCAGCCGTTGGTGCGTCTGCGTGCGACCCAGCGTGACGATCTTTCCGGCGATGACCTTTGGCCCTTCATAGATGTGATACACAACGTTGATATGGTGTGGATCGTCCTTCGAGACTTCGGTGGCTGTTTCGCGGAAGCTTGAGTTCAAATATCCAGCTTGCAAATAATTCGCAACGATTTCTGCACGGTCTGCCTCAACATGCGCTTGCGAATACGCTTGGCCGGCCGCCAGTTTCAAGCCTTTCGGCGCGAATTGGGTTTCAGGAAGAGTATCGTCCCCTTGGATCGCAAGCGAGTTCACAATGTCGCGCGGACCCTCCGTCACACGGAAGGAGACCTGGACATTCCCACCCTGCCTGGAGACGCTGGAGGCGACCTGAACGCTGCTGAAACCCTCAGCCTCATACACCGCCTTCAGGTTTTTCACGCTGGAGCGCACAAGTTGCTGGCTGAATTTACCCGGAGAAAACAGATGCGACTTTTGTACAGTGAGATGCGGAGTGAGATCTGATGCCGCCAGACGGCTAATCCCAGATAACTCCACCAATGAAACCTTGTGCTTTTTCTCTTTAGATATCTGGTAGACGACAGTGTTCCCTCGTGTGTCCTTCTTAAAGGTCGCATCTACTTTCGCGTCGAAGAATCCCTTCGCCTGGAAATAGGAGACGAGCGCCTGCCGTCCTTCTTCTACAGACTCATCGTCTACGCCCACTCCCTGATATTCGGGCAAAAGTGACTTCCGCGTCCAACCCCACAGGTGCGCACCTTCAATAGAAACTTGTGACTTAGGACCAGACTTTACGGCGAAATGAATTTCGGCGCGGTTTGTGTCTGCATGGTATTCCGCCCCCGCCAGTTTTACGTCCGCCCCCAGATAGCCCTGCTTCTCTAAGCGAGCCTGTAAAAACTTAGTCGCCTTGGAGAGCGTTGAGAAATGATAGTGGCGGCCTGGACGTATCGCCACGCCACGAAAGCGCGCCCCCAGTGTTTGCAGGCTGTGGTTCAGTGCTCCTGTCTCATCGTTTGGGGCGTCTACGATCTCAATGTCTCCGAACTTAGCCTGACGGTTCAAGTCGACACCGAAGTAAATGTTGGCCAGTCCATTCACTTCATCCATCTTTACCCCCGCCTCGACCGTGGCTTTAAAGTATCCTTGTTGCCTGAAAAATGTGACAAGCCCTTGCCGATCCTGCTCGACATCGTCCGCATTGAACGGCGTCTGCGCCTGGAAATTGGCCACCTGTACCAGCCGGGAATAAGAGAATCGTTCTGCTCCCGGAAACTCGAATATTCCGAAGTAGACGGCGGGCTCCAGGATGAACTGAACGCGGAGGCCGTCCGCCTCGGCATCAACCTGTACGCGCACATTCGTGGCCTTGGTCGCCTTTTTCAACGCAGTTTCTGTCTGATTGATTCGATCGATGGAGAATGGCTCACCGGCTTTTTGGACGAAAAGAGGTGCGAACGCAGATGCGGCAGCCTGCAGGCGGCCCGCCACCTCGACCGCGATCACATTCTGCCCTTCGTAGCTGGAAAGAAACTGTCCGTTCGCTGGCGCGGTGCCGTTGGCCTGGCTCGCGGTCGTCGTGTCTTGTTGAGCCCAAACGCCGAACCCCGTTTCCAAAAGCAGGCACGCCGCAGCCATCATGCGAAATCGTCGACGGCACGCACGATTTATGAGCCAAATCGAGCCTCTCGAATTTTGCGAGGAGATATTGGACCACATTGAATCCACCAACGTTCTGACACAACTCCACTAGAGCTCTCAGATGCTCGCTTGCAGCCGTGGGTTTGATGGTTCGTCGCGAAGGAGGCTAGTAGCAGAAACTCAGATTGGCTTCGCGATTAAATCCTCATCGGAACGGAGCCGGCATCTTATTCATTGCGGCAGGTCAGCGGTTCGATTGCTGAGAAGCTCTCGGGCATACGAGGATCTATGGTCTCCGGCGCACATCCTGGCGACACCCCGCAGACGCTATGCTCCGAAAGACGGGCATGGCAGTTTGCGTCCCATTGGCCTCTGCAATCGCTTTGGAATTTGCAGGGCGTTTCTGCGCGTTTGATTGCAACGCGCACTTGGAGATCCCTCCGGGAAGATCGAATCTTTGGCCACGCCGCGGAGCTGGGTTTCTACTTTCTTTTCGCTCTCTTCCCAACGCTTCTCTGCGCCAGCTCAGTGCTCGGCCTCGTCGCACGTTCTGCGCGACAATTCTACGATCAGCTTCTCGACTATCTCGCCTTCGTGATTCCCACTGCCGCGCTCGGCACTGTCCTCCAGACCTTCAACGAGACCACTGCGGCTGCAAGTTCAGGCAAGCTCACCTTTGGGTTGATCGCAGCAATCTGGTCGGCGTCCGTAGGCATTTCAGCTGTCCAGGACACGCTCGACGTCGTGTACAAGGTTGAGAAAGGGCGCTCCTACTTCGTGGCCCGGCTTTACGCCATCGCGATAACTATCATTCTGATCGTCATCGTCACAGCCAGCCTCGCCTCTTTGCTCGGCGCTGACTTCCTATCCAGGCTGGCTCACCGCAATATTCAACACTACGTTCTGGCAACCGCTGCCAGTGTCACAGTCACGGTCGTGGGCTGGGTTATCGCGACACTGCTCCTTACGCTATCCTTTGCCGTTATCTATTACTGGGCGCCGAGCATAAAGACCCGACGTTGGCATTGGCTTACCCCGGGTGGTGTCATCGGCATTGGTGGTTGGCTAGTTACGTCCCTTGCCTTCCGCATTTACATCCACTACTCTCACACTTACTCGGTTACATACGGTTCTCTGGGTGCGGTCATCATTCTGCTCACATGGTTTTACATCACAGGTCTCATGCTGCTGCTGGGAGCGGAGATCAACAGCGAAATCGAGTGTGCAGCAGCGGAGATACGTCTCTCGGGGCTGCCAAAGTCATCGATCGCCAAAGAGACCGATGAAGAATCACCTGCTACTGGAAAAACGAAGTCGTGACGGGGTATTTGTAACTGCGGCAGGCATGTACAAGAGAGCATTCGATCCGAAGCCTCATTTCGGACTTTGCTTACGTCTAGCTACAAGAACCGTTCCTGGATCCTCAATGGTCATCACCATTGATGTGCCCTCTGTCCGAAAGAGAATGCGCACGGCCGGAGCTCCAGCAGGATAGAATACGTGATCGCCCGTGTGGAAAAGCTGTCGGCCCATCATTCCTGTTCGCGTCCAGATCAGTTCTCCGTCATCCATGGATACGTCAATCCGCTGATTTGTCGCAGGGCCAAAAACATAGCTCCCCCGAATGGCTTCCGCCTCGTTCTCCGGAAGTGGGATGAGTGCGTCTGAATCAGCATCTCCGAGCGATTGCAGAAATTCGAAAACAGGACGACTTTCTTCCCCGCCCGCTTTTGCATGCGCAAGGAGACTGATGCTGTGCGGCCCACGAATGCGTTGGACTCCGGGTTGCGCGGCAACGAACGCTTTGACTACCTCCAAATGTCCTAGCATGGCGGAAGAAAATAGGGATGGCCTCGCGCCCTTTGAGATCAGGTACTGGGCGATGGGGCGATTGCCCATGTGGGAAGCTGCGCCGAGCGCTGTCTCCCAGTCACCGAATCCCCAATCCCAGGCAGCCCGAGCCAGCGATGGGCGCGCATCGATCAGTTCCTTGACCCGATTCAGATTGTAGTGAGAGACAGTCACCATCTCCCGGGCCAGCTCTGGAGGCTGCGTAGGAAACAGATCGGCGATGGGAGTGGCCGGAGATGAATCCGCTTGCGCTGGTGGCGTGAGCCCGAAGACTCTCGACTCGAATCCAAGAGCGTGAAATGGAAATAGTATCGACATCAATTTCAGAACGCTTCGGCGTGGTCGTAGATTTGGCATCTGAGCCCCCTCAGACAAATGCTTGGCTCGCTCGGCATGACTCGGCAAGCGAATTCAACTGAGGGCTCGACCATGAAAATGTTAGAAGCTAAGCGCCTTTGATCTCATTTGTTTGGGAAGGGAGGTAAGGGTCCGTCGCTCGAGTCTTTCACGATCAATTGGGAAAAGTTGGCGGCAATTCTTTGGGCAGCTTCCAGTTCAACCCCAAGCGGGTCCTGTGAGGAACGATCCATGCGCGCAACCCACAGGTGTGTCTCGTCGGGCAAGCGAATCAGGTGTGCCAAAATCCTGGTCTGAGATCCGCTGCCCTGCACTTGGCCGAGCACAACGTATCGCGCCTGAAGCGATTGTGCGATCGCCTGTAGATCTCGTTGGTCACGAGGCAGCCTCAGGATTCTCGCGTTGCCGATGACCCCATAGCGTTGGCCTGCGAGGGCAGTGAGCTGTTCTACAAGACTGTCTGTCAGTCCATCGCTGAACCGAATCATGTCGGCGTTGCCAGTTTCATTATCAAATCGGACCACGGCAATGATCGGGGGATGTTTCGATTCTTGTCTTCGCCGCACCCGATATCCCGCGTAAAACGAGATAGCAATAAGAACCAGGCTACACACTGCGGCGATTGGCTTTGCCGGGAATTTCCACGCTCTGAGCGCTGCTTCGGTTCCTGCCGGTGAGAGTGAAATGCTCTCGACTGGAGCAATAAACTGGTATCCGCGCTTGGGAACGGTGCGAACATATCGAGGCGCGGTCGGGTCATCGCCGAGTGCAGAACGAATTTGCGCAATGCAGAAATTCAAACCGCGCTCGAAATCAACAAAAGTCTCGGTTCCCCAAACAGCGTCACACAGCTCATCGCGGGAGACCACTTGTCCCGATCTTACGATGAGACAGCCGAGCACCTGTGCGGGCTGGGCCTGCAGGCGAACAAGCGCGCCCTCCCGCCGCAACTCGCGAGTCGCGGCATTGAACTCAAAAAGGCCAAATCGAAAGAGTCTTGAATCCATTTTCTCTGAGTCATTCTTGCATGAATGCCAACCGCCGATCGGAGTCGGTGCCCCCAAATTCCCCTGCGTCCTGGCCTTGGAGAATGATCCGCGCCATGTGAGGGCTCCTCTAGGTCAGTGTGCGGAAGTTTCGGTGAAAGCTAGACATGCTCATCTAGGCCACGTCAGCGATCTCTGCCGATCTCCGGCCGTACTCTCTCCTCACTTGATCTCCAGCTGATCAATCTGGAACTGAAACTTCCCCGGTTCCTGTGCATGCACGAATCCAAGACCGGTCAGGTCGCTGCCGTCGGTCTCGAAGGTCGAGAAAGGAAACGTGTACTGTTTCCACTCCGGTCCGGCGACAAAAGT
>JBEKPF010000127.1:0-12075 GCA_049521035.1 Occallatibacter sp. | reverse complement strand
ATCCAAGTAAACTATGGTCCCGGTGAGTCATCGTATCCCCACAGCCACCCATGCGCCGTAATCGGATATGTGCTTGAGGGGACCATCCGTACCCAAGTTAAAGGAGAGCCGGAAGCGTTAGTGCGAGCGGGCGAGAGTTTCTACGAACCGCCAAACGGGGTGCATCTTGTCTCGGCAAATGCGAGCCAGACCCAACCGGCAAGCTTGCTGGCATTCTTCGTCTGCGACCATACCGCGCCTTTGAGCACAGATGTAAGCACAGTGGCTCAGCCAGGAGAGAAGTGAATATACGAAGAGTTAACTGGGAGCGATGGATCGTCGTTTATGTGCGCGTCGCGTTGGGTTCCGCGTTCCTCTCGGCCGTGGCTTCGCGCTTCGGCATTTGGGACCGAACACTCGACCTGAAGCATTTTGCCGGCTTCCTTCAATACACTGCGGAAGTCAATTCGTTCTTGCCGACAGCTGTCATTCCGCTTGTCGCATGGGCGGCCACAACCCTTGAGACCACGCTCGGCATACTGCTGATCCTGGGACTATGGCCGCGCTGGGTCGCGCTTGCCGCCGCCATTTTGCTTGCCTTGTTCGGCACCGCGATGGCAATCTCCTTCGGGCTCAAGTCGCCCATGGACTACTCGGTATTCTCAGCCTCAGGCGCGGCCGCTTTACTATCGCTGTGCGCTATCAAACACAACGGGATTAGCCTCCCGGCATCAGAAAGGAAAACATCGTCATGAAATTCAAGACGACCCATTTCATCCTCATCGCGCTTCTATCCTTGGCCTGCCTCGGCCCCTCTACGCTCGCCGCACAAAATCAGGATGACCAGCAATTGCTCTCAGTGCGTGAGCAGGTTTGGCGCGCGTGGTTTGCAAACGATACCGCAGTGCTTCACAAGCTGGTGCCCCCGGAAACCATTGTGATGAGCGGCGGCGAAACAAACTGGGAACACCAGGCTGACGTCTTCCAAGGCGCAGCTGAGTTCCAGTCCCAGGGCGGCAAGTTGATCCGTCTTGAGTTCCCCCACACTGAGGTCCAGCACTTTGGCGACGTCGCCATTGTCTGGAGCAATTACCTGTACGAAATCGAAACCAATGGCAAGCGTTCCATATCCACCGGCCGCTCCAGCGAAATCTTCGTCCTTCGCGACGGCCAATGGACCAACCCCGGCTGGCACACCAGTTCAACAAATTAACCGCGAACAGCATCCCAGAAAATAAGGAGGAAGGCAATGACAGCTTCGATCGAATCCGGCATAGATACGGCAGTCGCTTACTACCAGGCAATGAACCGCAAGGACCTCACGGAGATGGGCCGTCATCTCCACCCGGATATTCACCTCGCCACACCTATGGAGAATCTAACCGGAAGGCAGTCCGTGCTTGACGCCGCCCAGCGCCTCCTGCCGGCCATCAAAAACATTGAGGTGCGTGCCCACTTCGGTCACGACAATCAAGCCATGCTGGCGTATGACATGGATTTCGGTGAGCCCCTCGGAGTTTGCCGCACAGCAGCGCTGATTACCTTCAAGGATGACCTGATTGTGCGTAATGAGTTGTTCTTTGACGCTCGGCCCTTCGGCAAAAATTAGCGAAGGCCCCGCGGCTTCAGATTCCCTCTGAAGCCGAAAGGCATGGGAGCACAATCAAATCAAGGGCCACCCCACAGACAGTTTCTATCTGCACGCGGCGGCCCTCCCTCCTGTTTCGGACCCTCTCTTTCAAATCAACCGAACCTTAACAATTCCAGTTCCATACACCCACTACCATAAGTAAGAATCGCAAGGCATTATGAAGCAAACCTGCAGTAAATCGGCGGAAGAGACTGTTCACCGTCTTCACTTCAAGTAGGCGCGCACCAGGTCGATAAGGTCCTCGGCCAGTTCCGGGGCAATCTGCTCTTTGACCCCGTCCACCAGGTGAAATCGGATATGCGTCTCCAGCACTTCGCCCATCAACCCATTGACGCCCCCGCGCACCGCCGCCAACAGCATCAATTGTCCGCCGCAGTCCTCATCTGCCGTCAACGACCGCTCCACTGCATCCAACTGTCCACGGAGCTTTCTCAACCGTTGCAACAGCTTGACCTTCTCCCTATCCTGATGCGACATCGCCGCCATCCTCCGTTTGACAATACCCACCCCCGGTATAGTACATACTGGGAGGGGGTATCTTGACGCTTCCATTGTAGCCCCATTCCCCCCATTCATCAGAGGCCAGCTTCGATGTCACGCGCCCCACATCTCCGCCACGGCTGCACTCTCGCTCTCACCTTGCTGATGGCCATCATCGCTGCTGCCCAGTCCCTTCCCGACGCCCCGCAGCCTCAATCCGAATCCACACCCCAGGTTGCCCAGATCCTCCCTTACCGACTCTCGCCCGCAGTCGAAGCCATCGGAATCAATACCGGTGAAGTCACCCCTGCCGGTCGCGAGCCTCAGCAAGCTCCCGTCGTCGCCATGGCGTCCCACCCTGACAACAGCCAGTGGTGGCTCTCCGGCCAGGCCAACATCATCCTCCAGAGCGATCTGCCCTTCCACTCCCCTTACCAGGGGACCAACAGCTTCATCCCCAGAGGCGAATACAAAACCTCCTTGGTCGGCACGCTCTACACCGAATGGCGGCCCACGCACTCCATCCGCTACGCCACTGATTTCATCTTCGATCTGGAATCCGCCGGCGGCCGCGGTCTGAGTGAAGCCCTCGGGATCGCGGGCTTCACCAACCTCGATGTGGTCCGCAACCCCAACCTTGGCTCCACGCCGTACATCGCCCGCTACCAGATTCATCAGGTCTTCGGCTTCACTCAAAAAACCACCACCCAGGAAGCCGGGCCGTTTTCTCTGGCGCCCAGTGTGCCCTTGCGCCGAGTCGAACTCCGCATCGGCAAAATGACCCTTCCCGACTTCTTCGACATCAACGAGGTCGGCTCCGACTCGCATCTCCAATTCATGAACTGGACCATCGACAACAATGGCGCATGGGACTATGCCGCTGACACTCGCGGTTACACCGTCGGCGGAATGGCCGAATACGATGACAACGTTTGGAGCCTGCGATACGGCATCTTCGCCATGCCTGTCATCGCCAACGGTATCGACCTCGACTGGGCTTTCAGCCGTGCCCACGGCCAGAATGGTGAATTTGAATTGCGCAAAGGACTCGTACGCAACCGCAAGGGGACACAGCGCATTCTTTTCTTCGCCAACCGCGCCCACATGGGCACCTATCGCGAAGCCGTCGAAGACTTCCTCAATGGCTCTGACACCGCAAACTATCGCGTCACCATCCCCACCATCACCCTGCATGCGCACTTCGGTGCACTCAAATACGGCTTCGGCTACAACACCGAACAGGAAGTCACTGAGAATCTCCGCGTCTTTGGCCGCTTCGGCTGGAATGAGGGTCAGCATGAATCGTTTGCCTACACCGAAGTCGATCAGACCGTCGAAGCCGGTGCAGACTACGCCGGAACCCGCTGGCATCGCCCCGTCGATAAGATCGGACTTGCCGTCGTCTCCAACGCCATCAAGCGCGACCACCAGAACTACTTGAAACTCGGCGGCCTCGGCTTCCTGCTGGGCGATGGCAATCTCAATTACGGCCGCGAGAACATCGTCGAAGCCTACTACAACTACCATGCCTGGCGCGGCCTCTTCTATGCCCTCGACGTGCAGCACATCGATAGCCCCGGCTACAACCGCGACCGCGGCCCCGTCTGGGTAGGTTCCATCCGCGCCCACATCGATTTCTAGATCACCAATCTCAGCAAGCCTCATTGTGACCTTTGCCCGTCAAGAAAAATGGTGTTGAAGGGGGAGACAAGTCCCCTCCAACACCAAAAGAAGGTCACATGAGTTTCAGTGCACCCGAAGGCCGCTTGCGCAAACCTCCGGATCTTGGGCGCCAGGAACTGGCCAGGGATAATCCCTTGGTGCTGGGTATTCCCCGCATCTCCAGTCGCGCATCGAAGTTCCGCCGTCATCGGTTGGACTTCGTCACTACTTAGAAGTGATCTCTAAGTCCCGGCTGGATTCATAAACAGCATCTCGTAGCACGATTCGCACGAGCTGAGAACTGAATCGCTCTTGAGGCATGTCAAACAAGAATTGTGAGATCGATCTTCCCAGAACGCGGCTGTGCTGGCGTTGCATGCCGGTCCGGGTCGTGCACTTTCTCGTCGGGCAAGGGGGATTACCAAAACTCGAGGAAGCTTAATGCCTTGAAATGCCGGAATGGGAACGTTATCGCATTCTCGACATGTATACGTATACTTGGCAATCTTACAGCTGTCAATAAGCTTTATGCCACACGTTAATCAGATTTTTACCTGCGGTAATTTAACTACTTACACAATAGTTCTACCCCGCCGATTACTTCCCTGCCCCTGCGGGCTGCGCCTGCTCCGACGTCGTCGCGGGCAGGGTGTAAATCACCTCGCCAGGCTTGGCGTAGTGGAGCTTTTCACGTGCTTCATGCTCAATCGCATCCGGATCAGATTTGAGCTTCTCAATGTGATCGCGCAATTGCGTGTTCTCCTGCTGCAACTCATTAATCTCTTTGCGCAACTGCTGGTCTTCGGCGCGCTTCTGGTGCCACACTTGCAACCCATCTTTCCCGTTGATCACATGCCATGTCAGCAGCAACGCCAGTAGCACAGCCACCACGGTTCCCGCTGGCCGCCACGCACGCAGCGTCCAGTCCAGTGCCCGCTTGGCGATGGTTTCCGTCGCGACTACAGTTTTGCCTTCAGTCACACTCGTCTCCACTTGCACTTTCTCGTCTTGCATTCGTCCTCGTGTCTTACCCCACCACAAACTTCTCAGCCACCGTCTTCAGAGCTTCCATGTCTTGTTCATTGCGCGCTTCGGTATAGGCCCGAACCACCGGCTCAGTCCCACTCAACCGGTAGCAAACCCACGACCCATCGTCCAAAATCACCTTGAGCCCGTCCGTCCGCACCACCCCGGTAACCTTGCGGCCACCCAGCTCCGTCGGATCGGCCTTCATCTTTTCAGTGAACGCGGCCTTCACCTCTGGGGTCAAGTGGAAGTTCTCTCGAACGGGATAGAAGGAACCAACCTTGCCAAACAGCTCCTTCAACTGCACCCCCAGGCTCTTGCCGCGCACCGCCACCATCTCCGCCACCAGCAGCCCCGCCAGCACGCCATCCTTCTCCGGCACATGCCCGCGAATCGTCAACCCTGCACTCTCCTCGCCGCCAATCGCAATCTTGTCATCAATAATCAGCTCGCCAATGTACTTGAACCCCACCGGCGTCTCAAACAGTGGGACCTTGTGGTACTCCGCTAGCGCATTGATCAAGTTCGTCGTCGCCACGCTCTTCGCGACACCATTCTTCCATCCGCGCGTCTCCACCAGATAATCAAACAGAAGCGCAATGATGTAATTGGGTTGAATAAACGTTCCATCCCCGTCCACAATCCCAAACCGGTCTGCGTCCCCATCCGTCGCAATCCCCAGCGCCGCGCCAATCTGCTTCATCTTGGCCTTCGCGTCGCCCAGCAGTTCGTCGGACGGCTCCGGCGCGTGCCCGCCAAACAGCACATCGCGGTAATCGTGAACCGTCTCCACCTTCACACCGGCCTCGCGCAGCAGGTGACAAGGGTACCCGCGTCCCGCGCCCCAGAACGGATCGTAGACCACCTTGATTCCCGACTTCGCAATCGCTTTCAGGTCCACCAGTTCCGCAATCCGTTTCAAAAACGCCGGCTTTACGTCGGTCGTGTCAAACGTGTCCTTACTGGAGTCCGCAATCTTGAAGTCGTCGCCGAGTTGTGCAATCGCCGCCTCAATCTGCTTCGTCACCTCCGGCAGCGCCGGTGCTCCGTCGTGCGTTGAAAACTTGATGCCGTTGTACTCCGGCGGATTGTGCGAAGCGGTAAAGTTGATCGCCCCTGAAGTCTTCAGTTCCCGCACCGCATAGGCAATTGCCGGTGTCGGCGCAGCCTCCGAAATCACAATCGGCGTCACCCCGGCTCCCACCAGCACCTTCGCCGCTTCGGTCATAAACGCCTCGCCCAGAAACCGCGGATCTCGCCCCACCAGCACCCGATGCGGCTCCGGCTGCGTTTTCACATAAGCGGCAATCCCCGCCACCGCCAGCCGAATATTGGCAAAGGTAAAATCCTCCGCCACAATCGATCTCCATCCGGAAGTCCCAAACTTGATAGCCGTCGTCATCGTCGTTCACCCCTCAGTTCCATCGTCGCAAAACACGGGTCCCCGGCGACAGGTCCTCGTCGCTGGGGTAGTCGCTGGACCGCAAAGATCATACTACTGCCTTACTCTGCCCCGCTTGGCAAGTAGATGCACATTCACGTTCTGCCGGCAGCTTCCGGCCAGCCACAATTCACGAAGTATGAAGATTGTGTTTACAGGGCGTTTCTGTCAAATCGCCTCAGCGCAGTGATTGCGGTTGATCAATACTGACGGGGCCGGCGCCAAACTGCGAGATCAATAACGCCGCGCCCAGCATGGAAAGATTCTTCAGAAACAAGACCTGCTCCGCGAAGACAATCTCGGGATTGTTCAGCTTCCAGAACGCATGCATCCACAAAGTCACGGGAACAAGAAATGCGACCAGCGCCCAGGCTCCCCATCGCGCCTTATACCCGATCGCAACGCTGAGCCCTCCGGCCAAAGCCAGCACACCTGACAACGGAACCAGCGTGCCGGCGAAAGGCACTCCCTGTTCGGCAGCAGCCTGAACCGCTCCATGGGTTAAGTGATATGGAAAAGCCACAACGAAATTAAAGGCGAGTAATACTCGACCCAGGGGAAACAGAAACTTCATCCAGGGCTCCCTTCGCCGCATCAATTGCTAGTGATAAATCATTCACTAGTAGTGATACTGTTAGCATTATCGCGACGCAGTGTCAAGAAACTTATGTCGCGAAAATCAGCAACGCAGTCGGCAGCCAATCGTCCGCGCCGCGGTTCTCCCCAGCAAACCAGGGAGCGTCTCATTACCGCCGCGGCGTACCAATTCAATCGTTTCGGATTCCACGGAACGGATTCAAACAGCATCGCAAAAGAGGCGGGATACGCGACCGGAACTTTTTATAAGCACTTTCGTGACAAGCGGGAAGTGTTCCTTGCCGCATACGAGCGCTGGCTTGCGGCCGAGTGGAAAGAAGTCGACGATGAGTTGTCCCGGATGAAGAAAGCGGAGCAGACAGCCAAGCGGCTCGTCGAGTTGACTATCAGGTTTCATACAGAGTGGCGTGGTCTTCGGGCATCGCTGATGGAACTGGTATTTTCCGACCCCGAGGTACGGAAATTCTTCAGGAAGCAGAGGCGAAGCCAACTTGATCATATTGTCGAAATCCGTTCCCGTTTTAAGTTGCCGCCGCAAACCAGTGAGCAAGACGCGATATTTATGTGCCTGACGGAGCGGGTTTACGACGCCATCGGTCAAGGAGAAATCCAATCACTCGGCCTGGATCAGGCAGCAGTGATCGAGTCCATGGTAGAAAAGACGCGCGCATTTCTCGAATGACCTCTGTGCCTCAGTCCCTCAGTCCCTTCTGTTGACATCCGACCCGAGCAGTGCCAAACTTAGGTCGGATGACGACCCAAAAGAATACCGACGACCGCATCGCCCTTCTTCAGGGCACGTTAGATTTGCTCATTCTCAAGACACTCGTGTTCGGACCGTGCCATGGCCAGGGCGTAGCGCGGTCCATACAGCGCCAGTCCGAAGAGGTCTTCTTTGTCGACCATGGCTCGCTTTACCTCGCACTCCAGCGGCTTGAAGACAAAAAATGGATCACCGCGAAGTGGGGCGTGAGCCGGAACAACCGCAAAGCGCGTTTCTATTCCCTCACGTCAAAAGGCCGCGAGCAGCTACTTGAAAAGACCAGCGAGTGGGAGCGCCTGACAAGAGCTATGGGATTGGTTTTGAGCGGTAGTGCGGCACCAAACAACGAGGAGGTCTAGACATGTTCAGTCGCAAGCGCAGCGTAGAAGACTTTGCCGCGGAGATCAAAGCGCATCTCGAACTCGAAGCCGACGAACTCCAGGACGACGGCCTGAACGAAGACGAAGCCCACCGCAATGCACGCGTTGCTTTCGGTAATGCGCCCGCAGCAGAGGAGCGTTTCCGTCCCAGAAACCGCGTTCCATGGATCGACAATCTCCTCCGCGATATCAGTTTCTCCCTCCGCCAGATCGTCAGAAATCCCGGCTTCGCCATCGTCGTCATCGTCACACTCGCTCTCGGCATCGGTGCCTCCACATCCATCTTCTCCGTTGCCGACGCGGTGCTGCTCCGTCCGCTCCCTTATCCGAATCCCCAACAGATCGTACGCGTCTGGGAAAAAATGCCCAACGGCCATCAACCCAACCTGGCCGAGTCCAATTTCGAAGACTTCCTAACGCAGAACCACACCTTTGCGAGCCTCGCCGCTTACGACTACGGGCTAGCCTCCGTTTCCGGTGGCACTGAGCCCGCCCGTGTGAACGTCTCGTCCGTTTCCAGCGGATTCTTCCCCGCCTTCGGCGTCCAGCCATTCCGCGGCCGTCTCTTCACAGCGGACGAGCAGCGCCCTCACGGCACTCCGGCCATCGTCGTCAGTTATGGCTACTGGCAGCGTTATCTCGGCAGCACCACGGAATTATCCAAATTCCATCTGGACCTCGAGGGAGGCTCCTATCCAGTCATCGGCGTCATGCCGCCGGGTTTTGATTTCCCTTCGGATGTGTCCGCGTGGATTTCGCGCGAACTCGACCCACCGTCCCCCAGCCGCACGGGGCATAACTGGCGAGGCATCGGCCGGCTTCGCGATGGCGCCACCGTCGCTCAGGCACAGGCAAATCTTGGCGCCATCGCTCACCGCATCCGGAATCAATACGGCACTCAAGTCGACCTCAACGATGCAGTCGTCGTGCCTCTCTCCGACGCCGTCGTAGGCAATGTGCGCACTGCTCTCGTCACCCTTTTGTGCGCAGTTGGCCTCTTGCTCCTCGTCGCCTGCGCCAACGTTGCCGGATTGCTGGTGGCGCGCACCTCCGCCCGCCGCAAAGAACTGGCCATTCGTGCCGCCCTCGGCGCCGGACGCGGCCGCCTCATCCAGCAGTTCCTCGCCGAGTCGTTTGCGCTCTCGCTTGCCGCCGGCTTACTAGGCATTCTGATGGCCGCCGCGGGCGTCCGCGTCCTTCCGGTCATTCTTCCCGCAGACCTGCCGCGGCAGCAAGGCATCTCCATCAACCCCGCCGTCCTTCTCTTCGCTCTCGCAGCATCGGTGGTAGTTGCGGCTGCGCTCGGTCTCTTCGCCGCATGGCGCGCTGGTGGTCCCGACCTGCAAAACGCACTCAGCGCCGGCTCTCGAGGACACACCGGTCCAAGATCCAATCAACGTCTGCGCAGCCTTCTTGTCATCGGGGAAATAGCCACCACCCTGGTCATTCTCGTCGGAGCCGGTCTGCTCGGCCGCAGCTTCTTTCAACTCATCTCCACCAGCCCAGGCTTTCGCACCGAGAGCCTCGTCACCATGGAGTTTTCCCTCCCCGTCCCGCTCGATTGGAAGGTGGACGATTTAGCCACCGAGCGCCAGGTGCATCTCCTCGACCAAATCGTCATGCGCCTCCGTGCTCTTCCCGGAGCAACAAGCGTCGGTCTCGCCGGTGGACTTCCAGTTGCCCAGGGCGACAATCTCCCCGACGGTGGATTCCTGATCCTCAACGGCCACAACCCACCGGCAGACTACGATGAATTCGGGAAGATGGCACAGAACCAAGCCATCACCGGACACGCCCTCTACGCCGTCACCAGCCAGGATTACTTCAGCACCCTCGGCATTCCACTCATGGCTGGCCGCAATTTCGGCGACCAGGATACGATCAATTCCACCCACGTTGCCCTCATCAGTCAGGCCCTCGCTCGCCAACGCTGGCCTGGTCAGAACCCCATCGGCCAAACCATCGAGTTCGGTAATATGGATGGCAACCTGAAACCTCTCACCATCATCGGCATTGTCGGCGATGTGCGTGCCAGTGGCCTCGATGCACCACCCGCATCTGTCATTTACGTCAATTACCGTCAGCGCGGAATGCAACAGAATTCCACGCCGACCATCCTTATGCGCACCACCGCGCCCAACGGCCAAATCGATTCCGCTGCGCGAGTCATCTTCCACAATCTCGCTCCCGATGTCCCGGTCAAATTCTCTACCTATGCCATGGAATTGGGCGGATGGCTCGCCGAGCGCCGCTTCCTGCTTCTCCTTGTCTCACTCTTTGCCCTCGCGGCCCTTCTCCTTGCCGCCGTCGGGCTCTACGGCGTGGTCGCCTTTTTCGTCACACTCCGCACCCAGGAGATCGGCGTTCGCATGGCGATTGGCGCCCAGCGCAGTGACGTCCTGCGTCTCGTACTGGGTGAAGCCGCGCGCATGGCCTCCTTCGGTCTCATCATCGGCATCGTCGCCTCGCTCGCCATCACCCGCCTTCTGTCCAGTCTCCTTTTTGGCGTCAGCGCCACCGACCCGTTGACCTTCGTAGGCGTCGCGGCTCTTCTATCAATCGTTGCCCTCGCCGCCTCGTGGGTTCCCGCATATCGCGCCATGCGTGTCGATCCGGTTTCCGCCCTGCGCTACGAATAAATCTCGCGACTCATTCGCACAGCCGAGCCCAAGTCCATATTCCGTTAGTCCCTAGTCCCTTGGGTCCCTCGGTCCCGCCTTTCTCGAACCCGCCCGGCTGGTATCCTTGTTCATGCCATTTTCCGCGACTTCATACCGGACTACGACACTGCATCGACCGCAATCATCCACTTCCGCACTGCCCACCTGGCTGCTCTTCGGCGCCATCTTCATGGCCGTGCAATTCGCCTCGCTCTTCACCCCACCGCTCATGGACGACGTCGACGCCTCGCATGCCCAGGCCGCGCAGCACATCGCCGAGACCGGCGACTTGGTCACCGCCAAGATCAACGGCATCCGCTACATTGAAAAACCGCCCCTGCCTTACTGGCTCATCGCCGGAACCTATCGCATCTTCGGCCAGAACACCTTTGCCACCCATCTGCCCAACTCCCTCGCCATGCTCGGCCTCACCTGGCTCGCATGGCTCTGGGCTGGCAGCGCCTGGGGTCCCCGTGCAGGCCTCTACGCCGGCCTTGGCGTCCTCACCTCCATCGGACCCTTTCTCTTCACCCGCTTCATCATTCCCGAAGCCATCCTCGCCTTTTTCCTGCTCCTCGCACTCTACTGCCTCATCACCGGACTCGAAAACAATCGCCCCGCGCGCTTTTACTGGATGTGGGCCAGCGTAGCCCTCGCCCTGCTCACCAAGGGCCTCATCGCGCCCGTATTCTTTGTCGGCGCCACCGTGCCTTATCTGCTTCTCACCGGCCAATGGCGTCGCTGGCGTGCGCTCAAGCCCGTCTCCGGCTTCCTGCTGTTTCTGCTCATTGCCGCTCCGTGGCACATCCTCTGCGGCCTCGCCAATCCTGATCAGGGACATCCCATCGGCAACCACCCCACCCTCGGCAACGTCCACGGCTTCTGGTACTTCTACTTCATCAATGAGCACGTCCTGCGCTTCTTCGGTCAACGTTACCCGCACGACTACAATAAAATGCCCTTCGCCTGGTATTGGCTGGCTCATCTCGTCTGGCTTTTCCCCTGGAGCCTCTTTCTCCCCGCCCTCATCGCCGTTGCTTGGAAGACCCGCCATCACTGGCTCCAGCATCTCCAGCACGACGCCGGCCAGACTGTCGACTTCTATCTCGACCATGCCGCCCGCGAAGATGTCGCTAGCTTCGTCTTCCGTCTCAAGTTCCGCGTCCGCACCGTCTGGCTGCTCAGCCTCTTCTCCGCTTTCAGCCTGCTCTTCTTCTCCATCTCCACCAATCAGGAGTACTACACCTTCCCCGTCTGGCCGCCTCTCTTTATCCTCATCGCGGCCGTCGTCGCCAGCATTGAAGAAAAGCGCGGCCTGGATGGAAGCCCCGAGGAAGGCGCCAACGCTGCCAATCCCCTCCTCTCCACCCGCTGGCTCACCGGCGCGCAAGCCGTCTTCGCCGCCATCGGAGTGTGTGTCGCCGCAGTGCTCGCCT
>JBEKPF010000126.1:0-12544 GCA_049521035.1 Occallatibacter sp. | reverse complement strand
ATCTTTGCTGTGAAGAATTCCAGTCCCAATTGCCGGACCTGATTGGTTCCGGAGAAAAGGTTGCTGATCATCCGCATCTTCAGGGTTGCAGCTTGTGTCGCGCTCTTTTAGCCGATCTGGGCGCCATTGCTCAGGCAGCTCACCAACTGTTCCCCGTGGAGGAACCTCCGGATGCTCTGTGGAGAGATATAGAATCGGCAATTGTGAGGGCCGAAGCCGCTCCTGATCCACGCTGAGCTGGGCCTGCATCTTCATTGACGATGCGCAGGCTCCAACCTGCCCCGATGGTCCATCGTTCTTCGCCTAAGCGAGGGACGGTTTTTCTTTCTATCTATTAAGGATGGCCCGATCAACCGGAGTCTCCACTCCCGGCGGCAAATGTTGTGCGAATGTCCCGAGATACAGCGGCAGAGTATTACCTGAGAAGATCATCTGAGGTGCCGGGTACTACAGGTGCGCATGGCAAACCAGTGGGCGCACATCTCGTTCGAGGCCGCAGCGGTGCTTTCGAGCAAATCACGGCCACGGACCGACCCTCAAACCAATATCCAAGAAATCTGTGTTGTTCCAATTGCCAAGGACACATCGTCGCCACAAGGATCTTCCCGCTTGCGAAAGCCAAACCTCTGCCTGACAGATGGAATTGAATCCAGGGCGGCAACTCGACGGGGGTGACTCTTCCCTGGAAACCTGCGCCCGGATTCCGATGTTGGGGTTCTCGCACCAGCACGGAATTGAGAAAATCGCGAAACTTGCATTCATTTTGGCAACCTTTTTGGCGGCTATTCGCATCTGATGGTAAATCTATGTCCGCACAACATCTCGGCGATGGCTTTGCTGATCGAGTGACCTATTGAGTCTTGGCGTGCGCCGTTCCCCTATTGAAGCGGTTGACTGAAACTTCCAGGAGACGACTATGAGGAAAGGCTCGCGCGAAGATCGTATCGCCCTCGCAAACCCCTCGAGCGACAATGGCAACGTTACCCCTGTTCTCGACGAAACTCTTTCCGAACAGCTCCCCGCTGCACTCGGATCCATTCTCGCTGCGTTGCAGACCATGCGGGATGGCGACTTCTCCGTTCGCCTTCCAGTCGCATGGACGGGACTAGAGGGAAAGATCGCAGACACTTTCAACGACATCATTACCGCCAACGAGCAGATGGCACGTGAGTTGAACCGAGTGGGATTGGCAGTTGGCAAGGAAGGAAGGACACGCGAGCGAACTCGCTTTCAACAACTCCGGGGTGCCTGGGGCGAAATGGAAGTCTCGGTGAATACCCTAGTCGAAGATCTATTGAGGCCAACAACAGAAGTTACTCGTGCGATTGCAGCTGTTGCTCAGGGAAACTTGACCCAAACCGTGAGGCTTGATGTTGATGGGAGGCCCCTCGAGGGCGAATTCCTGCGTTCCGCAAAGATCGTCAATACGATGATTCAACAGTTGGGCGTTTTTACTGCGGAGGTAACGCGCGTTGCACGCGAAGTGGGCACTGACGGAAAGCTCGGAGGGCAGGCGCAGGTCCCCGGTGTCGCAGGTACGTGGAAGGACTTGACAGACTCTGTCAACTCTATGGCGAGTAACTTGACCGGTCAGGTCCGTAATATAGCGGAAGTCGCAACTGCTGTCGCCAGCGGTGACCTCTCTCGCAAAATCACCGTTGACGTTCGCGGCGAAATTCTCCAACTCAAGGAAGCTATCAACACGATGGTTGATCAGCTGCGATCGTTCGCTTCTGAAGTAACGCGTGTGGCTCGCGAAGTTGGCACAGACGGTAAACTTGGTGGCCAAGCCGTCGTCCCCGGCGTTGCCGGTACGTGGAAAGATCTGACCGACTCTGTGAACGCGATGGCGGGTAACCTCACAGCCCAGGTGAGAAACATTGCTGAAGTGACTACGGCCGTCGCCCGCGGAGACCTTTCACGCAAGATAACTGTGGATGTAAAGGGTGAAATTCTGGAATTAAAGGACACCATTAATACAATGGTAGACCAGCTGAATGCCTTTGCTGGCGAAGTAACACGCGTAGCGCGCGAGGTAGGAACGGAAGGTAAGTTGGGCGGTCAGGCACAGGTTCCCGGCGTGGGGGGAACCTGGAAGGACCTTACCGATAACGTCAACTTTATGGCCAGCAACCTCACCGGCCAGGTAAGAAACATTGCCGAAGTGGCAACTGCAATCGCGAATGGCGACTTATCGCGAAAGATTACAGTGGATGTGCGCGGCGAGATTCTACAACTCAAAGAGACTCTGAACACGATGGTTGACCAACTCAACCGCTTCGCGGGAGAAGTTACTCGCGTGGCGCGCGAAGTTGGCACGGAAGGAAGACTTGGCGGGCAAGCGAATGTGCCAGGTGTAGCGGGTACATGGAAGGACCTCACGGACTCGGTCAACTCAATGGCAGGAAACCTCACCGGCCAGGTTCGTAACATCGCCGAGGTTACAACGGCCGTCGCCCGCGGCGATTTGTCCCGTAAGATCACAGTCGATGTGAAGGGTGAAATTCTGGAACTTAAGAACACCATTAACACGATGGTTGATCAACTGAACGCGTTCGCCGGCGAAGTTACTCGTGTAGCGCGAGAAGTCGGCACTGAGGGCAAGCTCGGCGGTCAGGCGCAGGTGCCCGGCGTCGCTGGTACATGGAAAGACCTCACCGACTCAGTGAACTCGATGGCCAGCAATCTGACAGGTCAGGTAAGAAACATCGCCGAGGTTTCAACCGCCGTAGCGCGCGGTGATCTGTCGCGCAAGATCACGGTCGATGTGCGAGGCGAGATTCTTGAGCTGAAGGACACGATTAACACGATGGTCGACCAGCTACGCGCCTTTGCTTCCGAGGTGACGCGCGTGGCCCGAGAGGTTGGAACAGACGGCAAACTGGGTGGGCAGGCGCAGGTGTCCGGCATCGCGGGCACGTGGAAGGACCTTACCGACTCTGTGAACTCGATGGCGAGCAACTTGACTGGCCAGGTGCGGAACATCGCGGAAGTCTCGACCGCCATTGCAAGTGGCGACTTATCGAAGAAGATCACGGTCAATGTGAGCGGAGAGATCCTGCTTCTTAAGGAGACCATCAACACGATGGTCGACCAACTCAATGCATTTGCTGGCGAAGTCACACGCGTAGCCCGTGAAGTAGGTAGCGAAGGTAGGCTCGGTGGACAAGCCAATGTACCAGGAGTCGCCGGAACATGGAAGGACCTTACCGACTCGGTAAACTCAATGGCCGGAAACCTGACGGGCCAAGTTAGAAACATTGCCGAAGTAACAACAGCAGTTGCACGGGGCGACTTGTCCCGCAAGATCACGGTAGATGTAAAAGGCGAAATCCTTGAGTTGAAGAACACTATCAACACGATGGTCGACCAACTGAATGCCTTTGCTGGTGAAGTTACTCGCGTGGCTCGTGAAGTCGGAACTGATGGCAAGCTCGGAGGACAAGCGGAGGTTCCCGGCGTGGCCGGTACTTGGAAAGACCTCACAGACAACGTGAACTTCATGGCCAGCAACCTCACGGGTCAAGTGAGAAACATTGCTGAGGTGGCAACTGCAATTGCCAATGGGGACCTGTCAAAGAAGATCACAGTAGACGTGCGCGGAGAGATTCTGCAGCTGAAGGAAACTCTGAACACTATGGTGGAGCAGCTGCGCTCGTTTGCGGCAGAGGTGACGCGTGTTGCGCGCGAGGTGGGAAGCGAAGGCCGGCTGGGCGGCCAGGCGAACGTGCCGGGTGTCGCTGGCACATGGAAGGACCTTACCGACTCAGTGAATGCAATGGCGGGCAACCTCACAGCGCAGGTCCGCAACATTGCCGAAGTAACTACCGCCGTAGCCCGAGGCGATCTATCGCGAAAGATCACCGTAGATGTGAAAGGCGAGATCCTGGAATTGAAGAACACCATTAACACCATGGTGGATCAGCTTAATGCATTTGCAGCCGAGGTGACTCGCGTGGCGCGCGAAGTTGGCACGGAGGGTAAGTTGGGCGGCCAGGCCCAGGTGCCCGGAGTCGCAGGCACCTGGAAGGATCTGACTGACAACGTCAACGTCATGGCCGCGAACCTTACAGAGCAGGTGCGTGGAATTGTGAAGGTGGTTACTGCGGTCGCAAATGGCGAACTGACGAAAAAGCTCACAGTGAACGCCAAAGGCGAGGTGGCCGCCCTGGCCGAAACGATCAACAACATGACAAATACTCTGGCCACGTTTGCCGACCAGGTAACTACAGTCGCGCGCGAAGTGGGAGTTGAAGGGAGGCTTGGCGGACAAGCTAACGTGCCAGGGGCCTCCGGAACCTGGAAGGATCTAACCGGAAACGTGAACCTGTTGGCCGACAACCTGACGAACCAGGTGCGCGCAATTGCAGAAGTCGCAACGGCCGTGACCAAGGGCGATCTGACGCGCTCCATCCAAGTGGAAGCCAGCGGCGAAGTCGCGGATCTAAAGGACAACATCAACACGATGATCGATAACTTGAGGCTCACGACGGACCGTAACACGGAGCAGGACTGGTTGAAAACGAATCTTGCCAGATTTACTGCGATGCTCCAGGGTCAACGTGAACTTACTACAGTCGGCAGGATGTTGCTCTCCGAACTCGCCCCCTTGGTGAATGCACAACAGGGCGTCTTGTACCAGATGGAGTCCGAGGAGTCGAACAGCATGATCCTGCTGTCAGCCTATGCAAGCACAGACGATGGCCATCTGGAGACCATTAAGGTTGGCGAGGGGCTTATCGGACAATGCGCAGCCGAGAAACGACGCATGCTGATCAGCGATCTGCCTCGGCACAGTGTTCCAATCAGGTCAGGGCTCTTCGAGGCTGTCCCACGAAATGTAATTGTATTGCCGGTACTCTTTGAAGACCGGGTCAAGGCGGTGATCGAGTTAGCCACATTGAGTACTTTCACTGCCTCCCACCTTGCGTTCCTTGAGCAGCTTACGTCCAGCATCGGTATCGTCTTGAACAGCATTGAAGCAACGATGCAAACAGAAGGACTGCTCAAGCAGTCTCAACAACTGGCAACGGAATTGCAAACTCAACAGAAGGAATTGCAACAAACGAACGAACAGTTGGCACAGAAGGCGCAGCAGCTTGCTGAGCAGAACGCTGAGGTCGAACGCAAAAATCAGGAGATTGAACAAGCGCGCGGGGCGCTGGAAGAAAAAGCCAAAGAACTCGCTCTTACTTCAAAGTATAAGTCCGAGTTCCTTGCAAATATGTCGCATGAATTGCGTACTCCCCTTAACAGTATCCTGGTTCTTGGCCAGCAGTTAGCCGAGAATCCCGATGGCAACCTGAGCGCCAAGCAGGTCGAGTTCGCCCGCACAATCCATGGCGCAGGAACAGATCTGCTGAATCTTATCAGCGATATTCTCGACCTGTCTAAAATCGAGTCCGGCACGGTATCAGTAGAGGCCGAAGAGGTATTTTTCAACAGCCTGATCGAAATGGTGGCGCGGCCATTCAGGCACGAAGCCGACAATCGAAGGCTTCTATTTGAAATCAATACCGACGCCCGCCTCTCACGGAGCCTTGTCACCGATTCGAAACGCTTGCAGCAGGTACTCAAGAATCTGTTGTCCAATGCATTCAAGTTTACCGAACAAGGCAAAGTCCAGCTTTCAGTTTCAGTCGCCAGCGAAGGCTGGGCACAGAATCACCCAATCTTGAGCGCAAGCGGAACAGTAGTTGCGTTCTCGGTAGCGGATACGGGAATCGGCATTCCTCTCGAAAAACAACGAATCATCTTCGAGGCATTCCAGCAGGCAGATGCAGGCACTAGCCGGAAATACGGAGGGACCGGTCTTGGGCTGGCAATCAGCCGCGAGTTGGCAAGTTTACTGGGTGGTGAAATCCAGCTCTTCAGTACACCTGGAAAAGGCAGCACATTTACTTTGTATCTGCCGCAAAACTATGCCGGACCTGCGGCAGTCTCAACAGTAATACGTGGCGAGGTGCATTCCAGACCTGTTTCGTTCCTTCCAGTTTCAAGCGTTAACGTGGCCGAGCATCATCCAGAAAGGATTGACGACGATCGCGGCGATTTGGAGACGGGGGATGAAGTACTGTTGATCGTCGAAGATGATGTGCACTATGCGCAACTGATCTGCGATCTTTCGAGACACAAGGGATTCAAGGTTCTTCATGCGGCCACAGGTACCGAGGCCCTCACGCTGGCCAGGGAGTTTCATCCATCGGCCATTTCATTAGATGTGTTCCTGCCGGACATGTTGGGCTGGACAGTACTGAACCATCTAAAGCAGGATCCAAGCACCCGCCACATTCCGGTCCAAATGCTCACATCTGACGAAGATTGGCACCATGGCCTGTCGCGTGGAGCATTCGCCTTTGTGACCAAGCCAACGACAACGGAAGGGCTCAATGCGGCGATTACACGGATCAAAGCCTATGCCACTCCGCGGAGGAAGCGACTATTGGTCGTAGAAGACGAGAAGGCGCAACAGCTCAGCATTGAAGCGCTACTCGGATATAAGGACATCGATGTAGCCTTTGCCGATACCGGCGCGGATGCGCTGACTGCGGTCACGAATGAAGCATACGACTGCCTTGTCCTCGATCTGCGTTTACCCGATATGAGCGGCTTTGAAGTTCTGGAACGTCTGCGCGATACACCTTCATTGAGCGAGTTACCGGTTGTAGTTTTCACCGGGAAAGACCTTTCGTCAGAGGAGGACAGCAGGCTACATACGCTCGCTCGCAGTGTAATCGTCAAGGATGTGGAATCTCCCGAGCGGTTGCTGGATGAAACTGCACTCTTCCTTCATCGTGTGGTCACCGATTTGCCCGCCGAAAAACAGAATATGTTAGACCGTCTGCACCGGTCTGATGAAGCACTGGTTGGGAAGAAGGTTCTTATTGTCGACGACGATGTGCGTAACATTTTTGCGCTCAGCAGCGTTCTCGAGCGTCGTGGCATGACGGTGCTAACAGCAGGAACAGGTCGCGAGGCTATCGAGACCATCGATAATACACCAGAACTGGGTATCGTGTTGATGGACATTATGATGCCCGAAATGGATGGTTACGAAACCATGCAGGTCATCCGGCAGAATCCTCGGTTCCAACGATTACCAATCATTGCGCTAACCGCGAAGGCCATGAAGGGTGACCGTGAAAAGTGCTTGGAGGCCGGGGCATCTGAGTACTTGGCAAAGCCGGTGAATACAGAACAGCTCTTGTCTGCGTTGCGCATGTGGTTACACAGGTGAGGCGCACCTCCTTGTCCATTCGAAGTGCTGCCCGCAATACAACCAGAATTGCGATTTGTCGGGTTAACCAATGAACGATACGCATAAGGCGAACATTCTGATGGTCGACGACCAGCCAGCTAAGCTTCTTAGCTACGAGGCGATCCTTGCCAATCTAGATGCACATCTCATTAAGGCTCGGTCAGGCCGAGAGGGGTTGGAGTTACTGCTCAAGCATGATGTCGCTGTGGTTTTGCTCGATGTGAGTATGCCGGAGATCAACGGATTCGAAATGGCAGATATGATGCGCCAGCATCCGCGTTTTCAAAAGACGGCGATTCTATTCATATCCGCTGTCCGGATGAGCGATCTGGACAGGATTAAGGGCTACCAAAGCGGAGCGGTGGATTACATCTCAGTCCCTGTGGTTCCTGATGTGCTGCGGGCTAAAGTATCAGTTTTTGTTGAACTGCATCGTAAGAGCAGAGAACTTGAAAACCTGAACCGGGAACTGGAGACTCGCGTCGAGCAAAGGACCCGTCAATTGCAGGAGAGTGAGAACCTTCATCGCGAACGCGCCGATCTGTTGGAGTTGGCGTCCGAGGCAATTCTGGTAAGAGATTCTGCAGGCGTGCTTACTTATTGGAACGCAGGAGCTGAAGCCCTGTATGGCTGGGAGCGTAACGAAGTTCTAGGCAATCACGTTCACGAAGTTCTGGAGACCCAATATCCGGCGGAGGCGATGAGCAGCGAATCGATACTCACTAAGCGCGGAAAATGGGAGGGAAATCTCGTTCAGAAAACACGGGACGGACGGGAGGTCATCGTTGCGAGCCGTCAGGTATTCAAAAAGGAAATGGGGTGCATCCTCGAAATCAACCGCGATATTACCGCGCAAATGCGCGCTGAGGAGGCATTGCGTCAAACCGAGAGGTTGGCGGCCATGGGCCGTGTCGCCGGCATCATCGCTCACGAGATCAACAATCCGCTGGAAGCAATTACGAACGCATTCTATCTTCTGCGGAATCACCCCTCCTTGGACGAGGAGGCGCGCTACTATGCTCAGTTGGGAGAGGTGGAACTTGCAAGGGTGGGACATATCACGAAGCAGACGCTGGGCTTCTACCGTGAGTCCCAACAACCCATAAACGTGCCGATTGCCGAGATTCTCGACGACGTGCTCCAGCTACAAAGTCGTCAACTGCTCATGAGTCGAATCACCCTCGATAAGAAGTATTTCTCCCATGGCGAGATCCGTGGCTTTCCCGTCGAGCTTAGACAAGTATTTTTGAACCTTATCAGCAATGCGATTCAGGCGATGCCCCATGGGGGAAACCTGCGCATTCGCATGGGAACACACCGGAATGAGACAAACGGGCGCACGGAGTTGTGCATCTCAGTAGGCGATACGGGAACGGGAATCAGACCTGAGCACGCCAAGCATCTCTTCGAGCCGTTCTTTACCACCAAGTCTAAGAAAGGCACAGGGCTCGGGCTCTGGATCAGCAAAGGTATCATACAGAAATATGACGGGAAGATTCACTTTCGAAGTATTAACTTTAGGGATAGATACGTGACATCCTTTCGCGTGGTTCTTCCTGGAACAAGCCTTGACTCCAAAGACATCGAATACGCGCATCATGCCACTGATGTCGAGACTGCGAGAGCTTCCCTTGGACCCGCAAAACACATTCATTCTCCTGGTTGACGGTGACGAGCTTCCACTTGCTCTGCGAGAGTTCGTCCACGAAATGTTAGACGTCAAATCTGGTTTTAGCTCGCGCTCGCTTCAATCGGTACGAAAAGTCGGAATACGGTACCGCAATCGCGTCTGCTACGAACGGCAACCCTTGTGTGGTGCTTATCCAAGATTCCCTTCGATACCCATAGCCCTAGCCCGGTTCCGGCCTCACCCTTAGTAGTCACGAAGGGCTGGAAGAGGCGACCCAGTACTTCTTGGTCCATGCCGCAACCATTGTCAGCAACGGTGACGGTAACGCCTTGGCAGCCGGACGCGTATCCTGAAGGCCGAACCCCGACCACAAGACACCCACGACGAGGCAGCGCATCCACCGCGTTGCCGATCAAGTTGGTGATCACCTGTCGAAATTCCCCTGGATGGTAAAGCACGGGTGGAACTGCTCGATAGCGGCGCTCCAGACTGATGTCGCGCATGTTGATTTCCGTCTCGTAAAAGAAGAGAACTGATTCGATCAGTTCTTCAAGTGAACACAGGACCGGCGCTGTGTGCTGCCGATAAAACTTTAGGCTTCGTGCGGCTATATGTGAAAGACGCCTCAATTCTTTGTCTGCCGTATCCAGCAACCGTCGCGTATTTCCCATAACATTGCTGTCCATATTTGCCAGGTAGAGCAGATTAGTGACGGCCTCAAGCGGATTGTTGATTTCGTGAGCGATGCTGGCGGCCAGCCGGCCTGCGGCCGCCAGTTGTTCTGACTTTCTGAGTGCTTCTTCCGTTTTCCGCGTTTCAGTTATATCCCGTGCGTACATGATGATCCCGTCATCGGGCAGCGGATAAATCCGATAATGAAACCAACTCGCTAAAGGTTCATAGTAGTATTCAAACTCCACCGCAACCCGCTGCTCCATCGCGCGCTGGAAGCTCGACTCCAGAACGGTGCCCTTGAGTTCTGGAAGCAGGTCCCAGACACACTCTCCAAGAAGATCCTTTCCCAGACGCCGAGCAATCTCCGCGCCGGCTGCATTCATATAGTTAAATCGGAAATCGCGGTCGAAGGTGTAGAAGACATCTGGAATGTGTTCCAGGGCCTCCCACGCGAATCGCTTTGCTTTGGAGATTTCAAGGTTGAGCGCGGCTTCCTGTTCCATTGCCTCCTTGCGTAGCCGGGCCAGCTTCAACTGCGCATCGACGCGGGCCAACAGCTCCCTAGCGCTGAACGGCTTAGTTAGATAGTCGTCCGCACCGGCGTCGATGCCATCGATACGCGATTCTTCACCCGCGCGCGCCGATAGCATGATAACTGGGACGGTTCGAGTTACCGGATTCTGCCGCAATGCTGCCAGCAAGGCGAATCCATCCATCTCCGGCATCATGACATCGGTCAGGACCAGGTCCGGAGTCAGCTGTTGCGCTTTAGCAAGAGCGGTTCTGCCAGTATCCGATTCGACTAGTTGGAAGCGTTCTCCCAGCAAGCCGGCCACATATTCCCGCATGTCGGCGTTATCATCTGCCAGCAGAATGACCGGCTTGCGCTCGGCAGAGCTGGCGGGGGTGGCTTTTCGCGGCTCATCACCGGCAGCGACGGGCGCAACCTCACCTCTCAACCGATCCCCTTCACCTAACCAGCCCATCGCCTCTTGCACGTAAGCAACTGACGCCCCTTGAAGCGGGGACGCGGTCACTCCGTCGCTGACCACGCGGCCACGAGGCAAGTGCTCTCGTCCGAGCGGAAGGGTCAGAGTGAACTCAGTTCCCACATCGATTGTGCTTTTCACGTGGATTGATCCGCCGTGCATCTCCACCAACTCTTGCACCAATGCGAGCCCAATCCCGCTACCTTCGTGGCTGCGTCGCCGTGCGCCGTCGATGCGCTGGAAGCGCTGAAAGAGATTGGGCAGGTCGCTTTCCGAGATGCCCGTCCCTGTGTCACTCACCGAAACCAGGACTTGCTGCCCGACAGATCGTACGGTCACCCGGATCTCTCCATCAAAAGTCGACTTGAGTGCATTTGAAATGAGGTTGAGAATGATCTTCTCCCACATTTCCCGGTCCACGTACACGGGCTCTGGCAGGGGTGGGCAGTCAACTACCAGCCGCAATCCGGCGCGCTCCACCGCCGAGCGGAAGACGCTGGCAAGCTGCGCCGTCAGTACGGAGAGATCGGTCGCCTCAAACGTCGCGCGTAGCTTTCCCACTTCGATGCGAACAAAGTCCAGCAACCCATTCACAAGTTTGAGCAGGCGAAGGGCGTTACGGTGGAGCATCTCCAGATTTTGGGTTGAAGGCGGCGACTGACTAATAAGGGCGTCCTCGATGGGTCCCAGGATAAGCGTAAGCGGAGTTCGCAATTCGTGGCTCACGTTACTGAAGAACGTGGTCTTGGCGCGGTCCAGCTCCGCCAGCTCTTCAGCTCGTTTTCGCTCCTGGTCGTAGGCGTTGGCGTTCGTGATGCTGGCAGCGATTTGGCCGGTGATGAGATCGAGAAACCCCTCGTAAAAGCCATCGTATTGCCGGTAAGGATTAAGCGCGGCAATGAAGATGCCAACCGGCTTGTCCTGACCTTGCCGGGCAATCGGAATCAGCCGCGCCCGGGCAGGTGGCCTGTCCCAGCACCCATGCGGGAGATCGGGAAAAAGCTCGAGGAGGTTATCAACGTTTGAGCCGCGGTTGGCACTCAAAATCTGCTGGATTGGCCATGCGGCAGGAGTCTCGGCTGGGTCGATAACCAGGGAAGCAGCAGGATGATCGGCATCAACGCCTGTCCTTGCGACGAGTCTGAGGCCGGCGCCGTCCTCGTCGAGCAGGTAAGTCAGGGTGCAGGGCATGTCCTTCTGATGTGCAAGACCGCGCTCGATAGCAGCAAACACATCCTGTTTCGATATGGCGCCAGCCAGGGCCTCGGCCAGCGCGCTCAGAGATGCGAGTTGCCGTTCTCCAATCACGCGAACAGTATCTTCCATCTCCTGTGCAGACGCCGGCGGTTCTCAAAGTTGAGGTAGCATCGGGGCAAAACGAATTTCAAATTTCGCGGCGGCTTATCGAAACGGCGTCGAATAAGTTATTCAAAAACAAGCCGTTGTGCGCAAATACACGACCGACGTTCTCAGGGAATCGTGTAGCTCGGAATAGGAGCAAGATAGACAAGAGAGGTTAATTAAGCGTTTTGTTTAGCCTTTCGGAGATCGAGTAAGCGCAGGGCGGCCGCTTCATCCGCGGCCTTGACCTTTGAAACCCTCGGCGAGAACGCAATGATCTCCGTTTCGTTACGATCGAGCTTTATCGCCAAGATGCGGTTCTTCTTCGCGCGAGCTCGGATCACAACTGGGCCATTGGCCTTGAAGCGGGTCTGGAATGGAAAAGCGTTAGCCACCTCTTCGTCCAGGCTCCAGCAGAGCCCGCGCTTCTCAGCCAAATCACATCCCCGATAGACGGGCACCGTGTCCGGCAACTTGTCGTATGCCGCATTCTCTTCTTCATTCATCATTTCGCGGATCGGCCCATTGACTCCCAACACAGATCTCAGAGTCCTGCCATAGGGAGAAATCACGTCGCATGAAGTCCAGTTCTCTCCGAGGAGCCTGAGCCATTGTCCATAGCGAATTATCCTCTTCCCCAGGCCATATGGT
>JBEKPF010000125.1:0-12706 GCA_049521035.1 Occallatibacter sp. | reverse complement strand
TGCGATCGGTAGGTTGCGGATGCATCGCGATTCCTTGTGAACCAGATTTCGACGATCACGTGTGGAAAAGAGAACAGTCGATTGCTCCCTAGACTGCCCTTCAGTGCGGAAACAGTCCAATACTTCCTCTCTATAACGCCCAAGGTTTTGTCTATTGCGGCAACGAGGAAAAGATAGGTAACTAGGAACCTGTTAGTTCCCAGTTACGCCCGAGTGCCTTCTTGACGATTTTGGTTCGACCCCAAAACATATAAATAGAACGACCTTATCCACAGCTTTGCACTTCGGGCTTGTGGGATCGACTCACGCCAGCGGAGAACCTAAGGCCATGTCTGATTCCCTCGAATTTCGACTCCTCAAATACATCGTCGCGGTTGCAGAGACATCGAACTTCACCCGTGCTGCTGAGCGTCTCTTCCTGGCGCAGCCATCGCTTGCCACGACGTCGCACATTGCATATCTGAGCAATAAGCGGCTCTTCGGAGCATGGATTGGAGGAGAGATTCTCTTTCCAATGGCCGATGTCCAGCTAATGCTTGCGAGCGGTACTGATTCCACGGTACGAGGCTTCGCGGCCCCGATCCTTGGACCGTTGATGCTGCAATGGGCCCCCAAAAAGATCGGACGCGGCGTTCTTGCTCACCGCTTGTCATTCGACTTAACGGCCCCACTCGGTAAGTACAGCGATCAGCGTCCAGTCAACATTGGGAATCATCTCGTAACGATTAACCCGTACTACGCCTTCACCTATGAGTGGAGACGCAAGTGGGAAGTGAGTGCGCGACTCCACTACTTGTGGAATTCCGTCAACAGCGATCCGTTTGTGGGTTTTGGTATCAAAAATATGCAACCAGGTCAGGCCTTCCATACCAACTATGCCACTTCGTATGAGGTACTGAAAGGCATTCGGGTAGGATTCAACGGATATTGGTTGCAGCAATTGACGGACCATCAGATTGATGGTCAGAATGTCCCGAATTCTAAGGAGCGCACCGTCGGGATTGGCCCAGGGCTTGACGTCAGTGGTCATGGAACATGGTTCTACCTAAACAGCTACATGGAAACAGATGTTCGCAATCGCCCGGCAGGTGTCAGGGTGGCATTCCGCATCTCCAAGGCTCTACCGACTCGGAGACCGAAACCGTAGGCGGGAGTCAATTGGATGACTCATCACTCGACTCTAGTTCCGCTGAAATGGCTGAATTGGATCGAGATGCGGCTTCTAATTTCGCCAGTGGGCTAACCACGAACTCGAACGTAAATCAAAAAGAAAGAAGATCACTGGGAAATATTCTGTAATGCGAGACAAATCCGTTGAGTATTCTTGTGCGGCAGAATTAGCGGTCGAACTCCTTCAGGGAAAGTGGAGGATACAGATTCTTTGTGTCATGCGAGAGGGGCCCACACGTCTTGGTCAACTCGGACGCCTCATCCCGTCAGCTTCCAAGAAGGTGTTGGCAGAAAACCTCAGGAAGCTTCAATCCGCTGGGCTGATTGTGAGAAATGACTTGAGCAGTCATATTCTCCATGTTGAGTACGATTTGGCAGAACCGGTAAAGGCAGCCACCTGCCAGCTGCTCGATCAATTGGCGCGGTGGGGGGACGAATATGAAGCACTCAATTCTACGCAAGAATGAGAAGAATTCTCAGCACATGCGGCACTAGGATATGGCCATTGGTTAGCGGAATAGCCTCTTTGAGAAGGAAGCCAGGCAGCGTACGTATCCAGCGCACTCCTGTCTGTGTTCTCCTCTGAGTCGGGCACGCGTTCGGGGTTTTACCGTCGTCCTGCGGCACGGCGGGCCTCTGCTTTTCCGGTTCCTCACCAAACAAACTCTTCCGTAACAAACGCGGAAGACTTTCTTCAGGTCCCTCCCCAAAAGCGTCCCTTGGCCTTGGAAGCCTGACCCACTCTCGTCGCTTCGCGCAGTGTGCCCCGACCCGTCGGGAGACCACACAAAACGGAGTGACTTCCATGAACACGAATACGATCCATCAGCAGCTTCCCGTCAACACAATCCTCAATGGCAACTGCATCGAGAAGATGCGCCAGATGCCTGCGAACAGCATCGACTTCATCCTCACCGATCCGCCGTATCTAGTGAATTACCGTGACCGGAACGGCCGCTCTATCCAGAACGATGCCAATACCAACTGGCTCCGGCCTGCCATGCGCGAAGCCTACCGGGTATTGAAGCAGGATCGCGTCGCCATCATGTTCTACGGCTGGACCAAGGTCGATGCGTTCTTTGCTGCGTGGAAAGATGCAGGCTTTCGTCCAGTAGGTCATCTCGTCTTTCGGAAGACCTATTCTTCAAAAACAGGCTTTCTCAGCTATCAGCACGAGCAGGCATACCTGCTGGCTAAGGGAAGACCGCCTTTGCCATCACGGCCCATAGCAGATGTTCTCGATATGCCGTACAGCGGCAATAAGCTGCATCCGACACAGAAGCCCATCGCAGCTCTGGCTCCACTGATTCGCAGCTTTACTTTGTCGGGCGAGCTTGTACTCGACCCGTTCGCGGGTAGCGGCAGCACCTGTGCCACGGCGTCGCTTTGCAATCGTCAGTATCTCGGGATCGAACTTGACCCTGCGTACTTTGAGCAAGCAGTAAATCGCATGGCCCGCATTCGAGAAAGAGCCGTCAAGCGCTGACATTGCCGAGCCTGTTTGCTGCTCTCCGTAGTCTTGGAGTTTCGATTCCAAGTTCCGCTGCCCCCTGCAGGACGCTCATAATGGTTTTTCTCATCTCCTCTTTGTGATCTCCCGTCCCCACGACGGCCCTGAAAGGTTTGCTGAAAGAGAAGGCAGCCACCATACCTCCAGCGAAGAAATACGGTGGCATACGGAGTGGCATCAGTTCCGTGAAGTTTTGCTGCAGGTTAACCCCGCGCGCCTGAAGAACGGGAAGCATCTCTCGCAGGGTCAAAGCTGCCTCTCTCGCTTCGTTGAATGAACCCATCACCGATTCCATGGAGCCGGCGTAAACCGCCTGCGACATAAGGCCGGCGTTCGTCGCAAAATGAATCCACAGCCAGTCCCTGAAGTTAGTCTTCTCTGAAATTTTGAATCCACAATCACGAAGAAGCTTCCGTGCCACGACCTCGCTTCTGGTCAGCGATGCAGAAAATGTTCCGAAGTTGACCGAAGCAAAGATCGCGCCGCGCAGGACATTCGAATGGAAGGCGCCGCCGGCGAGCGGAAAGCCCCAGGCCACCTGATCTTTGGGCAGTCCTCGTGTTGCCTCTTCAGGGTCACGCCAGAAATTGCTGAAAATGAGGATCGTGGCTTGCCCCGCGCGTGACTGGAGGAACTTGGCAACCTCAGCAAACATCCACTCCTGAACGCTGACAAGGATAAAATCGTAGGAGTGATCCGCCGGCAGCTCCTCCACCATGCGAATCGCCCAATCTTCATCGACGTGCTTCCTTTGGGCTTTGCGGCGCACATCCAAGATATCCAGATGCACATGAGAGCCATATTCAGCCAGCCTTCCCGGACGTACGTAAAACGTGACGTTGTGACCGGCCTTCTCAAAGGCCCAGCCGTAAAGCGTCGTAATGACGCCTCTTCCGAAAAGAAGGATGTTCATAGATTCTCCGCAACGCGAATGATTGCTAATTGGACGATAAACCCTAAAAACGAGAGAATCACTTTGACCCGCCGAGGAGCGAATTGATAGTCGATGGCTGAACGCAGCAGAGCAATCGACGGTGTCGGGCTGGCAGCTTAGTAGCCGTTAGAGGAGGTATGGGTATCCGATACCCCTGCAGAAGGCTTTACGCTCATCTCAAGTCCGCTCCGAAGACGCCGTTCTACTGCGGGAAGCTTGCCCGCCGCAGCTCACGGCGTACGGTGCGGAAGACCTCATCATACTGCGGCAATGCTTCCATCTGATGCCCGAGACGGCCGATCCAGAGCGCCTTCAGGCGGGCTTCTTTTGCGATGATGCGGTCTTCGATGCCTCTGATCTCTTTCTCCCGAAAGCGCAGTTTTTCCGTAATGGCTCCGATGAGATGGCCGATGTCTACACCCGCATGAGAAGTCAGGAACCACAGATCGTAGAGGTCGCGCGGCTCGTTGCGAGCCCGGTCCTGGAGAGCCACGATCTTTTCGGTGGCGATTTCGTTCAAGCTGTACAGGGAGATGGGGCGATCTTCCGGTACGTCCTCAAACTCTGGATAGGTGCGTAGAACCGGAAGCCGTTCTACGGGAAAAATCAGAATCTCCGCGACCGTGATGTCCACCTTGACCGTATTGGGTGTCGGGAGCGGTCCTTGATACCGGAGATAAAAGGTGTAGCTGTTGATGTGCGTCTGTCGGTCCTCGGCATCGAAAGAGAAGCGTATGCCGGAGGCTTGAGCCACCAGCTTATAGACCTCTTCCAGCCCCGCGCGGATTTCTGCGAACTCCATCTTCCTGGCGAGCGTGAAGTCCAGGTCCTCGGAAAAACGATAATCTCCGAAGTGGCAGCGTTTAAGCGCGGTGCCGCCTTTGAAGATAAGCAGGTTGCGGAGCTTGCTTTGGCTCAGGCCCCCCAGAAACCAGGCCAGGCAGTAATCCCGCTCCAGCACTGCCTCGGGAATACGACGGCCGCCATGTTCCTTGTACAGCCGATTGGCGAGGAGCGAGATGTTGCGCTGTGGAATCATGTGTGCGGAATCGCCTCCAGTTCGTCGATACCGATATTGAGTTGCAGACGCCAGCGTGCTTGAAAGGAACCCGACTTCGGTAGCGTTGGATCGAGGCGGTCATAGGTCGAGGTCAGCTTCGAGCGCAGCGGTTTGAGTTGCTCCGGAGAGGCCATCGCGTAAAGTTCGAGCAGGAATCCGAGCCGCCGTCGCAGAGCACCGCTCGAAAAGTGTTGCACATAGTCGAGGAGTCGCGAAATCTTGATGCCTTCTCGGCTCATCCAGAGAGCCTTCGCCACCTCCGGGATTCCGCCCGCGTATTGAGGCTGGCGCAGGGCATCGAGGATGGTCCGTTCTTTGTCGCTGACCATGACGGACTGCTGCTTCGTAATCCACACTTGCGTCAGGCCGAAGAAGTCCGTCGGCTTGACCGTGACGAAACGATACTCGTGTCCATGAACCGAGCGCGGTGGCGTCCGCATCGTCGAGCTGACATAGAGGGTGAACTGCGGCTGTGTGACCATGCGGTGCAGTTCCATCGCGGAGGCGTGCGAGAGGAAGTAGGGGCGTCCCTCGCACATCTCTCGGGCGATGACGTAGGGATCGCCGACATACTCCGTCGCCCGGCCCATCTCGAAGGGAACGAGCGTGTAAAGGCCGGAGCGAAGCCGGGTGACGAGTCCCCGTCGCTCCGCCTTGTGGATCAGGGTCCGCGCCGATGAGCCGCGCAGCCCGGTGATCTCTTCCACATCGCGCAGGCTGAAGGTGGTGTGGCCGCGTTCGTTGAGTTCCACCCACAGGGCCGAGGAGCGTGGTCCCAATGTCTTCGACCCGAGGGCGGAGGTCTCGGAGCCAGGGGCAACGTTCCCAGATTTGCGAGGGGAAGTTTTCAGTCCGGGTCCGGCAGTCTTCGAGTTGTATTCCGTGCTCATAATGTTCCCTCTGAAGGAACGAAATAAGAACAAAGTATCATAGTTGGATGCTATTGTCTGCATGAAACGTTCCCATACGGGGAACAATTCGTGATTCGGGTATCATTTGGACCCGCGACCTCTGCCATCACGCGAAAGAGGTTGCGGTCGAAATCCGATAGAAAAATGGCCCAAAATGCTTGGAAAATTGAGAGTAGGGCAAAGGTTTAGAGGGCAAAGGTCGCGGGTCCGATAAGGGCCCAATAACGGTTCCTTTGGGTGTCTCAGGGCGCTCAGGTAGCCATCCGCTACGCCTGGTATCAACAAGTTACGAGTTTCCGGTTAGCTGTCACGGCAGAGGTCGCGGGTTCGAGCCCCGTCGTCCCCGCCATACATTCCAAAAGAGTTACGGAACGTATGGACCTAGTGTGACATCGAAATCTGGGTTCGATATAGATGCAATAAGAAATCTACCGCCCATTTTGAGAGTGTTTTTCATCATTCATTTCACCCCGATTTGGAACCATCATCTTCATAACCTTGCTCTGTACGGCTCGCTTACCCTAACGGGACAGACAGGGAATTTCCGATTTCCCTTAGTTGGGTGCACAATCAACACTGTAGGTTAGGGCAAAGGAAAACCGACCGGGTTTGGGCGCAATGCTGTTCCGGTCACTCACGGGTGATGTCTATCACACGCAAGAACTACCTAACTGATAGACTGCTCTCATGCGAGAAGGCCTTTTCTTACGCGCGACGTTGGCTATCCTCTTGATGGCTTCGATGATTGCGCCGCTTGGAACCTGCCTGCAAATAACCCACCAGTCCGCGCACAGTTGCTGTGCTCCCGCATCTGCACCTCACAGCACCACCCAAACGAATTGCTGCGCTCACCGCACGCCACTGCCGGCCGTTGTTGTTGCGCCGTCTCTTCACGCTCCGGCTTTGGTGTCTATTGAACCGGAACTTATTGCTATCAGCGAGACCTCCGCCACGGTGTTTTTTTCGAGCTCGGCTTTCATCCCTCCACAGTCTCCGCCTTCAGGCGCTTCCATCCTGAGAATCTAAGCCTCCAACTTCGCCTTGGTTTTTCCGGGGTGCGCATTTCTGCGCCCTGGAGTGTTTCTCCTGCCTTTGCCGTGGAGTTGAAGAGTGAAACCAATCAATGTTCTTGCGCCTTTTATCTTGGCGCTATCGTTTGTCTGTCAAGGACAGACAGAGCCGCCCGCCATGCCTGCTCAGGATGGTTTCTCAAGCATGCCGATGGGGTCTGCCGCCATCCATTTGTCTGTCGATGAAGCGGTCGTTGAAGCCCTTGAGGCCAATCCCGAGGTGAGGGCAGCGGTACGCCGCTTTACCCTGGCCCAACTGAAGACCAGCACCGCGCGCAGCCTCGAAGATCCGATGTTCATGGTACGCGACTGGGACACGCCGCTCAAAAAGCCCTGGGATCTGAACCAGGCACAGCTCATGTTCATGTTGCAGCAATCGTTCCAGAGCAAGCAGAAGCGAGATCTGCGGGCACGCCTTGCGGGAGATGATGCGGAGGTTACAGCAAGCGAACTTGAGTCGATGCGGCAGGAAGTGGCGGTTGAGGTTCGCAAGACATGTGCGGACCTGATGCGCAATGCCGATGAGATGGCTCTGCACGATCGCCAGGTGTCGGTCTTGAAAGAGGCTCTGGCCGCAGAGCTTGCTCAATACACAACCGGAAAGGTTCCCCAGGCTGAAGTGCTGCGCGCCCAGTTGGCGCTAACTCGGATGAATGAGCACCTGATTGAACTGGAAGAAGAACGCGACGATGCGCGCGCCCATTTGAATGTGCTGCGCGGCCACAGTGTGGACGAAGCGGTCGAGATCATTGACAGCCATGCAATCGTTACCGTTCTGCCTTCAATCGAAGACCTTGAGCGCACGGCCATTGAGAACCGGCCCGAATTGGCAGCCTTGCGTAAACAAATCGCGAAGTCAAAGAACTACAGTCAGCTGACACGCCTGGCGATGAAACCGGACTTCACCGTTGGATTGGGATATATGCTGATGCCCGCCGGATCAACGTTCCGCAACGCTTATATGGGTGAACTGACGATGAATCTTCCGTTGTTGAATCGCGAGCGTCATGAGGGCGAGGCACAGCAGGCAGAAGCGGCGACGGATGTTTCGCAAGCTGAACTCGATTCAGAGTTATCAAATGTGTTGCTGGAAATTCGAGAGGCACAGATTAGCGTGTTGGCCGCGCAGAAGCGGGTCAAGCTCTATCGCGACACACTGCTGCCGCAAGCTGAAGCCACATTCAAATCTTCCGCGGCAGGTTACCAGAACAATCGGGGAGAGTTTGCGAATCTTATCGACAGTCAGAATTTGCTTCTCGATATTCAAGCAGCGTACTACAAGGCATCCGCGGAGTCGGACGCGGGAATCGCGGAGCTTGAGCGCGCAATTGGCGCGGCCTTGCCCGTGGCTCCCAGCGCAGAGAGGACAAGCAAATGACTACGAGGGAAAAGAAATTGATCGTGCTTGGCGCCAGTGCAGGAATTCTAAGCGCGGCGCTGGTTGTTGGAATTCTGTTCGCCAGGGAACTGCCTTCATTCGCGGCAGGAACGGCAAACTCCATGACCCAGTCGTCGGCGGATGCGCGGGGTGACAAAGGACAGACAGCGCAACTGGGGACACAACCGGGCACCACGGTTCAACTTAGTCCATCGGAGATTACAGCCGCTGGCGTGCAGGTTGCGGAGGTCCGCACGGCCACGTTGAAAACGGATATTGCAGCGTTCGGCCGTGTGGAGCAGCCAGAGGCGCAACTCGCCGCTGTGAGTGCACGCATCGGTGGTCGCGTTGACAAACTTTACGTTCAATATACGGGCGAGCGCGTGCAGCGGGGCCAGGCGGTGGCGGAGTTGTACAGTCCTGAAGTGGCCACGGCGCTCGACGAGTACCGCCTGGCGGAGATGAACCGAAATCAACTGCGCCAATCGGATGACGTATATGCGCGCCAACAGGCGGATGCGCTTGTTACGGCAAGCCAAAGGAAGCTGGAGCTGTGGGGCATCTCAGGAAAGCAGATCAGTGCTCCAGAGACGAGCGGAATACCGCATGTGATTCTCTACGCTTACGCCTCGGGAACGGTGGTTGATCGCAAAGTGACGCAGGGCCAATATGTGAATGCGGGGGACACGCTACTTATAGTTGCCGATTTGAGCCAGGTTTGGATCAAGGCCGATGTCTACGAGGAGCAACTGCCGCAGATTCGCCCCGGACAGCAAGTGGATATCACAGCTGATTCGCTGCCGAGCCGAACCTTGCACGGTCATGTAGATTTCATAGAACCCTCTGCAAATCCGCAAACGCGCACAGTGCCGGTTCACATCCATGTGGCAAATCCGGGTATGAACCTGTTGCCCGGCATGTTTGTGAATGCAAACTTTGTGAGCCGCGCGGCGCAGGCCACGATCGTCGTTCCGCGCTCGGCGGTGCTCGATACAGGCATGCGGAAGATTGTATATCTGGCGAGACCTGACGGAGTTTTCGAAGCACGCGAGGTTCAGGTGGGCGCACCGACCGAAGACCTATTCCCGGTGTCGGGAGGATTGGCGCTGGGAGACAAGGTAGTTCTGAACGGCAACTTCCTCATTGACTCTCAGGCGCACTTGAGCTCCGGAATGTCGGGACTCTACGGAGGGTCGAAAGAATTTTCCGCCGAACAACAGGCGCAATCAACGGCTGCTTCAACGAGCGATGGCGCCGCGTCGAACGAGACCAAGCTGGAGTTTCATGCAGATGCGGATCCGCTGAAAGCAGGCGAAGACAGCCTGTTCCGCGTGGATCTGGCCGACGGCAAGGGAAAGCCGATTGCGGATGCACAAGTGACCGTGATGTTCATTATGCCTGCCATGCCGGCAATGAATATGCCGGAGATGAAGAGCGCTTTCGGACTTCAGTGGATGGCCGGCCAGCAAATGTACATGGGCAAGGGCCACGTGCAAACGGCGGGGTCGTGGACGGTCGTCGTCGAAGCGCGCAGAAATGGCAGCATAATCGCTTCCTACCGCACTCACCTGAACGCCAGATAGGAGCGATCATGATTAACCGTATCATTGAACTCTCGATGAAGAACCGCTGGCTGATCCTGGGGATCTATGCTGGCCTGGCTGTGTTGGGTTATTGGGCTCTGTTGCACACGCCCATCGACGCGATCCCCGATCTGAGCGAAAACCAGGTCATTGTATTTACCGAGTGGCAGGGACGCAGTCCACAAGAGGTGGAAGACCAGATCACCTACCCGCTCACTGTGAACATGCAAGGGTTGCCGCATGTGCGCAGCGTTCGCTCATCCTCTGCATTCGGCTTCTCGATGGTCAATGTGATCTTCGAGGACTCGGTGGACATCTATTTCGCAAGAACTCGCGTTCTGGAACGTCTGAGTCTGGCGGGGAGTTTTCTACCGTCCGGGGTGACGCCGATGATGGGGCCGGATGCAACCGGAGTGGGCCAGGTCTTCTGGTATACGGTCGAAGGCCCTTACGACAGCGGCACGCTTCATTCCGTCCAGGACTGGTTTATTAAGTACCAGCTAAACTCCGTGCCCGGTGTTGCCGAGGTTTCCAGCGTTGGCGGATTTGTGAAGCAGTACCAGATCGATCTCGATCCCATCAAGCTGCGCGCCTACAATATTCCTCTCAAAGATGTGGTTGCCGCAGTGGAACGCAGCAATGACAACGTCGGCGCCAAGGTGATTGAGGTTGGCGATACTGAAAACATGGTGCGCGGCATAGGGCTGATTCGCGGGCTCAAAGATATTGAGGACATATCTCTGGGCGCGTTCAACGGCACGCCTGTTACGGTCGGCAATGTAGGCAGCGTCCAGCTTGGTCCCGAGTTTCGGCGCGGCGTACTCGACAAGGACGGAAAGGAAGCAGTTGGTGGCGTCGTCATCATCCGCTACGGTGCGAACGCGCGCGAGGTGATCGAGGCAGTCAAGAAAAAGATCGGTGAGATTCAGCCAGGTCTTCCGGCAGGCGTCACGATTGCCCCGTTCTACGACCGCAGCATTCTTATCGACCATGCGGTTGACACGCTGCGACACGCACTGATTGAAGAGATCGTTTTGGTCACGCTGGCGCATGTGCTTTTCCTGTGGCATTTCCGCAGTATCCTGGTCGTCACTATTCCACTTCCTCTGGCTGTATTAGGCGCGTTCCTGTTGATGAAGGGCGTAGGCATCTCGTCCAACATCATGTCGCTGGGCGGAATTGCGATTGCTATCGGCGTCCTGGTAGACGCGGGAATTGTGATGACCGAGAACGTGATTCGGCAGGCAGAGCGCTACGAGCATGAACACGGCAACTACCGGGAGCACATTTGGGAGATCACACTTAATGCCGCGCGATTGGTGGGCCGTCCCATTTCGTTTGCCATGGTCATTATCATTCTTGCCTTCATTCCAGTTTTCGCGCTTACCGGCATGGAAGGAAAGATGTTTCATCCCTTAGCCTTTACGAAGACATTTGCCATGTTGTGTTCGACCATCATGGCCATTACGCTGGTCCCGGTCCTGTGCACTTTTCTTATTCGCGGCAAACTTCATCGCGAAGATGAAAACCCTGTGATGCGCGTGTTGCAAACTATTTACAAGCCCATGTTGAGATGGGCGCTGCAACACAGAATCATCACACTGGGCGCTGCGTTAGCGATGTTTTTCTCGGCCCTTTATACGGCGACTACGATCGGATCCGAATTCATGCCGCCACTCGACGAGGAGACGGCGCTTTTTATGCCCATTGCCGATCCGCGCATCTCTCTGACCGAGGCCACGAAACTTCTGCGTCAACAGGATGCCATCATCGCCTCTGATCCATCGGTGGCGATGGTAGTGGGTAAAGTGGGGCGCGCAGAGACCTCGACCGACCCAGCGCCGGTAAATATGTCCGAGACAACGATCACATTCAAGCCAAAGGATCAATGGCCCAAAGGCTTGACTAAGGACGCTGTACTGGCGCGACTCGATGAGAAGCTGCAGATTCCGGGCGTGGCGAACATCTGGACGCAGCCGATTCGGAATCGCATTGACATGCTCTCTACCGGCATTCGCACGCAGATTGGCATCAAAGTTTTCGGTCCCGACCTAAACGTGATTGAACAGAAGTCAGACGAGATCAAGGATGTCGTGCGGCAGATACCGGGAGCCGCCGACCTTTACGCCGAACGGACGACAGGCTCGCCTTACTTGGAGATGACAGTGGATCGTCCGGCCGCGGATCGTTACGGCCTCAATGTTGCCGATGTCGAGGACGCAATTGAGACAGCGGTCGGCGGCAAGAATCTGACAACTACCATCGAAGGGCGGCAGCGCTTTCCCGTACGCGTGCGCTATGCGCGTGACTTCCGCGAGAACCCACAGCAACTCGGCGATGTGCTGGTAACAGGCAGCAACGGCGCCCAGGTCCCACTCAGCAAGGTTGTCACCATCGCCACAATCATGGGCCCCTCCATGATCTCGAGTGAAAATGGCCTGTTGCGCGGGGCCGTGCTTCTGAACGTGCGGGGCCGCGATGTCGGAGGCTTTGTGGATCAGGCTCAGAAGGCGGTGGCCCAGAATGTGAAAATGCCGGCGGGGTACTACGTTGAGTGGAGCGGCCAATACGAAAATCAGATCAGCGCGCGAAAACGCTTGGAACTCGTGATTCCTCTCGTCCTGCTGGTAATCTTTGTTCTCCTCTATCGCACCTACGGTTCTGCCAAAGAGGCAGCGCATGTGTTGTTGGCCGTCCCCTTCGCTCTCTCGGGTGGCATTTTTCTCGTCAAAGCGCTTGGCCTCAGTTTCTCGGTTGCAGTCTGGGTTGGCTTTATCGCGCTCTTTGGAACTGCTGTGCAGACTGCTGTCGTGATGGTTATTTATCTGCGCGAAGCGGTGACACGACAAATCGCCGCGGATGGCCAACTGACACATTCCGGCTTGCATGCGGCCGTGATGGAAGGTGCCCTGCTTCGTCTTCGACCGAAGGTGATGACCGTGGCAACCGTAGTAGCTGGCCTTTTGCCATTGCTGTGGTCCACGCGCACCGGCGCCGAATTTATGAGACCGCTCGCAGCCCCGGTGCTGGGCGGGATGGTCAGCTCCCTCATTCACGTGCTGATTGTGACTCCGGTAATTTTCACCTGGC
>JBEKPF010000124.1:0-12774 GCA_049521035.1 Occallatibacter sp. | reverse complement strand
CCACCCCCACAGATCCGTCGGCAGGTGCAGATCAACTCCCATTGGCGCGATGACGAAGGTTCTCTCTCTTCCAAGAGCACCCATAAAGAGCCCCAATTCGAGAATCACGTTATCCCGAACAGCTTTGTGTTTTTGATTCCGACTAATGACCTGGTCGTCAGCCGCAAAAACAAAGACAGCAAAATCATGCGACCTGACGGTGTCAAGCAGGCTCTCAAGACCATAGGCCGCGATGTTAAAGACGCCCTGTGACCAAACCTTTACATACGCATCGTGTGGATCCAGATTCTCCTGGATCGCATACGCATACGGCAGACTTTCAACTGAAGATCCGACAAACACTCGAGCTTTATCACTCTTCCCGGTAGCACCCCTTTTAGGTTTCCCCATTTCAGATCCTCATTCGCGTCTCAAGAATTTGTCTGCCCGAAACGGCCATTGCAGACTGCGTGACGCATCCTAATAGGTTGTTTGACACAGATATTGTGCGCCCAAATCAGGCATCACGAAGACTGAAGAAAAGAGAGAGGGAAAATTATTGGCGGCATTCTGCGGAGTGTCAGGCTCAACTATAGTCCCGTTTCAGGCCGGTAAGGGCGCACATATTTCGCACACTTCAGGAAACGCTTTGCGAGCTCGGTTTCAGTTTTGCGTAACAGGTAACTCGCCGCTACTGGCCTCCCGGTGAATCAAGACTCAATGCGCACCGGGTTTATGATCAGAGATGGTGCGGGTGAAGGCGGGCAATTCAAGGTATAAGGGCAAAATGCCGATCTTTCGACCGCGGCCGCTGCGGAGACATCTGGTCAGGATGACAAATTATTTTGGTAGGCTCAGGATAGTTTTGACTCCAGGATGACAGTACTTTTTGATTGATCCAAGTACATCGACAGAAACGGGATGTGATGCGAGCTAAGACGGCGGTAGTGCTGGGTGCCCAGTGGGGCGACGAAGGCAAGGGCAAGATTGTGGACGTGCTGAGCGAGCGGTTCAGCGCGGTGGCCCGTTATGCGGGCGGACATAACGCCGGACACACGGTGATTATTGGCGGGCAGAAGTTTGTGCTGCAACTGATTCCCTGCGGGGTGCTGCGGCCGAAGTGCAAGGGCGTGATCGGAAATGGGGTCGTGCTGGACCCAATTGCATTTTTGAAAGAGGTTGAAAAGCTACGGGAGCTGGGCGTTGGGGTGGACGAGCAGCTTTTTGTGTCGAACCGGGCGCAGGTGATTTTGCCGTATCACCGGATGATTGAACTGGCTGCGGAAAGCGCGCCGGGACGAAAGAAGATTGGGACGACAAGCCGAGGAATTGGGCCGGCGTACGAAGATAAGATGGCGCGGAGCGGGTTGCGGGTGGTGGACTTGCTGCGGCCGGAGCTGCTGAAAGCGCACATTGAGGCGGCTTGCGCGGAAAAGAACACGATTGTACGGGCGCTGTTCGGGACAGGGACCGCACCTTTGGATCCGCAGAAGATGTTTGACGAGTACGCGGCGGCGGCGGAAAAGGTGAGGCCGTTTGTGACGGACGCTGGACGGCTACTGAATGGAATTCTGACTGCGGGCGGGAGCGTGATGTTTGAGGGCGCGCAGGGAACGATGCTGGACATCGACCATGGGACGTATCCGTTTGTGACTTCGTCGTCGGCGACGGCGGGCGGTGCGGCAACAGGAACGGGCGTGGGTCCGACGGCGATTGGGACTGTGATTTCGGTGACCAAGGCGTATGTGACGCGGGTCGGCGGCGGACCGTTTCCGACCGAAGAGACCGGCGCGCTGGGCGAGGAACTGGGCGTGCGCGGCAAGGAGTTTGGCGCCGTGACCGGACGGAAGCGGCGGTGCGGATGGCTCGATATTCCACTGCTGCGGTATTCAAACCAGGTGAACGGGGCGGAGTGGCTGGTGGTGACCAAGCTGGATGTGCTGGATACGCTGGCTGAGGTTCCAATCTGTGTGGGATACGAGATCGATGGCAAGGTCACGGATGAAATTCCAGCGGACGTGGATGGACTGGAGCGGATCAAGCCACAGTACACCAAGCTGAAGGGCTGGCGGGAATCGACCGAGGGGATTACGGATTTCGAGAAGCTGCCCAAGGCGGCGCAGGAATATTTGCGGTTCCAGGAACGAGAGAGCGGGGCGCGGATCGGGATGGTGTCGACGGGACCGGACCGGGATCAGACGATGGTGCTGCCGGAATTTGCGGCGGCGCTCGAAGAGATTCACGCGTAATGGAGAGATTGGCGAGTAGACTTGAGAACGCGCCGTGAAAAGGCGAGCAAGTCAGGTAACGAGCGGCCCTGGAGCCGCCGAGGGAAGAGAGAATCAGAAACTATGGTGAGTTTTACTGTACGTATGAAGTTTTCCCCGGATGATCGTGCGGATGTGACGGAGGCTTTGCGATCGCTCGCTCTGGCTTCTCGTCAGGAGACAGGGAGCGTGACCTTTATTCCGCACCTGGTAGAAGGAGACCCGGATACTGTGGTGATCTATGAGCAGTGGCGGGATGCAAGCGCGCTGGAGGCCCACGGGCAATCGGCGCACTTCAAGAAGTATGCGGTGGGAGTGCTTTACCAGAGGATGCGGGAACGCGCTCGGGAAGACCTGGCTGCTGTCGTTTAAGACGATGGCATCGTCAAATGAATCAGGACTGGTGTGAAGGAACGACTGGTTTTGAGGCGGGAGATGGAAGGTTCAGAGACAGAGGTTGAAACCCAGATTGACCGGCCGTCAGTTCAGGGGCTACCATCCGTTACGCTCATGCCTCAAGCAAGGACTACGTTTGCAACGCAAATTTTCCGCCATCTGGCGCTGGGGATGCTGCTTGTCCCCATGTTTGGTGTTTGTGCGCCAAATCCTCCAAGCCCGCAATCTCCACAAACGTCTCTGCCCGGACAGGCTAAGCAAGCCTCGGTTCCCAAATCGCGACGGCACGAGGTTCGGCATGAGATCGACCAGCTTGAGGAAGTGTGGCGGAATGCTGTACTGAAGGGCAATACGGCGGCGATGGATTCCCTTCTGGCTGACGATTACATGGCGATTACGCCGACAGGAACTCTGCAAACCAAACAGGAGGCGCTGGATCTTCTGCGCTCAGGCAAAGTGCACTTCACGAGTCTGGATATATCAGACCGGAAGGTGCGGTTCTATGGAACGACCGCGCTGGTGACCTCGGTAGCCACGATCGAGGGGACAAATCCGGAGGGCCCGATCTCAGGGAGTTTCCGTTATACCCGGGTATATGTGCGCAATCCTCAGGGTGCCTGGAAGGTTGTGAGCTTTGAGGCGAACAAGATCCGCGAGCCCGGAGACCACGGCAACGATCACAGCAAGTAGTTCCCTGGAGAAGTAATCCCCTACAATTAACGAATGCCCGAATTGCCTGAGGTGGAGACGATTGCCCGCGGGGTCAATGAGCGGGTGCGGGGCGACCGGATTGTGCAGGCGTGGTTCGGGTCTTATAAGGAGCCATTCAAGACGGCACCGGCGCGGCAGGCCAAGGGGCTTGAAGGGCGCTCGATTCTGAAGGTGCAACGCATTGGAAAACATATCGTCTGCGCGCTGGGCGCAGCCGGTGGCGAGGCCCAAGCGCAGTGGATTGTGCACCTTGGGATGACGGGGCGGCTACTGGTGACGACGCCTGACGGTCCGGTTGCTGCGCATACGCATGCACGGTTAACCCTGGCGAGCGGACGGGAAATCCGTTTTGTGGATCCGCGGCGGTTTGGGCGGTTGGAATTACGTGACCTGCTGCAGAACGAGGGATTCAAGGGGCCGGGCAAAGAGCCGCTCACAATTGGCGCGGAGGAGTTTGCAACGCTGTTCCGCGGGCGGAGGCTGGCGATCAAGGCCGCTCTGCTGAACCAGACACTGCTGGCGGGGGTGGGCAACATCTACGCCGACGAGAGCTTGTTCAGGGCCGGTATTCGTCCGCGCAGGATGGCGGGACGGTTAACGAAGGTGGAATTGGAGCGGTTACGGCTGGCGCTGAAGGAGATTCTGAAGCACGCGATCCGGATGGGGGGATCGTCTGTTTCAGATTACGTGGATGCGGACGGGGTGCGGGGATTCTTTCAACTGGAACACTGCGTGTATCTGCGGACGGGGCTGGCTTGCCGGCAATGCGGGACTCCTATCAAGCGGATTCTGCTGGCTGGAAGAGGTACGCACTTCTGCCCACAGTGCCAGCGATAGGCGGGGCCCCTATGGTTTTTGGTATGTTTTGGCGGCCAATGCTACCAGAATTTAGAAAATCTTTGTGAATTGAGGGCTCTAAGTCCTTGAAAGGGGGTCTTATCGAGAACGGCCCCGCGATTGCTAAGAGTAGGGTGCCAGTGATGTACCGGCTGCTGGAGAGGTTTCCTGACAGCCCAAAGCACAGCAGGCTCCGGGCAAGAGCAACCGCCAACGAAGCGGCCCTCAAAAGGGATGAACCGGCCGGGAAGTCTGCAGCAGGTGCGGTGGAAAAACCACCGTCCGCGCGATATTTGGGAGGCCAGTGACCAGCGCAGGACAGCACAAACGCCACTCCTTCTGGAGTGGCGTTTGTGCGTTTTGGGGGAATTTAGAAATTCCATAGCCAGGTTCTGTGAGAAATATGCCACCAAGGTGTACTTGCCAGCCGGGGTGGATGGCTGTAGTATCAGATTTGCCTATCAAGCGGCTGACGCGGGCCACCCGAGAGGGGCAGAGCAAGCTCGCCGCCGAGCAAGGAAACTTCGCCGACAGGTTAAAACCTTACCGGGCTGCAGGCGGCGAAAGCTCCCCATAGGAAGAGCATTAGTGAGGAAAGCGCAGGCCGCGCACTGTTTCAAGGCTCGTAACGAGCCGTGGGAGTAACAGGCGGATGGGCACTGGCAAGACTCCTCGAAAACGAGGCGGCAGAGCACCGAGCTAACTGGGAATCGCGATCAATCGCGAGGGGGATACACCCCGACAGCTTGCTCGAAGTTCTACAAGGACCGAACCTGCAGCGGGCCGTATTCCCCGTCCGAATCTGGACTGGCGGCGAGGCAAATGGAACGGTCGGGGCCAAACGAATACACCGGGTAGGCAATAGCTGAATTCAAGAGCGCAGTGCAACCGATTGCATGACGCAGGAAGTACACGCATGACGACAGAATCGACGCAGCCCCAGTCTGAACTGGGGCCAGCTTCAGCCACTGGGCCGGAGCAGTCGCAAGGGCATCGGCGCCGCAGGCGCCGCCGCAAGAATAAGAACAGTCAAACAGGCGCTCCCCAAGCGCAGCAAGCTCAGCCGCAGATGCAGCCGCCACCTCCCGCGGCACCACCTAAGGCTCCGCCGATGCATCAGGGACAGCGCAGCCAGGGATCCCAGGGACCGCCCCGGAAGAAGAAGAAATTCTTCCAGAAGAACCCTGCGACAAATGCGCAGCCAGGAAACAGCGCGGGCTTTCAGGGACAAGGAAATGGGCAGAGCGGGAAGCGGAAGGGCAAGCAGAAAGGCCCGAGAGAGTTCGTGGGTCCGATGGATCACAGCTATCGTGCCGTGAATGGAAACGTCTCAGATGGACCTCCTTCGACCATTCAAATTACCAGCAGCAATGGGCACAACAGCCATTACCAGGAGAACTACGCGCCGATAGCGGCAGTTCCGGTCCGCGCGGATGCAACCACTCGCATCTTCTGCTTCATTGACGATCTGTTTTTCCAGGCCAAGATAAACGAGACCGCGAAGAAGCTGGGCGTGAAGGTGGAGTTCGTCAAGGGCGACAAGGACTCAGTGGCCAGGCTGACGGATTTGCCAGATGATGCGCGGCCGACACTGCTGGTGTTTGACCTGAACAACCTGAACGCGAAACCGATGACGCTGATTCCCAAATTCAAGGCAAAGCTGAAGAAGGCGACGTCGATTGTCGGCTTCCTGAATCATCTGCAGGGCGACCTGAAGATGAAGGCGGTTGAGGCGGGGTGCGATACAGTGATGCCGCGGTCGGCCTTCTCACAGAGCCTGCCGAATTTGCTTCGGCGGTACGGGCTGGAAGAAGAAGACGAATACTATCCGCAGCCGGTGTAAGAAATACAGTGGTCAGTTATCAGTTTCTTCGATTGGGTCTTGCGATTGGATCGAAAAGAAACTGATTGGATGGGTAAGGGTGGAAAGAGGGCGCTCCCGATGGGGCGCCCTCTTTGCTTCGGTGCATGAACGCTGCGAATATGAGCTATCCCGGAGGCCAGGTGTGGGCGCGGCCGCCAAGGAGATGCAGGTGGAGATGATCGACAGTCTGGCCGCCGTCTTCGCCAGCGTTGATGACTACGCGATATCCCTTGCCGAGGGCTTTGTCGCGGGCGATCTTTGATGCGACCCACGAGAGGTGACCGAGAAGCGGCTTGTCTGCTTCACTGGCGTCGGCGAGCGAGGCGATATGCTTTCGCGGGACGATGAGGATGTGCACTGGCGATTGCGGATGAATGTCAGCAAAGGCGTAACACTGGTCGTCCTGGTAGACGGGCGTGGAGGGAATGCTTCCTTCAATGATTTTGCAGAAGAGACAGCTCATGACGAGATCAGTGTACAGGAGGGTGCAGAAAGAGCGCTGAACAAGTTATGACAGCTATTGATGTGGCTCTTCCTGCGCGGCTGCTTCGATCTCCTTCAAGTAACCGGCGCTGAGTGTGCCTTTGCTTTTGGCGATCGGCAACAGTGTCGGATAAAACTGAGTGAATGTGGTGTCGACAGCAGCGTGTTGTGCGTGGCAGCTATAGCAGGCGGCCGCGGTCGGAATCATGGTGCTGGATTTGTCGTGAGGGTCAAAAGCAAAGAAGGCCCACTTCCCCGGAAAGTGCGCTTCATCTTTTACATGAACTTCCACTCCTAGAAGCGCAGTCTGAAAGCGGCCCTGCTGATTGATTGAACCTTTTTGCTGCCCCTTGCGGTTTTCAAGCACCATCATGGTTTTATCGGGCCAGGTGCCTGTCTTCAGAAATGCCTGATAAGCCTCAGGGTTAACAAAGACATTATCGAACGAATGGAAGTCGTTCATATCCCCCGCCGCCCTGGCGGTGTAGCTCATATCAAGACCCGAGGATAAAAAGACCCACTCGCGATAGTGTTCCGGAAACTTGAGTTGGGCATCGTTGGTATATTCCGGTGAAAGGGTCTGCGTCGCGGTGTCCTGCCGGACGTCAGCAACGGTGAGCGCTGCCAGGGAGAGCAGCAAGAGCGTCTTGGTGATAGTAAGCATGCAGTGAATTTCCGATCCCGACTGAGTCGAATGAGATGTAGGCGTCAGACGCCTTGGTAGACGTATCCGAGGAACTCTGTTGCGGGTCCCAATTTGGCGTCGTACGCGGCATTGGGCTTGTCTGCGATCACTTGATCAAGTGTCTTGCCTTGCTTCTTCAGCGCGGCGACCTTGTCCCGCGTGGTAACCAGCATGTCGCGATATTCGGTAAGCTGCGCTTTGTCGCCCACATGGCCGTGGCCGGGAATGATGATGGTGTGCGCTGTGCTGGCCGCGAGGTTGCGCTCCGTGGCTTGGATCATGCCATTGATGTGACCACCGGTTGAGTAGTCTATGAACGGATAGAGTGGGTTCCACCATGTGTCGCCAGCGTGCAGAACATCGGCGTCGGTAAAGTAGATGGAAATGTCGGTATCCGTATGCGCAGCACCGTAGTATGCGAGTTCGAGCGTTGTGCCGTTCAGGTGCAGCGTCTTCTTGTCAGTGAAGGTTTCGGTAGGAATCGCGCCCGCTGGCGCAGGGGGAAAAGTTGCCTGCCAGGCAGCTACCGTTTGTGTGGTTGAGAGGCGCTTCTGAGTATTGACGTGAGCCAGGATGACCGCGCCGGCGGCATGCATCCACTCATTGCCATCGGTGTGATCGATGTGCCAGTGAGTATTGATCAGATGCGTGATGGGATCAGCGGACAGTGCGGTGAGCGCCGCGCCAATCTGCGGCTTCGCGGCGCTGTAGCCTGAGTCGATAATGACCTTGCCGTCTTTACCTGCGAGTACGGCAATGTTTCCGCCTGAGCCTCTGAGGACGCTGACATTGCCGCGCTGACTCTCAGTTTTAATTCTGGCAGCGGGCGCCTGAGCAAGAAGGTTCGTCTGCTTGAGCCATGGCGCCGAAAGGACCGCGCTGGCGGCCAGCGAAGATTGGGCAAGAAAGCGGCGGCGGGAGTATTGCGGTTGTCCTGTCATGGTGTTCTCCTGTTGCATATTGCCTCCGCTTCTAACTCTTCTTTACGAAGTCTTCGGGAGAATCGTCGAATGTCTGCTTATCAGCCTGCATACAGAAGTAGTACGTCTTCCCCTTGTAGACGGATGAAATTGCAGGATCGGCTTTCATTCCGCACACGGGGCAAAGCGAAGCTTGAGGCGGCTTTTCCGGGTTTTCGTACCTCGCGTAGATCTCGTTCGAAGCTGCGTTCATCCAGCCGGTTCCCAGGTATTCAAGATCATAGGCTGTCTTCTTGGCCGCATCGCGACCGTAGTAGCGTTCCACGACTCGGAACGCAAGATCGATGCCAGAGGTGAGCCCTCCCGATGAAGCGAGATTGCCGTCTTCAACGAAACGGGCGCCCCGTTTCAACTTGATATCGGGATACAGCTTTTCAAAGCGGTCGAACGCTTCGTGAAACGTTGTTGCGGATTTGCCTGACAATAGGCCAGTGCTTGCGAGGACGAAGGCACCCGTGCAAACCGACATGGTCACGTCTGTGCTCTTAGTCGCTGTGCGGATCCACTGCAGCATGGCCTTGGTTGCTCCGGCTTGCGCTGGAATGACAATTACTTTAGGAGCAGGAGCTGTCTCAAATGTGAAGTTGGGAACGATCGTCAATCCCCCTGTGGCTGTGATTGGTTTCAAGGTCTCGGCCACGGTGTAAACCTGAAATGCATTGTCGCCGCCACCCGGTATAGAGGCATCCGCAAATACTTCCCAGGGGCCGGCGAAGTCGATGACCTGGGCTCCATCGGAGATGGGAAAAGCGACGGGGATTTTGCCTTGAGTGGGCGGAGTAAGTGGGTTGAGCTCAGCGTGCACACCTTTATCGGTGTTGGTCTGTTCGGCGCCAGAGCCGGCAAACAGCTTGCCCGCCGATAGCATCGGAAGTGCGGATGCAAAGCCGAGTGCGGCGGAGTTCTTGAGCAAATTTCTTCTATTCATTGTGACCTCTCGCTGTTTCTGGATTCTTTTTCTCCGGGGATTGCGGAGAGTATGTAGAGAGTTTTGCCCGGGAAGAGAAGATGCGATAGGCCGGTTGCTGCACGGCTAAGGCGATTGGCTGCATTTCTGGCTTCTGGAGCAGAAACCTGGGCTAGGATTTCTCTTATGGCCGCTAACGACAATCGAGCCGGGTCGCCAAAGTGGGTTTGGATTGCGCTGATCTGGTTGGGATTTGCGCTGATCGATGCAACCCAGATTGTGGTGGTGATGCATGCGGAGGGGATGCAGCACGCGTGGCTGAAGCTGTTTGCGACGACCATGCTTTCATGGATGCCGTGGGCACTGACGACAACCCTGGTACTGCGTTATGGAGGCCGGTTTCCTGCTGGAAGACTGAAACCTCTGCTGACGGGACTGGCACACGTTGCCGCATGCCTCGCTGCCGGATTGGTTTTCTCGGCATGGACGGCGTGGCTTGAGGTGCTGCTGAATCCTTACGCTGACTCTGCACCCGCGCCGTTCATGCAGCTGTGGTTCGCGAGATTCTATGGTGGAATTTCAGGGTTTCTAGTGTTGTACGCCGCGATTCTGACGGTGAGTTATGTGCTGGATGCGAGAGAGCGACTGGCCTTTCATCAGACAGAGGCAGCGCGGCTGAACGAGCAACTAATGAAGGCTCAATTGCATGTTTTGCGGCGGCAGATTGAGCCGCATTTTCTTTTCAATACACTCAACTCCGTGTCGGGTCTGGTGCGCGAAGGGCGAAACGATTCCGCGGTGACGATGATTGCGGGGCTGAGCGATCTTTTGCGCAGGGTGCTGGAGGACTCAACCCGCCACCAGGTGCCGCTGCAGGAGGAGATGGAGTTTGCCCAGAAGTATCTGGACATTCAGAAGGTGCGCTTTGCAGAGCGGCTGCAGGTAAGGATCGATGTGCCGAAGGAACTGAACGCGGCGCAGGTGCCGAGCCTGCTTCTGCAGCCCATGGTGGAGAACGCGATCAAGCATGGCATTGCGAAGAGAGCGCGGGGTGGAACGATTTGGATTGCGGCATCGCAAAGCGGCGGAATGCTGACGCTGTGCGTGACGAACGACGGGCCAAGCCTGCCCGCGGACTGGGAGAAGTCTGGCGCGGGGATCGGCATGGCGAATGTGCGGACCAGGCTGAAGAGTCTGTACGGCGATGCTTTCAAGTTGGGGATGCGCGACGCCAGCGCGGGCGGTGTGGAGGTGTCGATTTCCTTGCCGCTGGTCGGGGTTCCAATGACTAATGCGCGGACTGTCTCGCAGAACAGGGAGGGCTGATTGCCATCTTCGCTGGGACGTTCGAAAAGAATCCGTGTGATGGTTGTGGACGATGAGCCGCTGGCGCGCAGCAACCTTACGGTTCTGTTGCGACTGGACCCGGAGATTGAAATCGTACAGGAATGCGGATCGGGCATGGAGGCGCTGACAGAGATTCGGAATTCGAAGCCCGACCTGGTTTTTCTCGATGTGGAGATGCCGGAGTGCGATGGATTCGATGTGCTGGAGATGCTGGGAGGAGAGCTGCCAGGCGTGGTGGTTTTTGTGACGGCTTACGATCAGTATGCGCTGCGGGCCTTTGAGGCGGGAGCGCTGGATTACCTGTTGAAGCCGTTCGACGATGCTCGATTCAATCGGGCGCTGGAACGCGCCAAGAAGCGAGTAGCAGAGGGCAGACGCTTGCCTCGCAGCAGCGATCACCTGATTGTGAAGAGCGCTGGTGAAGTTTTATTTCTGAAGCTCTCTGAAATTGATTGGATCGAGGCTGCGGATTACTACTCCTGCTTGCACGTGGGGGCGAAGGCGCACCTTTTGCGACGCAGCATGACGGATCTGGACGAGGAGTTGGACCGCAGTGTGTTCTGCCGGATTCACCGCTCCACTATCGTGCGACTGGATCGAGTCCGTGGACTGAGGCTCAATGAGAATGGGGAATACGACGTGCTACTCCGCGACGGAGCCAGATTAAAGCTGAGCCGGCGGTATCGCAAGGAATTGCAGGCCCGGCTGGGGGCGCGAGGCGAGTTGGAGTAGCTTCGCGGTGCCGGCATGGTCGCGTTAGCTGGTGTGGTCGAGGAGGATCTTCCAGCCTTGGGGGCCTTTGCGCCAGACTAGCGAAAAGATGCCGTCGTCTTTCTTGGCCTCGCCTTTGGCAGAGCGCTCGAGGTGGAAGTTTCCGGTGACTACGGCGTATTCGACGGCGCCGCAGGAGCTGGGTAGAAAGCGGACTTCGAGATTGCTGAAGGTGAGCACGCCCATTTGCTCTTTGGTGGTGTAGTTCTTGGAGTACCGCTCGAGGATGGGGCCGTAGCCCTTGGCGAGATGGGCTCCGATGAAAGTGGTTTCGGGAGAGTTTTCGTAGGTCTGCATGAAGGCGGGGATGTCTGCGCGATTCCATGCTTCAGTCTGGGCGGTGATGGCGGCACGGATGGCGGATTCGTCGGGCACCTGCGGTGCGGCAGACGGCGCTTGCGCGCCCAGGGTGCAAGTGGTCAGAGTGAAACAAACGAACAGCAATTCCAGCCAGGCTCTCGTCATGGTCTTCCTCCGGGTCCAGCTTACAATGAGCTTATGGGTGCGGCTGCTGAAATATCCCCTTTTCGCATTGTTCATACGGTGTGCTCACACGATTGTCCTGACTCGTGCGCCGTGCTGGTGACCGTGAATGCAGAGGGGCGTGCGGTGAAGATTCAGGGCGATCCGGCCCATCCGGTGACGCAGGGATTTCTTTGCGGCAAGGTGGCCAAGTACCTGGACCGGGTGTATGCGCCGGAGCGAATTCTGTATCCGCTGAGGCGAAAGGCCAGCGTGGCAAAAGGGCCGCTGGCGAGGGGCCGTGAGCATGAGGCCTTCGAGCGGGTGAGCTGGGATGAGGCGCTTGAGGCAATTGCGGCGCGGCTTCAACAGATCAGCGACGAGTTTGGGCCGGAAGCGATTTTGCCGTACAGCTACGCGGGGACGATTGGCGTGCTGGGATACGGGTCGATGGACAGGCGGTTCTTTCACCGGCTGGGAGCGAGCCAACTGGATAGGACGATCTGCTCCGAGGCCGGCGGCGAGGCGTGGAAGCTGGTTTATGGGAAGAAGCTGGGGACACCGACGGAGGATTTCCGGCTGGCGAAGCTGGTGCTGGCGTGGGGCGCGAATATCCACGGGAACAATGTGCACCTTTGGCCGTTTATTGAGCAGGCTCGGCGGAATGGCGGCCGGCTGATTGTGATTGATCCGTATCGCACCAGGACGGCGGCGCTGGCGGATTGGCATATCGCGATCAGGCCGGGGACGGATGGGGCGCTGGCGCTGGGTATGATGCAGGTGATTCTAAATGAGGGACTGGAGGACCGGGCTTATATCGCGGAAATGACGCATGGGTTTGAGGCGCTGGCCGAGCGGGTTGCGGAATATACGCCGGAGCGCGTGGCGGCCTGGACGGGGATGACGGCTGCGGAGATTGAGGCGCTAGCGCGCGAGTACGCTACAACGCGGCCGGCGGCGCTGCGGCTGAATTATGGCGTGCAGCGGACGGAGAATGGCGGGACGGCGGCAAGGACGATTGCCATGCTGCCAGCGCTGACCGGGGCGTGGAAGTATCGCGGCGGGGGTGGAGTGCTTTCGACGTC
>JBEKPF010000123.1:0-18265 GCA_049521035.1 Occallatibacter sp. | reverse complement strand
TAATAACACAAGCAGGAAGGGCGACAAGATCATGCGGAATACGGATATCCGAAGGTTGCTCAAGCGGTGGTCCGGGGCCTGATCGAAAAAGGAGAGTCGCGCGATAGTATTCGAAGGACCCTCGACTCAATTCCGAAATGGATCATCTCGAAGAAGATACGTAACAAATTACTGGAATCGCTGTAGCCTGATATTTCAAGTCCCGCCCGTAAGAAGTCCGGAGCTGCATCAGAGTCACGGCTCCATGCTGGGCGCCTCGGCAGGTCCACTCTGATGAATGCGTTCGAAGACCTCTCGAGCGAGATGATCTTGTGCGAGCAAACGAAACTGCTTGTCGCTCATTACTCGCCGGAAGATCTCGTCGTTGCCTTCCATGCGCTGGATAAACAAGTCGTCGAGAACCCGGCCAAAGAAGTCTGAAAAGTTGCCGAGGCTGTTCGCCATCGCTGCCTCGACAATCTTCTCGTCGCGCTCGGCCGTGGCGCGCACCTGATCGAAAAAGAGCTGATCGGCTTCGGTGAAGTCAGTGCCAAACCGCTCGTTAAGCTGGTCGACAAGCGTGGAAAGCGGAACTTCTTTATCAGTTTGCGCACCGGTACCTACGTCGGTTGGCCCCTTTAACCATCGACGATAGCCGAGAGTTATCGGCATTGATCTTCAGATAAGCCTCTTCGCGGCGGCGTGTTCGCCATGTTCGAAGGCGTCTGCGAATGGCTCAGGCTCTTCTTCACTCATGCCAATACTTTGTCCAGTCTTGCGCCAGCCCTTCACGGCTTGCACAACGTCGCTCAAGATCTCCTTGGCCCGCGAACCTGTGATACGGAAATAGGCAATCACGGACATGAGGGCATCGATGGTCATGTCGGGGCCGGCATCTTCGGATACCCTTCCATGTGGTTGTTGGCTTTTGCCGCGACAGTCTTGGATTCTGAAGAATTGCATTGGCTTATAGTGGCCAGTGGGGAACACATAAGGCCACCCATTCTATGAATTGAATTCTGGATCAGAGTTGAAGTGTGGCCCTGCGGCGCGAATCGGTGCAAGCTTCTGGCCGTAATCCTCTGGCTGCTTTGAGAACTGCTCAGAATTGCAATTTTGCAGCGAATTGGATTGAGCGCGGGCCGCCGATCTGGTAGAGCGGGTTGAATCCCGCGTTATCGGCACCGGACAGGCTGCTGGCCAAGGTCTGCGTCGATTGGCCAAACAGTGGACTGGTGAGGCTGTTGGTGGGCTGTCCGAAGTTCGGATGGTTGAAGATGTTGAAGAACTCGCTCCGAAAGCGGAGCCCCATCCTGTCGACCAAGTGGAATTGGCGCTGAAACGCGATGTCAGCTTGCCACGCTCCGAAACCCCGCAGCACATTGCGGCCGAAGTCGCCCTGTTGCCCCGGGGGTGGCGCGGTAAACGCAGCTCGATTGAATGCCTTGCCGCCCGGATATTGTGGGCCATTGAGCACCATCGGCTCTCCGGGCACTATGTTCGGGCGAGGATAGAGTGCGATACCATCCGCCTCGGTAATTCCGCCGATCAGGTCCACCGGAGGAGCCGTCCTTGCGAATATGAAACTGTCGACCGACCAGCCGCCCAAGGCAGCGCGGGTAACAGCATTCCATTCAGGCGAGGGCAAATTGTACGTCACGCCAGCCGTAAAGGAATTCCGTACGTCAAAATCCGAGTTGCCGCGGTCGATATTCGGATTCGCAACCGAGCTCGGCGTGTTGAGATAGTTTGCGAATGCATCGGTCGATGCGATGTCAATCGAGTGCGACCACGTATACGAAGCCAAAGCCTGCAGCCCCTGCGAAAGGCGCCGCTCGAATTTGAGCTGCAGCGCGTTGTAATTCGACGTGGCTGAATTGCTGGTTACGTTGACAAAGTCAAAGTTTGAATTCGGGCTGATTATATCCGTAACTCGAAGTAAATCCCGTCCAATCGCCCCGACATACGTTGCAGAAACACTCTGTCGGCTGCCGAGGGATTGCTCCAGCGCAGCATTCCACTCGTAGGTTCGCGGTAGCTTCAAATTCGGTTCAGCCACAAGGATGGTCGAGACGGGCGGTTCGGTACTGATCGCCGGAGGCGCTGCCTCTTGGGCACTCAATGGAAACGGTACGTCCAGGTAGATCGTGTCCGTAGAGTACGGGAAATAGCTGGACACTCCTCCCAGCGATCCAGACCCAAGATCGTAGAAAGTTCCAAACCCTCCTCGCAGCACCGAGGTCCAATTCGCTCCTCCAGCAATTCGATACGCCACGCCCACTCGCGGCGCAACGTTGCCGTACGTGGTTTGATAGAGCGGTGTACCGCGAGACGCCAACGCCAGATTCACCGGATCGTTCAGGCCGGTCACTGTGTACGGATCATTGGCAAGATTCTTGCCCTTCAGCGGCGGATTAATATCCCACCTCACTCCATACGTGAGTGTCAATCTCGATGAGATCTTCCAAATGTCCTGGCCATAAAAGGATAGGTTTTGGGCCAGCAGCGCATCAGACTGCTCGGCAAATGAAGCAGCCTCCCTGCTAATTCCGGAGAGCGCATATCCAGGTGTCTCGGTGCATGGCTCTACGCAGGAGGAGACTCCGAGGAATAACGCATACTGCCGGTAGTCGTAGGGGCTGGTGAAAGGCGAAAGCCAGCGATAATCAACCCCAAACTTCAACTGATGCTTGCCTCTCGTCACCGAAAGATTGTCGATAAAATTGAGCTGACGTTGCTCGTCGGTGCCTAATTTGCCTTGGATCAGCTCGCCGACACCCAGTATTTCGGAGTTGAAGAAGCCGTTCGTGGATGAAAAACCCGAAGGAAATAAAACAGAGTCGGTAAGCGGCGCCGCCCCGCCGAAGTTATCCATGGCATATGTGGTAGCGAATCGGTTGTTACTATAATTCGCTCGGAATTCATTGCTGATCTCGGGGTTAATCGCCGCTGCGAGTCCAACAGTAAAAGTCTGTATCGAGCTGGAAAGCGCTCCAACAACACCCAGGTTGGGCTCGTAGCCCTGCGTGGAGGCACGAGTATCGGAACTTGACGGCGAGTAGTTATACCGGCCAAACAGGTTCAGCTTTGGGGTAAGTACGTGATCGATCCGAATGCTGGAAGCGTTCAGTGTGGCAGGGTTCGAATAACTGGCGTTGAGTTGCGCCGACCCTGCTCCCAGCTCAGGGCCGTTGGCAACAGGATATGCGTTCAGATAGGGCTGCATCGTGGCCGGCGCTTGTTGCCGCGATGTGGAGTCTGGTACGGCCGTTTCCTGGGTCGATGGCTGGCGCAGGCGCAGCCCTTCGTATGAGAAGAAAAAGAACGTATTGTCCTTGATCACGGGTCCGCCGAATACGCCGCCAAAGTCATTCTGCCGCTCTTCCGGTTTTCGCAAATTATCAAAGCCGGAAAACCAGTTGTTGGCGTCGAGCGCGTCATTGCGGAAATAGTCAAAAAGCGTGCCGTGAAAGCTGATGGTTCCGGAGCGGGTCACAATCGAGACTTGCCCACCGGGAGTGCGCCCAAACTCCGGAGCAAACGAAGAGGTTTGGATGCGAAACTCCTGCATGGCATCCACCGAGACAGGGCTGTTTGTTCCTCCCGCCACGCTAAGCGCCGGCAATGCTCCGGTCCCGCCTTGCACCAGCGCCAGATAACCCGTCACGCCAAAGTTGGCGCTGACCCCATCCACGGTAAAGTAGTTGGCATCGCCCCGTTGCCCATTCACGCTGAATTGCCCCTGGTCATCGAAGGCCGTGCCTGTGACCACCACACCCGGTGTCAGCATAATCAGCGTCTGGAAACTTCTGCCGTTCATCGGAAGGTTGTCGACGAAATCCTGGTCAACCACTGTGCTCACAGTGCCATCGCTCGTATTCACATTCGCTGCATTCGCCGTCACTGTTACCGTTTCAGTCGCAGCCCCAACCTCCAGCTTGAAATTCTGCTCCAAATTGTCCTGGACGTTGACGGTTATTCCGTTCAGGCGAACAAGCTTGAACCCGCTCTTTTCAACTTCCATGCGGTAACGGCCCGGATGAACATTGGCAAAGCCATACAGTCCGCTGCTCCCGCTTAATCCTTTTTCTTGTGTGTCGCGATCTACGTCAATCAGGCGCACCGCGGCATCGGCGACCGCGGCGCCTGTTGCATCGTTAACAGAGCCTCGGATGCTGCCATTCTCCGTTTGTGCGTATGCATGCTGAGTAGGGGAAGCAATAAAGAGTAAGGCAACAACCGCCAGCAGCCGGGGGGACCTCATCCTCTCGACCGTCATGCCGCACCTCGAAATGTTATTTCGCGTTCAGGATAGACCTTGGATCAGACACAATTCTCGCTGCTATCGTGCGTGGGCCGTCAATTGTACTTTGGTATAGGTTTTCTGAGGATCCCAGCGCCGGTCCCATATCTTTTCCGTTAACGCCGACGGCCGTTTCGTGCTCATATTACGATAAAATTTGGGGCGTCGGGGAGCAAGAGATGGAGGTCGCTTGCGGCGTCGTTTCGCGTTCACGGCTGCGCTGTGCTGCATCGTCGCGGCATGCTGCCCTTGTGCGCTCGCGCTCGACCCATCGCTGGACATAAGCCAGTACGCGCATACCGCCTGGAAAAATCGCGAAGGCTTTACCAGAGGCGGGATCAACGCGATTGCTCAGACGTCCGACGGATATATCTGGCTGGGCACGGAATTCGGCCTTCTTCGTTTCGATGGTGTTCGCACCTACCCATGGGAGCCGCCGGCGGGTACACATCTTCCCGGCAATAACGTGACGAGATTGCTGGCCGCGCGAGATGGGACTCTCTGGATTGGCACCAGAGACGGGCTTGCAAGCTTGAACCGCACCAGGCTGACCGAGTACCCGAAGCTTGAAGGGGAAGCAATTACAGCGCTGACAGAGGACCACGAAGAGACCATCTGGGCCGGAACAGCCGGGAAGTCGGGAGAGGTCTGCGCAATCCGGGGCATCACCGTCGAGTGCGACGGGCAACACGGCCGCCTGGGCTTCAACGTAGCGGCGCTGCACGAGGATAGCCTAGGCAACTTGTGGGCAGCGACATGGTCCGGGCTCTGGCGGTGGAGGCCCGGTTCGCCAAAACTCTACCAGGCGACCGGCATAGAACAACCCATCCGCGATCTGCTTGAGGAGGGCAAAGGAGCGATGCTTCTGGCGGCGCGCGATGGGATGAAGGAGTTGGTGAACGGAAGTGTCGAGGAGGCTCCACTTCCGGGCGTTCGATCGCAACTTAAGCTCACACGGATTCTCCGGGATCGCAATGGCGGACTGTGGATTGGGATTCAAGATCAGGGCCTCGCGCATGTGCACCAGGGAAAGACCGATCTCTTCAGGCGATCCACGATTTCCCCTGTCCAGGGTTTGTCTGATCCCAATGTCTGGTCGGTCCTGGGTGCGCGAGATGGCAGTGTCTGGCTCGGGACGGTGAGGGGCGCAAACCGATGGAAAGACGGGCAAATCACGATATACCGCAAAGCAGGCGCAGAGGCCGTAAGCAGCGCCCAACGCGCGCTCGGGGTGCGTGAGGTCACTGATAGTGGGCTGCCCGAGGATGGCGTGGACTCCCTCTATCAGGACGATGATGGGAGAGTTTGGGTCTCCACACTGCGCGGAGTTTCGTACTTTGAGAATGGGCGGTTTCATAGCGTGACAGGCGTACCCGGCGGAGTTGCGCTTGCCATGGCCGGAGACCACGACGGAAATCTGTGGATCGGCAACCGGGCAGTCGGACTTCTCCATTTGTTAAGAGGGAATGTCATGGAGCGAATTCCATGGAATTCCCTGGGAAGCAAGGATGCGGCTCAAACGCTGTTTGTCGATCCGCTGCAGGGCGGCTTGTGGATTGGTTTTTTGGATGGCGGTGTGGCTTATTACAAGGACGGCCGGGTCCGTGCATCGTACAAAGTCGCGGACGGGTTGGGAAACGGCGAGGTCACTGATCTCCAGATCGATAGAGACGGCGCGCTCTGGGCTGCGACTCAAGGCGGCCTAAGCCGCATCAAGAATGGTCGAGTGAACACGCTCACCAGCAAGAATGGATTGCCCTGCGACACCGTTCACTGGAGGATGGATGATGACTCCCATTCTGTGTGGCTATTGACGGCCTGCGGCCTGGTGCGCATCGCGCGGTCCGATTTGGATGCATGGTCCGCTGATCCCGAGCGAACAGTCTCTACCACAGTCTTCGATACTTCTGACGGAGTTGTGAGTCACCCGACCACGAGTGGTTTTAGCCCGCGTGTTGCCAAATCCACCGATGGAAAAATCTGGTTCCTGCCTTTCGACGGCGTCAGCGTCCTCGATCCGCGCCATATCCCCTTCAACAGCATTCCACCCCCGGTGCACGTGGAGCAGATCACAGCCGATCGTAAAACCTACAACCTGGATACGGGCGCAAGCGGGCATATGCGTCTGCCTCCGCAGGTCCGCGATTTGGAGATCGACTACACCGCGCTCAGCCTCGTCGTGCCGAAGAAGAATCTTTTTCGTTACAAGCTGGAAGGGTATGACAACGATTGGCAGGACCCCGGCAATCGCCGCCAGGCGTTCTACACCAATCTGCCTCCGGGCACGTATCACTTCCACCTCATCGCGTGCAACAACAGCGGCGTGTGGAACGAGGCGGGCGCGACCCTCGATTTTGCCATCCTTCCCGCGTATTACCAGACCCTCTGGTTCAAATTGCTCTGCGTGGTTGCGTTCCTTGCGATACTGTGGGTGCTCTATCTGCGCCGCCTTCAGCAATTGCGTTATCAATTCGCCATCGGCATGGAGGCGAGGGTGAATGAGCGGACGCGCGTGGCGCGCGAGTTGCACGACACCCTGCTGCAAAGTTTTCAGGGGGCGGTATTTCAATTTCAGGCGGCGCGCAGGCTGTTGCTGCGCAATGCGGACAATACGATGCAGGTGATGGATGAGGCAATCCAAGCGGCAGAGCAAGGCATTACGGAGGGGCGTGCGGCCATACAAGACCTGCGCCCGGAACCAGCCGCGCAACGCGACCTGCCTGAATTGTTGAATGACGCCGGCCGTGAACTGGCCGAGTCATATAAGTCGAATGGGCATGCTGCGAGCTACCTGGTGGTGGTTGAAGGCAAGCAACGGAATTTATCGCCGATGCTGCAGGATGAGGTCTACCGGATCTCGCGCGAAGTGATCCGAAATGCTTTCGCGCACGCTGTTGCCAGCCACATCGAAGTGGAGATTCGATATGATCGGGATCAGCTTCGAGTGCGCATCCGCGATGACGGCAAGGGGATCGACGCAAAGATTCTTGAAGCCGGCGGGCAGTCAGGGCATTGGGGCATAACCGGGATGCGCGAGCGGGCTCAGCGGATTGGGGCACAGCTGGCGTTTTGGAGCGAAGCGGGCGCAGGTACTGAGGTGCAACTTAGTGTTCCCGGCGCCATCGCATACATGAAACATCGGGACGCCCGTCGATTCCGATTGTTCCGCAGGGCAGGTAGGGATGAATAGCGTTCCGAGGATGATTCGAATTCTGTCGGTAGACGACCATCCCCTGCTCCGCAAGGGCATTGCGGCGGTGATCAATGCCGAGCCTGACATGAAACTGGTGGCGGAGGCCTCCAATGGGGAGGAGGCCGTCGAAAGGTACCGATCACATCTTCCAGACGTAACCCTGATGGATATTCAAATGCCCGGTCTGAATGGGATCGAGGCTATGATCCGTATCCTGGCTGAATTTCCCGACGCACGCATCATCGTACTCACGACTTACAACGGCGATGTTCAAGTGCTTCGCGCACTGCGCGCCGGCGCACGGGCCTATCTATTGAAGGGCCACGATCGGGAGCTTATCGAGACGATCCATACGGTAATGCAAGGGAAGAAGAGGATTCCGCCGGATGTTGCGGCTGAGCTGGCTGAACACGCCACTGACGATCAGTTGAGTGACCGGGAAATCGAGGTTTTGAGGCTGATTGCCGCCGGGAATTCCAATAAGCAGATAGCCGACTTACTCTCCGTTGCGGAGGCGACGGTGAAGAGCCGCGTGACGAACATCCTTTCAAAGCTCAGCGCCAGCGATCGGGCTCACGCAGTCACGATCGGACTAAAGCGCGGGATTATTGAGATTTAATCACCCGAAAGTATGAGCGGGGTTCAGAGTTTCAGCCGTTCCGAAGCCGTTGCGAATGCACTACGCTCGCTAAAGGTGATCTCTTGCAACGACTATTTTCGACGTTCGCGAATGGCTGGCCGGGCGTTGGCCTTCTAATTCAACGATTAGTCCTGGGTATCGCTCTTCTCTACCACGGGATAGCTCTGCTCGTGGGAGTTCCTGCGGCTGGGCCGATTGTGCCTGAATTAATCGGAAGTGTATTGGGATTGTTTATTCTGGCAGGGTTGTGGACTCCCGCTGTAGGGGCACTTGTCGCGGTCGTGCAGGTGTGGATCGCCTTGACAGGCGCCGGCGATGAGTCTGTAGCAATTATTCTGGCGGCACTCGGCGGCACGTTGGCGATGATCGGTCCAGGGGCCTGGTCGATCGATGCTCGGCTTTTCGGCAGGAAGTATATCGCTGCCTGACTGAATGCCGCCCGCCGCAATCTGCCCCCCAAAAGTGGGAAAATCGGGAACACCATCGAACGAATAACATTCCTTCGATGTGCGGTTGTCAGCGCTCTTGACGGAGTCGCATAGTGATCCTCGTAGCTTGATGCGTTTCCCCTTCTGAGTTGTTGATTCAGAAAGCACCGAATTGACGAATCCTCAGCTAACCGACCCCCTCCTCCATCCACCAGAGGTCAAGATGCTTGATTCGAGTCCAATCAACGTTTCCGAGGAAGCCATTCCGGCGATTTTCGAGCTAGCCGTTCCAAACAAGCAATCCGAGTTTCAACGATCGGTGCGAAATCCCATTCACCGTCAGTGCTGTGAAGGCAGGGGCAAGCGCTTGAATGACCGCATCGAGGACGAGAACGTGGGCCTGGAGCTTTCACCAGCCGCGAATCTGCTAGCGATCGGGCTCCAGAAGGTACTGCGCCTGGATGAGCAAAAGCGGATCGCAGATGAGGTTGAACGACGCGTAGCAGAAAGAACAAGAGAACTTGTCGAAGCCAATAAAGAGCTACAACTCCAGTCTGGGCTGCTGCAGCATCTTCCCGTCTCTGCCTGGACGCTCGAGCCCGATGGGACACCGGATTTCGTGAATCAGGTTTGGCTTGATTTCGCCGGTCACACGCTCGAATTCGTCCGGTCGCATCCCGAGGCCTGGATGACTGCCGTCCACCCCGAGGACCGGGAGATGGCAGCCAGGAGCTTTTGGGAGGGAGTGCACTCGGGACAGGGTTTTGCGTTCGAAACCCGGTCTCTCCGCGCTCAGGACGGGACCTATCGCTGGCACCTCCAGCAAGCCGTGGTCTTGCGCGATGCAGAAGGAAAAGTTCTCAAATTCGTCGGTACGACCACGGACATCGACGACCAGAAGCGTACCGAAGAAGCTTTGCGTCAAGCGCAGGCAGATCTTTCACGCATCAACCGGGTGACAACCATGGGAGAGTTAGCGGCATCCCTGGCTCATGAAATCAGTCAACCGATTAGTGGTGCTATCACCAACGCCAACGTCTGCCTGCGAAAACTTGACAACGATAAACCCGATCTCGGTGAAGTGCACGCGGCAGTCACTAGAATTGGACGGGATACACAACGGGCTGCTGAGATTCTCAACAGGATCCGCTCGCAGTTCGAGAAGGGCTCCGTGAATCAAGAGACAGTTGATATGAGCGAGACCGTTCGAGAAACCGTCGCCCTTTTGCGTAGCGAGGCAATGCGACACAACATTTCTATCAGGACGGAGCTGGCAGCCGATCTTCCTCAAATCGTCGGAGATCGCGTGCAATTGCTGCAGGTCGCGATGAATTTGATCGTCAACAGTATCGAAGCGATGAAGGACGTTGATGGATTGCGAGAGCTGGTCGTCAAGTCACAGCGTGCTGAAAACGACCAGGTTCTTGTGTCGGTGAGCGATACCGGCATTGGACTTTCACCGCAGCTGGCGGAGCAGATATTCGACCCGTTCTTTACAACCAAACCCCACGGCACCGGCATGGGGCTGCGCATCAGCCGGACAATTGTTGAATCTCATGGAGGACGCTTGTCCGCTGATCCGGCCACTGGGCGCGGTGCGACTTTTCGCCTGAGCCTGCCTGCGATTGCGGGCGTTAGTTAATTATTGAGCTTTCAGATCGCTCTCAGGTATCGGTTCGCATCCTTCCTGGAACTCGTGTGGCGGCTTTTCTTCCTCGAGTGGCCGTATAACCGGCTGCTCGGACAAATGACTCAGTTATCCATTTCGGTCGCCGAACCTAATAGTGAAAGATGAAGGCTGCCAGCTTAAACGGTCGACGCAACACTTGCCTGCAGTCTACCTGCATTCGTGAAGACCGGTCTCAAAAGGAGCTGACATAGTTTCAAATCAGGTGTGCCGCGGACTGTGCCATCCCGTGCATACCCAGATGCGTTAAATCAATGTCTTAGGCGAACAGACTAGAGCGCTTCCGTGCGGGCTTATTCTAAAGGCAAGTGCCTGATTCTATAGTCGTGGTCCCCGGCGGTTTCAGCTCCGAGTTGCTGATCCGGCATCAGCAATCAGCCTATCTTGCCACTTTGAGTGCGAACCACGCGCGCTGTGTCCTGGCGGATGGGCAAGGGGTGTGCTGCGAAATGCTGCGAGCCCCGAACGAAAGCGCCTTCTGATCCTTGCTGAGTGACCTCGGTCTGCGCAGTGTCTCCGAAGTGGATCTCAATCCACAACGCCGCTCGAAATCGCGTGCTACGCTGTGTGGGTGCAAGATCAATCCACATTCACCCCCGGCCGGAATCGAAATCTCCTGTACAGGCTTTTTTGCGTTTTCCACAAAAATCGGCCGGGGGTTGAAGGTAAAAACGGAGGCTCGAAATGAGGGTAAGTACCTGAAAAAAAGGGGGTGGAGATTGAGTGGTAGGCGAGGCGGGGATTGAACCCACAACCCCCGGCCTAGAAGGCCGGTGCCCAATTGCCAAAATTATCTAAAGCTAGTTGTGTTGTACCTGCCGCAGAACATTTACGTAACCGGTAGGCAGGTATGGCTGCAGATCTTTTTTGACGTAATGTTTTATCCCGAGCGACTGGCAGAGATCGATCATGCGATGGGTGTAAACTTCCCAGTCTGTCTCACGGGTAATCGGCAGATGATTCAGCCGCCCTATCTTGTAAAGGTCCACGAAGTCATGAGTCTCCCTGACAATCTCCAGGCTCGAATCGCAATCGATCGTTGGTTCGAGGCTAACCCAGGTGTAGATGCCGGCATCATGGAATCTCCTGAGCGCTGCGACACGGTCTCCCGGCAATGCCGCTCCCCGTTCCCATTTCAGTGAAAACGAATCGTCCAGGCTCGTGAGCGTAGAAGCAAAGGCATCTCGCGTCGGGCAAAAAAGGTCCAGATCCTTCAATGCTCTTGTTCCTCCTTTGGTTAGAACGCACACGCCGAGGCCATGCTCGATCAGGATTTCAATGGTAGGGCGGGTGAGCGACATGTCAAATGGGTTGTAGACATCGGTGGTGAAGCTAAGCATGACCTGTTCCCGGATGCCTGCAGCCTGGTATTTTTGCGCGTCTCTGCGGAGTCTGTGGAGGTAGTTATGCCGGGGTAACGCTGCTGCATCGAACTCGGCGCGCTTCATTTTGAGTACTCCCGGCGCAAAACAGTAGACGCAGGAATGTCCGCAGCCCCTGTAGGGGTTCGCGGCGAGCGGAGCATATTCGCCTGCTTGGCCGGACGGGCCGTAAATATAGGAGCATCCTTTGATTGCGACGCTCGGCTGCTTTTCGGTTTCGATTAAGTTATTTTGCATTGTGTGCATCTCCTTGAGTTCCGGTTCCTGTTACGTTTTTGCTGCTCTTCAGCGCCTGGTATTGTGCCTGGGTCAGGTGAAGCCAGATTCCACCACTACCGGACTTGATCGCCTGGTCCAGCGACAGACGAGCTCCCTCGTCCCGAAGACCATGTCCGCGCCGTGCAGTCTCACTAATCTTCCGTGAATCGCGAAAACTAAGCTCCCTTGGGAGCGGCGTCATCAGATCCAATTCCAGAAACTGGCAATGCCAGCCGTCCTGATGGATGAACGACATGAAAACTCGGCGAGTTGGGGGCAACCGGCAAAGCTCGCATCGTTGTACGCTCATCGTGTGCGGCGTCGGAAGCGGTGCCATGCAGGCACAGCAGATCTCGCCGGCCCGTATCTTGGTACCACCCAGAGGCCGTTTTCGCGATCCCTGCCTGCGGGTGGAGTTGAGGATCTGGCGGATCCAGACCTCGGGTTTCTTTCCGGTCGTCAATGTTTCTTCATCCTTTCTTGCGAAGATTGGTCGTCGCCGTGGTGGTCTGGCAGAGCGTCATCGCTCCGGACTTCTCTGGCCTGCAGCCCGATTCCCGTTCGCCGCTCCTCCCGCCGGAATCCGGCAGGAAGCACTTGCGGAGGGCATGCGGCCCGCATCGGCTGAACGCAGCCATGCTTTCCTATGGCAACGTCAAAACTTGGCCGAATTCGGCCAATTCTCTTGCGATTCCGGTCGGGCGCCTTCTAATCGGAGTTAATCCTCGACGAAGATGATCGCCGATGCGAAGAAGGATCCGGACTCGTCACCGCTCAACGTGCGGCCGCTTTCAAGATGGGCAGAGGCCAGTATCTCTTCGCCTCCCCAAAGCTCCCACGGTTCGTCCGCGACAACGTATTCTAGAAAATCGGCATCACCAAAAGTGAATGTCAGGGCGATGAAGTTGCGACCGCATTCATCGACCTTCCATTTGCCTGGGCCGCTGCATCCGTTTAATGAATGGATTTGAACGGCTCTCTGCAGTGCGATTGCGGCCGCGGTACGGTTGGGGAGTGTTGTAGTTGACATCGAATTCTTTCTGCCGGCTTGTGCTCACCGGCTCAGGGTTTTGCCTTGTTGTGGTTTTGCCGCTATTTGGGTTAACCTTCGGTTCTTACAGAACTGCAAGGCCAGCCTTCGCGGTGCTTCCGGCAGAGGCGCAGCGATAGGTTAGCTGCGGCGAGAAATACGAACCTTCCCGCGCCATCCGGCATTGCTGCGTACTGTGGATCCATTCCGCGCGACGCCCCAGATCTGGTTTCCCGCACCCGGATTCGACTTGTTGGGCAGGAAGCTGGAGTCAGCCCTTTGAGGTGCGATCCGTCGGGCTACCCGGCTCGGAACCTCGTTGGAAACGCTCTCAAAGGCGAGGTCCAGTAACAGAGCGGGCCCGGAGGCAATTGATACTTCCGGATCCAGAAAGACAAAGTCCAGAGGGAGCAGGACATAGCTCCCATCCCCGTGAATAGTCAGCCCGGGTGCCGGGCGTTTGCCGTTTCGTCGCAAGGTCTTCCCGGCTGGGTAGATGTAGATCGCGAAGGTACGCCGGCCGGCCCCGGCACTGAGAGTCTGCCAGTCAGTCTCTTCCCCCGGAAGGCCGCCGATCCCCAACGCGATCAGGCCGTTGAATGTGTTTGTCCCGAGCTCTCCATCCATCTCAACGACAAAAACGCCGGCGTCTGGTCCCGTGGCAAATGCCCAGCCGGCAGGGTCTTCGGCGGCGAACTCTGCGAGCCTGACTAGGTCGCTCGTCGCGTCGTCAATCCGGGCTTTGATCAGCGATGTTGCCGCGAATCTACTGGTTTGAGAAACCGGGAAGATCCGCAATCCGCGATTTGCCCCCTCGGCAATGTTGGCTGGCAGCTCTGCGCTGTTGCGCTCAGGATTCTGTTTTACAACAGTGAATTTGGCATGGTTGAGGAGCGCGTTGGTTAATAACCAATCTTCAGCTGGGTGAAAATTCATTGATTTCTCCTGTAAAGAAAGTCCGCCGCATCATTGCCTGTGAAAGGCAAAATTGCGGCGGACCGGTATGTCTGGTTGGTATATGACGGAAGTGCGCGATTCCGCGAAATGCGGGAGATCTGACAGCTCAGGGAGCGGTCACGCGCGGACGGCTATTTGATTGGGAAGGTGGAGGACGACTGCCTGGTAGAAAGTCCCGCTTCCCGAGCCGGGGACAGGCCCTGATGGATTGATATCGGGTCCCGCTTAGCTAGGTTCTAATCACCTCCTTATCTTCCTCAATGCGCCAAACGGCCTGGGGTGAGGGCAGTACCAGCAGCACCGATTGCCTTGGCACAAGCAACGTTGGATTTGAGCCTTGAAATTGAAATATGCTCCTGGTCAACAAAAGGGATAGATCCCGGCCTAATGGGCCGGTTTCTCGCCTGAATGAAAAACTGGCAGCCGATCGTGTTGGGATCGGAGTTGGCCATGGCGATTAGCGTCAATGCGTTCGATGTTGGACAAGAAGCCGGGCGCGTATAAAGTGTCGGGCGCGGCTTCTTGTGGGCGGTTCAGGGATAACCGCGTTTAATTAAGCCCCCGAACTGCGAATGCGGAGAGTGATCTTGTCGATGCCCAGCGCTCCCGTTATTTGCATCACCGTGATGATCGAAGGCGCGACCCGGCCGTTTTCTAGGCGTGAGAGGTATGTTCGGGAAATGCCGATGGCAGCCGCGAGGGTGACCTGGGTCATGCCGCCTCGCCGCGAACGCATACTGCGAATGAACCTACCGAGTCCTTCGCGCATGGAGAGCAGACCTTGAGTATCACGACAAGCAAGTGGGCGGGCAGGAGCAGCTCAATATAGGCGACTCCCAATGAGCGGTGGCAGCGGCGGCATTTGCCGTTCCCGTTGAATTGGTTCAATCGACAGTGAGGACAGAGTACGGTATCGATTGGATGAAACGTTGAAACTTGCAAGTAGTTCTCCGTGACGAGGCCGCACCCCGCCTATCGCAGATCTGGAATCTGCAATGGATTTGGGCGGCATCGGGAATTTAGGATTCGAGGGGTGAAGGGATAACGACGAAGGAAGGCGATGTCCTGAAGGCGCACTCGTTTAACGATTGCCTGATAGGAAGGAGAGGCCTGGTTCCCGAGCCGGGAGGCAGTCGCTGTTGGATTTATATCGGGTTCCTGCTAGTTAAGTCCTGGTCACCTCCTTGTATTCCTCAAAGCGCCAAACGGTTTTGGATGGGTGAGTCGCCTGGTTAGAGAGCGGGAGCAGTGCCGATGTCCATCGAATTCGATGGGCTGGATGAGGCCTTACACCGTAGCATAGGGTTTCCGGAATTACTATTGAAACAGCTCGATTCCCAGTGCTCAATCCGTGAAATCTAATGCGCATCAAAAGCAACTACGCAGGCATGTACCTGCTGCAGGCTTTGTTCGCGTGGAATGCGCAGGTAGCAATACAAGGTTTCTCTGCTTATGCCAAATTCCCGCGCCAAAACGGTCTTTCGTTCGCCGGCCGCAACACGGTCTCGGAGTACGTTCAATTGAGACGCACTGAGAACGCGACGTCGGCCTTTATACTTGCCCGCTGCCTTAGCGATCGCGATCCCCTCCCGCTGGCGCTCGAGTATGAGCGCGCGCTCGAACTCGGCTACTGCCCCCAGTAGCGAGAGAAGAAGTATTGATATTGGGGAATCTTCTCCAACAAAGCGAAGGTTTTCTTTTAGAAATTCCACCGCAACTCCACGGACGGTCAAATCATGCACGATTTTGCGGAGATCAACCAGGCTGCGAGCAAGCCTGTCCATGCTATGAACGACGAGGGTATCGCCCTCACGGCAGTATTCAAGCGCGGCTTGAAGTTGGGGCCGCTGGGTGTTTTTGCCACTTGCTTTGTCTTCATAGAATTTATCGATCAGAACCCCGTCGAGCTGCCGAGCGGTACTCTGGTCCACTGTGGACACACGTTTGTAACCGATTCTTTGGCCGGTCATGTTCACTTTCCTCTAGTTGTCAGATTGAAATCTAGGAATTGCTTTGGAGGGTGTCAGATAAATGAAACCGGACTCTATACGCACGCTTTTCCGCATTGTTCTGTCCGGCTCACGATGAAAAGATGGGCTACACCTGAAATGACGATTTAATTTAGGAGGACCTCATGGCGTCTTCTGGCGCAGTCAAACCTAGCCAAAAAAGGTTCTTCGGGCTGGCGTCTCCTGGATTTGCCTCAACAGTAATTCCGGAAACCCGATGGAAGCTAAAAGCGTTCGAATTTAATTTTCATTGGCTGATCGAAATCAGCGGAGCGGCGGTCTCCCATGACGTTCTGAGCCGGACATGGCATTGAGGACATAGGATCATGACTTGCGCGTCTTCCATCTTGCCTAAGAACAGCGGCCGGCTGTGAGAGAGCTCGAGTACCCTTGGATTGAATAGCCCTCCGCAGTTTTGACAGTGGCACCCATATTTATGGAGAAGTGCAATCTTCACCGGCGGCATATCGCGTCCGGTTCTGATTCCGAACAGGTGCGATTTCGAATATAAGGCGGGGTCGGCAATATTAGCATCGTAGCGGCGTCTTGCGTTTCCCAGCCTCACCGTGTCGGAAAACAGCACCTTGCCCCGTATCGTCTCGAATTTGTAGCCCCTGCCTTCTAAGTTGACCTTCTTCGCGTTTCTGTTCAGCGCTTCGGCGTAGGCGTTGGTTTTGGGTCCATGATCAAAGTTCCAGCCTTCTAAGCTGACCTTCTTCGTGATTCTGTTCAGCGCTTTGGTATAGGCGTTGGTTCTGCGTCCATGATCAAAGTAGGCCATGATCTCAGGTTCCCAGTTTATGAGCGCCCTGAGCAACGGCAGGAAGAACTTTCGCATGGCTTTGGGCATCGTGTTGCGCCAATACTTGAGGGCCTCGAAGGCGTCGGAACGACTCTTATGATCGTAGATCTTGAAGAAGTCCTCCTTGAGCCAATAGGCGTCCTTGATGGGCGGCTCGTTCAGCAGCCACGCATCCCGTTCCGCTCGTTTCATGGGACTCAGGCTGTGGGCACGCTTCCGGAGTAAGTAATTCAGTCTCTTCCATGCCTTGGATTGCTCCTTCGGGCGATTTTTGGCCAGGTCCCGCCTCACCGCGTCCATGGCCTCCGTAGCCTTTTTCACTACGTGGAACTTGTCGACGACGACGGGGACGTTGGGAAATACGTCTTTGACGGCATTCCGGTAACGCCTGCACATGTCCATCGTGACGCCCTGGAGGTCGGATCTGCTGTAAGTGCTGAACAGCCATTTAGCGACGGCCTTCCTCGTGGTCCGTTCGATGAGATCGACGGCGCGATGTTGGCTTACATCACTGAAAACACAGTATTCCTTATTGCCAAGATGGGTCTCATCGATGCCCAGCCATTTGGGCAGATTGATGCGATGCTTCTGGTTCGAACTGGCGATGTGCTGCTTGGCGATGCTCCGCACAGTACCTTCATCACAGCCGATGATCTCAGCGAGGTGTGCGAAAGTAACGGCCATGCTCTGCGTACGGATCCACTCCAGGCACCGGGCTGTCATTTCACGATTTGCCGCCATCCCTCGCGGTCGATGCAGGAAGAACTTTCCGCAGGCCTTGCACTTGCAGTATTGAGCTTGAAAGCGGATCACGACGCGAAATTGGCGAATAGGGATGTCGCGAAACGTCACCCATCGCTCCGAGTGCCGCTGGAACTTGCCGGCAACGTGGCAGAGCGGACATTCCTCCAGCTCGTCCGTGACCACGGCCTCAAGCACAATTTTGCCCTCCGCCTCGACGATCTTCCGGCTGATGGTCTTTACGCCTGGCAGGTCCAGGATGTCGATGTCCATTTGGTTAGACATCGGCATTTCAGGATCAAAGCACTAGCGCGATACAGAGTCGGACTCGCCTGCTGTCCATCACATTCAGGCCGATACCCTCATGCGCCAGCGTTTCTATCCCAAGCTCGATCCCGGCCTCATTGACTGGTTCGATGTCATCCCTCCCGGCACCTACGATATGTTCCGCGAACTCGTCATCCACGCCGTCACCCTGCAACACGCCAACGGCGTCTATTCCGATCCCGACTGGAGCGGCGCGCCCGATGACCCCTCCGGCGATTGGCGGGCCTTCATTGAGGCCACTATCGAGCGCGGACGCAAGGCCCGCGAACTCGCCCAGGCCGCTCCGCACAACGAAAACGCGGTTGCCGATTAGCAACCGCGTCAACCCCTTTTTTCTTTAGTCGCTTGTTTTCAACGGTTGCCATATAGCAACCCAAGGTTGCTATTCAGCACCCATTCTGGGGTAGTGTGTCCCTATCATCCCGGTGCAAAGCACCGCGTACTTCGCCCGTCGTGCCGAGGAACTTGAAGGAAGCCCCAGACGCAAGCAAGCCGCCCCGATGGACGGCTTGCAGTTGGATCAGAACAG
>JBEKPF010000122.1:0-12993 GCA_049521035.1 Occallatibacter sp. | reverse complement strand
TTACGCTGGGATTGAACCAGATGCTCTACATTTATGACCCTTGGCCCTGGAACCCCGATCTGTGCCAGGGAGGAGCAATCTATTGGGAGTCGTGGGCAACGTCGCCGGTCATGTGGTTCGGGATCGTGCATCACGCATAGATGCGGTGTGCACCAATGGATGAGTTTGCCAGAGAGTTAGTTCGGATCCGGCAAAGCGCAGCGACAGCTTTCGCCGCTTTGCCGGCATCAAATATCAAATTCGCAGCAGGCAACCCAGAACGCGTTTATTCGCCTGAAGGAAGTCCTGCTTACTGGCTTGTTCCCGGCTTGAGGGGAGAGCAAATTCGAGCGATTGCCCGTATCCTGGAGGGTGGATGCGTCGCCACTGTCGGCGACTTACGAGCAGCAGCCGCGGATTGTGCGCAAGCGGTTACGGGCTTGAGTGCAACCGAAGCTTCTCAATTGACGAAAGACCTCGCAGTGCAATACCCGACTGCTGAGGTTCTCCGGCCGCTCTTGGTCCGCGATGGTCCCGTGGGCCGCGAAGCTTGGCTCTATCATGTAAGGTCAGCCACGCAGGACCTCTGGATATTTGCAACGGGAGGCGGGTTGTATTGTCGCGCTGCTGGCAAACCTTTGACGTGAGATTAGGCTGGTCTCCACCGTTTTCAAGATAAAGGGTGCCCCCTTGGTCGCATTTTCTCTTCACAAGAGGAGCTTGACCGGTACAGTTGATCCGGAGCGATACGCGGCGTCGAAGAGATAGTGACATCGAACGAAAAAGATTGCTGACTGCCCAATAGAACGGAAATCAGCAAGAACGCACTTTGAGCGGAAATCGAGTAGCGTTTGTTTTCTAAACTAGTGTGTCCCAATCGGAATGGAAAATGAACCCGAACAGTTGGCCCCTGCCGCGACAACGGTAAGAGTGTGAGAGCCAGCTGTTACGGTCGAGGTATTCCACGCATAGGAGTAGGGGCCGGCTCCTGTGATCGGCGAACCAACCTTCGTGCCATCGACCAGATACTGGACATCGGTCACAGGCACGAGCCCGGAATGCTCTGAAGTGAGCGTAACTGTGCCTGTCAGCGATGCGCTCTCGTTCACATTTGAAAAATTGACCCACGGGCAGGCATCGGCTGTGTCATAGTAGGCGTCTCCACTACCGCGGAAGCCAACATACGCCCGGCCATAAACGTTCGGATCTCCACTCATCGTCGTGACCAGGTCAACATCGTTATTGGCAAATGTACCGATCTGGGTCCAGCTAGAGGCATTATCCACACTCTGCCAGAGTCCATAGACATGATTAACCCAGCCATTGAGGTAGATCGCAGGATATCCCGAACCTCCTGGTTTTGGTGCGCCGAATCCAAAAGCAATAACTTCATGAACATTGGGAACGGCTGTCCAACTGCTTCCGCCGTCTATCGAACGGTAAAAGTCATCCGGGCACTCCAGCGCTCCGCCGCAACCAACCGGACCGTTGGAGAAGAACAGGTTGCCGGCCTCCCCTGGCACCGCTTGGAGCGAAGAGTTATAGCCCTCATAGGAAGAATTGGCGTCAATGTACTTCGGACCAACCAAAGTCCATGTACCACCACAGCCTCCGGAACTGCTATACAGGCCCGCTCCTGCGTCATAGGCGTAGAACACTCCACTTTGCACGCGATCGGCCGTCAGGACATGCCTTGTGAGGTAGTAAGCATTCAACCAATCATCGCCTGGGTTTCCCGGCAGTTGGACAGCACTCCAGGTCTGGCCCCCATCAGTTGTGCAGTAGAGTCCTTGTCCTTGTCCAGGCACATCGATCCAGTTGGTTGGAGAACTGGCAGCGATCATGCCCCCGATCTGGCCGCTCTTCGGCAAGGCCGTAAACTCAGTCCAGGTATTGCCTCCATCACTCGAATAACCCGAAAAATCGCCTTCACCGATGTTGGAATTGTTGACGACTACCAGAAAGTTGGGTTCCGAACTGGCGTAGTCTGCATCCCACCCGGCTGAGATGTCAACCGCATTCGAGTACTGGGAGCTGGGATAGACATCGGGGTTCTTCTGCAGGAAGATTCCTCGATCCCATACTGCCGTCAAAGGCGAACTGCCGGGAGGAACGATGATGCGATTGACCACGAGCTGCTCGATGCCTGCACTTTGGCTGACGTAATTGCTGGTTGTTGTCACAGGTGAAACCGCCAGCCACACACCGATGCCACCGCTGGAGAAAAGGTTCGAGTGCATGTCGAACGCGGATTTGCCCACATCGAGGAACAAAGCCCCTCCGCCATCTTGGTCGGCTGTTCCCAACCAGGGTATGTCTGTGGCGCTTACGGTTGTGGAATAGTCATAACCCGACCAGCTTTGGCCTCCGTCCGATGTGCTATCAATCTGCCCGCTCGCACGAATGAGTGCAATGTGCTCCGTGCTTTCCGAAGTGCTGTTTGGGTCGATGGCCAGTCCAGCTGCCCCGCCACTTGGGCTATGGACATTCGACCATGTGCCAGCGCTTCGCCTATACAGTGTCGAACCGCTGCCGCTCAGGAACCAAAGGACCCCAAATTTGTCGACCCACATAGTTTCATGCGAGGTTGGCGTGCCGCTGGTCAGTGTCCAGCTTGTTCCACCATTGGTCGATTCATACACTCCGGTTCCATAAGATGAAATGTAGATATGCTGAGTAGCGCCGTTAGCCGCACTGGACGTTGGATCGCCAAGGATCAGAAATCCCTGGTTGCTTGTCGTCGCAGCAATCCCGGCGACGGTCGACCAGCTTGTCCCACCGTCGGTGGTGACCAGCGGTCCGGCGCTTGGCGTGCTCACATAAGCAATCTGCCCATTGGAGGCGGGGTCACACCAAATATAGGGGGAGTTACCCTTTTGTGTTCCATCGTTCCCATTGGCTCCGCTGACCGCCTGGCCCGTGTTCACCCAATTCACGCCCCCATTGCTGCTTTTGTAGATGGTCGCATTCCATACCGCGTACAAGATGTTGGTCGTTCCAACCAAACTGGTAGCCGACTGCGTTGGATAAGCGCAAGCACCGATCCCATATCCAGCAATGAGCTGGTCCTCTGCGAGCATATAGGAGAGATCATTTGCCGGAATCGTAGCCGCAGTGAAAAGTTGATTCCAAAGACCGCTGGACTGGTTCCACTTAAAGAAACCGTATGTGTCGGTGCGCGAGAGTTCCGTGCCGTCTGGATAGATCAGCATGTCGGTAACAAAGCCTCCGGCACCCAACTTCGAAACCTGCCAGGCAGGTGTAAACGATGAATTTGCACACGTCACGGCTATATTGGTCACGTTCGCCGAACCCATCGTACCGCTGCCGTTGGCAACGCTGCAGGTCTGCCCCGCGGGCTGGGTCTGCACCGTTACGTCATAGCTGCTGCCCGAGGCCACGGGCGTCGGCATCGTAAAGGTGGTGGAATTTGCTGGTACTGGAAGCTTGTCTGCGCCGTTGGCCAGCAGCAATCCTGACTGTGTAAGCCCGGAAACCGTCCCGCCCACTGTGTACTGCGCGCCGTTGACCGTGAAGCTCTGTGAGACCGGCGTAGCCGCGGCATAAGTTGCGTTGCCGGCCTGCGTGGCCTGAATTGTGCAGGTGCCGGTGATGAGGAACGTTGCCGTGGTACCGCTGACAGTGCAGACCGAGTTTGTAAAGGAGGCGAAGCTGACAGGAAGGCCGGAACTGGCCGAAGCAACGAGTGCCAGCGGCGTGCTCACTGTCTGTGTCCCGGGATTGGCGAACGTTATAGCCTGGGCGGTCAAACCCGCGTTGACCGTGAAGCTCTGCGTGACCGGCGCAGCCGCAGCATACGTGCCGTTGCCGGCCTGTGATGCGGTAATGGAGCAGGTTCCAGCGGAGACAAATGTGGCGGAGGTTCCGTTCATAGTGCAGACGCCGGTCGTCGTCGAAGCGAAGGCAACCGTCAGGCCGGAGCTAGCCGTGGCAACAAGCGTCACCGGCGTGCCCACTGTCTGTGTCCCGGGATTGGCGAACGTAATGGTTTGCGCGATCAGCGCCGCGTTAACTGTGAAGCTCTGCGCCACCGGCGTAGCCGCGGCATACGTGCCGTTTCCTGCCTGCGATGCGGTAATGGAGCAAGTTCCAGCAGCGACAAATGTGGCCGTCGTACCGCTCACATTGCAGACGCCGGTCGTCGTCGAAGCGAAGGCAACCGTCAGGCCGGAGCTAGCCGTGGCAACAAGCGTCACCGGCGTGCCCACTGTCTGTGTCCCGGGATTGGCGAACGTAATAGTCTGCGCGGTCAGACCCGCGTTGACCAACACAGTGACCGTTTGCGCAGCCGTGGTTCCAGAGGCTCCCGTGACCGTAAGAGTATAAGTCGTGGTCTGCGCGGGTGAGACAGTGACCGCCGTGCCACTCGTGATGGTGATGTCTCCCGGAGTGACGACGCCAGTGCCATCCGCAAAAACACCGGTCAGACTCACTGATACGCCCGCTGTCACCGCCATTGGATTGGCCGTGAAGCTTGTGATAACTGGCCCCTTGAAAGTGAACGAATTGCATCCCGTCAGAACGGCAAGACAAATGCCGAGTACAAACACACCGCAGGAAGAAGCGGTCACGCCTTTCATCGCATCTCCTTTGACCAAAACAAGCAGACGGATTTCAGCGCTTGAAGAAGGGGAGAAATCCCGTGAATTTCAGATGAAATCTCAATTGTCTTTTTTTCCTTAGCTAGAATGTAGTCTCATTTCAGGAGAATACGCAAGACCTTCAGCGCTGATCTGACAGTTCAGTCGGTCATCACATCCTCGCCGGAATGTCTAGGCGTCGGCGGATTGCTGTCAATTCCTAATGTGGCCAAGTCATCGTGTGCGCCACCTAAAAATGTGAACGGTTCGAAATAAAACGAAGGCTGCTGCGGCATGATTCCAGAATAGCCGGTACATCGTTGCGATTTGATTCGCCATTTGACCTCAGTCAAAAACAACTGTTTCTCCTGCGTTCACAGACAACTGCCCATAGCAATGCGCCGGTATTCCTTCTAGCAACGAACTTCTCAGCTACGACGGCCTCGGCAACGACGTTCTTTTCGCTCGGATTGCTGCGAACTTACCATTCCAACCTGCCCGAAGATTGGCCTCGTGAGAACGCAATCAGAGCGCCAATTGATTGTCGTCAACTAGCATCCAGGATTGCTGGACATTTTCCTGTACCGATGAGATGGTTCTTTGCATCTATGCACCGAGGAAACGAGTGCGCGAGCAATCCCCGAATGCAGGAGTCCGCAACGAACGCCCTCGAAATACGCCGGAATGATGTACCAGGGACTTCAGGCGTCGCAACAACGGCTTTGACCGATTGTTAGGGTGGCATGCGTCTCAACTGACGACCCGCGCCCTTCAAGCGGGGGCTACCAGCGAGCAGGGTCTTCGTTGTCAACGAGTGCGCAATCGCCCAAAACTTTGACACCAATACCAAAGTATCGATCCGAAACTTCGTCCAGTTGAATCCAAGCCCTGAACAACAAAAAGTCTGAGCCAGGTGAATATGACCAGCTTATCGAAACGCAGTCTATTGATCGGCGGAGTGCTTGGTCTGGGCGTGATCGCCTTGGTCATAGGCGCTGTTCACCCGTTCCGAAAAGCGTCCGCAACGACCAACGCGATCCCCCCCGTCATTGAGGTTACTCAAACGGAGCAGAAGGACGTGCCGATTTATGGCGAATGGATCGGCACACTCGACGGATTGGTGAACGCCGACGTGAGAGCCCAGGTAACCGGATACCTCATGAAGCAGGGCTATCAGGAAGGCTCGTTCGTCAAGAAAGGCCAACTCCTGTTTCAGATTGACCCGAGGCCGTTTCAGGCGGCTCTCGATCAGGCCGAAGGGCAACTGGAACAGGCGAAGGCTATGCTTGCGAATGCGAAGGCAGTGCAAGGCCGGACCGATCTCGATGTGAAACGCTACACACCCTTGGCGCGTGAGCAGGCAGCGAGCCAGCAGGACCTTGATAATGCCGTACAGAATAACTTGGCCGCTCTCGCTACGGTGGAAACCGAAAAAGCTCAGATTAAGACCGATGAAGCCGCAGTTGAAACGGCAAAAATCAATCTCGAATTCACGAGCCTTGTTGCGCCCATTGACGGAATCGCCGGCCAGGCCCAGCTCCAGGTAGGTGCACTCGTAACTCCCGCCAGCGGTACAGTTACTTCCATCTCAACCCTTGATCCCATCAAGGTTTACTTCACAGTGAGTGAGCCGCAGTACCTCGCATGGCGCAAGCGATTCCCAACCGAAACCAGCCGGGAAGCCGCCGACAAAGCCCTCCGCCTGCAACTGATCCTCGCAGATGGATCGACCTACGCACACGAAGGCAAATTCTTTTTTGCGGATCGCCAGGTAGACGAAGGCACCGGCGCGATTCGCATCGCCGGGCTCTTTCCGAATCCGGACAACATTCTGAGACCGGGCGGCTACGGGAAGGTTCGAGCAATTATCCGCATGCAGCCCGGTGCGCTGCTGGTACCTCAGCGCGCGGTGTCGGAGTTACAGGGAGGCTTTCAGATAGCCGTCGTCGGCGCCGACAACAAAGTAACGATTCGCACCGTGAAGGTTGGCGATGCTTTTGGCTCGGATCGAATCATAGCCGACGGATTGAATCCGGGAGAGCGAGTGATTGCTGAAGGCATTCAGAAGGTGCGACCAGGGATGCTCGTAAACCCGGTTCCTTACAACGGAACCAGCAGGTGACCTATGTCAAAGTTTTTCATCAATCGCCCCATTGTGGCCATGGTCATCTCCATCGTGCTGGTGATTGTGGGGTCCCTGACCATCGCGACTCTGCCCGTTGCCCAGTTTCCCAACATCGCGCCGCCGGAGGTTCAGGTGCTGGCCACTTACGTCGGCGCGGATGCGCAGACGCTGGAGCAGGCGGTGGCCACTCCAATCGAACAGCAGATGAACGGCGTGGACAACATGAACTACATGTACTCGCTGAATGTTACTGCGAACTCCACAACCAGCCTCATTGTTGACTTCGATATCAAGACCGATCCAAACAACGATTTCATTCTCGCGCAAGCCCGCGAGACCCAGGCCGCTTCGCAGCTTCCCACGGATGTGACGAACTACGGCATCACCGTTCGCAAATCCGTCACAGCGCCGTTAATCCTCCTAGCCGTCTATTCGCCTCACGGGACCTACGACGCCACATTCCTTTCGAATTACGCATACATCAATCTCGTTGATCCCGTCCTGCGCTCGTATGGTGTGGGCAACGTGCAGGTATTCGGTGCCGGGCAATACGCGATGCGACTCTGGGTAAAGCCCGACCAGCTGGCGAAGCTTGGTATCACAGTTCCGGAGATCATCAACGCCATTCAGGCTCAGAATACCGTGAATCCGGCCGGTAAGGTCGGCGGTGAGCCTGCTCCCAAAGGGCAGGAATTCACGCACACTGTGCTTGCCCAAGGCCGCCTCATCTCGCCAGAAGAGTTCGGGCAGATTGTTGTCCGCGAAACGCCTGACGGAGGAATCGTCCGTGTGCGCGATGTAGCTCGGATCGAACTTGGAGCGCAGGACTACAGCATCGCCGGACGGTTCAATGGGAAACCCAGCGCCGTTCTTGCGGTCTATCAGCTGCCGGGCTCCAACGCCGTGGAAGCGGCCAGCGGTGTCAAGAAACTGATGGCAAAGCTGAGCCAGCGATTCCCGGATGATCTGGATTCGGTCGTCGCCCTCGATACCACCCTCTCCGTCACCCAGGGGATCAAGGAAATCGTCGAGACACTTCTGATCGCGCTCGCCCTGGTGATCTTTGTCGTATTCCTCTTTCTGCAGGGTTGGCGTGCCACCCTCATTCCCCTCCTGGCCGTCCCAGTTTCGCTGGTCGGGACTTTTGTTCTCTTCCCCCTTTTCGGCTTTTCGATAAACACGTTATCGCTTTTCGGTCTGGTGCTGGCAATCGGACTTGTCGTCGATGACGCCATCGTCGTTGTCGAAGGCGTCGAGCGGCACATCGAAGAAGGATTGAATCCAAAAGAAGCAGCCCTGAAAGCCATGGACGAGCTTTCAGGTCCTGTCATTGGCATCGCACTGGTATTGTCGGCAGTGTTCATTCCCACAGCCTTCATCCCTGGAATCACCGGCCGCCTCTATCAGCAGTTCGCAGTCACCATCGCCATTTCGGTCCTGCTGTCTGCCTTCAATGCGCTCACGCTCAGCCCGGCGCTTGCTGCGCTCTTGTTGCGACCGCGGAAACAGAGTCGCGGTCCAATAGGGAAATTCTTCGACGGGTTCAATCACCTCTTTGATCGTCTCACGAAAGGATATGTAAGCTGGAGTGCAGTGCTGGTGCGCAAGAGCCTCTTTGTTGTCGTACTGTTGCTTGTGTTTGGCGTTGCCGCGGGCTTTTTCTCGAGCCGTATTCCAACCAGCTTTCTTCCCGACGAAGACCAGGGCTACGCCTACGTCAATGTTCAACTGCCCAACGCAGCCTCGCTGGAACGAACTACTGCGGTTGTCCAAAATGTAGAAAAGACCATCATGAATACGCCCGGCGTCCAGGATTCAACCTGCTTTGTCGGGTTCAGCTTGTTAAGTTTTGCCAGGACCAGCTATAACGCCACCTTCTTTGTAACTTTCAAGCCATGGGATGAGCGGCATACGCGGGATCAGCAGTTCCAGACGCTCAAAGCCCATCTAAATCGCGAATTCAGCAAGTTGCCTGCGGCAGTCGTGTTTGGCTTCTCTCCTCCTGCGATTCCCGGCGTGGGAACAGCAGGCGGTTTCACATTCATGCTAGAGGATCGTTCGGGCGGAGATGTGCAGTTCCTCGCCAAAAACCTCGCCACATTTCTCGAAGCTGCGCGCAAGCGGCCGGAGATCGGCAGCGTGACAACTACGTTCCTGCCCAATGTTCCCCAGGAATTCGTCGACGTAGATCGTGACAAGGTTTTAAAGCAGGGCGTCGCCCTGACTGATGTGTACCGTACCATCCAGACATTCATGGGCGGCTATTTCGTGAATTACTTTAATCGCTTTGGCCGTCAGTGGCAGGTGTACATCGAGGCTGAAGGAGAGGACCGCGCCCGCGCTGAAAACGTCGGCCAGTTCTACGTGCGCAACAACAAGGGAGAGAACGTTCCTCTCGCCACACTTACAACGATAAAACCGCGCCTGGGACCCGAGTTCACGCTGAGGTTCAATGAATACCGTTCGGCACAGATCAACGGCAGCGCGGCTCCCGGCTATAGTGCCGACCAGGCCACCGCCGCACTTGAAGAAGTGTTCAAACAAACCATGCCGCGCGAGATGGGGTTCGACTATTCCGGCATCTCCTTCCAGGAACAGAAAGCACGCGAGGGGGTTCCACCGGCCGTCGTTTTCACCCTATCTCTGCTGTTTGTCTTTCTCATCCTTGCCGCACTGTATGAAAGCTGGTCGCTGCCTTTCAGCGTGCTGCTCAGCACTCCCGTCGCGGTGTTCGGGGCATTCTTTGTACTTTGGTTGCGAAGGACCCTGCTCGGGTATTTCCTTCCGCCCTATCTTGTGCAGATCGAGAGCGACATTTACTCGCAGATCGGGCTGGTCATGCTCATTGGCCTTGCAGCGAAGAATGCCATCCTGATTGTCGAATTTGCAAAAACGGAGTACGAGAATGGAAGGCCCCTGGCCGATGCCGCCCTTGAGGGCGCGAGATTGCGGCTGAGGCCAATCCTGATGACCTCGCTGGCATTCATCTTCGGATGCTTCCCGTTGTGGACGGCGACCGGCGCCGGCTCGGTAGCGCGCCAGATCATGGGTACCACTGTCATCGGAGGAATGATGGCAGCGAGCGCCATCGGAATCTTCTTTGTCCCGGCGATCTTCTACCTGGTCGAGAAATGGTCGGGCGCCGGAAAAGAGGCGGCGTCATCTTCGCTGCCGACGACAGCGGTTCCAGAAACCGGAGACTGACATGAATCCCTTCAAAGGCCAATCCGAAAAAAGGCTGCCGGGGTCGCGGATCATGAGATTCGCGGAACTCGCCGTCGGTGCGTTGACCGTGGGCTCGCTTGCCGGTTGCTTGGTTGGTCCGAATTACCACCGACCGAACGTACAATCTCCGACGAACTTTCGCACTCTTGCGCCAGACGCGCAAACGCAGGTTCAGACGTCTTCGTATGCGGACCTTCCCTGGTGGGAAGTCTTTCACGATCCTAAGCTGCAGGAGCTAATTCGCACGGCGCTCAAGCGGAACTACGATTTGCAGATTGCTACAGAACGCATCAACGCTGCTCGCGCCCAGCTCATCGTCACGCGATCCAGCCTCTTCCCCCAGGTGGCAGGCGACGCCAGTTTCAGCGGTGGGAAAGAGCCGACCTTCCAATCCACGTACAACATCCTGACGCTAACCGCCGATGCCGCCTTTCAGCTTGACCTCTTCGGAAAGCTGCGGCGGGCGACGCAGGCTTCACGTGCGGAACTGCTCGCTACGGAAGACGCGAAGCAGACGCTAATCCTCACATTGGTCAGCGACATCGCGGCAGATTATTACACACTCCTTCAACTCGACTTGCAACTCAAAATCACCCACGAGACGGTGGTAACACAAACCGATTCGATCAAGCTGACAAATTATCGCCTGCAAAACGGAGTCGCGACCAAGCTCGACGTCCTGCAGGCCCAGCAGGTTCTTGACACCGCAAACGCGCAGATACCGGACCTGGAGCGGCTCATCGCTCAGGAAGAAAACGCCATCAGTATCTTGATTGGCGACTACCCTGAGGCCGTGCAGCGCGGGCTGCCGCTAATAGAACAAGCGTTGCCGCCCGAAGTGCCACCGGGCCTTCCGTCAACTCTGATCGAGCGCCGCCCGGACATTCACGAGGCCGAGCACGTCCTGGTCGCAACGAATGCGGAAATCGGAGTCGCCAAGGCCCAGTTCTTTCCGCAGATCGCATTGACCGGCTCCGGTGGCGGTGCGTTCGGGCGCAGCAGTGCCTTTTCAAGCCTCATGGACACGCATCTTGGCATCTGGTCCTATGGTGCCCAGGTAAGTCAGCCGATCTTCACCGGCGGAGCGTTGAGCGGCAACCTGCGCTTGGCGGAATCCGAAAACAAGCAAGCTCTCATCGCATATCGCCAAAGCATTCAGCGTGCTTTCGGAGATGTGTCCGATGCGCTGATCGGCTATCAGAAATACCACGAAGTACGACTGCGCCAGCAGGATACAGTGGCCGACCTGCAGGAGACAGTTCGCATCTCCAAAGTCCGCTACCAGGGAGGGACAACCACATATCTCGAGGTCCTTGATGGTCAGCGTTCACTTTATTCGGCTGAACTCACTCTTGCCGAGGCCCGCGGTGATGAATACCGCAGTCTAGTCCAGTTGTATAAGGCGCTTGGAGGGGGTTGGCAGAAGTAAGATGGGAATACGTCAAGTGGGCGACCGGTGTCCGTGTCGGACTGTGACGGTTCTAACGCATAGTCGCCAAGGCACTGACTTGCGGCTATCAATCCTCGAAGGTCGATTGGTATTTACGAAAGTGTCCGCGGCACTCGGATGAAATGCTGCCGCTTCGGACAAGTGGTTCCAATCCTTCTTGCCGGTGCTAACCGAAGCAGTGAATGAAACGGGTCGTTTTCGCCATCATCGTGGACAATCGCAAATTCGCAAGCTTCATCGAGCTCGTGACAAAGGTTGAGTGGAAATCACCCGGCATACAGAGTCGCCTACGACATTGCGTAAAAAACTGCCCGGATGGACCTACTCCAAGATTACTTTAGTAATTTGACTCTTCTGCGCTCAAACGTTTTAGTATTGGCTGCGCAGTTTCCCTCAGCGCACGGTTTGAGGGAAATGGCGTCGCAGTTGCATGTGCTTTACCGACGATCTATGTCGGCAGTTATCACCGCTTTATGCGTGTGTCATCTCGGTAAGTGATGCTTTTCATATTGCGTTCCCGGTCAGAATGCATCGGTTTTCCCTTGGTCGAAGAAGTATGTGTTCGTCCGCCTCTGCTGAAAGCGAATCAGTTTTCTTCACTTCATCTCATCTTTTAGTAAATAGTCGCAATACATTCAGATCGCTGCTCGAGCTATCATCGCCCATACCAACAGCAGAGGGCTTTCAAACCGTCATCATATTGCGTTAGCACTCATACGCCGGCCGTCATCAACGGGCTATGTGATGAACAAGGAGAAGCCATGCCTCAGCAATTCAATCCCTCCCTCGGGCGCGCGCGCGTTCGTCGATTGAACATCTTCTTAACCGTGCTTGCAAGTCTCCTTGTGGCTATTTGCGCGCCACGCGCCGACGCTCAATGCAAGGTTGTCTATACGATTTCGCCACAGAACTCAAGCGCTTTCGGGGCGACAGTTTCCATACAGAACGCCGGGAGCACAACCCTGAGCAACTGGTCGTTGACTTGGAGCTTTGCCAACGGACAGACCATCAGCGGTTCCTGGAATGGTGCAGTAACACAGAGCGGAGCCAACGTCACGGTGAGCGAGCAGGCCGGCCAAACGTGGGAGAACATCCCGGCTGGCGGAAGCTACACGGGATTTGGCTTTAATGGTACGTGGAATGGCGTCACCAACGCGGTACCCGCGAACTTCGCGCTCAATGGAACGGCTTGCAACACGTCATTGACCGCGACCACCACGACGCTCGCTGCTTCCTCCACAACGGTTGCGACTGGCACCAGCATTACGCTGACTGCCACTGTTGCGCCCTCGACTGCCACTGGGACGGTTACTTTTCTTGATGGAACAACTTCGCTTGGAACCGGGACGCTGAGTTCCGGCAAGGCGACTCTGTCCACCTCCTTCAGCACGGCCGGGGCGCACTCGATCACAGCTGTCTACGGCGGATCAACGACCTTCGCCACCAGCACATCGAGTGCCGTAAGCATCACTGTCACTTCAACTCAGACGGCGACTACCACCGCGCTCGCCGTTTCGACCACAACGCCGGCGGTGGGCGCCAGCGTCACCTTGACAGCCACGGTTTCGCCATCGACGGCGACAGGCACAGTTACCTTCTTCTCTGGCACAACG
>JBEKPF010000121.1:0-13011 GCA_049521035.1 Occallatibacter sp. | reverse complement strand
ATATTCGCGTGAATGCGGTGCTACCGGGCGGGATTGCTACCGAGAGGCAGAAACAGCTCTGGTACACGCCGGAGTACAAGGCGGAGATTTTGGCGAGCCAGGCGCTGAAGCGCGATATACGACCCGAGGATGTGGCACGGCTGGTGCTGTTTCTGGCGGCGGACGATTCAAGTGCGATTACGAATCAAAGCTATGTGGTGGATGGCGGGTGGGTGTGAAAGGCAGTTATCAGTAATCAGTTGTCAGTGATCAGTTGCTTCCCCCTGCTTGAATGCCCCCTAATGCCTTAACATGCTCACGAGGGATTCTTCCAACATGATTGATGCCTTGAGGTTGCGCTTTCGTCTGTCTGCGTTTTTGATCTTCGCTGCCGCTCCACTTCTTTTTGCTGTGACGGGCCAATTGCGGGCCCAAACTGCTGTTGAGGCTGCGAAGCTGGCGGCTGAGGCTGCTAAGACAGCAGCCGCGCTGCCGCCCGCATCGCGCACGGTGATTGAAAGGCTTTCGAATCTGCGGGTGTTGCCGGATGGGGTTTGGAAGATGCACTCCGGCGATTTGGCGCACGGGGAGGCTGTGAATCTGGACGAGGCCGGCTGGCAGACGATTGAGCCTGAGACCGACGCACCCAATGACGCGGTGTGGTTCAGGCAGACGTATGAGGTTCCGGCGACGCTGCACGGCTATGACCTGACGGGGGCGCGGATCTGGTTCCAGTTTCACTCGGAAGCCAACGGGCCGATGCCGGAGATTCTCTACTTCAATGGGCGGCGGGTCGCGATGGGGGATGACCTGGAGCCGGTGGTGCTGTTCGACCAAGCCAAACCAGGCGACAAGGTCACGGTGGCGGTGAAGCTGCTGCACACGGTGGATAAGAAAAGATTCAGAGGTGCCTCGCTGGACATTGAATTCCAGCAGGACCGGCCCAATCCTGAAGACTTGCGTGAGGAGTTCATGTCGGCGGCGCTGCTGGTGCCTTCGCTTGCACCGGGAGACGCGAGCAAGCTGGAGACACTGAGCCATGCAATTGACGCGGTGGATTTGAAGGCGCTGGATGCACAAGACCAGGCGAAGTTCGATGCGAGCCTGAAGGCATCGCTTGAAAAGCTGGAGGCGCTGGAGCCGCTGTTGCAACAAGCGACGTTTCATCTGACGGGTAACTCGCACATTGATGCGGCGTGGCTGTGGCCGTGGACCGAGACGGTGGACGTGGTGAAGCGGACGTTTGGGACCGCGCTGCAACTGATGTATGAGTATCCGCAATACACCTATACGCAGAGCGGGGCGCAATATAACGAGTGGCTGGCGCAGAAGTATCCCGACATGAATGCGGAGATTGCGCAGCGCATCAAGGAGGGTCGCTGGGAGGTTGTGGGCGGCATGTGGGTTGAGCCGGACTTGAATATGCCGGACGGCGAGAGCCTGGTGCGTCAACTGCTGGTGGGCAAGCGGTGGTACAAGCAGGCGTACGGCGTGGACGTGAGGATTGGTTGGAATCCGGATTCGTTTGGATACACGTGGCAGTTGCCGCAGATATATAAGAAGTCCGGCGTGGACTATTTTGTCACTCAGAAGATGACGTGGAATGACACGAATCAACTGCCGTTCAAGCTGTTCTGGTGGGAGTCGCCGGATGGGTCGAAGGTGCTGTCGTATTTTCCGCATGACTACGCGAATGGAAATTTGAGCCCGATGCGGTTGAGCAACGATCTAGTGACGGCGCGGAAGCGGGCTACGGGCATGACGGACATGATGGACCTGTACGGGATTGGCGATCATGGTGGTGGGCCGACGCGCGCGATTCTGGACCAGGGATTTCATTGGGCGCAGCCATCGGTGCCGCCGAAGGTGATGCCGAACTTCCAATTCGGAACGGCGCAGACATGGTTCTCGACAGTGGAGAAACTGGTTGCGCCGGAAAGCAAGGAGTGGAATTACCAATCGATTGCGAAGGGGTATACGGCACCGCCGGCTCCGGCGGTGGCAGGCGAGATGGGGATTCCGACGTGGAAGAGCGAGCTTTATTTTGAGTATCACCGCGGGGTGATGACTACGCAGGCGAATCACAAGAAGAACATGCGGGACAGCGAAGAAGAAGTTTTGAATGCAGAGAAGTGGTCTTCGCTGGCTTGGCTGGATGGGCGGGCGTATCCGGGTGCGGAGCTGACGGAAGACTGGAAAAAAGTACTGTTCAACCAATTCCACGATCTGGCGGCGGGATCGGGGATTGGGGTGATTTATAAGGATGCGCAGAAAGATTACGACGTGGTGCGCTGGTCGACGAATGAGATTGGGGCAGGTGCGCTGGAGACGGTGGGGGAGACGATTGATACCAGCTCTCAGATCTCCGGGTCTGTCCCCGTCCTTGTTTTCAATCCACTTGGATGGGAACGATCCGGCGATGTAACGGTGAAGGTGCAACTAGCCTCACCGGCCGCGAAGTTGGTGGTGGCGGATCAGCTCAAAGAACCCACCGACAATAACGGGCCTGTGGAGTATGTCCAGGTTATCTCTCAGGACGCTAAAACCGGGGTTGCAGAGCTCATGGTTCATGCTTCAAATGTTCCGGCGCTTGGATACAAGGTACTAAATCTCATTCCTTCGATCTTACCAACGCCGGTGCCCTCTTCCCCAGCGCAGTCTGAGGCGTCAACGGTAAACCTTGTTCTCAGCAACAAGAATCTGACGGTCTATGTGGATGCGACTACCGGCTGCATTACCAGCATTTATGACAATCGCTCGAGCTTCGAGGCATTGGCAAAGGGCGCTTGCGGCAATCAGCTTCAGGCTTTCAAGGACACGCCAAAGGATTACGACGCGTGGAATATCGATCCCGGCACACTCGACGTTCCGCCAACAACGCTTGATCATGCAGACTCGGTGGAGCAGGTTACCAATGCCTACGGGCAGCGTGCGATACGCGTTACCCGCAGCTGGCAAAGCTCGAAATTTGTGCAGACCATCAGTGTGCAAGACGATCAGGTTGACATAGAGAATGATCTTGATTGGCATGAGTCTCACGTGTTGTTGAAGGCGGCGTTCCCACTGGCGGCTTCAGGGCCTTTTGCTACTTACGAGATTCCTTATGGGTCGATTGAGCGGCCGACTACTCGCAACAATTCGTGGGAGAAGGCGCAGTTTGAGGTTCCGGCGATGCGCTGGGCTGATCTGGGCGATGGCCAGCACGGGTTGAGCGTGATCAACAACTCGAAGTATGGGTATGACGCGGCGGGGAACGTGTTGCGATTGACGCTACTGCGGTCGCCGAAGTGGCCTGATCCCGAGGCCGACATGGGGCATCATCATTTCCATTACGCGCTCTATCCGCATGCGGGGACGTGGAAGGATGCGCTGACGGTGCGGCATGGGTATGAGTACAACTATCCGCTGACCGCGGTGGTGACTACGGCTCATGTAGGATCGCTGCCGGCGGAACACTCGTTTGCTTCGGTTGCGCCGGAGAACGTGGTGTTGACGGCGGTGAAGAAAGCGGAAGACGCAAACGGGTTGATTTTCCGCGTGTATGAGTGGGCAGGGAAAGATTCGACGGTGGAGTTCCATGTGCCGCCGGGGGCTACGGGGGCGACGGTTACCAATTTGATGGAGGCGCCGGAGGGTTTGCCGCTGGGGGTTGTGGGCGATGTGGTGAAAGCGCCGATCAAGCCGTATGAGATATTGACGATTCGGGTGGATTATGCACCACCTGTGGCGGGGGCACCTGCGGTGCGGCAGTAGCTCGCGGGAGGCTCGCAAGGGCGAACTGCTTCCCACCCATTCCGCAGAAAAGCGCGGAATGGATGGGCACGGAGCATTTTGGGAAGGGATGAAGCGAGGTGCTCCCTGCGCAATATTCGATTTACATCTGTACAAAACCGGGGCCTCGGGAATGGGACCCCGGTTTTTGATACTCTACCTACAGGGAGCCTGCACAATGCATCATCTTTACACCCCTTTCGTCGTCGTCCCCTTGATTGTGGTTGTCTTCCTGGCGTCCATTCTTTGGGCGACTAGCAGCAAGGAAGACGGACACTCTTCACACTGATCCCGCTTGCCGCACGCGCGGAACGATGGCCCACCTATGAGGTTCTCCGAAATAGCCACGCATAGCCGCAGGAGTTTTCTTGCCGGCGCGGCGAAGGCTGCGGGGGCGGCTTTGACTGCGCGTTCCCTTTCCCTATTTGCTCAAGAGAAAACGCTACCGACTGCACAGTTGGGCGGCGCGGCTGAGACCCCGCGCTTTGCTTCGGACGATGCTGCATGGAAGCGGACATGGGATGCGGCGGTTGACGTGCTGGCGGGGAATATTCGCAGCGTGCCTGGGTATTCGCGGCCGGTGCTTTTCGAGGGCAGTACTTACCAGGGGATCTGGTTGGAGTGCGGGCCTCATGAAGGGCTGGTCTACGCTTCTCTAGCGAAAAACGTTTCTGCGGGGATTGCGAAGACGACTCCGCTGGAAGCTGCGCGCAACAATCACATGGCGTTCTTCGAGTTGCAGCGGGCGGATGGACAAATGCCTGCGAGCGTGAAGACGACCGAGAACGGTTATGGGCAGATTCAGATGGTGGTGCCGATTGCGGCGACGGCGTGGGAACTGGTGCAACTTACCGGCGATGAGGAGCTGCTGACGAGTGCCTACAAGGCTTGTAGCCGCTGGGATGGGTGGCTGCGGCAGTATCGCGATACGCGGAAGACGGGGCTGGTGGAGGGGTTTTGCACCTACGACACGGGGCACGATAACAGTCCGCGCTGGGCGGGGATTCCGAATCGGTGTCCGGATGCAGATGCGCGGAAATGCCCGCAGATCGCCTCGATGCCGCGGTTGTGCCCTGATCTTTCAGCGACGGTGTACGGCGGGCGGGTTGCGCTGGCGGCGATGGCGAAGGCGCTGGGCAAGAGCAATGACGCGGCGCGCTGGTTGAGCGATGCGGAGACGATTCGGCAGTTGATTCTCTCCAAGCTGTATTCGCCGGAGGACGCTGCCTTTTACGATCTTGATGCACAGGGCAAGTTTGTCAGGGTGCGCGGAGATGTGATCAGCCGGGTTCTGGGCGAGCATGTTCTGGATCTTTCACACGCCAAGGATAGGGAGATTTTTGAGGCGGTGTGGACGCGACAATTGCATAATCCGAAGGCGTTCTGGGCACCGTATCCGTTTACGAGCATTGCGATGGACGATCCGGTGTTTGTGCGGCCGATTCCGCGTAACTCGTGGGGCGGGGCTAGCCAGGCGCTGACGGCGCTGCGCGCGCCGCGCTGGATGACGCATTACGGGAAGCAGGCGGAGTTGGAGCACCTGATGCGGCAGTGGTGCGAGGCGATCATGCGGCGCGGGGAATTTCGGCAGCAGATGGATCCGCTGACGGGGGAGTTTACGCAGCCGGATCCCGGAGGGTACTCGCCGGCGGCGCTGGTGTTTTTGTCGTTTGCGAAGAAGCTCGGAGGCGAGAGCGTCGGCAGGCACATCTGAGTCCCCGCCTCTTCTATTTTGGAGTCCGCAAGCGAACTAGCATAACACCCTGCCGCGGAAGCGATAGAGCGAGACTGATCTTTCCGTCACGCAGACCGGGGCTCGGGTCAAGAGCAGTCTGTTCTAACGCTCCTGCTTTTTGCAGTTGTTCGAGTTGCTCTGGAGTAGGGTGGGCTGGACTGCCTATCTGCTGCCACGCGCGATACGCGTCGCTGTGAGTTGCGTCCATGCGGAACTCGGCGGCCATCACGTTCTTGCTGGGGAAGCCATCTACTGTGAGAAGGATTTGCGCAGGTGGGGCGGAGACGTCGGCGTCGTGGTAGTTCCAGAGCAGGACGTCGACCTCATTTCCGTTGCGGGTGGCTACTGCTCGGACGTCCGGGTTTCCTGTGACGCTATGGGCAACGATATCGTCTAAGGGTAGCGCGCCGTCGCTCTCGGTGTTGAGCCAATCTGCGCCTTGCTTGCTCGCGCCTAACATGCCGAACATGCGGAAGACATTGAGGACAGGTTTGTCGATGCCATTCGTGGCTAACTCGCGGAAGCCGGCGAAGGCGGGCTGGTCTTCAAACTCGAAGGCCCAGGTGACGGCGCCCTGGACGGTGAGGTCGTATTTGCGGGCGAGTTCATAAGTACGCATGGTGGCTTCTGCCACGCTTACGCCATAGAGTGGGCCGTTGCGATAACCATTCTGCGCGCCCTGACAGGCGGCGCATCCTTCGGGATCGCTTTCGCCGAGAATGATGGGGGTGTGCTTCCACTCGGAATAACTGTCGATGACTTGCATGCCGCGCTCGACTGCCCGAAGCTGGGTTCCAATGCTCATCACCACATGGCCGTCTGCGAATTTCGGACTGCCCTTGGGGTGGTAGCTGATGAAGTCGAGCGGTGCGCCGGTGTCGCCGGTTGCGGCATTGACGCCATGGGCGCAGTGCTCAAGGAACTGACGGAGGAACGGTTCGGAATGATCGCTGAGGCCGGTGGCCTCGGGGCCTCCGATTTTTGCGTTGGGTAGTTCCTGCCGAATGGCAGCAGCGGTGAGGTCGTAGAGGCGGTCGTACTCCGCCGGGGTGCCATGCCAGTAAGGGATATCCGGTTCGTTCCAGACTTCCCAGAGCCAGGTTGCAGTCTGGCTGCCGTAGCGATCGCGCAGGTGAGCTGCGTAAGCCGCGACGAGCTTCGACCATTTGGCCTCGTCCTTCGGTGGATAGGTCCAGCCGGTGAAAATGTCGCCTTTGGGAAAGTTGTGGCGATAGGGTTCGGGGTGAGTTGAGAGGGCCTGGGGCATGAAGCCAATTTCGACCAGTGGACGAACATGGGCCTGGGTCAGGGTGTCGAAGATGCGGTCGGTGATCGTGAAGTCGTAGACTGGCGTTCCATCGGGCTTCTCGGTGTAGACATTGGTTGAGCCCCACTTGAGCGAACCGTCGCCATTGCCGGTGGTGAACAGGTTGTGTGCACGAAAGTAGACGGGAACCGGGCTGAGCGCGGACAGCTCGTTGAGCAGCTTTTTGCCGTTGGGTGCGTAGAGATAATTCGGCTCGTCGGCACCAAAGTAGTTCCAGATTGGGGTGTAAGGACCGGTGGGTTGGCCGGCATGAACCTGGATTGAGATTGGGTTGGCGGGTTGAGCCTGGGCCGGAGCCGCCGTTTTTGCGGAGGGCGCAACCACGGCAGGAAGCATCATAGCAAGTAGAACGACGCCGTTACGGATTGACGACTGCTTCATCGGGTCCACAATATCACTAACGCGCCATCATTTATGGAGTTTGCTCTACGCGGGGCGCCTGGTGGCGGATGGGTGAGAAGGTGGCGTCTTCGGCGAGGCGATTTCGGGAACTGATCGAACCACTTCGGCGTATAACAGCGCAAGAGGGCGATGGCCATGATGCGGATGAGTTTGCGCAATTCGACAGGTTGGGTGGCCGGCTTGTTGCTGGTGGCCGGGATTACGGGGTGTTTCAGAGTACATGTCGATAAGGACGCGAACGGCGAAGAAAAGAATGTGCAAGTAGATACGCCGTTTGGGGGCGTTCACGTAAATACCAACCAGACTTCGGCGGCGGACCTGGGGCTGCCGGCGTATCCTGGCGCACACCTGGTGGCGGATGACGATAAGCACAAGTCCGCGGATGTGCATCTGGGTTTTGGCGAGTGGGAATTGCGGGTGCAGGCAGTGAGTTATGCAACACACGACAGCCAGGAACAGGTCACCGCTTTCTACAAGAAGGCTTTGGGGCGCTTTGGCGACGTGATTGTGTGCCAGGGACATTCGCCAGTGGGCACTCCGACGCAAACTTCGGAGGGGCTGACGTGCTCTGACGATGGCAACGGCGAGCATGTGAAGATCGACCGCAACGATTACGGCGGCAGCAACGATAAGGTGGAATTGAAAGCGGGCTCAAAACGCCGTCAACATATTGTGGGATTCGAAAACTCCAAGGAAGGCGAAACCCGGTTTGCACTGGTAGCGCTGACGCTTCCCACCAACCCTGACAAGGGCAAGGGCGACTAGCGTCCCCATTCGTATAGAGCCCGGGTCTACGTCGTGCAGACTCGGGGTGTTTTGGATTCGGTGGACGGCGGGCCTGAGAGATGGCCTACAATTCCACCTAAGGAAAAAACACCCCTTGCTGACCGGAGATCTCTAGATGCCAGTGAAAATACTTCGCCTCTTCCCTGCGACCTTTCTGGCCGCGGCGTTACTGCTGCATGCAGCCGACAAGCCTAGACCCAGTGCGACCGCTCCTGCGGTCACCGATCCCTATGCCGAGGTTCAACCGGCCGCCGAGACGTTGGACCTTAATATGTACCAGCGGATTCGCGACGAGGGTCTGAACCACTCGCACGTGATGGAGTTTGCGACCGCGTTGATGGACGGCATCGGACCACGACTTACGGGGTCGCCCAACCTGGCGAAGGCTAATGCATGGACCCGCGACACGCTAACAAAGATTGGCTTGGAAAACGCGCATCTTGAGGACTGGGGCGAATTCGGCCTGGGTTGGCAGCAACTGAATACCTGGGCTCGCATGACGACGCCCGATACTGCCGTGCTGATTGTGCAGGCGACACCATGGTCGCCGCCGACTCCCGGCCCGGTCACGGGCGACGTGGTTTTCGTCAGCATCCAGGATGAGAAGGATTTCGACAAATATAAAGGCAAGCTGGCAGGGAAGGTGGTTCTGTTCGGCGCCATGCGCGAGGTTCCGCCGGTGGACAAGCCGCTGTTTGAGCGCTACACCGACCAGGAACTTGCGGACATTGCGGAGTTTCCGGTGAACGCCAATGCTGGCGGCATTCCCCCGGAGATGCAGGCGCGACTGCGCGAGCGGATGGAGCGCCTGCGCATGATCGATAAGGTCGCGCAGTTCTTTGCCGATGAGAAAGTGGCTGCGGTGATTGAACCGAGCCGCGACGGTAAGAATGGCGGTGGATCCGGCGGGACGTTTTTTGATGACAACGGCGCGACGCTGGGCCGTACGCCATACGTCGCGGAAAAGCGCGTGAAGATTCCGGTGGTTGTAGCGGCCATCGAGAGCTACGGGCGCCTTTACCGGCTTACTCAGGCACACGCGCCGGTGAGCGTGGAGATCAACGTCGATACCAAGTTCACCGGCGAGCACGAGCACGGATTCGACACGGTTGCGGAGATTCCGGGCACGGATCCAAAACTGAAGGAGCAGGTGGTGATGGTCGGCGGCCATCTGGATAGCTGGATCGCCGGCACTGGCGCAACGGATAATGGCGCTGGAACTATTGTGGCGATGGAAGCGGTGCGCATTCTGAAGGCGCTGGACGTAAAGCCGCGGCGCACCATTCGTATTGCGCTCTGGACCGGCGAAGAGCAGGGGATCTTCGGCTCCAAGGGCTATTGCACCATTCACTTCGGTTCGGCCAAACTCTCGACGGCGCCAGACCAGTTGCAACTGCCTGAATTTATGCGTCGGGCTGTGGGGCCGCTGGAAGTGAAAGCGGAGCAGAAACTCATCTCCGCCTATTTCAACGTGGATAACGGAACCGGGAAGATTCGCGGCGTCTACACGCAGGGCAATGCGGCCATCGCGCCGATTTTTGCGCAATGGATTGCACCGCTGAAGGACCTGGGCGTGACTACCATTACCAACCGTAACACTGGCGGCACCGATCACCTGAGCTTCGACGCGGTGGGCATCCCCGGCTTCCAGTTCATCCAGGACGCGCTGGATTACGAGAGCCGGACGCACCACTCGAACGAAGATGTGGTGGAACGGCTGCAGCCCGCGGATCTGAAACAGATTGCCACGGTGGAAGCTATCTTCATTTACAACGCTGCGCAACGCGACCAGATGCTGCCGCGCAAGCCGCTGCCTCAACCTGACCTGGAAGAAAAGAAGCGCGCGCCTCTCGATGTCTTCCCGGGTGCGGTTCTACCGGAGCCGGAAAAGAAGTAGTGCGGCAAAGAAGAAGTACAGCGGGGCAAGTCACTTAAGGCGAGAGCTTGCTCCGCTGTTGAAACGCGGGTTGGCTCTTTCTTCACCAAAGCAATTTACGAAGGGATGGGTCTCGGTCTCGCCGCGGCGTGGATTCTGCTACACTGATCGAAGCGCATTCAAGGGGTACAACGTGCCAGGCAGCGCCCCAATGATACGCTTCTGCAACCCATGTTCGGGGAGTGGCTCAGCCTGGTAGAGCACCTGGTTCGGGACCAGGGGGTCGGAGGTTCAAATCCTCTCTCCCCGACCATTTAAATCAATAACTTAGACTGATTTCTGGCCAGGCAAAACCGTCTGGGGTTCCCAAAAGGGTTCCCAATCGACGCCGATCCCATCGATGGGAAGTTTCGTCAGCGGGCTGGGCTGACGATCTTCTTTTCATCACTGACTGGTTCGGCGAATACCGCTTCAACCACGCGACTCACCGCCTCGACGCGCTCATTCCACCAGGTGTTCGAATGGACATCCAGCGTGATGCTCCCGGTAGTTCCTGCGTGCCCCATGTTGTCACGGGCGACCTCCAGACGGGCTCCGTACCGCCGCATCAGGCTGGCATGCATGGTGCGGAAGCTGCGAAAGTCAACGGTCCTGGCTATCCCCAGCTTTTCGGCCACGGGCTTGAGAATTCAAGCAGATTGTCAGTGCACCGCATCGACATCTGCGACCGCCAAGTGCTCGTTGTCTTGGAGGTCTGACGGGCCGACCCCGTGAACAAGGTAGATATCGTCCTGGGCCAGCAGTGCTTCGTAAATTGGGGTGTGCCTCCAGTGACGGGCCAGGGCGAAGGCGCTCATATTGGCGATCATCAGGGGCAGAACGAGTCCATATCCGCCGGTCATTTCAAAAATAATAAGCACCGAGGTCATCGGAGCACGAACGATTCCTGCGAAAACGGCACCCATGCCGACTACGGCGAATGCGCCTACGGAGTCGGCGGAATGGTGGAAGACAATGACGTCCAAGTAGCCAACCGCGCCGCCCAGCATTCCCCCCATGAAAAGCGCTGGTGCAAAGATGCCGCCCGAACCGCCGCTTGAGTAGGAACTGACCGTCGCAGCAAGCTTGAGAACACAGAACACAGCCATGGCGATCATCGTCATTTTGCCTGCAAGTGCCAGGGTCAGAGTTTTGTACGGATCTCCAGCGACGCCGTTGAGATGGAAGAGTGCCAACCCCGCGACGGCCATGCTGCCGGTTGCCGCGCCACCGATGGCCGGATGTACCCAGCGCGGCACGCCCGTGAGCCGCCGGAACCAGGTGCGAAGTCCAAGGAGCGAGTCGGTGAAGGCTACAGAAACGATAGCCGCCAGCAGGCCCAGCAGCGCGTACCACACCAGCGAGGAAGAATTGGATAGCGCATAGTTGCCCTGGACGTGAAAGACCGGGTTGGAGCCCAGAATTGAGTGTTCGACAACCGCTGCCAACGCGGCGGCCACAATCACACCGGAGAGCATCGTTTGGTCGAGGTCGCCGATCAGTTCTTCAAGGGTGAAGGTGACGGCGGCAATGGGTGCATTAAAGGCAGCAGCGATGCCCGCCGCCATGCCCACGGAAGCCATGCGGCGGGAATTCTTAGGGCCGAGTCGGGCCAGACGCGCCAACATGCTGCTAACGCCTGCACACACTTGTACCGTGGGTCCTTCAAGGCCCAGCGACGCACCGGAGCCGATTTGAAGGGCACACAGCACAAACTTACCGATTGTCTCGCGGACAGTAACCTCGCCGTTCCGCAGAGCGTAAGCCACTTTCACTTGCGGAATGCCACTGCCCGCTGCTGCAGGGGCAAAGTAAGTAAGACCGACGCCGGCGATCAGGCCGCCGATAGCGGGAGAAACGATAGTCCACCATATCCAGCTATGGCCCGAAGCGGCATTGGCACGGTCAATGAAGAGCGTCTCAAGCCCCATGATGCTCAAGTGGAAGGCCACCGCGGCCAGTCCACAGAGCCCGCCGGCTAAAATTGTCACCGCCAGCAACCGCTGCTGCTCGCTGGGCATGCGGCGCAAGAGCCATGCGTAGAAACGCGCATATAGTCCCAGGAGACCCGCCCAGTAACTAGGTATCTGCTCTTCCTCGCCGGTCGATAGAGTCACAATACTAGTATAGAAGCTAGAGAGGGAAGGCGTCTGGTCAGCACAAGTGGCTGCGCAGGGCGAAGGTCGAGCGACGCAACCAACGGAATCTCGCAAGCTTCTGACCCTCTTTACAACTTTCCAGATGACATTCAGACCTAGACCGATCCCAGAGTCCTGTCTGCTTTTCCGATCGAAATTAGAAACTCAAGCCTCATGGTCAGTGCGAGAACCGAACTTAAACTTCATTCCGGCTGTGAAATAAACAGACTCGACGACCAGCTTTTGAAATTGAATCAACCGAGCCCGTGAGAATTAGTACGGACTGTCTCCGGCTTCGAGATTCAAGTACTTGATGTGCCAAGAATTGTCATCTACGAAAAGGCCCTTTAGACTTCCGATCTCACCATCTTTGGCCCACGATCCGTAATACCCACTTCCCCCGACAATCTGAACGGCGCTTAAACATTGCGAGATGACGCCGCACTCCCGCCAATTAGGGCAAACTTACTTTGCGGGCATGAGATTACACAGCACGCGATGGCTGAAGGGCCTTTTGACGTGCACTCAATCGGCGTCACATCAAGTCGACAAACAGTGCCGTCGCGCTCCCATTCTCCCCCGTGGAAATCACTTGAACTTGATCGCCTTTCCCGGGTTCAAACTTCAGTCCTTCCACGGCTCCTGATCCAGTGTCTGCGACCGTGCTCCGCGTGACCTTGAAGGATTCGATGCCTCCCGTTTGGTCTTTGATCGAGAGTGAATGTTCCCCTCTTTCAAATTTGATCACCGTTCCACTGCTTTTCTTGAACGGCCCAGTCCCAAGGTCCCGCAAGGCAACTGCTGTCCTCTCATCGCCCTCGCCAAAATAGTAGACAATCACGCGCGTTTCATTCTTCTTGAACGCGTCTGCAGCGGTTGCATCTGCACGAAGTGTCTTGTCGAATTCGACTGGCGTCTTGGAATTCGTCATCGCTTTGAAAGTGCTTCCGGATCCGTC
>JBEKPF010000120.1:0-13272 GCA_049521035.1 Occallatibacter sp. | reverse complement strand
TTCCGCCACGGCCGCGACGACAATACCCTCGACTGGCAATCCCAGGACGAAGCCGCCGCCAACTCCATCGGCCTTGAAACCCGCGGCACCGCCGACCCCAGCTACTGGATGCGGACCTACTACCGCCATGCCCGCATCATCTACCGTCGCGCCGCTCTTTTGATGGAACATCTCCCCGCCCCGGTCAGCTTCTATCGTCAGTTCCGTCGTCGCCGCACTCCCATTGCTGGAACCGACTTCCTCCTCGACCAGGGTCGCATCGACATCGTTCCCGGCGCCCAGTTCAATGACACTTCCGCCATCCTGCGCATCTTCTCGCTGATGGCCACCCACGGCTACACCCTCTCGCAGGCCGCTGAAGACCGCATCACCGACGCCTTGCCCGCTCTCGCCATTCACATCCCCGAAGGCCCTTACCTCTGGAACGCCCTCCGCGAAGTTCTCCTCGGCCCTCACGCAGCCCATGCGCTAAGAACCATGCACGCGCTCGGCGTTCTCGAAATGCTCATCCCCGAGTTCCATGGCATCGACGCCCTGGTTATTCGCGACAGCTATCACCGCTACACCGTCGATGAGCACACCTTTCTCACCATCGACAACGTCCACGGCCTTCGTCAGCCCACCCACGACTACGAGCAGCGACTAGCCCAGCTCCTCCCCGAAATCGATCGCCTCGACCTCTTTCTGTTAGCCCTCCTGCTCCATGACACCGGCAAAGCCCGCCGCACAGGCGAACACACCTCCCAAAGTGTCGAACTGGCCGACGCCTTCCTTGCCCGTCTCGACTTCGACTCCGAAGAGCGCGAGTCCATTCTCAAGCTCATCCGCCTTCATCTCGAAATGTCCAACGCCCTCCGACGCGACATCTTCGACCTGGAAAATGTGCGCGGCTTCGCCGACAAAATCGGCAGCCCTCAGCTCCTGAAAATGCTCACCCTCATGACCTTCGCGGACATCAAGGCCGTCAACCCCGATGCCCTCACGCCGTGGAAAGCTGAAAACATCTGGCAGTTTTACATGGCCACCGCCAACTTTATGGACCGCTCTGTCGACGAGGTCCGCTATCGCGCGGCAATTGACCCCACCCTCCTCAATCGTCTCCGCTCAATGGTGCCTGCGGCGCAGTATGAAGCGTTAGGACAATTCCTCGAAGGCCTTCCCCAGCGCTATCTGCAAACCCGCCTCCCCGAGCAGATTCGTCACCACTTCCAGATGGCCCTCAACCTCGATCAGGATGCTGTTCAGCTCGACCTCCGTCCCAACCGACAGCTCTTCGATCTCACCGTCATCACCCGCGATCGCACCCGCCTCTTTGCTGACGTAGCCGGTGCCCTCGCCGCCTGGGGCATGAATATCGTCAAGGCTGGCGCGTTCTCCAACGAGGCCGGCGTCATCGTTGACAGCTTCCACTTTACTGACGTTTTTCACACCCTCGAACTGAATCCCAGCGAGAAAGACCGCTTCCTCGCCAATATCCACGATGTTGTCGCGCAAAAGGTCTCCGTCGAGCAGTTGCTTGAGGCCCGCCGTCACATGAACCATCCCGGAAACCTCAAAGTTGAAGTCGCCACGCGCTTAGAGTTCGACTCTGAGTCCTCCACCCACTCCACGCTCCTGCAAGTCGTCGCTCAGGACGTCCCAGGTCTGCTCCGCCAGATCGCCCTCACCCTCAGCACTCACCAGTGCGACATCAAGGTAGCCCTCATCGACACCGAGGGCGAAACCGCAATTGATGTGTTCTATGTCACCAGTCGCGAAGCCAAGCTAGCGGAAGAATCACAGCAATCCCTCGCCAAAGATCTCTCCGCCGCACTCGACGCCATGCGCGCCCCCTCCGCCTGACTCGCAGCCGCTCCAATTACTCCAGAGAGTCCCCCATTCAGCGAGCAAAAAATGGGCTTTGAGATCGGATTAGGTTACTAAAAGTTACTAAAGAACTCTACCCTTTGGTAATCATCCCAATCCCTAACTTCGCTTGACCCCCGCCTCAAGCAGGCAAATACTGAAAGTGCTATAAGCCCGTAGTCAACCTTGAGACCGTACGGAGATGTTTCTGTACGCCTGTACCGCGTGATGAGTGGGGGGAATTGAGGCTCGATTGGAGCCGACACGCTGGTAACCGCAAAAGTCTCAGGCAGGTGCATTTTGTGTTTGTGCGTGTTGTGATTGTGCTCACCCGTTTGGACAGCGCAGACACAATACACTACAACCGTGAATGGTGCCGCTCCGGGCACAGCGGACTTTGCGCGGGAGGCCCATGGGGGTAATGGGCCCGAAACCACGGGGCATATCCCTGGGAAAAACTCGAATACGGCTCAACAGCACTTGAGGGATTTGCCCGGAAATGGGGGGAAGCACTGATAGCACAAGAGGTCTGACCAATCGACAAGATCTGCGTTTTTTGTTGCAAACGCAAATTATTCATTCGTATCCAGTTCTGTCAGGCGATTAAGCCGCACTTAATTTGACTTGACAATTGTGGTCTGACCTCTATATAGATTTGTGCTGTAATTCCGTACGTGTGTTTTGATTCGCAATAAAAAAACCTTGTGCTTTCAGTGGCGCGTCAGTACAGCGACAAACCCCTGAAAGATAGGTTGATTTTTGGCACCTACCACCAACCTTTGGAGGCTTGTATGAGGCAGTTTGCAGTTGAAAGAAAGTTTTGTGTGAGTAAGGCATTGCGCGAACCGCGATCCGGAGCCCTGAGGGGTATGGGTCTCGGATGGCTGGTTCTTCTGTTCATTGCACTATTGGCGCCGTCGACCATCAAGGCGCAGATTGGCGGAAGTGGAGCCATTGAAGGTACGGTCGCCGATTCAACCGGGGCCCTGGTCGTGGGCGCCAAAGTAATTGCGCAGAACACTGCGACGGGCGTCGAGACCAGCCGCATCACGAACAAGAGCGGCCTTTACAACCTCTCCCCGCTCGACGCTGGCGACTATTCCGTTGTGGTGTCTGCGGCGGGCTTTGAAACCCTCGTGCGCGAAGACATTCACCTGGATGGAATGCAGGCCCTCGCCCTCAATCTGACACTGCAGATCGGCGCAGCGAGCCAGACCATCACCGTAAAAGATGAACCCCCACCGCTGGAAACTGAAAACGCCACGCTCGGCGCCGCGATGGAAAACGAAGTCTACCAATCCCTCCCGCTCGAAATGGGTGCTGCGGGTGCTGCCGATCAGCGCCGCGCCACCGACTTCGCTGCGCTCATGCCTGGCGTCACCGCCAATGAAACCAAGAACAACGAGACCGACGAGCCGATGGTCATCAATGGCAACCAGAACTCCTCCGAAATGTATCTCGAAGGCATTCCCATGACCTCCGTTTCGGTCGCCGGCGATCCCCGTTACATCTGGTCTGCTTTCTCCGTTGAGACCGTCGACCAGTTTCAGCTCAAGACCTCTGCCTATTCTGCCGAGTACCGCGGTCTTGGAATCGAAAACTACACCATCAAGTCCGGCGGCAAACAGTTCCATGGCTCCGTCTATGACGTGCTGCGCAATACGGCATTTGATGCCGTTGGCTTCCTGCCGGCCCTGAACACAGTGGCAACTGCTGCTAGCAAAGCCGCTGGAGGCGGCAACGTCTATTTCAACTCGCCTCCGCCGGAGCATCAGAATGAGTACGGCATTTCGTTGGGCGGTCCTATCTGGAAGAACAAGCTCTTCTTCTTCGGCAACTATCTGGGATTCCGTTATACGACCGCAACCAACCCCTCTTTCTACACCGTTCCCACAACTCTTATGCGGAGCGGCAATTTCTCGGAGTTGATGAACCCTGCCCTCGAGACAACTGCACAGACCATCTACGACCCGATAACTCAGACCTGTGTCTCGACTTCAAATTGCTCGCGTACGGCTTACAATGCCGGTACCGGAACCCAGGGGCCCGGAATCAACGGCCAGACCGGGGCAAATGTGATCCCGGCATCTGAGATTTCGCCCATCGCACAGGCCATGGAGCAGTATCTCCCCGCTCCTACCAACTCAAACATCACCAGCAACTATCTCGGCTCAGTCGCTTGGGGCCTCAATAACTGGACCCAGTCGGAACGGCTCGACTACGACCTCTCTGACAAGCAGAAGATGAGCGTGATCGTGGGCGCCGGTCGCCAAGGTCTGATTGGAACTGTCCAGGGCTCAGCCTCCAGCACAAATCTGGAGCCACTTCCATATCAGTCGGGCAAGATCTATCGACCCATCACCAAGGACATAATGTTCGAGCACACCTACGTGATCAACAATTCCTTGGTTAACCAGTTTAAGTATGGGGCCATGCAGTACTACTCACCGGCCATCAATCCGAGCTTGGTTAACCCTGCCTGGGCCGCTACCGCTTTCGGCATCACCGGCCTGCCGGGTGGACAGGTTTCGCAAAGCTTCCCCACCGTCAAGTTCAGCGAAGTTACGCAGTGGGGACCGACGGCCTCCGCGGGCAACGTCACCAACAACTTTGTCGCTCTGGACAATGTGCAATGGATTCGTGGCAAACATGCCTTCACCTTTGGCGGCCAGTACCAGTGGCTTCAATATAACTTCGAGGCTGACAGAACCGGGACCAGCCCGCTTACCCTGGGAACCTCGCTGAAGGAAACAGAGGGCTTCAAGGGCAACAACACTGTGACCGCACTGGGTAACAGCGGATGGGACTATGCCAGCTTCATGATCGGCGCCATGGACTCGTCCACTTACACCCAGTACGCTCCCATCGCGACCGAAACGGGCACCCGCTTCCAACCTTTTGCCCTCTTCGCGAACGACGACTACAGAGTCACCAACAAGCTCACCGTCAACGCCGGCCTTCGCTGGGATTACCTGCCACCCTTCCACGAAGCGGAGAACCGTTTCTCGTTCATGAATCCCAACGTCACTAACCCATACACCGGTTCAGCAGGCGCTTTGCAGTTCGCCGGCGGAAGTAACGGATCAACTCCCATCTCCACCTACTACAACAACTGGGGTCCGCGTTTGGGCCTCGCCTACGCCGTCGACAATAAGACCGTAGTCCGCGCCTCAATCGGCATGTATTACGCCTTGGGTGGCGGTACGGGTGGCACGGCCAATTCCACCCAGCCCGGAACAGCGCTCATACTTGGTTATTCGGCGGCCCCGAATCCTCCCAGCCCTGGCGTAGTTCTTCCCGCGTTCTATCTGAATGGCAACCCCGCCCTCAGCGCTCAGGCTGGACACAAGGTTCTGACCTATGCCAACGACCCAACCAACACCAGTTTCGGAGGTGTTGGATACTCCTACACAGTTCCACCGATCCAAGATCCCGGCTATGGAACCTTTTACTCAACTGCCAGCACCGGGACCATCGACAGTATTTCTTCTACGCTTGGCTATCTCGATCCGAAGTTTGGTGGCCGCGCTCCGGAGTTTACCGGGTGGTCCTTCGGCGTGCAGCGTAGCCTCACCAAGGACATGACCGCCACCGTCAGTTATGTCGGCAACGAGGGTCACCATATCCTTGGCACAGGGACCACCGAGCGGGGATACTATGGCAACTTGATGGATCCTAAATGGCTGTCGCTGGGAGCCAACCTCTCTGAGACCGCCACTGCCGCAAACCTAGCAGCCAACGGACTGAGCCTGCCGTATCCTACCTTCCCGACAACTCAGCCATTCTCCCAGATGCTCAAGCCCTTCCCGCAGTATTCGGGCCTGACCGATGAAGTTGACGCGGTCAGTAACTCCAACTACCACTCCTTGCAGCTCTCCATCAATCAGCGCCTGGCTCATGGGCTTACCATGATGCTGAACTACACATTCAGCAAGAGCTTGGACAATGCAGGCACCTTCCGCTCCGGCTACGCCATTCCGGCGAATGTCAGCGCCGATGGAAAAGCCTACGCGCAGGGTAAAGCCGACTACTCGCTCAGCGGGTTCGATCAGCGTCAGGATGTTACTGGCACTGCAACCTATGACCTGCCCTTCGGCAGGGGCCACATTGGCAATAACAGTGCCATTGTCCGCTCCCTCGCTAGCGGGTGGCGCATCTCCGGTATCTTCACCTACATCGGCGGCAATCCGCTGGCGATCATCCAGAACACTTGCTCCGGTAACTCTGTCGGCGAGCAATGCATGCCCGCATTGACACCAGGCTTCACCGGCTCTGCGCGCCAGAACGGCGGCTGGGGCCAGGGAGCTACCAGGCTCAACCTGAGTTCGCTTCAATACATCAACCCCGCCGCCTTTACTGCTTCCGGCACTTCGACTTCCGGCACAGCTGGCACACTCACCAATCCATACGTCATTGGCAACGCGGCCCGCACCGCTCCCTATGGACTACGCGGACCTGGAAATGACAACCTCGACACCAGCGTCCGCCGCACCTTCGATCTCTGGAACAAGGAGAACGTGAAGTTCGTGTTCGAGGCCAGCGCCTTCAACACTGGCAATCACGTCTGGTTCGGCAGCACTTCCACCAATGGAGCGGGCGGCGCAATCGGCCAGTCATTAGGTGGTAGTGGTACGTTTGGCGCCGTGACTGGCCAGGCAAACAATCCTCGGCAGTACCAGTTCGCAGGACACATAACCTTCTAACTGCCGAACAAACTAACTTCAACCAGAGGGGCCGGGAAATCCGGCCCCTTCTGCTTTTCTTAGGTAAAATTGTCGTCTTGGAAAGATGCGGCCCTCCAATCGAGATCGAATGCTGATTGAAGCAATGTACTGCCGTCGCTCCTCCGCTAACACATCTTCACTACGGTGGGTCCTGCAGCCCGCAGCGCCCGTCATTCCAATAAACAGGAGAAATACATGCTCAACGAAAATAGTCGCCGCGAATTTCTGAAGGCAGGCAGCGCCGCGCTGGCTGCAACCGCAATCCCCTCGAATATCTCCTGGGCAGCATCCAGTTACAACCAGATCCTCGGCGCCAACGACCGCGTCCGCGTCGGCGTCATCGGGTGCGGCGACCGCATGAAGAGCGCGCTCATTCCCGCCTTCCTGCAAAACTCCAAGGACATGAACTTCCAGTTCGTCGCCGTCAGTGATATCTGGAGCCGCCGCCGCGAAGAAGGCGCAGCCTACATCCAGAAGCTCTCCGGCGATGCCATCGTTCCCATGCGCAATAACGACGAGTTATACGCCCGCAAAGATGTCGACGCTGTCCTCATCGCCACCGCCGACTTCCAGCACGCCTTCCACGGCACTGAAGCCGTCAACGCGGGACGCGACGCCTACGTTGAAAAGCCTACCGCCCACAAAATGGAAGACGCCCGCATCTTCCGCGCCGCAGTCCACAAATCCGGCAAGATCGTCCAGGTCGGAACCCAGCGCCGCTCCACTCCCAGCTATATCAAGGCCGCCGAGTACATCAAGTCCGGCGCCTTTGGCGACATCGTCATGGTCGAGATGACCTGGAATGTCAACCAACCCGGCCGCTGGCGTCGACCCGATGTTGTCCCGCTTTTGAAAGAGGAAGACACTGACTGGAGGCGCTATCTCACTAACTATCCCCACGAGCCATTCGACGCCCGCAAGTATCTTGAGTTCCGTCTCTTCTGGCCGTACTCTTCCGGCATTCCCGACCAGTGGCTCGTCCATCAAATCGACACCGTCCATTGGTTCACGGGCCTGCCGCATCCGCGCAGCGTCGTCGCCAACGGCGGCATTTACCTCTGGAAAGACGGCCGCCAGAACTGGGACACCATGACCGCCGTCTTCGATTACGGCCCGCTCGACGACCTCAGCAAAGGCTTTCAGGTTCAGTATTCCTCGCGCTTCACTAATTCCGCCGGCGGCGTCAAGGAGCTCTATTACTCCAACGGCGGCATGATCGATATGGACAAGCAGACCGTCACATCCACTGGCGGACTAAGTGCTCGCTCCGCCGCTGAAATGGGTATGAAGCCTAACTTGTTGAATAGCTTCTCACTCGTTGAAAAAACTGAATCCGTCGCCACAGACGCTGACACTCATAGCGATCCGCAAACCTCCGCGAACATGCGCAACTGGATGGAGTGTGTCCGTTCTCGCAAAACCCCCAATGCCTCCATCGAAGCCGGCTACAGCCACTCCGTCGCCCTCTGCATGAATGTCGCCGCCATTCAGACTGGCCAGAAAGTCACCTTCGACGACAAGACCCAGCAAGTCATCGCAGGAGGCAAGGTCTTTGCCTAAGTTAGTTACACTTACTCTTCTCACCGCAACCCTGGCATTCTCTTGCTCAGCCTTCACCGCCAACATCAAAGGTGTTCAAGTTATCCCCGACGAAGCCAACCGCCACGTTGACATCACCATCGACGGCAGACCCTTCACCTCCTACATCTGGCCTACAACGCTCAAAAAGCCTGTTCTCTATCCGCTCATCGACGGCGACGGCACAACCATCACTCGCGGCTTCCCGCTCTCACCCCGCCCCGGCGAACGCGTCGACCACCCCCATCACGCAGGCCTTTGGTTCAACTACGGCAACGCCAACGGCTTTGATTTCTGGAATAACTCCGACGCTATCAAGCCGGAAAACCGCGCCAAGATGGGTACCATCCTCCACACCAAAATCGTCTCCACAAAAAGCGGTCCCGATCGCGGCGAGTTAGTCGTTGAATCAACTTGGATCGCCGGAACAAACCAACCCATCCTCAACCAGACAACGCACTATATCTTCACTCGTCGCGATCACGCCCGAGTTATCGATCAGCTTGTAACTCTCAAAGCTCTCGACCGCGTTGTCTTCAACGACGACAAGGAAGGTCTGCTCGGAATGCGCGTAGCCCGCTGGTTGGAATCCCCGACTGAAAAAGGCGGCGTCTTCACCGATGCCAACGGAAATCCCACTCAAGTCGCAACGGCCCCAACCGACGCAGGCGCCAATCCCGCCACCGGCGAATACCTCACCAGCGAAGGCGTCAAAGGTGGCGCAGCCTGGGGAACCCGCGGCCGCTGGTGCGCCCTCACCGGCCACACCGGCGATCATCTGGTCAACATCGCCATCATCGACCACCCCGCCAATCCCGGCTATCCGACATACTGGCACGCGCGTGGCTATGGTCTCTTCGCCGCCAATCCGCTAGGCCGCAGCATCTTCGACCCCAAACAAACTCCCTTCAATTTCACATTGGAGAAGGACCAATCCGCGATCTTCCGCTACCGGATCATCCTGTCTACGAATAGCGCAGCCTCGCCGCCAGAACTCAACCACGAAGCCGACACTTTCGCTGCTGAGTACAAGTGACCTAGCGACCGGCAGTTCCTCAGTGGAATGGGTGCCCCATCCTCGGCGCGTCTTTGTTCTTGGGCCTATAGCGGTTCCAGGATTGCTGTGCACCGAAGGTATTGCAGTCAAGTTGACGCGACCCCAAGGAGCGGCGACCCTGTAAAATGCGGGAAAGGGTATACCTATCCTGGAACCGCTCTAGGGTGGGATAGTTTCATCTATATATGGCCTCTTAAAGGTCCTTTATAACTGCATTCAATACACCTTCAAGAAGCTTGGTCCCCATATAAGTCTGCCCGCCTGATACTTCAGACGGGCAGTTCTCCACTTCAGACCACAACTTATCGTGTCTTCTTCTTCGCCGCCTTCTTCTTTACCGCTGTTTTCTTCGCTGCCTTTTTCACAGCCTTCTTACCCGTCTTCTTCGCCGCCTTAGTCCCCGCCTTCTTTGACACGCTCTTCTTGATCGGAGCTGCCGGCGCCAGCAGCGGAATCAGTTTGCTCGCAATCGGCGACCCAAGTCCGCTGCACGCATCCCAGCCCGGTCCCGCAGAAAATGCTCCATTGTTCCCTTGTGTAATGTCATTGAACGCCGAGGCCGCCTTCGCCGCGTAAATAGCCGGTTGAATAAATCCCACCTGCGTACCCAATTGCTCGTTAGCCACCGCAATCAGCCCAGCCCACAGTGGAGCCACCGCGCTCGTTCCACCAATCACGCTCGTTTGTCCGTCCACGCGAATCGTGTATCCCGTGGTGGGATCGGCATCTCCGGTCACATCTGGCACGCCACGTCCGCCCGTGCTCACGCTGGACGCCGGCACATTCGAGTTAGCCTGCCAGCTCGGCAGGCTAAACAGGTTGCTCACGCCGCCACCGGTCGCACCTTCGTTGTTGGCCGTTTCGTTCCACACAACTTCAGAAACAATCGTGGGCCCATTCGCATCCAGCTTCGTCCCGCCGCATGCCAGCACATGCGGACTCGACGCCGGAAAGTCGACGTTGTTCCCGGTCGCTCCGTCGCTCGACCCATCATCGCCAGCCGCGACCGTAATCGTCACGCCCAGCGCCGCTGCGCTCTGGCACGCTGCATCCAGCGCGGTCGCTGCCTGCTGCGTCCAGCTCGACTCAGGTCCGCCCCAACTGATCGAAATCACACTAGGTTTATGAGTCGGATCGTGCACCGCCGTCGTGATCGCATCAATGAACCCCTGGTCTGTGTTGGGTGTAAAGTACACCGCGATCTTTGCCCCTGGAGCCACCGATGCGGCCACTTCAATGTCCAGCATCACCTCTCCGTCTGCGCTGTTGGCATTCGTCGGCTTGTTCTTTCCCTTGTCCACGCTCACCGCGGTAATCCCCGGCGCCGCGAGTCCCAGCGTCTTGAAATAGGCGGTCAAATCGGCCTGCTTGTACCCTCCGCCAAGCTCGATGATCCCGATAGTCTGCCCCGCTCCACTGGCATTTGCCGGCCACTTGTAAGCCTCGGCTACTTGCGGCGGGGTATAGCTTGAGGGAGCCGAGCTTGCTTTGTGGAAACGAAAGTGGGGCTGTGCCTGGGGCCGGTTGTCTAATCCCAGAACAGCTTCCACTGATCCTGTCAGCGACGCCGGCAGGTGGATCCCTCCCTCGCGCACCCGGTATTCCGTCCCATCGATCTTTTTCTGGTTCAGTTCCACGCCAAACGCCTTTTGCATGTCGGCAGCCGACCCCGTTAGCTGAACCGTTCGCCGCAGCGCCGAACTAGGATCGCGCTCGACCGTCAGGTTGAACTCCTTCGCGAACGCCTTCACCTGCTTAACTGCCGATGGGTCGGCCGAGTGGCGCCTCGCGAACTCGGTTTTGCTCACACGCGCTGGACCGTGTGCTCTTCCAGTCCGCTGAATGATCTTCAATGGTTCTTTCCGTTTCACGATCACTGAAACGGTCACCTGCGACTTCGCCGGAGTGGCCTTCACGTGTTCTGCGCTGGGAGCCGGAGCCTTTTCGCTGCCAGGCAAAATAACGCGATCCTCCGCCGCAAACAGCGAAGGCTTAACCGGCACAGATTTCTTGCGGGGGGAAACTACCATAGCTGACCTCTTTCTCGTTCAGGCTTCAATTCTCGAGCCTGGAACACGATGACTCCGAATCATAGCGTGGAATGGTGCTGCACGATACAGCAACTTACGCGAGCGAGAAGTTTTTTGCATTCCGAAGCGCTAGCGGTTGACCATATCGCCGAAGGAAGGCGCAGCATTCCACCAAATCAGGAGGCTCCCAGCTTTCATTAACGCTGGAATCGCGTTCGGTCCTTTTGTGCAAATCAACCAGACCTTAACATTCTCCCAGCTCGTTCATTCCGCACTCGCCGTGTGGCCGCCGCGCACAGCAACTTTCAGCGCCTCTTCCATCGCGATGGCAAGCTCTCTCACCCCACGCCGGATCTCCTTTACATCCACCGCGGCAAACCCCAGGTGCATTCCTTCGCGCAAAACTTTCCCCTGCCAGTACTCACTCAGAGCCGTCACCTCCACATTGTGCTTTGCTGCCGCGACGGCAACAGCGGTGCCTGTGAGGCCGCTTGAGATCCAGGCCGCCGTCTGTAATCCCGCCTCAATTCCAATAATTTCAATCAGCCCGACAAGTCTCTCCCGCGCAGCCTCCAACAGCGCCGAATGCCGTTCCGCATACACCTGCCGCATGCGGCGCAAGTGACGGCCAAAGTGCCCCTCGGTAATGAAATCGCACAGAATCGCCTGCTCCAGCAGGGGCGCGTGACGACTGGTGATTGATATCATCGCGGACACGCTGTCGACCAGGTCAGGCGGAACCACCAGGTAGCCCAAGCGCAGCGAGGGAAACAGGACCTTGCTGAAGCTGCCTGTAAATAGAACTAATCCGCGGCGGTCAAGACCCTGCAGCGCAGGCACCGGGCGTCCGGCGTAGCGGTATTCGCTGTCATAGTCGTCTTCAAGAATCAGCCCGCCAGGCTTAGCTGCCCAATCCAGCAATTGCAAACGCCGCCCCAGGCTCATGGTGATTCCAAGCGGAAACTGATGTCCCGGCGTGACGTAAACCAGCCGCGCTCCACGCATCGCCGCTCGCTGCAGAACCATCCCCTCATCGTCTACAGGCAATCCAGAGATCCTCGCACCCGCGGCCCTGAACACTGCCACTGCACCCGGATAGCCGGGCTCTTCCATGCACACGCGATCTCCCGGATTCAGAACCAGCCGCGCGGTCAAGTCGATAGCCTCCTGGACGCCAGAGACTATCGCCACCTGCCCTGCCTCGCACCGCACCCCGCGCGACGTGCTCAGGTAGCTGGCCACAGCTTCGCGAAGAGGAACATGCCCCATCGGATCACAAGCCATCAGCAGGTTCATTGACGCGCGCCGCAACCGCCTCACCGCAATCTGCGTCCAAAGTGTTGTTGGGAACAAATCCAGCGCAGGCAAGTTGGCCCTGAATGCGCGGCTGGGCCGGGCCTCGAGATTTCCAAACGGCCGCACGCGCCTGCCGTAGTCACTCATGACCTCTTTCGTGCGTCCCTGCGCCGTCTGCTTACCTCCGTCGGTCTTGCCCACCACCTGGAACAGTTCATCGGGCAACACCTTGCTCACATAGGTCCCTGAGCCCACGCTGCATTCCAGGTATCCCTCCGCCTTGAGTTGGTCGAAGACCTCGACCACTGTTCCCCTCGACAGCCCGTACTGCTTTGCCAATTCGCGCGTCGATCCAAGTCGCATCCCGGGGCGCAACCGCCCCTCCACTAGGTCAGCGCGCAGAGACGAAAACAACCAACGGTGCGCGGTCGTTCCAGCGCCGCGTGCCGGAAGTACGAGTTCGAAAGAAGAGGTTCGCTTGGACATAGAAGTGGTCCACCACGAATAGCATAAATGGATCTTGTGATTGGTCCACTATGGCGTAACCTCAAACAAGTCGAGAATGCAATGAAAGGAGCGGATCAATGAAGTCCGTCGCAACTTTACTCATTGGGTTAACTGTCTTGCTCATTGGAGCCGGTGAGCCGGCACTGCAAGCGCAGCTTCAAAACCCAACCGCCCTTCCCGCATCAAAGCAGCGCGTCAAGGTCGCGTTCTCTCACGCACTGCCAAAACTGGACGG
>JBEKPF010000119.1:0-13327 GCA_049521035.1 Occallatibacter sp. | reverse complement strand
CCCCCTTTTTTGCCGCAGCGAAGCTGCCGTCCAGAAAAACCTCGTTCCAATTGAGCAAGCCCTTTGCGTCAAGCGTCCCCAACAAGGTTCTCCAGGCGTGCAGCCAAACACCTTCGTCCTCCCGCTGCTTTAGTCGCCGCCAGCAGGTCGACGAAGACCGGAATTCGTCAGGCAACAACCGCCATGCTGCCCCAGTTTGCAGTACCCACAGGATGCCCTCTAAACAGGAGCGGTTCCAGGCCCAGGGACGACCTCGCCTGTCACGTCTCCGCCGGGGCTCGGGAAACAATGGCGCAATCAACTCCCACTGCTCGTCCTTCAATAGCTTCTGCCGCATCTTCGTGACAAAAGCCCAACACTTCATCTGCCTCAAAAGTAAGTACCTGATCTGAGGCCGAACCTCTTTATGAAACACGCTACTAAGTAGTAATTTCCGAGTCGGCAACCGATCGGAACCCGAACTCTGGGCTGAAGCGGCGTTCCCGCGACGTAATTCCACAATGTCGTTACAATCGAACTGGTGGAAACGGGGAATATCCGGATTCGAGAAACTCTAAGCGTGAATTCTGTCAAGCAAGAAGGCTTCGGGGGAGCTCCGGCTAACCCTGAGAATCAGCCAACCGGCATGAGACTGCTGGCCGCGCTCATTCCAGCACGACGGCAATATCCCGCACTGGCTCCACTGGTTGACGCACTGCTTGGGGTTGGGTTTGGCGCCGTCATTGTTGTTGACGATGGCAGTCCTCCGGACGACGAACAGTTCTTTGGATCACTTGCCGGGAAACCCCGCTTACATCTGCTGCGCCACGCAGTCAATTTGGGTAAGGGCCGCGCGCTGAAGACCGGAATCAATTATTTCTTAACGACATTCTCTGACTTCGCTGGCCTTGTAACCGCAGATGCCGACGGGCAGCATTCCGCAGACGATATTCTCCGCATTGCGCGAGTGCTCCTGGAGGCTCCAGGTCGCCCTGTTCTGGGGAGTAGAAGATTTGAGGGTAAAGTTCCGGTGCGAAGCCGCCTGGGGAACTTCCTTACTCGTCAAATCTTCCATTTTGTGAGCGGACATCAGATCGGTGATACCCAGACAGGATTACGCGCTTTTCCATCCTCGATGCTGCCTGACCTGATCGCTCTTCCAGGGGAGCGGTACGAGTATGAGATGACCGTGTTGGCGCATCTCTGCCGCCAGGAGAATTCGCCCACTGAGATTCCCATCGCCACAATTTACATCGACAACAATCGCTCGTCGCACTTCAGCCCAATTCGCGATTCAATGCGAATTTATTTTGTATTGGTGCGATTCTATGCCTCATCGCTCATTTCAGCGGGGCTTGATTTGGCGGGGTTCAGCATGACATTTGCTCTTACTCGCAACGTGCTTGTCAGCATTGTCGTGGGGCGGTTAAGTTCGCTGGCGAACTTCCTTCTGAACCGAGAGTTTGTTTTCCATTCCGGCGGGCGAATGGGGGGTGCGTTTGGCCGCTATTACCTGCTCGCGTTTGTGGTTGCAGTTACCTCTTATGGCTCGATTACCGTGTTGACGAGTTATCTGGGATGGAATGTGTTTGTCACCAAAGTTATCATCGATACGCTGCTTTCGCTGGCAACCTTCTCTGTCCAGCGAACATTTGTCTTTTCCTCTTGCGAGGAATAAGCGGGACGCACCTCGGCAAACCCGGCGCTGTAAGACTGGTCAAGCTGGGCACTGCGACCGGAGTTCAGCGATGTTCGAGCTTCTTCTGGCTTTGTGCCCAAGCCAGGTTGTTCTTTGCCAATTGCAGATCGGGCTTCAAGCGCACCGCGGTTTGGGCGGCGGAGATTGCCTCGTCCCACTTGCCCATTGATGCGTAGCTCGCGGAGATGTTGTTGTACGCCTCGGCGTAATCGGGTCGAATCCGCAAGGCTGTGCGCGCGTCCTCAATACTCTTCAGATACTGGCCCGAGTGATTGTCCTCCAAGGAAGCGTTCAGCCAATCATCGGCTGTCATGTTTTGAGGCGATTGCGATGTCTGCGCCGCCTTTTCGTGCGAATAGAGAGCAAGGTTATTCGATGCCAGGGTGAAGTTCGGCTTGATGTGTAATGCTTCGCGTTCATTTTCGATGGCCAGGTCCCATTGATGCAGGCCTGCGTAGGCTGCCCCGATATTGTTATATGCGAGTTCGGAGTCCGGCTTCACTTCGAGGGCCAGTTTCGCGTCTTGAATGCAGGCCTCGTAGTTCTCAGCTTGATATTGATAGAGCGAAGCGTTGATCCAGTAGTCGGCGCTCCGCTGCGCAGGAGCAGACAAGATGTTCTTGGCGGTGGTGTCGAACGGTGCAAGACTCAGCGCCATCATGGCGGTATCGTGCGCCTTCTCAGTGTCGCCGGCGATGGCATACGCAGATGCAAGCAGGTCGAGCGTGGAAAGGCGCGAAGGATTAAGACGGCCGGCTGTTTCAAGTTGCGGCAGGGCGTCGGCAATCCTGCCACTCTGATAGAGCCAGCGCCCATAGAAGAAGTGAGCTTCATCGTCCGCCGGAGCGAAATCAATGGCACGTTGAAAGTGTTGTTCGGCCTCTGTGGCCTGGTTCATGGCGCCATGGACGATGCCGAGATTGATCTCTAACGACGCGTAGTTCGGCGTGTAAAGGAGAGCGCGTTGAAAATAGTCGAGCGCTACGGGATATGCCCCCTTGGCCATCTGGGTGAGACCGTAGTTCATCAACCCGCGCCCGTTATGCGGGCTCTTCTCGACATCATCCAGCCAGAGAGACTCATCTGTGCGCCAGACCTGGTTACGCAGATGGGCCCCATAGGCATACAGCGAGAGCAGCAGAATGGCGACCGCAGATGACGCGCGTAATATCGTGCCGCGTTTTTTTCGTGTCGCCCATCCATCCACGACCAGGTATGCTGCCCAGACCACCGCAAGCACAAGACCAACAAAGGGCAGAAACATCCGGTGATCGTTCTCTACTTCAGACAAGCGGTAGAGGGAGGTGGGCAAGGATGCTATGAGAAACCAGAGCAGCCCGAAGGAGATGGGACACGTGGTGCGACGCTGTCCCGTAATCCATGCCGCCGCCACGAGCAGCGCCACAAACAGGAATCCCAAAAGCGCTAGTGGAGTCAGGGATGGGAACGGCTGCAGGTCGGTATCCACATTCAGGTGCAGTGGCAGAAACAGGGAGCCGAAGTAGCGCATCAGAACGAATGGCTGCGTGATGCGATACGAATAGGCTGAGATGGTGGCAGGCATATACGTTTTCGGCGTCATCACTGCCTGCAATCCCATCAATAGAGCGCACACAACAACTGATGGCAGCGCGGCAAGTGCGGCTCCGCGGTTGCCGCCCCCTCCATCGCGTTCAAACATCGCGATGTACATGAATAGGAAGAACGGAAACACCATGGCCGGGGGTTTGCTTAGCAGCGCGAACGCAAAGGGCAGCAGGTAGAGTCCGGTCTTTCTCAAGGCCGGGAACCGCGCATAGAACGCAAGAGCGGAAACCACGCCAAATGTGCAGAAGACGTCTCCGCGCTGAATGATGTAGTTCACCGTCTCCGCCATCGCGGGATGCAGGCCGTACCAGGCTACTGCCAGCAGAGACACATTACGGTTGATGTTGTGAGCTTCCACTTGCGGCCGCACCTTACCAAGGATTGCGGTGAAGACCGCGTACATAGCGATAAGTTGCAGCAGAAAGATAAGAAATGTGGAGAAGTGAAACCAGAACGTGTTATAGCCTCGAGCCAGTGCATAGTCCAAAGCCAGCGAAGCAGAGACAAAAGGCCGGTAAGTGCGGTTTGCCGGAAGGACGCTGAATGTAGTTGCATCCCAAAAGAAGCGTGGCACGTTTCGTAAGTTGCGTATGTAGGGGTTATCGACAGCGGCGTGGGAATCGTCGAAGTGAAACGAATTATGAAAGTGATTGGAGTAGACAGCGGTTACCGTTAACAATACAGATGCAAGCAGCAGGACGGACTTTAAACGAAAAGATCTCATATCTTCGTGTTCCGGGGCGGAAGAAAACTGAGCAAAATCGCACAACTTACTGACAATATTCTCGCAGCTAATCGCATCGCTGAATAGCTCGCGAGGCAGGAGGAGAGACTGCGTTTCTTAGATATTACTGATCAGATGCAGCAGCCGCGAGGGAGGCGTAAGGCGGACCGCGCCAATCTGGGCCTTATAAGCATCATCCGATGAATAGGATACATGGAGATGTAGGATTTCTAAGACGAGCTATCATCGACAAGCGGAGACGGCTGCATAAAGAAAGAAAAAAATAACTTGATCAATCACCGCGAATTCAGATATAGGAGTAAAGGGCACCACAGTTGATTCCTCACTCCCCTTTCCCTAATGTGTGTCAAAGCGGTGTTACGTTGTGATATCACTTTTTGGAGTTGGTTCATAGTCGGAACAGTTTCGCGCTGTTAACGGTAGGCTGTGCCTGCGTGCGGCCGCTGCGCGTTTCTGGGGTCAGGAGTCGTGCGTTCGATGGCAGTGCGACAAGGTTACCAACTAGGGCTAAACGAAGGAGAGACGATATGTCGGAACCATTTCTAGGTGAAATAAGGACCGTCGGATTCAACTTTGCACCGACGGGGTGGGCTTTGTGCAACGGCCAGACGTTGTCAATCTCACAGTACACCGCGCTGTTTTCGCTTCTTGGTACCACTTACGGCGGCAACGGTACGACGACGTTCAATCTGCCAAATCTGCAAAGCCGTGTACCGATCCACCAGGGCCAGGGGGCAGGCTTGAGCCCGTACGTGATCGGCCAAAATGGAGGTGTTGAGAACGTCACTCTTCTCAGCAACCAGATGCCTCTGCATAACCACAATGTCAACGTCAACAGCCAGAACGGTAACCAATCCAATCCTTCGGGCATGATTCTTGCTGTAGGCAACACCGGGGGCAGGGAACCAGCCGTTACTCTCGACTACACAAACGCTGCCGCAACGGGGACATTGGCGCCAACTGCCGTTTCCCAGTCCGGAGGCAATGTTCCCCACCCGAATATCCAGCCGTATCTGACAGTGAATTTCATCATCGCGCTCGTCGGCATCTTCCCGTCGCGCAGCTGACCGGTGTACAGCAGCAACCTGGGACGACTAGAGCGGGCTGGGACGGTCTGCTCTAGTCCCTCGGTGACTAAGCTGGAATGAAGAAACTGAAAGGAAGACTCTACGGAGCGTTTGCGCCAGGCTGGACCCGAAGACGAGCCGCTGCTGTTCGCGCTTTTCTTCGAGGTTAAGGCTGTAGATTTAGCTGCGACTGGATTGGCTGAAGCGCAGTTCTTGCCGTTGATCGAGATGCAATACCGCGGACGCGAGATGACGTACGAAGTGCAGTATCCGAAAGCGGAGAGTCTGATCCTGATCGGGGAGGATGGAAAGCCGGCGGGGCGTTTGCTTCTGGATCGCGGACTAGATCGTTGGAGGGTTGTGGACATCACGGTTTTGGCGTCACACCGTCGCAGTGGAATTGGGACGCGAGTTCTGACTCAATGCCAGGAACAATGCTCGAAGGCGGGAGTGAGGCTGGAATTGCAGGTGTCAGCAGGAAGTCCTGCTCTACGGCTTTATGAGCGGTTGGGGTTTCAGATGACGCACGGCGATGGGATTTCGGTAGAGATGGTTTGGAGCCCGTCACAAATGAGGTAAGCGGGTTCCCTCTTTTTTTGCATTGGGCGGGCATCCAGGCGAGTTTCTGAGCAATGGAACGAAAGTTGCATTTGAAAAGTTGCATTTGATTTGATGGCGGCGTGAACTACAAATGCCGTGGCGCAGTATGAAATGAATTGTGTTGCCCGAAAGGGATGCAGTCACAAACGGGTGCTAAATCCATGCAAGGAAATCGATAATCAGGTTGGGTGTTTGGGCCAGAGAGATTCATCCGGAGACGAATGATGAGTGAGCGTGTGGGTATGAGGTGGATGGCTGGGGCGATGCTGCTGATGCTTTCAGCGGGCGTGGCGTTTGCCAGCGATGGCGTTGTGGTGGGCGATGCTTATGTCAACAGCGCACACCCGACGACCAACTACGGCGCGCTGTCGAACCTCTATGTTGGGAATGGCGGCACTGCTCTCATTCAATTCGACCTGTCATCACTGCCCGCGGGTACAACGGCCAGCCAGATCGGCAAGGCGACGCTGGGTCTTTATGTGAACCGGATCAACACCTCGGGTCTGGTGAATGTACAACCAGTGACTGGCACGTGGAATGAATCGACGGTGACGTTTGCAACGATCCCCACACTGGGATCCACTGTGGCTTCGTTCACGCCGGCCGTTGCAGAGCAGTTCATTGTCATCGATGTAACTTCTCTGGTGCAGGGATGGGTGACGACTCCGGGGAGCAACTTAGGTGTTGCGCTGAGTTCGGCGTCGGGCAATGTTGTGTTCGATTCGAAGGAAAACGACGAGACGAGCCATGTAGCTCATCTTGACATCACGGTGATTTCGCAAGGCGCAACTGGGGCAACCGGCGCAACCGGAGCACAGGGTCCTCAAGGGATTCAGGGCCCTCAGGGTCCTCAAGGAACTCAGGGAGCGACCGGAGCACAGGGGATTCAGGGCATACAGGGAGCTATAGGTCCGACGGGTGCGACCGGAGCGCAGGGCATTCAGGGAGTCACAGGGGTTACCGGAGCTCAGGGAATCCAAGGAGCGACTGGCGCTACGGGCGCTACGGGCGCGATTGGCGCCACGGGTGCAACCGGCGCCGCCGGTGTTACGGGAGCCACGGGAGCCACGGGAATTAATTACCAGGGCACTTGGAGCAATTCGACAATTTACTTCCCACCCAGCGCAGTTACCTACAACGGATCAAGCTACATCGCCATTGCAGGGAACTTTAACGTGACCCCCGGTACGGATCCGACAGTCTGGGCCATATTGGCGGCGCAAGGCTCGACGGGAAGCACGGGCGCCACCGGTCCAATTGGCGCGCAGGGGATCCAGGGCATCCAGGGCAACATAGGAGCTACCGGCGCAACGGGAGCCGCTGGTGTAACAGGGGCAACAGGAGCCACGGGAATCAATTACCTGGGAACCTGGAGCAATTCAACAATCTACCAAATCAACTCTGCAGTTTCCTTCAACGGATCAAGCTATATCGCCATTGCAGGGAACCTTAACGTGGCTCCCGGTACGGATCCGACAGTCTGGACCATATTGGCCGCGCAAGGCTCCACGGGAAGCACCGGCGCCACCGGTGCGACGGGCGCTCAGGGAAGTCAAGGCATCCAGGGCAGCGTAGGTGCAACTGGTGCTACCGGACAACAAGGGTCCGTGGGTGCGACGGGCCCCACAGGCGCGACTGGCTCGACGGGTGCCACAGGTGCAACCGGCGCCGCAGGCGTAGTTCAGGCGATTACTGCCTCGGTCAGCAACACCGCGGCATCCGGCAGCGGTACTTTGACCGTCGGCGGTACGGCGGCCAATCCGATTCTCGATATCAACTTCCCGGTCTCCTCGGGAGGTACCGGCTTTACATGGTCTGCTGCAGGACCCAATTCGGAAGACAACGGACCCGACATAACAAACCCGCTCCTCCTAACTAGTTTCAGTGGCCCATCGAACACATTTGGGGCTACGGGCGGATATGCGTTTGTTCCGGCAGCTTGTACTGTCAAGAGCCTCAGCGTTGCTGGACTCTATGTCACCGCCCCGAACCTTTCAGGCACGAATACGATCGCGGTGACGGTGCAGCACAACGGAACCAACACTGCCATGTCCTGTTCAATCACAATAGCCAGTGGTGATACAGGTACAGTGGAGAAATGCTCGGATACAGCCAATAATTTCACAGTGGCAGTTGGAGACACGCTCGCATACTCCATCACACAGACGAACGAGGGGGTATATACGAACTCCGGCGGCAGCCCAAGCTGCACTGGTGGCAATTGCACTGGGCCCTTTAACCAGGTAGGCACCACGCTGGTCTGCCAATGAGGCCTATGACCATGCGACAAGTCAGCAAAAGCTGACCTCGAAGGCTCATTGGAGTTGTCGGAGCTTGGTTGTTTGAGGTTGAAGTAGAAGGCGGAACTTGAGCAAGAGGCAATAGGGAGTCGGCATGAATCACGGACGAAAAATCTCGACCCGCGCCAAGATTTTTCTTGGCGCTCTCGGCCTGCTCGCCGGCGCCTGTGCCTCCGCACAGGCGCCGCTGCAATCGCAATCCAGGGTGGTTCCGCTCGTCTCCGATACCTGCCCTACCGCGCATATCGGTGACCGCGTGTCTTTTGACTGGAATCCGATCTTCGATCCCATAGGACCGGTTACCGGTCTCCATGACGTCAGTCTGATGTTTTCCGGTGTAGCCGATGACGGCGTCAGCCCCAGACGACAGGAACTTCACCTCGGCGGGCGAAATGCAGCCGCCAGCGTCACCCCGCTGGCCAACGGGTTCTTTCATGTTGAGGCCACCCTTAGTCCCAGGTCCATCCAACCCGGCATCTATCGCCTCACTAGAGTCAATGCAAATGCCGAAGTTGCTTCGGACTATGCCGGAGAGCCTCCTCAGATGACCAGGTCTCCGGTCGAGGAAAGATACTGCATCACTGTGATTCCGTATTAGAATTTGCAGTCGCCTGAGCAGGTCACTGAGTAACAAGTCTCGTGGCAAAGTATTCGGGGTTTCGAAACATTTACGCAGCACGGCACGCAGGAAAACAAAGGGCGCTGTGACTCCGGAAAGATTGATGAAGAGGCCCATAAATTGGGGTAGAGAAGTTTCCGAATGCAGCCCGGCCAGTCCAGCGCGATGAAGGCATTGAGTGAGCAAGTGAGATTGACAGAGGGATCGATGAATCCGATGCAGACCCCCGAGCTAACGCGTGTTGTGCGTACCCTCGGATTGCTTGCCGCGGTTGCAGGGCTTGTTTCTGTGGCTGGATCGGTCGGCGCTTTCGCGCAGAACGCGGCGCAGAGAGCGGCACTGGCGCGACTCGGGCGCACACAGGCAAGCGCTCGTCCGAACAATGCTCCGGCGGGCAGTGTGGAAGCGATCAGCGTTCCTCTCGACAAGCCGGGCGGTTTGGCATTTGACGGGGCAGGCAACCTCTATATCGCCGACACTGACGACAACATCGTTCGCGAGGTTAATCTCGACGGTGTGATCAGCACAGTGGCTGGAGACGGCGAACAAGGCTTCGGTGGGGATGGCGGAGCCGCGACTAGTGCGTTGCTCGATGCTCCCACCGCGGTTGCGTTGGATTCGAACGGCAACATTTACATAGCGGACAAGCACAACAATCGCATTCGCGAAGTGAGCGCGGGCGCAATTTCAACCATTGCGGGTACCGGTGTCGCGGGATTCTCTGGCGACGGTGGCGCGGCCACTTCTGCCATGTTGGCCGGACCGAGCGCGATCGCCGTCGATTCGAAGGGCAACATCTACATTGCTGACACCGACAACCATCGTATCCGCGAGATTAGCGGCACGATCATCAACACAGTTGCAGGCGATGGCCAGCAGTTCTACTCCGGCGACGGGGGACAGGCAACGGCAGCAGGCCTCGATTCGCCAGACGGAGTTGCGGTAGACGCTACGTTCAATATCTACATTGGCGACACGCATAATCAGCGTGTGCGTCTGGTTACGATTGCTACCGGGATCATCACCACGCTTGCGGGGACGGGTGTGAAGGGGTTCACTGCGGATGGTCCTGCTGCTGGGGCTGCGCTGGCGCGCCCGAGCGGTGTTGCGGTGGACACCTCCGGCAATGTCTATGTGGCCGACAGCGATAACAACCGCATCCGCGCTATAGCGGGCGGCAACGTATCCACCCTGGCCGGCAACAGCACGGAAGGTTTCAGCGGAGATGCCGGCGCAGCGACCAGTGCATCACTCGATACGCCGCGTGCGGTAACTTCTGCGGGAGCCGAGGTTGCATTTGCGGATACGGAAAACAACGTAATCCGAATCGTGGACAACGGCACCATTCATACCATCGGCGGTCAGCCTCCGCAAAAGGAATCTATCGTCATCGGCGGTCCGCTTACCGTCGTCTATGGAACAGGCACGCTGACTGCGACCTTCTCGAATGGCGGACAAACCGCGACCGGCCTGGTGACCTTCTACGACGGGGAAGGCGCGAGTCCGGCGACGATTGGCTCGGCGTCGCTTTCCAGCAACACCGCGAGCATCAGCACGAGCCTGCTTTCTGCGGGCACGCACTATGTTGTGGCCTCCTATGCCGGGGACGCTAACGATGCCGCTATCACCAGCGGTGTGTTCGTTTATGTCGTAACACCGGCGTCGCTGACCGCGGTGGCCAACCCTGTGAGCCTGCTGTACGGACAAGCCATTCCAAAGCTGACCGGTACGCTCACCGGTGTGCTGCCGCAAGATGCCAGTAACGTGACGGCAGTCTTCTCAACGACTGCCACAATGACTTCGGCGCCCGGAACTTATCCGATCGCGGCCCAACTGGCAGGTTCAGCAGCAGCCAACTATAGCTTGACGCTCGGCGCGGGGTCGGGCTCGGTGACGATTGCTGTGGCGCCAACTACGAACACACTTACTAGCAGCATCGGATCACCAATCGCAGGCGTCGCATTCACGCTCACTGCTAAGGTGGCTTCCACCACGAGCGGCACACCGGCGGGAACCGTGAACTTTCTTAACGGTGCAATACAACTGAACACAACGCCGGTCGCATTGAGCGGCGGCGTGGCGACATTTGCTGTAAGCTCGCTGCCTGTCGGGACGATAAGCCTGGTTGCCGTGTATAGCGGCAACGCTGACTTCGCCTCGAGCACCTCGGCCCCATTGACGGGCTCTGTGCTTTCGCCGGACTTCACCGTCGCGACCTCGCCGGCGGCGCAGACGGTTCTTCCGTCCAATTCAGCCAATTACACCATCACCCTCACGCCGGTAAATTCGACTTTCGTTTATCCGGTCAGCCTAACGGCCACCGGTTTGCCGGCAGGCGCAACCGCTACATTCGCTCCCTCCTCGATTGCAGCGGGCGCGGGTGGGTCCACCGCAGTTCTTACCATAGCTACCGGAGCCCAGGCGCAATTGCACAAGAATGGCATGCCTCTTAGCCGTTTGGTTTCTTCCTCGGTACTGGCTCTTCTCATGCTGCCGCTATTTTTTGGAAGAAGCGCTCGCAAGGCGGCCTCACGGCTCTCGCGGACCGGTCGGATGCTGACTGCGCTGCTGGCGCTGGCGGCACTGGGCGTTATGACCGGATGCGGATCCTCGAGCGGTTTCTTTGGCCAGCAACAGCAGAGTTATACAGTGACTGTAACCGGAACCTCGGGAGCCATCACGCACTCCGCCACAGTAACCCTTACAGTTGAATAGCAAGGAGACGGATGAAGATGTGCGGGAAGAAATTCTCGATTCGCGGCGGCGTGTTCCTTGCAGGCGCATGCCTGCTGGTCGCCGTCACAGGCGGGGCACCACAGTCCGTCAACGCTCAAAAAGCCTCGAACGTCTCTACCGATCTCGGTGTTACCTATGATGCCGAACGCGGACAGCTTGCACCCGGCAACTGCTGCTTCTGGCTGCAGGGCGGCGGAGTCGATGGAGCCGTGACTTTTTGGAGGGGCTTCGGCGTCGCTGGTACCTTCACCGGCGATCATGCTTCCAACGTTACACCCGGCGTAGACATCAACAAAGTCTCGTTCATGGGCGGTCCGCGCTATACCTACACGGGCTGGGGTACACCCGGAGAAAAACCGCACTTCCAGATCTATGCTCAGGGACTTTTCGGCGGCGTTCATGCGTTCGACGGCGTCTTCCCCGCCACCGCTGGAACCGTTCCGACCGCCAATTCGTTCGCCATCCAAGCTGGCGGCGGCGTCAATATCTTCCTCACCCGGCACATCGGCGTGCGCGTGGTGGAAGCGAGTTATGTAAGAGCCGAACTGCCCAACAACGGCAACGACACTCAGAACGATCTGCGCCTGGGCGCGGGGCTGGTCTATCATTTCGACGCCAACAGACCGGCTCCTCCAGTGACCTTGGGCTGCTCGGCTAGTCCCTCGTCCATCTTCCCCGGCGACCCGGTCAACCTCACCGCGACAGTCGGCAACGTCGAACCCAAGTTCAACGCGGTGTACTCGTGGTCGGGTGTGCCCGGACTGAAAGGCACAGGAACCTCGGCAGCGCTGGATTCAACCGCAACTGGATCGCTGTCAGCGGGCACTTACACGGTGAAGGCCGAAGTGAAGGAAGGCAAGGCCGGCAAGGAAGGCTTGAAGCCTGGCCAGACCGCCGATTGCTCAGCCACCATCACCGTCAAGGCCTACGAACCGCCAACGATCAGTTGCTCGGCCAGCCCAAGCACCATCATCCCCGGCGACAAGAGCGCCATCACCGCATCCGGGGTTAGCCCGCAGAACCGTCCGCTGACCTACTCCTACTCGGCCGGGTCTGGTGTCATCAACGGCAGCGGCGCCTCGGCCACATTCGATTCCACCGGCTCGCCCACCGGCCCTGTCGCCATCACCTGCAACGTCTCTGATGACAAGGGTCAAGCCGCAACCGCGGGCACCACGGTGATCATTTCCGCGCCCTATGTGGCTCCGGCCCCGCACACCCAAGCCCTTTGCTCGCTCTCTTTCAGCAAGGACCCGAAGCGTCCGACGCGCGTCGACAACGAAGCCAAGGCCTGTCTTGATCAGGTTGCGCTGGATCTCGGCAACCATGCAGATGCGAAGGCCGTGCTAGTCGGCGAAGCAATTGCAACGGAGAAGACGCCGAAGAAGGGAAGGCACGTCAAGGCTGAAGACTTCGCTGCACAGCGCGCCGTCAACGCCAAGGAATACCTCGTGACGGAGAAAGGCATCGATGCCTCGCGCATCGGCGTCACAAGTGGCAGCACGGAGGGCCAGACAGTGGAGGACTACCTGGTGCCCGCAGGTGCAACCTTCCCAACCGATGTGCAAGGCACCACGCCAGTGGACGAAACGGCTGTGAAACCAGAGGCCCGCAAGCCCCTCGGCGAAAAGCACCCGAACCGCAAGAAACCCACAGTAGCGCGGGCATCGTAGATTAGCGCCTCTCGCCCGATCACTTGCGCCAGTGAATCGTTCATACAGCCCGGTAGCTCTGACCTGCGAAAATGCCGATTGAGCGTCGATATCCGTCAGAGCGGGGTGCAGCGAGCGGCCAGTAAAAACTTGCGGATGACTTCTCTGGCCACAGAAGCACAAAATTTTGGCGTTTACTTCATAAAACAAGGAGCGTCTGAATGGTCGTCTCAACGGCCCAGCAACAACCGCCCACCGTCACTTCTGTCCTCAACATGCTCTATGGTGTTGTCGAGCAGGAAGTCGTTTCCGCTGCTGAAGCTATGCCCGAAGACAAGTATTC
>JBEKPF010000118.1:0-13860 GCA_049521035.1 Occallatibacter sp. | reverse complement strand
ATGTTCGCCGTAGGGATTGCCGAAGGCGATGTGGATACCGGGGAATTTTTCATCCTGCAAAATGTTGCCGATCACGCGCTCCACTCCCAGGTTAGTGCCGATGGCAAACTCGCCCACGCGGTCGGAGTTCTCGTCAGTGTGCGTGTAGGCCCAGAAGTCGGATTCGAGCTGCTTGTTCACGCTTGAGCAGCTGGCGATGCGATTGCCCACGATCTTGATCGTCAGCGGCGTTGATGCCAGAAGCCCGTAGCGCGCACAGAGCCAGTCACCTACTACGCCGTCCACAACAAAAGTGCCATTCACTTCGCCGGGGGATGTGAAGCATTCTCCGCCGGGCAGGTTGCCCCACTTTTCTGGAGAGATGATGCCAGATGTCTTAAACCACTTATAGCCGGGATTCATTTCGGCGGTAATATCAGTACCCGCAGCGGTGGTAGCGCGAATGCGGGTGGCCTTCTTCACGCGGTCCAAAACCTTCTGCGAAAGCCGGTCAACAAGGTCGAAGTCGGCCCGCATGCCTTGGCACATGATTTCCGGGGTGATGTTGACCATGTGCGCGTGACGCATGTGACGGCGGTTCACAATGTCAGTCATCTGCATACGCGAGTGCAGCTCGTTGGTCTGCACCTGCACAGCGAAGATGGAAACCTGCGAGGTCTCCATATCCTCAAGCACCTCGCGCGGCATGTCGATCAAGGGCCGCGGGGCCAGATCCTCAAGTACGAAAACATTCCATGGGCATCCGCGTTCGGCCAACTGCGCGGCTAGCGCAGCGGCAATCGGCTCGGTCACACGGTCAGTAATCAGCGTGACCTTCTCCGCCGGGTCGATGCGCAGACAGGTGGTGACGGCGGAGCGAGCGCCGGGAGCGAATTCGGCGGGATAGTCGATGGAAAGCAGGTGCTGTGCGGATTCAGTCATGCGTATGTTTCATGCCCTCGTAGCTTGGCTGCGGGGATATCCCGTTCTTTGAGGGTACCCTAAATATTCATTGAAATGAAATGAGGAAATGACGACACGCGGATCGAAAAGACCATTTCGGGTCGCATTGCCCGCGCATGAACTGCCGAGGCCGTTCCATGCGGCGCTGAAGCAGAACTCTCCCTGATCAGAGCAGACGTCTGACAGCGCAATTGAATCGCCGGACGCTCAACTCCAATCTATGGCTTATCCATCCTTCGCTGCCGGCACGCGCCGCGAGGGTTTCCGGGAGGTCCCTCAACGTGAGAGCCGCAATCGTCGATCAGCCCAACGCCCCTTTCCGTATTGCTGAAATCGAAACCCCAAAGCCCTCAGCCGGCCAGGTCCTGGTCCGCATCCTCGCCAGCGGTGTTAACCCCCTCGACACCAAGATTCGCGCCGGCGTGGCAGAACACGCTCGCCAGCCGCTTCCCGCTGTGCTGGGAATGGATCTGTCAGGAGTTGTAGAAAGTGTTGGCAGCGACATCACGGCCTTTCATACGGGAGATGAGGTCTTCGGTTTTGCCGGTGGTGTCGGTGGACTGCAGGGAACGCTGGCCGAATTCGCCGCCGTTGATGCGCGCCTTATCGCAAAGAAGCCGGCCAGCCTGACCATGGAGCAGGCCGCTGCTCTGCCGCTCTCCGTCATCACCGCGTGGGAGGGCCTGGTTGATCGCGCACGTGTGCATACGGGCCAGACGGTCCTCATCCACGCCGGGGCTGGCGGGGTGGGCCATGTGGCCGTGCAGATTGCCGCAGCGTTTGGTGCAACGGTGTTCGCAACCGTTTCCGCGAGCAAGGCCCACATCGTCCGCCAGTTCGGCGCTCAACCCATCGACTATCAATCTCAATCCGTCGAAGAGTACGTTCGCGAATTCACGAGCGGTGCGGGTTTCGACATCGTCTACGACACCGTGGGCGGAGCCCCCCTTGACGCGAGCTTCACTGCCGTCAAGCGCTATACCGGTCACGCCCTCAGCTGCCTTGGCTGGGGTACGCATTCACTGGCGCCACTCTCATTTCGCGGCGCAACCTACTCCGGAGTCTTCACGCTTTACCCTCTGCTCTCAGGCGAAGGGCGCGAGCACCACGGCGAAATTCTGGAGCAGGCCGCGCGTCTTGCGGAAGCAGGAAGGCTGGTTCCGCTGCTTCATCCGGAAAAGTTCACTCTCGATTCCGTCGAGGCCGCTCACAACCTGGTCGCGGCGGGAAAAGCGCAGGGCAAGGCGGTCGTCACCATCTGAATAGGCCTCAACTATACTCGCACTATCGGGCTTCTTGGATGCATGCTGCAGCTGGCAAGATGCAGGCTCGAATCCAGCCCCCCCCCTGCGCCTCGGTTTGCGCCGATCCGCTAGAGCCCCGCTGCTGTCTCCTTCGCCATATAGTCGACTACGGCTTTCAGATCGCCTTTGGATTCTTCGAAGACTTTTAACTGGCGGTCGGCACCGGTCCCGGTGTGCATGATCTTACGAACGCCATCGATCGCTTCGCGGCTGCCAAGTTCGTCGACTACCGGGTCGATGAGAGCGAGATACTCTTCGAGCAGGTCGCGTAAAGGCAGTTCCTGCTGGCGGCCAAAGTCAATGAGGTTGCCATCGAGTCCGTAGCGCACGGCGCGGAATTTGTTCTCCATGAGCAGAGGACGCGTGTAGTGACGATAGTCCAGGTTCGCCTCGTGCAGCTTGTAGAGATAGACGGCCGTGGCCTGGATGAGCGCGGCAATGGCGACCGTCTCTTCAGCGCGCAGGGGAATATCGCAGGCGCGGACCTCGACTGTATTGAAGAATGGATGCGGGCGGATGTCCCACCAGATCTTTTTGGCGTTGTCGATGCAGTTAGTGCGGACCAGCAAGCTTACATAGTTCTCAAACTCGGAGTAACTCTGAAACGCATCGGGAATGCCGGTGCGGGGAAAGTTCTCGAAGACCTTGGCGCGGTAGCCTTTGTAGCCCGTGTTGAGGCCCAGCCAGAATGGCGAGTTGGTGGCCAGCGCCATGATGTGAGGCAGAAAATAGCGCATCGAATTCATGATGCGAATGGCGGCTTCCCGGTCCTCAATGCCGACATGCACGTGAAGACCAAAGATGAGGTTGGCGCGGGCTACGAGTTGTAGATCTTTGACGACCTGATGGTAGCGGGGGTCGGGATAAATCTCCTGCGTGCGCCAGTCAGCGAAGGGGTGGGTTGCGCCGGCCACCAGCACCAGGCCGTGGTCCGTAGCGAGCTTGATCATCTCGCGGCGCAGTTCGTAGATATCCTCACGCGCCTCGTCGATGTTGCGGCAGACGCGCGTGCCCACCTCGACCACTGAGGTGTGCATCTCCGCCTTGACGCGTTCCTGAAGCCGCATCTTGCCCACGGCCAGCATCTCCGTTTCGATGTGCGAGCGGAGGTCGCGCGTCACCGGATCGATGGTCTGGTATTCCTCTTCAATGCCGAGCGAGAAGGATGGGCGCATGAGCACTCCTGAGAAAGCTTTGCGTCATTGTACGGGAAGATGGGGACGGAGCAGGGATTACGGATTAGTAATGGCTAAGCGACTGGATGCATCTTGCACTGCTCGATACAGCAACTGGGTATATATTCGCTTTTTATTCGCTTTTATGATAACTTGATTCCTACTGGCGATGAACCTCTTCTCCCAACTCGCCGTTGAGCCGACACACGAAGAAATCTTCCCTGGCGCAGTACTGATGCGTGGTCTTGCGCTCGAGCAGGATGCGGAGTTTTTTAAGGCTACAGAGGGCATCATCGCCGCCGCGCCACTTCGACATGCCACCACACCAAGCGGGCTACCCATGTCCGTGATGGTGACCGACTGCGGGACGGAGCGGGCTTTTCAGCGGCGCTGGGAGCCGGACAAGCCGCACTGGCGGAAGCTGTGGCCGCCGATGCCGCGGGTGCTGGTGGAATTTGCGCTGCGGTGCGCGGTACGGGCTGGGTTTCCGCAGTTCCGGCCGGACACCTTGCACATCAACCGTTACCAGGCGGGCACCAAGCTGGGACTGCACCAGGATCGGCACGAGATCGATTTGACGCAGCCAATTGTTTCCCTTTCCTTCGGGCTGGAGTGCACGTTTCTGCTGGGAGGCTTTGAGCGCACCGACGAAGCGAAGCACATTCTGCTGGAACACGGCGATGTGGTGGTGTGGGGCGGGCCTTCACGAATGCGCTTCCATGGGGTCAAGCCCCTGAAGCCGGGGCATCACCCGATGACGGGACCCTATCGCTACAATCTGACGTTTCGAAGAATTGCCTGAGGTGGCGAAGATGCCCTGGCTCGCACTCGGCGGCGCAGACTAGTCTTTTGAATCGGAGTCCTTGGGCAGTTCAAGATAGACGAGGCCGAATCGCGTCTTGCCGTCCTTCTCATCGCTGATACCTACAACGCGGTAGCGTAGCGGAGTACCGGCGCGGAGTTCGTGGTCTGAGGACGAATCCCCGTTCCCATTCACCACGATGTTGCCGTTCTTCTGCGTGCCGCAGGTCAATCCGCTGCGAGTTACAGTGAGCGCGCCGACCGGTTTTCCTTTGTAGCACTCCAGCACCTCGCCATAGTGCGCCAGCGGCTTGCGATAGTAGTCGAGCACCTTGGCTCCGGAGTCGGTCGTCTCAAGACTCGTGGCCATCAGCGTGAAATGAAAATCCTTGAAGCTCAAGCCCAGGCTGGCAGCGGAGTCGCTGTCGCCTTCCTTGTAAGGCTTGGCTCCCGGGTACATCGGCAGCCCGATATCTTTCGCGGTGGCGTGAGAGTTGGCGTGCAGATCGAAGCCGTTGTCCTGCGCCGCGCAGGAAAGGACGGCAGCAAGAAAGAGCGCGGCCAGGGCAGTTGTACGGGGTGGGGTAACGAGTCGATTGTTCACGCAGAGATCTCCTTCGCACGGACTGAGCAGGATACGATGGCATGCAGAAAAAAGTTCCACATGGCTGATAACAGCCAATCGTCGGAAAACAAAAGGATAGAGAAACCGCAGGTGATCCTGGTCGCGGCTTTGAGATCTGGGAGAGTCTACTCACTCACCATCGCAGGTTTTTTCTGGGGAGCGGCCTTCTTCTTAGTCTTTGCCTGTTTCGTCTCCGCTCCAAGGAACGCGGCCCACTTCAGCTCTGGTACGTGCGGCGCCTTTCTCGCCTTGGCGATGGCTAGGTCGGAGACTTCTTTGACGATCCAGTCGAAATTCACCTGGCCTACTGAATGGAGATCGGCGTCAGGCGCGGGATTCATGAAGTCGATGGCATAGGGAATTCCATTCTCGACCGCAAACTCCACCGTATTGAGGTCGTAGCCCAGCGCCTGGCAAAGCTTCAACGCATCGCGCTCGACGCGCCTCAGCAGTTCCCTGCTGTAATGCGGCGGGTTCTGCAGATAGCGCTCGGCGTGTGGCTTACGCGGGTCGTAGGGCATGACGTGGACCTTCTTCTGACCGACCACATAGCAGCGGAAGTATTCTGTGAAATTCACAGCCTTTTGGTAAAGCATGCACAGGTCGCGAGACTGGTCATAGGCGCAGAAGAATTCTTCGCGATTGTGAATGTGATAAACATCGCGCCAACCACCGCCGTCCACCGGTTTCATGAATCCGTGCTCGCCGACATAGGCAAAGACACCTTCCCAATCCAGGGGATATTCAAGGTTGCGCATGGACCGGTCCGTTGTTCCTTCCGGGTGCTTTTTGTGCGGCAGAATCACAGTCTCTGGAACGGCGACGCCGAGTTTTGCGGCCAGCGTGTAATTGAAGAACTTGTCGTCCGCGGACCACCAGAAGGGATTGTTGATGATCACCGTTCCATTGATGGCAGCGTGCTTCAGATAGGCGCGATAGAAGGGAATGTCATGGGAGATGCGATCCACAATCACGGAGTAGCGAGGCGCTTTATCTAGGTGCACGGCACCGGTCTCAACGAACTCGGCCTGAAGGCCATCGATATTCCGGGCGTTGATGTGCTCCACCAATGCGCCGGGAAAGCTGTTCTCCATGCCGAAGAGGATGCCAATCTTTTTCATCGCGCCTTTGCCTCCTGTGGTCTGCGTGGTGCGCGCCTGGACGGTGCAGGCACAACAACGCACTTTCATAGTAAACGGCTTCGATGCGTTCGACGGTCTTTATGGGCGACATCGAACAGTTTGCTATACCCTGCAGCGAATCGGTACCCCGAAAGGAACGAGCGAATAGAATGATCCGGGGCCGAAGGTCGGGTTTCGCTCGGGCGTGGCGACCCAAATCAGGAGACATATTTTGACAAAGAATGACAAATCGCTGTTAAGTCGCCGCGAATTGGCGTGGAGCGCCATGATGGGTGGGGCGTCGGTCCTGCTGGGAAGTGCGGCTATGGCTGCGCAAGGCGCGCCTGGCAGCGGCGAACTTCTGGATGCCAGGAAAATGGGCGCGGCGGGCGATGGCAAAACGGATGACACGCTTGCCCTTCAACGTGCATTCGATTCCGCGGCCGTTACGAGCGGAGGCGTCTTTCTGCCTCCTGGCGTCTACCTTACTAAGGAACTCCATGTGCGTCCGGGCATCGCGGTCATGGGCGTTCCCGCGTGGAACTATAGCGGACCCGGCGGATCCGTTTTGCGCCTGGCGAGCGCGGATTCATCTTGCCTCCTGAATCTCACAGACGCTCGTGGCGCAACCATCGATGGGCTGGCGCTTGACGGGCGCGGACTGGGCACCGAGATTCATGGAATTTTCGTCAACCGAACGGCTTACCCGAAACACGAGGACGGCTTTCGCATTGAGCGTTGCCAGGTTCTCCGCTTCAGCGGAGATGGCGCGAATCTGGCGTGCGTCTGGTGCTTCAGCATTCGCCACTCCATGTTCGCTTACAACAAGGGCGATGGCCTGAATCTGCGCGGCTGGGACGGCTTTATTATTGATAACTGGTTCTCAGGCAATCTGCGAGCGGGCTTCGCGGCGCGCCACGAAAACGCTTCCATTACTTTCACGGCTAATCGCGTCGAATGGAACGGAGCGGAGAACATGCTGATCACCGGCGGCGATGGCTACCAGATTACCGGCAATTTCTTCGATCGTGCCGGAACCTGCGGGATTGCGTTGAGAAAGAGCAACATTGCTTGCACACAAGTGACCATCACGGGGAACTTCATCAAGCGCAGCGGCAAACTCGCCGATCCGGAAAGCCATGACTCCGCGCAGATTCTCATGGAGGGTTGCCAGGGAGTTACTTGCGTGGGCAACAGCATTCAGTCAGGGCGAGACGACGGTAACCAGGGAATATTCAGCCCCTCCTACGGCATTGTCTACCAGGGATTGCGGAACTGCGTGATCCGCGAAAACGTGATGCATGATGGCGCGCTGAAGGAGTTGATGCTGAATCTAGGCGAGCAGAACGAAGGTGTCCTGGTCAGCGACAATCCAGGACGGCTCTTTGCCGCGAAGCGGTAGGATCGCGGCTTCGACCATGCGGTAACTCGCGCGTTCACGGCTGACTCCGGGGCTAAAAACTGAATACAAAATTGCGTATAAACGAGTTCGATCGCCGTTTTGCACAGGGCCGATTCACGCTACGTTCATCGCCGTTTCACAGAACAGTCAAGCTTCGTCTGTAGCCTCGCAGCCATGAGGAACATACGACTTTATTGCAGAACCTTCTTTCTGGCAGGCCTCTTGATTGCAGTCTGTGGCATAAACGCAAGAGCGCAATATGAGGATGGCAGTCTGATCGGCTCCATCCATGACGCCACCGGTGCGGCTGTTCCCAACGCCACCGTCACCGTCACCAACGTGAATACCGCCAATGTATTCAAGGTCACTTCAAACGGCTCCGGGGACTACGAAGTTCCTTCCCTTCGCGTAGGCGTTTATAACATTGAGGCCGCCGCGCCGGGCTTCGCTTCTGCCCAGGCCAAAGACATCAGCATCCCCGTGGGCGGACGCCAGCGCATCGACCTGATTCTCAAGGTGGGCCAAACCGCCACCACGGTTGAGGTCAGCGACGTGGCACTCCAGGTGGAGACGGAGACCAGCGAGCGCGGGCAAACGATCTCCGGCTACCAGACAGAGGCACTGCCCCTGGTGAGCCGCAACTTCTCAGATTTGCTGGCGCTGGTGACCGGTTCGCGCCAGGCGCCGACCGCCGCGACTACCAGTTCCATCAGCAGCCTGGTGCGCGAGGGAGCGTACAACGTAAACGGACAGCGCAGCATGTTCAATAACTTTCTGCTGGACGGCATGGACAACAATGCCTACGGCGAGAGCAACCAGGGATTTGATAACCAGATCATCGCCATTGCGCCCGACTCGGTGTCGCAATTCAACGTGGTGACCAACAATGAGAGCGCGGAATATGGCCGGTCATCCGGCGCCACGGTCAACGTGGCATCGGCCAGCGGGACGAACCGCTTTCATGCCACGGCCTACGAGTTTCTGCGCAATACCGACCTGAATGCCGCAGGCTTCTTCAAGCCACTGCTGGTAAGTAATACCGGAACTTCCGTACCGTTCCAGAAGCCCACCTTCAACCGCAACCAGTACGGCTTCAATTTTGGCGGCCCGATCCACACGGACAAGATTTTCTTCTTCCTGGATTATGAGGGCTTTCGCCAGACTTTGAGCCCACTCTACGTGCTCACGCTTCCAACGCAGAACGAACTCAACGGCAACCTGGTGGTATCGGTAAAGAATCCGATTACAGGCGTGACTTACCCGGCCGGCACGCCGATTCCGGCGAACGCAATCAACCCTCTTTCTGCGCAGGTTCTGAGCTACTTCCAGAACTTCGCCAGCCAGTTGCCGCAGAGCGGTGTGTCCACGACGGGTTTGAATTCGAACGATTACGCCAAAGAAGTTCCCTTCACCGATAAATCGGATAAAGGCGACCTTCGTCTGGATTACCAGCAGAACCCCAGCAGTTCATGGTTCCTGCGCATCAGCGATCGCAAGGAAACGGGCGTGAACCATCCAACGATCCCGCTCCCGCTGGATGGACAGGCGAACGGCACTATCCGCATCCTGGACCAGCAGGTCGCACTCGGCTACACGCATTTGTTTGGCTCCAACAAGATCGTGGATGCGCGCCTTGGACTCTCGCGCACCAAGGCAGGCAAATACACGCTGTCGATCGGCCAGAACGACTTCACGATTCCAGGCTTGCAGGACGTGCCATCCTTCATCGAAGGTGGGCTGCCCTCGGTGAGCATCACAGGTTTCACCGCATTTGGCCGCCAGAGCACGAATCCTCAATGGCAGAATCCGGCGCTGCTCGATCCCAAAGTGAATTTCACTTGGGTCAAAGGTAAGCACTCACTCAAGTTCGGCTATGAGTACGAACACATCTGGATGGCTGTGAACGACAATAATCCGCTCTACGGCTCATGGACGTATGGCAGCGGCTACAGTGCGACGGGCGCCAAGGTTACCGACGATTATTGGGCGGACTTCCTCTTCGGGACTACCACCAGCTACCAGTTGGCGAACTACTTTGTAGTGCATCTGCGGCAGTCGCTGGATAGCGCCTATGCGCAAGACGACTGGAAAGTGCTTCCCAACCTGACGCTGAACCTGGGCGTGCGGTGGGAGTACGGATCCCCTTACTCGGAGTGGAAGAATAACATTTCCAACTTCGATCCCGCTTCACAATCGGTGCTGACCGTTACTCCTGGAGCGGTAGCGGGCAATGGCATTACACCGGTGAGCGCCAGCGGTGTTTACGGAAGCACGCTTGTGAATCCGGACTTGAATGATTTTTCGCCGCGTGTGGGATTTGCCTACGCATTGACGCCGAAGACGGCTATCAGAGGAGGCTTTGGCACAGGGTATGTGCACTATACCCGCGCCGGCTCAGGCGACATTCTGGGGATCAATGCGCCGCAGGCACAGTTCGCCGCGGTGGTGCAACCTGCTCCCACCACAACGAACCACTGCAGTCCTGTCCCCGCGCAGATTATCGCGGTGGGATCGACAGCACCGAGCTGCTTCGTCACTTCCGATCAGGGTTTCCCTTCCGGACTGGTCACCACTTTCAATCCGGCCACAGACAATATCACATGGGTGCCCAAGAACACCCGGGATAGCTACGTTGAGAACTACTTCCTCAGCGTTCAGCGGCAACTGGCGAAGAACACGCTGGTCGACGTGGCCTACGTCGGCAACCACGGAATCAAGCTGCAAGGATTCTTGAACGGGAACCAGAAGAACCCGGCGCTCGGATTCGCGCGGCCTTATGGCAACTGGCCTAGCGACATCACCGAAGCACTGAACGAATTCTTCTCCAACTACAATGCGCTACAGGTTCGCTACGAACAGCGCTTTGTGGCCGGGCTGACCCTGCTGAACTCCTTTACCTGGGAGCACTCGCTGGACAACGCCTCGGCTTCGCTGGAAGGCAACACGCCTTCGCCGCAGGATGGCAATAACATCAAGGCAGACTATTCGCAGTCTGACTACAACCTGCCAGTGGCCAACGTAACCAGCCTGGTTTACGACCTGCCCGTCGGCCACGGCCGTCGCTTCCTGTCCAGCGCCAACGGAGTCACGGACAGCGTTTTGGGCGGTTGGCAGATCAGCGCCATCAACACCGCGCAGGCCGGCACACCGTTCAACCTGACGTACTCACCTAACAGCGCCCAGGCAGTGTCGCCACAGATCTCGGCTACATATCGCGGCGCTAACGAATACCGTCCAGACGTAGTGTCGGGACAGAAAATCACGCAAGGGCGCTCTTCCCGCGCGGCGAACACGGGATATGTGAACTACATCAACTACAACGCCTTTGTGATACCGCCGATCAAGGACGCAGCCGGCAATGTGCTCAGCCCGTTCGGCAACGCCTCGCGCAACCCGGGACGGACGCCTCCATTTAACGAGACGGATCTGGATATCAACAAGAAGTTCAGTACCCCTATCGAAAGCCTGAAGGTTGAGTTCCGCACGGAGATCTACAACCTGTTCAACCACACCAACCTGTACCTGCCGGGCAATATCAGCGGATCGCAGGGAAGCACGACCGCGACCGTCGGAACGGGAGGCATTCTGCCGGTTTCGTCAATCACAGGCGGCGTTCCCAACGGTGGCGGACAAATCACGAGTACATTTGAGCCGCGCATCTTCCAGTTCGCGCTGAAGATCATCTACTAAAAACTCCTGCTGTGGCAAAGAACGACCCGCGTGAAAAACATGCGGGTCGTTTTTTGCCGGATTCAACCCTATATTTTCTCCGTGACCTACCTCACTGCCCGGCTTTCCGCGCCGCCTATAATTGATAGCCGCAGACTGATCATGACCCGGCTGTGAAGCAGTTGAAAGCAGTCTTTGCACCCCAAACCGCTCAACCGGAATCAGTTGAAAGGGGGCAAGCATGAAATACCGCCTATTGACGGTGAACAGGGAGTTTGGAAGCGGCGGCGGCCGAATCGCACAGACCATCGCTGAAAACCTGGGCTGGAAGCTGCTGGACAAGGACATCATCGACGCGATTGCCTATGCCGCGCACGTGGATACGAAAGCGGTTCTCCGCTACGACGAGCATGTAGATTCCTGGCTGCGACGGCTCAACCAGCAGGCGATGCGCTCTGCGGCGCTGGCCGCTGGTCTCGAGCTTCGCGATAACGCTCTCTTCGATGCACAGGAGATGGTGAAAATCTCCCAGAAGATCATCGAACAGGCCTACGCTGACGGCAACTGCGTCATTGTGGGCCGCGGCTCACAGTGCGTTCTGCAGCATAAGCCAGACGCCTTCCACGCATTCGTCTATGCGCCTCACCGGCAGCGCATTCTTCGTCTGCGCGAGCGTCTGGCCAAGGGTGTCGACGCCGAGGAGCGCATTCGCACCGTAGATGGAGCGCGCGCCAAGTACCTGCAGGAATACTGGGGCAAGTACTGGCTCAACCCCCACCTCTACGACCTGATGATCTCGTCGCTGGAGGGAGAAGACGCGACGGCCCGCGTGATCCAAAATGCCATGACCAGCCTGGCGTAAGGCGAGGGTATCTCATTTCGTCGTAACGTCCCAGTCGAAGCTGAGCCCCGCAATCAGCGCGTTCAGCTTGTCGACTGCGGCCTGTTTCTGCTGCTCCAGGTCTGCGGTCTGCTTGCGTGTGGCCTGCAACTGATCTTCGGCGTGGTTCAGTTCGTCCACAAAGCGGCGGGCTGCATCGTTGCCTTTGAGCGCGGTCAGGTTGTCGCGGTCGCGGGCCTCGTCGGCCGCGGCGGTCTCTTCGGTCTTCTTTGATTCCGCAATGCGATGATCCAGTTCGGCGAGCGCGGTCTGAGCGTCGATCACCGGCTTCAGTTTGTCCAGCGCATCGGGAACTCGCTTCACCAGGTCCAGGAGATATTCGGTTTGATTCTGGTTGGAATTTAGATCGACACGCTGATGCTCCGGCCCGTGTTCGCGAACTTCAAGTTTGGCCGTTGCGTGCGCAGCGACCGGCACCTTGAATCGATAGAGATTCGGCGCGGTTTCGTCCGCCTTCAGACCGTCGTCGAGCGACCAACCATTTATCCGCCGCGGATGCTCCAGCAGAACCACACGGTCTACGTCCGCGGAGTTTGTGGACGAGTAGGTCACCGAGGCCACATCCATGTGCGTCTCAATGATCACGCCCTTGCGGATCTCCACATGATGCAGCGTGCGCTTGTTGTCGCGATCCGTGACCTTGACGCGCACTGCCTGGTCGGCAGCATAGCTCAGCAGCCGCTTTTCGCCGGGATGAATTGGGTCCAGCAGACCTTCGCCGGCAAACTCGCCGCTCTCAAAGATGGAAAAACTGCCAGAGTCCAGCGTCAGCTTCGACGTGTTCTCAAGCCATACGGCGCGCAGAGGAGTGCGCTCCTGTTGGCTCCAGAGGGTTACGTGTTCGGCAGGAAGTTCCTGCTGCAGAATCGGCACCATCGCCGACTCATTTTTGTGAATGGTGACTGGCTGCGTGAGGGCATACTCGAAGAAATCGTCGAAAGCGTTGGTGGAGACGTCGCCTTCTTGAATTGCGTCGGAGGCGCGATAGACGCCTCCGAGCCGAAGAATGCCGCCTCCGATGTTGCCACCCTCACGGGGACCATAGCCGTTGCCGGAACCGGACCCGATTCCACCACCCGAGCCCTGACCATTTGCGGACAGCATCACTTTGCCATCTGTGGGCATATTGCCACCAATGAAGCGATCCGCCTTCTTTGCCTGTCCCGCTGGCTCGTATTGAGTCAAGCCGGCCCCAGGAACATGACCCAATGCATCCATCTCCTGCCTGCTAATCAGAGGCGCTGAGTTTGCTTCCGCCGCCTCATGGGTCTGCGGTGTCAACTGCGCCTCGGTGGAGATGGGAATCTCCGGACGCCGCGTATACAAGGGCTGACTCAGAGGCTGAATGAAACTCTGCGGCGCACCTGCCACCAGCGATAACTGCACATTGTCCCAATCCGCACCCACTGTGTTATCCACCACCGCCCAGCCCTGCATAGTGGCCTTTCCATCCGGCGTTTGCGGAAAGACAATCCGGTAAGTCGACTTCCAGACCGGAACCTCGCTGATGTAACTCACGCGCAACTGCCGTTGCCCTTGCCCCAGCGCGTCCAGCGTCAAGTGACGCAGCCCCGTGGAGTGCGTTGTGCTCAGCAGTTCCAGATAGCGATCAAGCTGCCCTTGCAGGTTCCCATCGAGCGGCCGCACGCTCAACGCGGGCGTCAACTCAACCACTCTTACTGCTCCCGACCCCGCCACCAAAGTCAGATAGAACTTGTCGACCGTCGCGTCGCCGGTACCGGCCTTCTCGGTTCTAGACTCAATCGACATCAGGCGACCCGTAATCGCGCCGCCCGGTCCTCCCAGGACCTCCACCCGCTGGCCTCGCAGCGCCTGAAACAACTCGGTCGATGTCGGGTCGTCGCTCATGCCCAGCGAAAGCGTCTTCAACTGCTCCGCCAGCGGTGTAGTCGAGTTGTA
>JBEKPF010000117.1:0-14224 GCA_049521035.1 Occallatibacter sp. | reverse complement strand
AGACTGTGAACGGTTGTTCGGATATCGCCACCATCTCCTTCAATAATGCTCCCGATATAATCACCAAGATGGCGTTCGATCCGGGCTGGGGCCACTACGAGGTCTTCGGCATCATGGGCTTCGCGCACGAAACCGTATATCCAGGTGAAACCACCAACAGCAACCTTTATGGCGGCCTGAAAGACATCGCAACTGGAGCGAACGTTGCCCCAGCTCTTACCACCGCCGGTTATGTGAACAACGCCATCATTCTGGGCGGCATCGGCGGCGGCTTCCGCGTTCCGGTCGTTCCCAAGGTACTCACCGTCGGAGCCAAAGCGCTTTATGGCCCCGGTATGGGCCGCTACGGCGATTCAACGCTGGCCGACGTCACCGCCAACCAGTTTGGCGAACTTGAGCCGATCCACAACCTTTCCGGCCTGATCACTGTTGAGGCCAATCCAACGCCTCGTCTCACCCTCTACCTGAACTACGGCGGCGACTACGCAGGGCGCGACGATTACGCCAATGCTGGTTCCACCACGCTGGGCGCGCCCAGTGCGGACTTCTGCCCCACTACCGCGGGCGCGTTCCCTTGCACCACTGCACCGACGGCGGCGAACATTGCTGCAGGTGGATCGTGGGGTGGTCACTGGGGTGCTCCTTCCGCGGCTGCGGTTGGCTACGGTTCGCGCGTACTCAGCAACTCCGCTTGCACCAGCCTCTCCGCCCCCGGCTACAATGGCGGCGGTTCTACAGGTTACATTCCGGGCGGCTCCTGCGGCGCGCAAGTCCGCGACGTGCAGGAAATCACCGGTGGCTACTGGTATGACATCTACAAGGGCGACCGCGGCCGCCTGCGTCAGAGCATCCAGTACGGCTATGCAGTACGCGAGGGCTGGTCGGGCGCTTCAGGCATCGGCGCCAAGGGCATTGACAATATGCTCTGGACCAGCTTCCGCTACTACCTCCCATAACCCGCAGATCAACCGAAAACCGAGAGGGGCAGCCGCAAGTCGGGCTGCCCTCTTCTTTTGCCGGCCTCGCGATCTGGCCCTCTTGGAGAAGAACATACCGAAGGCCGGCGGACACAGCGACTCCTGGTTGTAAACTCTCTGAATTTGACTTTCAAGATGAACTCGTATATTCGTAACAAATATAGATATGACTTGTTGTCGCCCAACCTGTCGATAAAGTTCTGCCGCCCACACGGGCTCGGGGCCTACGGTCCTAACCCATCGAGATCCCCACAATTCAATAGGAGAATCCAAAGTGCACAATGCTCTTTACGCTGTTGCATATGCATCTCACCGGCGGTTGCCGCTATCGATCTCTGCTGAGCTCTTTATTTCTATAGCTTGCTGTTTTCCCACCTGTCGATAAAGCTCTGCATCCCACATGGGAAAGGGACCTACGATCCCGACCCGTTGAGCTTCCCAGAAATCCAAGGAGAATCCAAAGTGCAAAAAGCTCTATTTGCAGTTGCGTCTGCTTCCCTGCGCCGATTGTCGCTATCCATTTCTGCTGTGCTCTTTCTGTTTGCTATCGCGGGCAGCCTGCTCCTGGTTGCGCAGGACGACATCACCACACGGAACGCGACGTCCGGGTACAATGGCGCATTCATTACCGGGCCGGCCTCCAACCCGTTAAGCTTCTTGAACGGCGCCGCCTGGCGCACTACCGGCAATCCAGCGCCCTACGACTTTCACGACTTTGCCCCGTTCGCCTCCCTCGACACCAGGTTGCCCAAATGGATCGATCTGCAGGGCGAGGAGCGGTTCCGGTATGAGGCTTATGACAACAATAACTTCAAATTGGGTGTCAATGACTCCTACCTGTTGAACCGCTTTCGGTTCCAGGTGGATCTGCATACTCCCAGTTGGTTCCGGGTTACGGCCCAGGTGCAGGATGCCCGTGCCGGCTTCCAAAACCCACCCCTTGCCCCGCCGAACACGGTCCGCTGGGATCTCAAGTTGGCTTACGCGGAGATCGGCGCGCCTGAACAACACTGGTTCAGCCTCCGCGTGGGCCGGCAGCTCATTAACTACAACAACACCATCATCGCCGACTCCGAGTGGCGTAACCAGGCACGGTCCTACGATGCGGCCGTGCTGAATCTGAACGCAAAGCGCGAGCATCTGGGCATCTTCGCCGCGTCGGCGGTAGTACCGCAGGCCTATGGCGTGAGCCCGCATCAGGAAGGCAACAACATTTACGGAGCCTACGGCCGCGTCGATGATTTTCTCGTTCGGCACTCGAGCCTTGAGCCGTTCTTCCTGTGGCGCGTGCAGCCGGCAGAAGTCGTGGAACCGGCTGTGGCCAAAACTACCGGCAAGGAAAACGAGGGCGTTCTCGGCGCGCGCTTCAAAGCGCAAGCCCACTCGGCGTTCGATTATGGGGGCGAGGCGATCCTCGAAACCGGCACCGTGGGACCGCAGCCGCTTCGAGCCTCGGCAGCGCAGGTGGGCGCGGCATACCAGTTCCTCGATGGGGCGGCCAAGCCGCGCATCTTTGCCCAGTACGATTACGCCACGGGCAATAGCAATCCAAAGGAGAACAAGTCGCACACCACCTTTGACACGATCTACCCGACTGCCCACGACCGCCTTGGAATCGCTGACCTTTTCGGCTGGCAGAACATTGAGTCGGTGCGCGCGGGGGTTACCGTTGAGCCCCATCGGCGGCTCACCTTCACGGCACAGGGGCTGGACTTTTGGGCGGCTGAGGCGCTGGACTCGATCTACAACACTTCGGGCGGTGCGATCGCGACCAACAAGACCGACCACGGCCGTCATGTGGGCGCGGAAATCGATGGCTACTCATGGTACGAACTCAATAGGCACTTCAACCTGGGTGGCGGCGGCGCCTACTTCGGCGGCGGCCAGTTCTTGACGAGTGTCACAACCAGCCACGGGTACACGTACTACTACATTGCACTTAATTTCAAAGACAACGGAAAGAGATAGACAATTGCTGTACTGAAACTCCGGGACAAGGCTGGTGTGACGGACTATCGTGCCGTTCGTATCCAGCCTTGCTGTCTTTACAGCGCGCTGGGAAGCAGGACGTTTCCCGGCGCAACGTTTGTGATCTGGAACACCCGTCCAAACGGCAAATCCTCACACCTTTCCCGTCTCATTCCACTTTGCACGATCTCAAACCTTCTTCCGCGAGCACTGCGGAAGGTTACGAAAGTCCTGTGCAATGTGGACAATGCACCAACTTACCCGCATAAACCTTGCCGGGTCAGTGCCTAACTTCCCGATTCCTGTCTCTCCACCAAAGGTGATGTGGGTCACGGCCAGCCTTCGTTTGCCGTCGCTACAGTTCGATCTCAGGACACCCTTTCAGGAGTTCGCAATAAGCTCGTCGAGCTAACGGCGAAGTGCGCACATGCTACCCGCACCCTCCGATTTTGGAAACGCAGCCGTGATCCACCTGACTTTTTGAAGCAAGAGAGAGGCATCATGAACTTCAAGCTCACCACCGCAGCCGCGGCATTTTTTGCAGTCACCCTGGCCGCCTCAGTTGCCTACCCCCAAGACGCGCCGGCGCCAAAGAAACAGGCCGTTGCAAAGAAAACGAAGGCCCCTCCAGCTCCTTCTGTCACCGACCAGATTCAGGAGTTGCGCCAGGCCCTCGAGGTCCAGGGAAACAAGATCAACAGTCTGCAGACCGATCTATCAAATAAGGATGTCCAGTTGAAGAAGGCCGAGCAGGAAGCAGCCGAGGCCAAGGTGGAAGCAGCCAAGGCGGTCGCCGCAAGCTCTGCACAACAGCAGGCGCTGGTAGATAACACTGCTGCCGTCACGACTCTGCAAACGACGGTCACCGATCTCAAAGGCAACCAGGCTTCGCTGGCCGGCACGGTCTCCGACGAAACAGCCAAGATCAAAAAAGCCATCGAGAATCCAACCAATCTGCATTTCAAGGGAATCACGATTACCCCTTACGGCTTCTTCAACGGTGAGTCAACGTACCGTACGCATGCAACCGGCGGTGAGGAAGCTACTCCCTGGAGCTCCATTCCCTACGAAAGCGCAGACTCGTATTCAATGAGCGAGATGAACCTGACTGGCCGCCAGTCCCGCGTCGGCTTCATCGCTGAAGGCAAAGTCAGCTGGGGCACCATGCGCGCGAACCTCGAGGGCGACTTCCTCGGCGTCGGCACGACTTCCAACGACAATCAATCCACCAGCTACATCTTCCGTCAGCGCATTGCATCGATCGAGGCTGAGACGAATAGCCACTGGACCTTCTCCGGCGGCCAAGGCTGGACTCTGGCCACTGAGGACAAGGTTGGCATAACCACCGCGGCTGCGAACAAAGCCCTGCCTTCCATGATTGACCCGAACTACGTCGCGGGCCTGGTGTGGGCTCGTATGGGCTACTTCCGCTTGACTAAGGGCTTTTCCAAGGCGGCCTTCGCCATCTCCGCTGAGAACCCTCAACTGCTCTACTCCGCTACCCTGGCAGGCAACACACCCTACGCGGTGGTCGGCAGTGCCGGCTTGAGCGCCAGCCTGCTCAACCAGGCCATCAGCGCTTGCTCGCCTGCAACCTCGATTGTGAACTACACGAACCAGAAGCAGCTCGACTCGGCCGGCAACATCATCGACGTTGCGGTTCCCGTCTACAAGACGGTCAACTCCTGCGCCAACCTGGCCAACATCTCCTTTAACGAAGCGCCTGACGTGCTGGTCAAGGCCGCTTTCGACCCAGGGTTCGGCCACTATGAAGTCTTCGGAATCGGCCGCATTTTCCACGAGACCATCTACCCCGGCGAAACGACCAACAGCAATCTCTATGGTGGCGACAAGGACATCATCACTGGAGCAGCCATTGCGCCTGCACTCACCACTGCTGGAGCATTCTCCAACAAGGTCACACTGGGCGGCATCGGAGGCAGCATGCGAGTCCCGGTCATCAAGGACAAATTCAATTTCGGCGCCAAAGGTCTGTTCGGACCCGGGGTCGGCCACTTCGGCGCATCGAATCTCTCTGACGCGACCTCGAATGCATGGGGCGGACTTGAGCCGATCCACAATCTCTCCGGCCTGCTCAGCGCCGAAGCAACGCCGACTCCTCGTCTGATGCTTTATCTGTATTACGGTGGCGACTATGCCGGCCGCGAGGACGAAGCCCTTTCCGGAGCCACCACTCTGGGAGCGCCAAGCGCGGAATTCTGCACCACCACCGGCACCTGCACCGCTACTCCCACGGCTGCGCAAATTGCAGCGGGCGGCACCTGGGGGGCCCACTGGGGCGCGCCTTCAGCCGCAGCAGTCGGTTATGGTTCGCGACTGCTTTCGAACTCAGCCTGTAACGCTATCACTGCCCCGGGTTACAACGGAAGCTCCACCGGCTACTACAGCGGCGCTTCCTGCGGCGCCCAGACGCGCGACGTGCAGGAAGTGACAACCGGCTACTGGTATGACATCTACAAGGGCGATCGCGGCCGCCTGCGCCAAGGTCTTCAGTATAGCTATGCGGTCCGTGAAGGTTGGTCGGGCGCTTCCGGCATCGGCGCCAAGGGGATAGAGAACATGATCTTCACCAGCCTTCGCTACTATCTCCCGTAAACTGCGAGTCGATCAACTCGCCCGAATACAAGAAGAGGCAGTCCGCAATCCGGACTGCCCCTTCTGTTTTGTTCAGCGCGCAGTTCAGTCACAAGCGGAAATCAAGCCTTGTCGTTTACCCTGGCAGCCCCGTCAGCTAGTGTCTCCAGCACCATTGAGAGCGCTTCTTCCCAATGCGGCATGCGTACACCGAACGCCTCCTCCAAGCGCTGACATGAAAGACGCGAATTCGCAGGACGTGCGGCCGGGCGGGGAAACTCGCTGGTCGGAATCGGAATCAATTTTGGCAATTTAGTACCCATGGTTCCGGCGGCCATGTTGAGCAAAGCCCGGGCAAATCCAAACCAGGTGGTTTCTCCCGCGTTGGTCAGGTTGTAGATCCCGCTGCGTCCATTGAGTCCATCACCCAAAGGCCCAAGCACCTGCGCAAGGATATCCGCGGTTGCCTGCGCGATACATTCGCTCGAAGTCGGTCCGCCGGTCTGGTCGTCCACGATCTTCAACTCGTCTCGCTCCCCTGCCAAGCGCAACATAGTCAGCAGAAAGTTATTGCCGCGGGCCCCGTAGACCCAACTTGTTCTCAGAATCAGGTGCTCGCAACCAGATGCCTGAACAGCCTCATCGCCTGCCAGCTTCGTCTTGCCATAAACATTCTTCGGATTGGGAGCGTCGGTCTCGACATAGGGGCTCTGTTTGGAGCCATCGAATACGTAATCGGTCGAGTAGTGAACAACTATGCTTCCGAGACGCTTGGCTTCCTCTGCAATCAGCGCAGGCGCTACGCCGTTGATCGCCATGGCCGATTCTGGTTCGCTTTCAGCCTTATCTACCGCAGTGTAGGCGGCCGCATTGATGATGACCGTAGGCCTGACTGCGCGCAACGCCGTGCGTATCGACTCAGGCTGCCTTAAGTCGACTTCAGGATATTCGACATTGGTGACCTGGCCGAGGCAAGCCAGCTTGTGACGCAGTTCCCACCCTACTTGCCCGGTGCGGCCAAAGACCACAATTTTAGCGTCCGGCATTCGTTTCCCTCGCAGAGAATCCCGCCTCAAAAACTTCCGCATCGCGAAAGGCCTTCCCCGCAGCGTCTTTCGCGGAGAGGATTGGCTCATCCACGAGCGGCCATTCAATCCCCAATTCCGGATCATTCCAGAGGATAGTACGCTCGAAAGCAGGCGCGTAGTAGTCGGTCGCCTTGTAAAGAAAGTCTGCGGAATCCGAGAGAACCAGAAAGCCGTGAGCAAGCCCCGGAGGAAGCCAGAACAATCGCCTATTCTCTTCCGAAAGCTCCACGCCTTCCCATTTGCCAAAGGTGGGGGAATCCCGGCGGAGGTCAACCGCAACGTCAAACACTTTCCCGCGCACAACGCGAACCAGCTTCCCTTGCGTTTGACCTAACTGATAATGTAATCCGCGAAGCACATTGCGCTGCGAGCGCGAATGATTGTCCTGCACAAAATGTGCATCAATCCCAATGCTCCGCATCGCTCTTTCATTGAAACTCTCGAGAAAGAAGCCACGCTCATCGCCAAAGACAGCCGGATCCACGATAAGTGCGCCCGAGATCTTTGTCTCCTGAACTTTCATTGAAAGTGACCCCGGTCCACCAATATCTCGCGCAAATAGTCGCCGTAACCATTCCTGATTCCCCGAGCTAACTTCTCCAGCTGTTCGGCACCGATAAATCCAGCGCGGAACGCAATCTCTTCCGGACAAGCGACTTTCAACCCTTGGCGCTTCTCGATGATCTGGACAAAAGAACTTGCCTCCAAAAGAGAGTCGTGAGTGCCAGTATCCAGCCATGCGATACCGCGACTCATAACTTGCACTGCCAGTTGCCCCAAATGCAGATAATGGCGGTTCACATCGGTGATTTCCAGTTCCCCGCGCGGTGAGGGCTTGAGACTTTTGGCGATATCGAGCACCTGGTTATCGTAAAAGTAAACCCCTGTCACGGCGTAACGAGACTTGGGATTCTTGGGCTTTTCCTCGAGACCTACAGCCTGTCCCGCAGCATTCAACTCGACCACGCCGTAACGCTCCGGATCCTTTACCGGATAGGCGAAAACTGTGGCTCCAGAAGGCTGCGCCGCGGCGGACTGCAATATCGTCGCAAGCTGATTTCCGAAGAATATGTTGTCGCCCAATACCAGCGCACAAGCATCTCGACCAACGAAATCACGGCCCAGGATGAAGGCCTGGGCTAAACCTTCCGGATTGGGCTGAACGACATACTGGAACGACATTCCCCAGGACGAGCCGTCTCCAAGCAACTGCTCAAATCGCGGCGTATCCTGCGGAGTGGAAATCACCAGAACATCGCGAATGCCCGCCAGCATCAGTACGCTCAGCGGGTAATAGATCATCGGCTTGTCATAGATGGGAAGCAGCTGTTTCGATACCGCATGAGTAATGGGGTATAAGCGCGTCCCAGATCCCCCCGCCAGAATGATGCCTTTGCGTGTGCTCATCAGCCCGTAGCTCCTTCTTGACTGGTGGGAGCATACTGTAACTTGATCCAATCCCGGTACGACCCGCTTGTTACGTGCTCCACCCATTCAAGGTTGTCGAGATACCACTGAATTGTCTTGCGCAAGCCGCCGGGAAATGTCTCTTTGGGCTGCCAGCCAAGTTCCCGCTTTATCTTCGTGGTGTCGATGGCATAACGGCGGTCGTGGCCGGGGCGATCTTTGACGAAGGTGACCAGCCTCGCATACGGCGCTCCACTAGGTTTCAGATCGTCGAGAAGCGCGCAAACCTGGTGCACTACATCTAAGTTCGACATCTCCTGAATTCCGCCAATGTTATAAGTCTCTCCCGGCATGCCTTTTCTCAGCACGGTGCGGATGCCGTCGCAGTGATCACCTACATAGAGCCAGTCGCGCACGTTCTGGCCATCTCCATATACCGGAAGAGGCAAGCCCTTCAGAGCATTCAGGACCATCAACGGGATCAGCTTTTCGGGAAACTGGCGGGGTCCGTAGTTATTCGAGCAATTGGTGGTAACTACGGGTAGACCGTAAGTGTGGTAGTAGGCGCGCACCAGATGATCTGAAGCTGCTTTGGAGGCCGAGTAGGGGCTATTGGGAGAGTATGCAGTTTCTTCTGTAAAGGCGGGAGCGGTCGGTGTCAGTGAGCCGTAGACCTCGTCTGTTGATACATGCAGAAAACGGAATGCGCTCTGCTCGTTCGCCGGCAACTCCGACCAGTATCTACGCGCGGCTTCGAGCAATTGGAAAGTTCCCTCAATATTGGTGCGAATGAACTCAGCGGGTCCAAGAATGGACCGATCCACGTGGCTTTCTGCGGCAAAATGAACGATCGCGCGCGGCCGCTGCTTATTCAGAACCAGGCGAACCTGTGCGGCGTCCACGATGTCGCCCTGAACAAATTGGTAGCGGGAATCCTGCTGGACCGAGACCAGATTTTCCAAGTTCCCGGCATATGTCAACTTGTCGAAAACGGCAACAGAGGCGCGCTCTTCGGCCAACCACTGCAGCACGAAGTTCGAACCGATGAAACCGGCGCCACCGGTGACAAGAATGGGTGCGTGCGACGACATCTGTCTTCACCTTTCGTGCCGGGGGACGACACTCTAGAGCCTTACGTTTCTAGCTTCTTACGAGAGGCTCTCTGTTTAGAGAACGTTTATAGCGGCGGCACCGAGTGCCAATTGAGAGAACACCTGAGTCCAATCGAGAACGTTCCGCAGTGCGGTGGGACGCAGTGTCTTGTCCGGAACAACAACTGTGTCGCCTGGATTGAGGCGCAACTGATCAAACGAACTGCTGGACCACAAGCTGTACCCTTTTTGGTCTGACCGGCTGACCACCGAGCCGTCAGCGCGAATCACAAAGGAGTGGCGCCAATCCGCATTCCGATTCGCACCACCAGCCAGCTTCAGGTATTGACCTACCGTACGGCGCGGTTGAAAGAGAAACGAATTCTGGTCATACACTGCACCGACTACGTTGATCATGGAAGGCGCGAAAGGTACGACGAAGCGGTCCCCATTTTCCAGGCTGACTGCCGGTACATCTGAGATGCTTGCGCTACTAGGCTGAAACTGGAGAACAATGCGACCAGTAGCCCTAATCTGGCTGAGACGGGCGATCAACTGCTGTCCAACGGTCTGGGAGGCCGCCACGTCTGCGGCGCTTGTTGAAGATGCTCCTCCCGAGACGGCAAGCGCTTGCGTGCCGCGCTCGGTCTCCATACTGGCGCTGCGCACATATTCGTCAAGGCGCTGTTGTTGAAGCACGCGGGTCGATTCGCGGGTGAACTCAGACCCGTAGAGATAGGCCCGCGGAGTAAGTCCTCCAGCGCGGCGCACCACATCCCGCAATGTTTCTCCGATCTGGACACTGTAGACGCCAGAATGGACAAACTCGCCTTCGAGGTCGACATACTTGGTTTGACGATCGAGCGGCACCGCGATGTCGGCTTGCGAAAAGATTGTGATCGTATCGCCCGGCTGCAGGGCTATATCCTGACTGGCGTCATGATTGAGCACCAGCTTGCCAAGATCGAACGATATCAACGACGTCTTCAAGCTTTCTGAATCGAGACGTTCAATTACCGCGTAATCCCAATTTATATCGGGTGCCAATAGACGCACTTCATTTTTCTTAGATTGCCCTGCACTAGAAACTTGTACTATTTGGGAACCAACTGCACCATTGCTTCTTGTGGGGCCGGAGTTCTGGGAGCCGGTTCTTGAAGAGTTAGCGTCCTGCAGGTCGTTCGGACTCGTCGGTCCCGGGCTGGTGGATCCGGGCGTTGAAGGCGAAGCCGTCAGCGCGGACGTCAGGGTCTCCTGGGTCACAGAAGTAGTCGGGCCGCGCGAGCTGAACTCGGCAGGGCGCTGTCCGTCCCCGATTGTCGAGATAATGGGCTCGAACTCCGGTGCTGGCAAACCAAGATGACTGCGCTTCCACCAATAATCCCGGCTCACAAGGGAATCCCGGTCGGGAATCAGATCACTCAAATGCATGCCTTCATGCCAACCGAAATGCCCGGGGTTGGCTACATTTCCACGCAGCGTAACCGTCTTATGGAATGCAGGTAGAATCGAGTGGATCTGAAGGATATCGCCGTCCGATAGCTGCGCAGACAGGCCGCTTGCATCGAAGGGAAACTCCATAGCTTGGCGAAGTTTGTCCTGTCCCACGCGATCCAATGAAATGCGCGCATTAGAGGACAAGGCCGTTGTCTTGCCAGCTGCATCCAGTAGACTGCCGATGGTTTCACCGTCACTCATTTCATAGATCCCTGGACTGTGCACGCTGCCTAGAACGGCTACTTGCAAACCCACCGCGGGAATATACAGAACATCTTCGGGCATGAGCCGCACATCTTTGGATTTGTCGCCATGAACCAGCAATGCATACAAATCGAAGTCGGCAACCGTTTTCCCTCCCCGGTTCACCTGAATATGGCGAAGCGAGCCTTGCGGAGAAGGGCCGCCGCTGGCGAACAAGGCATCGACCAACGTACTGAGGGAGCTGACGGTGTAAACGCCCGGCCGCCGCGCCTGGCCCGTGACATAAATCTGCATCGAGCGAATGCGCCCTAAGTCGACTGACAAATCAAAATTGCGAAAAATCCTGCCAACGGCTTCGCGTAGATGTTGATCCAACGCGGAGAACTGCAAACCGGATACATGCACTGATCCGACTTGGGGAATATAAATGCTGCCCGACCTGTCGACGCGGAGATTTCCGCTGTAATTGACCTGACCCCAGATTCGAATACGCAGTTCATCGTCGGGCCCGAGCAGGTACTCAGGAGTCGCGGGTGCCAAGTCGTCGGGCGAAAAAGTGGAAGGAACATTTCGAAATAGACTCGCCCCAAAGATCGGAAGGACTTGTCCTGTACTTGCAGCCACAAACCTTTGGAACTCTGTCGGCGAATCCGGCGGATATATCCGCTCTGGCTGTCGTGCTCTGCTACCCGGCCCAAATGGAGAACTCTCGACCGGGGAAGTTGTTCCAAGTGACCTTGGAGTCAGCGCTCCGGTCTCATTGATGGTCTCATTGGCGGAATTCGGCTCAAGGTTCTGTCGGCGGCTTTGCGCGCAAACATCGCTCGCGGCCATAAGCGGGTCCGTGCAATCGACAGAAGAGCCCTGCTGAGTATTACCGGATTGATCTCCGCTCTGACTTTGAGTCCAGACTTGAGGGGAAGCCGCAAAAAAAAGCAGCGCGAAGGGCCAAAAAAGACGCATTTTCATAGACGTGCTCTATTTTCCTGCATTCTGCCCTTGGCTCGCAACCGAGCTCGGTTTTGCCCCACATCCTTCAAGCGGACCAATCTGAGCGGGGTGTGTGCCTTTCAGGGCATCTTTTCAATCTCGTTATCGATAAGCTCAGGAACTCGTCGCGTTCCGGCACGGGCCAATACCAATGTTGCATGGAACCAAGGTCCGTACATTCCAGCCGCGAAAAACAATCCCGGGGATGCCTGTTTTGAGGGGAGGGCCTATCAGTGCGCGCCAATACGTCCCAGCACTGCGGGAACGGTCCGCAGCAGGATCACAAGGTCGCCCCTCAGGCTCCATCCCTGGACATATTCCGCTTCCAACCTCGCACGCTTTTCGTAGTTCACATGACTCCGCCCGGAGACTTGCCACAAGCCGGATAGGCCGGGAATCGCCGTCAAATAGTACGAAATAAGCTTTCCATACAATGCCGTCTCGGCCTGCACAATGGGGCGAGGACCGATCAGCGACATATCCCCCAAGAGCACATTGAAGAGCTGAGGTAGCTCATCGAGGCTCCAGCGTCTTAGAAACCCGCCAACCGTGGTGATCCTCGGATCGCGGAGGTGCTTATGCATTCTCCATTCCAGGACCTTGACTCCCATTTGTGCATCTGCAATCCGCGCCCTCTGCGCAGCATTCCGGTGCATGGAGCGGAACTTCCAGATTCGGAAGAGATGACCATTCCTCCCAATTCGCTGCTCGCGGTAAAAGACCGGACCCTTGGAAGTTAGAAGAATTGCCGCAGCAATCAAAAAACCCGGAATTGAAAATGCAACGATCAGGATCAGAGAACACGTTAGGTCTATTGCTCGCTTCACATACCGGTAGCGCCAGGAATCCACGGGCGCATCGCTGTATCGCAGGAACTCCGTCGAGTACATGCGTTCGGACATGGCAGCGTCTCCGTCCTGCACGACGAGGGAATTCTCATCCACCCTCTGAAACTGCGTTGTTCTCACAGATCCTCCCGTTGGAAGCTGGGGCCTTAATGGTTGACCCTCAAATACCGACTGCTATTCGATTGTGGAAATCTCGTGCAATCAAGCTGCGATTTTCTTTGGTTTCACAGGCGCACCCAAAACATCGATCCCGCGCCGTTTGGAAATCCCCTGCCATCTTTCAAAATCGAAAAAGAAACAACCAAAAACACTTCAATAAAACAAGACGTTGGACTTGTGCGTATAGCGAACTACCTTTGCAAAACTTCCTAACCTCACCGCGGCTAAAGGCGTGCCCACTATTAAACCTTGTTCTTTGCGTGGCTGACTGATGCGTGGCAGCGTAAATACATGCGCTCGTCTGTTAGAGAGCAGCGACTCGATTTGGCGAGCCTTATGAAGTGATCGAAAATCAACAGACAGGTACCCCTCGGTAAATTCATCGCAACTTGCTCACATTCCCCAGTTTGGAGCTTTACTCAGGAGTGCTGATCATTCTCAAATTCTACATCTTGCCTACCCCATCGGCAAGGAAATCCCTCCCGCCGCGATCTTTTTACCCTATCTTTACGTGAGTGTTTATTAGAAGTACAACAACTCCAGGCCGCAATCGCGATGGCGCAGATGGTAGTCGGGCCAGGATCCCGTGTAATCGGAAGCCTTCTTCTCAATCGATTAAGCTCAAACAAATCGCGGCACTATAGCTTTCCCCACCGCCTTTGAAAATAGGTTTCACTAGCATCCGATCTTGACTGCGAGTTACTCAAAAACTGTTCAGATATCCCTTTTAAGGCAAGAGAATTGGCGCGTAATTGCGCAAATCAAGCATGTGCCCCAGTTAGCTGCGCGGTTATCCTCGCAACGGGCCATTTTTGGCGTCTTTTGCTCCGGCTTAAGCAATTATTGTTAGAGCGTGTTTCATAAATATTTCCGCGACGTGATCCAGAGGCATGCGAGATAGAAGAAGGCTCGATAGGTGGCCAGCAGATGTTCATGACGGACGAGCAATCGGCGGAACTGGCCCAGCCAGGCATTGGTGCGCTCGATCTTCCATCGTCGTTTGTAGCGTCGCAGCTTCCGGCCGTCTTCATATTTCCATTCCTTGTTGTTGCTTCGATACGGCCCGATCAGTTCGATGCCTCGCCTTTTCCAGCGTTCCCGCAACGGGTCGGAGTCGTAGCCACGATCCGCGATCACCCGTTTCGGCTTTTGCCGCGGCCGGCCTTTCGGCCTGGGGACGCGGACCTGTTTGAGCGTGGCGTCCGCAAGCGTAACTTCTGCCGGAGAGGCACTTTCCAACCGAACTCCCAGCGGAACACCATCACCGTCTCCCAATACCAGCCACTTCGTGCCCTTGCCGCGCTTGGTCTTACCGACTGCCAAGCCCCCTTTTTTGCCGCAGCGAAGCTGCCGTCCAGAAAAACCTCGTTCCAATTGAGCAAGCCCTTTGCGTCAAGCGT